>NZ_JBHYRS010000010.1:0-72175 GCF_047974105.1 Mitsuokella apri
AGTACTTGTCTGGAGACGGACTGGGAGGATAGGAAGTTGCCGGTTAAGCAAAGGCTCCGCTGCGGCGGAGCTTTTTTGTGTTATGATTATGCTATGAATTTCTTTTTGCTTATGGTAGAATGAAAGCGGTTTTGTTTTATTCATATGTTTATATGGGGGAGAAGCTTATGTTAGACGAATTCAAGAAATTTATTATGCGTGGCAATGTTCTTGACATGGCCGTTGGTATCATCATTGGTGCAGCTTTCAGCAAGATTGTTTCGTCGTTTGTCAACGATATCCTGATGCCGCCGCTCGGTTTGCTTTTAGGACGGGTTGATTTTTCCAATCTCTTCTTGAACCTTTCGAGTACGCCGGCAGCAACGCTGTCTGAGGCTAAAGCCGCTGGACTGCCGGTTATTGCCTATGGCTCCTTTCTTAATGCCGTGGTCGATTTCCTGATTGTTTCCTTTGCCATTTTCCTGCTTATTAAGCAGGTCAACCGTCTGATGCCGAAGAAAGAAGCGAAGGCAGCACGTCTCTGCCCGTACTGCAGGCAGGAGATTGCTGACGATGCAACGCGCTGCCCGCACTGCACTTCAGAGCTGCCTGTAAAGTAACGTACCATAATATACAGTAACATATGCATATAAAAAATGCAGCCTGCAGGGGCTGCATTTTTTATACATCAAATCTCAGGGTACGCAATTTTTGCTGCTGTTCGGCATTGATGGCAATCTTGCCGTGAAACAGGCTGATAAAATCCGCATCACGAAGTTTGCTGACACCGCGGTTGACCGTCTTGACACTCGTGCCGATTTCATCGGCAATCTGCTGCCGGTTGCTGTGCAGCACGAAAAGATCTGATGGAGAATCATCCAGGCGTTTAATCAGGTATTGCTGCAGACGCTGGATGCTTGGCTGGAATTTGATACGGCCGTTCTCATTGGAAGTCGGATACATTTTTTTTGCCAGCATTTTGGCGATGGCACAGGCAAAATGATTGTCGCGTTTCATCCACTGCTTGAACGTGTCGGCCGTCATGGCTATGACTTCACAGGTTGTTACAGCTTCATTCGTGGTGGAAAAGAACTCCTGATCCGCCAGGACTTCAAGATCCCCGATAAGGTCTGGTACAGTCTGCTTGGCAAAGCTGTAACGCTGTCCGCTGGCAAATTCATTGCTGACGCGCGTCGTGCCCTTTGTCAGGATGAAGACATGATCGGCGCGTTCTCCCTTGCGGACCAAGGCTTCGCCGGGCAGGAAAGTGCGATAATTGATAAGCCGTCGAATGCTCTCAGGCATGAATTCAATCACTTGTTCAAGCTTCATGAAAAAACTCCTTTAGATGGTATAAGCCCGATTCTCTTCTTATGGAATATTATATCGTAAAAAAGAGGCGGCGAAAACTTTCTGAATATAAATATTTTAATATTTTTAGGACGCAATGGACTCTTGTCCTTTTTTATTTTACTTAAAATCGTTAAACTAGAATCAGTAAGAAAAAAGGATTCAGGAGGGAACAATATGAAGTCATTGTTTGGCGGCGTTTTTAAGGACCGCCGTTTATGGCAAAAAGAAATTTTGGCTGGCATTACGGCTTTTTTTGCAATTTCTTATATCATTGTCGTCAATCCCATTATTCTGGCTGATGCGGGGATTCCGGCCGAGCTTTCCGTCTTTGCCACAATTTTTTCGTCCATTATCGGCTGTCTGATCATGGCTTTTGTCGCGGATGCACCGATTGTACTGACTCCGGGCATGGGCATCAATGCCTTTTTCACGTATACGGTCTGCGTGCAGATGGGACTTTCCTGGCAGGAGGCCATTGCGATTTCTCTTGTTTCAGGGGTGATTTTTGCTTACGTAGCCTGCACGAAATGGCGTGAACGCATCGCCAGTGCTGTGCCGAATTCGCTCAAGTGTGCCATTACGGCAGGCATTGGCCTGTTCCTCGTTGAGATTGGCCTTGAAAAAGCACAGCTCATCCGCTCCGGTACAAATTCCATCATCGAACTTGGGGCTTTGACAAATCCCATGGCGCTGCTGGCCTTATTTGGCCTTGTCTTGAGCCTGGCCCTTTATCTGCGCGGTGTGACTGGCAGTTTCTTTATTGCCATACTGGTGACGACTGCCGTGGCGCAGTTTTTCGGGCTCAAGGATGCTGCACCGCTCGACCTCGATTTTTCCCATATCTACGATTATCCGCAGCTGCTGTTCCAGGCTGATTTCCATCATACCCTGACCATTCCGTTTCTGCTTTCTGTGTTCTCGATGTCCATGATCATGATATTTGAGACGATGGGGCTTTTGGAAGGCATTCTGCCTGACCGCAATAAATTTTCGCGGACGTTCCGCGGTTCGGCCCTGACGACCATTCTTTCGAGTATCTTGGGGACAAGTCCTACGGTTGCAGCGGCAGAAAGTGCTGCCGGCATCGCCAGCGGCGGGCGCACGGGGCTCATGGCCCTGACTGCAGCCGTGCTCTTCTTCGTGTCCCTGTTCTTCATCCCGCTGCTCTCCTATGTGCCGCAGGCGGCTATTGCGCCCGTCATCATCATCACAGGGGCCATGATGATGCAGCAGCTGCAGCATATGGACTTCAAGGACTTTTCGGAGTGGTTCCCGGCTTTTCTCGTCGTGGTGCTGATTCCGCTCTCCGGCAGTATTTCGACGGGGCTGGCCTTTGGCTTTACGGCTTATCCTCTGCTCAAGCTCATGAACGGCCGCTCGCGCGAACTGCACGCCCTGAGCTACGGCCTTGGCTTCTTGTTCTTCATGAATCTCGTTTTTCAGGCTGGTTTTTGATATTGCCAGCAGCCGGACCTTCCCGTATAATGAAGTTAACACATTACGGGGAGGTTCTTTTTTTGCAGCCAGCAGCATTTATTTTCGATATGGATGGTGTCATTCTGGACAGCGAGCCCATTCATTCCCGCGTCAAGATGGATACCTTCCATCATTTTGGCCTGCCTTTTGATGAAGCGGACCTCATTTATTACATGGGCAGGACGAGCAATGAGATATTTGGCGAAGTAATTGCCAAAGAGGGGCGTAAAGACCTTTCGGTAGAGGAGCTTGTGCGTTATAAGCACGAGCATTATCTTGAAGTTCTGCAGAGCGGTGCTATAAAACCGATTGAAGGCTCGGTCGCACTCATCAAGAAACTTTACCATAAGGGAATTCCCCTGGCACTGGCCACATCTTCGTGGGAGAAGGTCATGGAAACCGTGCTCGATGCTTTTGCCATCCGTCCGTATTTCAAATCTGTCATTTCGGGCAGCACGCTGCCGAAGAGCAAGCCGGACCCTGCCATCTATCTGCTCAGTGCAGAGAAGCTCGGCGTAAGTCCTGCAGAATGCATGGTGCTTGAAGATACGGCAGCGGGGGTATTGGCTGCGAAACGTGCCGGCATGTACTGCATCGGGTTCCGCAGCCCGCATTCCGGCAGGCAGGACCTTTCCTTAGCGGACACGGTCGTGAATCATCTCGATGAAATCCGGATATAAAAAAAGACGTCACTTCTATCTGAGGTGACGTCTTTTTTGTGTGCCTTAAACAATCGGAAAGGACAGGATCGTGCCATACTGGATGTAGGCACTGGCATCGGTTGGGTCTCCCTTGAGGATGGCATCGCGGATAGCGGGCAGGTCCTCTTCTTTTGCATGAATGCGGCCGGCAGCAATCTCTTCTTCAATCTTGCTTAAAAGAGCCTTGCGGGAGACCTTGAGATCACGGAAGATCTCTTTGTTGTAAAATAAGTTCATCGACTTCTGGCTTTTCTCTTCATCGCAGTTGAAGAAAATAAAAGCACTCTTCTCTTTCATCATGATTCCCCCTCTTAAACTACATGCAAATCTACAACTATGATTGCATTATAGCATAATTATAGCACAATTGACACAAATTGTTTAACTTGATAAATGTAACAGTATTACACAGGAAAATGAAATTAATTTGACAAATACGTTAATACATAGTAAAGTGAAGTCGTATAAAATTGTCCGAAATCATATTCAATTCGGCGATATCAATTTATTCCGGGAGGTATGCTGCATGGCTACGATCACAAAGGAACCATTTGGAAAACTCAGCGATGGCAGAGAGGTAGAACTCTATACGCTGCGCAATACGAAGGGAACGGAAGTCAAGGTTACGACATTTGGCGCACGTCTGGTGGCTTGGAGTGCCTATGGCAAAGACCATAAACGTACGGATATTGTACTTGGATATGCGGACGGTTCGGATTATGAAAAAGATGATACGAGCATGGGCGGTCTCGTGGGACGCCATGCAAACCGCATCGCCGGCGGCAAGGTGACGATTGATGGCAAGACGTATCAGCTGGACCTCAATACGGGTTCTAAGATGCAGAACCACATTCATGGCGGCTTTAAGGGCTTCCATCAGAAACTCTGGACGGCAGAAGAGACAGATCAGGGCGTGAAGCTTACGTATCATGCCGCAGACGGTGAGGGCGGCTATCCCGGTAATATGACAGTAAACGTTCTCTATTCGCTGTCGAATGACAATGAGCTGTCCATCCGCTATGAAGCTGTCTCGGATGCGGACACGGTCTGCAATCTCACGAATCATACATATTTCAATCTCAATGGCTTTGCCTCGGGCCCGGTGCTGGACCAGAAAATCCAGATCTTTGCCGACAAATATACCTGGGCCGATGCGGAATCCCTGCCGGATGGCCGTATCCTTGATGTAGAGGGCACGCCGATGGACCTTCGCCAGCCGACTCGCATTGGCGAGCACATCGATGATGATTTTGATGAACTCGTCATGGGCCATGGCTATGACCATAACTGGGTGATCCGCGACGAGAAGCCGGTTGTTGAGATGAAGCCGGGGATGTTCGGTTTTGACCCGAGCTGCCCAATCGATTATGTGAACGGAGGCCTCAAGAAAGCGGCTTATGCAGAATCCGATCAGTCCGGCTTTACGCTGACCTGCTACACGACGCAGCCGGGCGTTCAGTTCTATACGGGCAATTATTTGAACGGCAGCCTGCCGGGCAAGGATGGCGTAAGATTCCAGCGCCGCACGGGCTTCTGCCTTGAGACACAGTATTTCCCGAATGCGTTCGCCAACCCGAATTTCCCACAGCCGATTCTCAAGAAGGGGGATACGTGGAAAGCTCAGACGGTATACGTTCTGGGACAAAAAGACTAAAAGAAGCAGGATAGGGAAAGGGGGAAAGTAAGATGAATGACCGCTATACCATGATTTTTCCGGATTATACAATTGGTGTTGAAGCATACGACAAAATCCGCGAGGTCTGCCCACGCTACGGCAAGAGCGTTGTCGTCATTGGCGGCAGGCGCGGCATCGAGGCGGCACAGGAAAAGATGGTGCGCGCTGTGGAAGGCGTGGGGCTGGAGTTTACGGGCTTCATCCATGCGGGGGGACAGACGTCTCTTGAAAATATCGACCGCATCAACAACGATTCCGCTGTACGGGCTGCGGATATGGTCTTTGCCGTGGGGGGCGGCAAGGCCATTGATACGGCTAAGGCTGTGGCGCATAAACAGCATAAGCCATTCTTTACATTTCCTACGGTCGCTGGCAGCTGTGCGGCATCTGCCAGTATTGCTACCATCTATACGCCGGAGGGAAAATTCCAGGATTATCTTTATTCGACGATTCCCCCAGTCCATGTATTCCTCTGCAGCCGCATCATGGCGCAGGCTCCGGTCGAGTATCTCCTGCGCGGCATTGGCGATACGATGGCCAAGTACTATGAGGCGGAAATCGCCTCGCGCGGCCGCAAGCTCAATCACCGGGACGGCATGGGCATCGCTCTGTCGAGGATGTGCCTCGACCCGCTTTACGATTATGGCGAGCAGGCTGTAGCCGATAATAAACGCCATATTGTGAGCCCGGCTTTTGAGGAAGTCATTCTTTCCATTGTCATGACGAGCGGCCTTGTTTCGAATTTTGCTGCTCCGGAGTTCAACGGGCATATCGCCCATCAGCTCTTTGTAGAGCTCGCGGATCTGCCGGCGGCTGAACAGTGCCGGCAGCACGGCGGGCTCGTGGCCTACGGCATTCTGCTTCTTTTGCTCTGCGATGGCCAGCAGGAGGAATTCAAACGCTTTTATGCGTTCTGCCGCAGCATAGGCCTGCCGACCTGCCGTCAGGAGACCTGCGCGAGTGAGGAAGATATCCACCGCGTATTCCGCGCGACGGAGAAAAAGCAGGACGTGCGCATCATGCCGTATAAGATTACCCAGGATATGCTTCATGAAGCTGCAAAGAAACTCGAGGCTTATCATACAGCAAATAAATAGGAGATTGTCTATGAATATCCACGAATATCAGAGTAAGGCCATCCTGCGCTCTTATGGAGTTAACGTTCCTGAGGGCAAACCCGCCTTTTCCGTAGAAGAGGCCATCGAAAATGCCAAGGAGCTTGGCACAGAAACCGTAGTCGTCAAGGCGCAGATTCATGCCGGCGGCCGCGGCAAGGCGGGCGGCGTCAAGGTCGTCCATTCCCCGGAGGCTGCTGGCAAAGCGGCAGAAGAACTTTTAGGCAAAATCCTCGTCACGCATCAGACCGGCCCTGCGGGCAAGAAGGTCAATCGCCTGCTCATCGAGGCAGGTGCGGCCATCAAGAAGGAATATTATCTTTCCTTTGTCATTGACCGACAGACGGCACGCGTCGTCATGATGGGTTCGGAAGAAGGCGGCATGGAAATTGAAAAAGTCGCTGCCGAGATGCCGGATAAGATTCTCAAGGAATACATTGACCCGGCTGTCGGTCTGCTGCCGTTCCAGGCCAGCCGCATGGCTTATGGCATGCATTTCCCGCAGGCCGCTGTGCGCAAGGTCACGAAGCTCATGATGAATCTGTACAAGGCTTTTGTCGGCAAGGACTGCAGTCTTGCGGAAATCAATCCTCTGGTGGTCACGGAAGATGACGATGTCGTGGCCCTCGATGCCAAGCTGAACTTTGATGACAGTGCACTGTTCCGTCACCCGGATATCGAGGCCCTGCGTGATGAGACAGAAGAAGACCCGAAAGAGCGACGTGCGGCCGAAGCAGGTCTCAACTACGTCAACCTCGGCGGTGACGTGGCCTGCATGGTCAATGGTGCCGGCCTTGCTATGGCTACCGTGGATATCATCAAATATTATGGCGGCGAACCAGCCAACTTCCTCGATGTTGGCGGCGATTCCACGCCGGAGAAGATTGCTGAGGCCTTCCGCATTATGCTCGATGGCGGACAGGCCAAGGGGATTTTTGTCAATATCTTTGGCGGCATCAATAAATGCGACCTCGTAGCACAGGGCATTGTCGATGCGGCTAAGATTGTTTCCGAGGATGGCCATTCCCTGCCGGTGCCGGTCGTTGTACGCCTCGAAGGAACCAACGTGGAACGGGGACGCGAGATTCTCAAGGATACGCCGATTGCGAACGTCATCATGGCTCCAACCATGGAGGGCGGCGCAGAAACCATCGTACGGCTCGTCAAAGAAGCCGACGCCAAAGCATGAGGAGGTCGTCTTATGGGAATCTTGGTTCATAAAGATACAAAAGTCATCGTACAGGGCATTACAGGCAAGGCTGCGACGTTTCATACGAAGCAGATGCTCGACTACGGTACCAAAATCGTGGCCGGTGTGACGCCTGGCAAGGGAGGCCAGTTTGTCGAGGGCATCCCTGTGTACAATACGGTGCGCGATGCGGTCAAAGCGACGGGCGCAACGGCTTCGGTCATCTATGTGCCGGCGCGTTTTGCTGCCGATTCCATCATGGAGGCCGTGGATGCAGAGCTTGACGTCGTGGTCTGCATCACGGAGCATATCCCCGTGCAGGATATGGTCAAGGTGCGCCGCTATATGGAAGGCCGCAGGACGCGGCTGATTGGCCCGAACTGTCCCGGTATCCTCACGGCCGATGAATGCAAGCTTGGCATTATTCCGGGCTACATTCACCGGAAAGGTCATGTCGGCGTCATTTCGCGTTCCGGCACCCTGACGTACGAAGCGACGTTCCAGCTTACGGCCGCGGGCATCGGCCAGACAACGGCTGTTGGCATTGGCGGCGACCCTGTCAAGGGCACGGACTTCATCGATGCGCTGAAACTGTTCAAAGAAGATCCGGAAACACTCGCCGTGCTCATGATCGGCGAGATTGGCGGCACGGCGGAAGAAGATGCGGCCAAGTGGATTCAGCAGAATATGCCGGATAAGCCAGTGGCGGCGTTCATCGCCGGCCGTCAGGCGCCCCCGGGCAAACGCATGGGCCATGCCGGCGCCATCATTTCGGGCGGCAAGGGCACGGCGGCGGATAAAATCAAGGCCCTCAATGCTGTCGGCATTGAGGTCGCGGACACCGTTGCCCATATCGGCGAGACCGTCGTCAAGACGCTCAAGGAGCACGGCATCTACGAAAAATGCCATACATGCTGACTTTGCTGGTGAAATGAAATATTGTCAATAAATAAAAAGGAAGGAACTGGATTTTCCAGCCCTTCCTTTTCTTTTCCTGGGTGATTTTATTTGGCGATGAGCCTGCCGCCGCCCGGCAGTTTGATGGTCCTGCCATTCAGGGAAGCATTGCTGTTCTTATCGTAGTAGATGTTGTGGCCATTGCTCTTGATGTTCCGGAATTTTGCATTCTCATCCGTGATGGCCGTGACGTAAGAGTCAGCCGTGAGCTCCCAGCTGCTGCCCTTTTTGAGGTTTACCGAAGCCGTCTTTGCGGCGTTGTCTTCATTGAGGGAGCCACGGAAGCTGGCCTTATCGCCGAGGTTCAGCGTGACGCTGCTGATCTTGTTGGCCAGGATCTTGCCAGTGAGCTTCTGGTTCGCGGTATTCAGCGTGAAATTGCCGCCGTTTTTGCCCGCCGTGCCCCAGCGGCCGCTCGTGACATTTACAAGGATATCGCCGTCCTGTACAAGCTGTGTATTTTCGAGCGAAGCCGTGGCTGTCGTGTTCGTGATGTAGAACATCGGGCCCGAGGACAGATTCGTGAGTTTGGAATCCTTGGCACTGAAACTTGCCTCGCCGACGCCGGCATCACCGGAGAAGCTCTGGTAAAGCATAATGCCGTGGCCGACATGGCCCGTGAGGTCCGCATTTTGGAGTGCGATTGAATTTTTGCCTTCTACGACGGCAATCTCACTGCCCGTGGCTTCGCCAGTGCCGTCGGTCAGCTGGATATTGCCCGTTGAATAGATGCAGGGGCTGCCTTCACCGGATGTATTGATTTTGGCGTTTTTGACGATGACCGTGCCTTCGCCGCGGTCCGTGGCCAAGGCGCCGCAGTGTGCGCCTTCCGTCGTGATGTCGACATTCGTGGCATTAATCGTGCCGTCGTAGGTGGCATCGAGGCCGCGCGAGGAATTGTTTTTCGTGTGAATTGTCAGGTGATCGGCCGTAATCACGCTGTTTTTGCCCGTCGCGAAGACGGCGTTGGCACCGTCAGCATCGGACGTCAGGGTCACGTTTGAAAGCGAGGCCGTGCTGTTTGATGCGAGGAAGACGGCGTTCTGGCCGCTGAAATTGCTGGCATCCGCACTCGAGGAATTGCCTGTCTTCTGCAGCGTGCTGTTCGTCAGCGTTACCTTGCCGCCGCTGCGTACGAGCAGGGCATTTTCGTCTGTGTTCTCTGCGGAGAGAGACAGTTTGTCATAAGAGGCTGTTGTGTTATCGACGACTTTGGCTGCCGTAAAATCCGCGGCGCTTTTCGTCTGCTGCCTGCCAGGTCCGCCCATCGGGCCATCTGGCGGCGGTCCCGGGGGCAGCTGTCCGTCAGGTGGAGCTGGCATAGTTCCTGACTGCGCCATGGCAGGCGGCGCCTGATTTTCTGCCGGGCTTGCCTGTACGATGCCGAAGCCTGCCGTAAGCGACAGGGCGAGGGCCAGTGCGAGACTGCGTTTTTTCATGGAAATGTTTATGATGCTCACTCCTTTGCTTGAGTGACTTTACTATACTGCCTGTGTGTTAGAACTGTCTTCAGGTGTCATTATAAAGCTGTAAAATTCATTCCACAGGTTTATCCACAAATATGCTTTGGATAACTTGAAGAATATCGCCATATATTGTGGCTTCAGTCTGACTTATCCACAATATCCACAGGAAAGCTTGTGCACATTGTGGATAAGTCAGATGTCAGGGGATGGTTGCATTTTGCGGACAGATGGTTACAATAGATAGTACAGAAGCTTACAGATGGAGGAATTTATATGAGCGAATTGACGTTAGCGAAGGCCAAGGAAATTCTGGCAAAACACACGACAGAGGCACATCTTTTTACCCATGCGGCGGCCGTCAGTGCGGCGATGGGGGCCATGGCCGACCATTTTGGCGAAGACAAGGCGCATTGGGAGGCCGTTGGCTATCTGCATGATGTCGATTATGAGAAATATCCGGATGAACACTGCCATCATGTCCGGGAACTCTTGGAGCCGGAAGGCGTGCCGGAAGAGGATATTGAGACGATTATCTCACATGGCTACGGCATCACGACGGATGAAGTCAAGCCGGAAACGAACATCGCGAAGAGCCTTTTCACCGTCGATGAGCTCACGGGCATCGTACAGGCCTATGCGCTCATGCGCCCTGAGGGCCTCGATGGCATGGCCGTCAAGAGTCTCAAGAAAAAATTCAAGGACAAGCGCTTTGCGGCAAAATGCAATCGCGATATCATCAAGCAGGGCTTTGCAATGCTCGGCATGGATGCCGCCGATGTCATGCAGTGCTGCATCGAGGGCATGCAGGCCCATAAAGACGAACTCGGTCTGCAGCAATAAAAATAGAGGCTGTCTTTGTAATGGCGCAATGGGCAGTAAAAAAATCGCTGGGACAGTTCCCAGCGATTTTTTGTCTGTGTTCCTGTTATTGTTTTTGTATGGTATCTGCTTTATCATGCTGCTGATTTTGGCGCACGCTGCCGGGGCCGCTCGTGGCAATCGAGACCTTCGTTTCTTCGAACGTCTTCATATTGTTGAGCATAAAGAGGGAGGCGAGGACAATCTGCATGCCGCAGGCTGCCGTGAGACCGGGCAGGCGCAGATTGAGGTCGACGAGTTCCGGCTGTACGGGCAGCAGATAAGAGCGGATTTCCGGTGCAATCTGCAAAGCGTAGCGCGCGATGATTTTCAGGGCATCGCTGTCGAGCAGGATCAGGCCGTGATTATGGGCGCCCGCGATGATGGCACCGAGAAGGGCCGACACGAGGTGCTGATATTTTTCAGGCACATATTTCAGGAACGTATCGGCAGGATAGCGAAGCTCGCCATCTGCTGTCAGTAAAGTCTGCCTGAGAGCTGCGGCCATGGTGCCGGGGGCATCTTCGGTACTTGCTTCATCGACGCCTAAGGCGAGGAGGGGATGGAGGGCGGCGGCAACTTCCCCTTCTTCACGGCCAAAGTCAAAGGCCGCGGCGGGGCTTTTCTCCGTATTGACTTGTTCGAAATAAATCTGGAAGCCTGCAGAGGCTCCGCAGGATTTTAAAAGCAGGGATAACGAAGGCGAAAGTTTTTCGCGCAGCGAGAAAATCTGCAGGACGCGCTGTGTATCTTTGCCAGGGCGTTCTATGCCGCTGGTACCTGCTATGGCGCAGGCAATCTGTTCCAGACAGCCGAGACTGTCTATGGGCTTGGTCAGATGGTCGATGCGGTGCCGGCATACGGCCATGGCGTTTTTATCCAAGTCTGGCATGGAATCAAGATAAAAGTCAAAAGTCGTGTCAGTCAGCTTTATATTTTGCTCGGACATTGTAAAGGCGTTGATGAGGTCGTCGTCTTTGTCATCGTAGTAATGTGCATATTCTTTCAGATTGAGCACACAGTATTCTCCCTGCTGCAGGATTTTGCAGAAGTCGTACCAGCCAATATCGGCAGGAACTTTTTCCTGCGTCGTATACCAGTAAGCGAGGAAATCCTCCATGATGCGTGCGGCGATGGCGGAGCCGGCAGCTTCGCTCAGGCGCAGGTCAAGATGCAGGAATGGCTGCAGGCCGAGCTGCTGGAGCATATAATGATGGGATGCTTCTGAACCAAGATGGGAAGCAAATACGTAGGAAATCGATTCGGGGGCGAGTTTCTGGGCGAGCAGGGCGGCCGCGGCGCAGTTGGCGCCGTCGAGTATGACGGCTTTTTTTGCAGACGCAGCGCCGAGAATCAGGCCGGCCATGCAGCCGAATTCAAAACCGCCGACCTTGGCGAGGATATCGAGGGCATCGTTGGGATTTGGCTGATTGACTGCAAGGGCACGGCGCACGACCTCGATTTTTTTCTTGAGGCGCGTGTCGGAGATATTGGTGCCGCGTCCCGTGACTTCTTCGGGCGTTTTGCCGCAGCAGACCGCGGCGATGGCCGCGCTGGCCGTCGTATTGGCAATGCCCATTTCTCCCGGCAGGATCCAGTCGCAGCCGTTATCAATCAGGAAATGGGCCAGCAGGATGCCTGTTTTGATGGAAGCGCTGGCCTGTTCCCGCGTCATGGCCGGTCCCTTGGTCATGTTTTTTGTGCCCGCGGCAATGCGCAGCGGGAAAAGGTCCGGAATATCGGCCGTGTCAGCGGCGATGCCAAGGTCAGCGACGAGCAGGGAAGCGCCGGCATAGGCCGAGAAGGCGTTGGCAGCAGCGCCGTTGCGGAGCATATAGTTCTTTGCCATTTCCAGAGTCGTCTGCTGCGGATAAGCACTGACGCCCTCTTCAGCCACGCCGTGGTCCGCACAGCAAATGATCACGCTTTTTTTCGGGGCCTGCGGATAGAGTTTTCCGGAAATATCGAGCCAGCGCAGGACAAGGGGGGCGAGCCTGCCCAACTCCTCTTCTGCGTCTCCAAATTGTTCGCGGAGAAGAGAGCGTGCTTTCTGTGACAGCTCGTCAGACGGTTTCTGGATGGACCCGCAAATCTTGTCTAAATCAATCCGCGGTAAAAGTTGTGAAAAAATATTCATGAAAGCTTTTCTCCTTTTGGCACCTGTTTGAGGGAAAGGCCGATGCGGCCGCGTTTTTCGTCGACGCTGATGACCATGACTTTGAGGACCTGGCCAATGGAAACGACTTCGAGAGGGTGTTTGACACGTTTTTTGGAGAGCTCGGAAATGTGGATGAGTCCGTCCTGATGCAGGCCGATGTCGACGAAAGCGCCGAAATCCGTGATGTTGCGTACGGTGCCGCGCAGAATTGTGCCGGGCTTGAGGTCTGCGAGATTGACGATGGCCTGACGCGTCAGCGGTGCGGGCAGGTCCTCGCGCGGGTCGCGTCCGGGGCTCACGAGGGCATCGAGAATGTCGTGAACGGTCGGCAGACCGGCCTGCAGGGATTTTGCGAGTTCCTGCTCCCTGCGTTCATCGAGCAGGCGGCGTTTGGCCTGCAGCAGCGAGAGCTGTGCCTTGTCCGTGAGGTCATTTAGAGTAAAGCCGAGTTTTGCGAGTATTTTTTCGGCGAGCTCATAAGACTCCGGGTGTACCGGCGTATTGTCAAGCGGTGACTTGCCGTCGTGAATCCGCAGGAAGCCGGCGCACTGCGTAAAAGCCGCGGGGCCGAGGCGCGGAACTTTGAGAAGCTGGCGGCGGCTTGAAAAAACGCCGTGTTCATTGCGGTAGGTGACGATGTTTTTCGCTGTTGTGGCATTGATGCCGGCAATATGGCGCAAAAGTGCGCCCGAAGCCGTATTGAGGTCAACACCGACATGGTTGACGGCAGCTTCGATGGTGGCATCGAGGGCTGCTGCGAGTTCCTTCTGATTGACATCATGCTGGTACTGGCCGACGCCGATGGCCTGAGGGTCAATTTTGACGAGCTCGGCGAGAGGGTCCTGTACGCGGCGTGCAATTGAGACGGCACCGCGGATGACGACATCGTAATCAGGCAGTTCTTCTTTGGCGAGTTTGGACGCCGAATAGACAGAAGCGCCGGCTTCGTTCGTGATGATATAATGGACATCTTTTAAATGATGTTCGGCGATGAGCTTGGCCGCAAACTGCTCTGTTTCGTATGAGGCCGTGCCGTTGCCGATGGAAAGCAGCGTTACGTGATTTTTTTTGATGGAAGCGAGGACTTTTTCGGCAGCTGTCTGACGGGCATGCTCGCTCTGGGTAATCTGCAGGACGCCGAAGTCGAGCACGCGTCCCGTCGGGTCGACTACGGCCATCTTGCAGCCGTTGCGGTAGCCGGGGTCGAGCCCCATGACCGTGTGGCCGGCCAGCGGCGCCTGCAGCAGAAGCTGACGCAGGTTGACGCCAAAGAGATGGATGGCGTGTTTTTCGGCCGTCTCCGTGAGAGCTGTGCGGATTTCGCGTGCAAGAGAGGGGAAGAGCAGGCGTTTGTAGCCGTCTTCAATGGCAAGACGCAGATATTTTGACCAGATAGAGGGCTTCCGCCGCAGCCGGCGTTCAATCCTCTGGCAGTTATCCTCGTGGTCTGTCATGAGCGTGACTTTGAGACAGCCGAGTTTTTCGCCGCGGTTGATGGCGAGGATGCGGTGCGGCGGCAGGCGGTGTACGGGCTCTTCATAATTTTCGTACATGCGGAAAATCTGTTTGCTCTCTTCCGGAGCATCCTCCTGCAGCTCCGTCTGCAGGCTGCCCGTTTTAAAGATATGTTCGCGCATGTTCTGACGGATTTTGGCATCTTCCATGATGGTCTCAGCCGCGATGTCCATGGCTCCCTGCAGAGCATCCTGCGCTGTTTCGATTTCTTTTTCAGGATTGCAGAATTCAGCGGCCAGAGATTCCGCACTGCCTTTTTGGTCGAGAGAAAGCATCATCCGGTTGGCCAGGGGCTCAAGGCCGCGCTCGCGGGCAATTTGGGCGCGCGTGCGTTTCTTCTGCTTATAAGGCAGGTAGAGGTCTTCGAGTTCCTGCAGTTTGCTCGTCTTCTCGATGGCCTGGCGCAGTTCGGCGGTGAGTTTTCCCTGCTCTTCAATCTTGGCGAGGATTTCTTCCTGACGTTTGACAAGTCCGCGCAGATAGGCAAGGCGTTCCTCGAGTTCACGCAGCTGCTCATCTTCGAGTGAGCCCGTGGCTTCCTTGCGGTACCGCGCGATAAAAGGCACGGTATTTCCTTCATCGAGAAGCTTGGCTGCAGCCTCGACCTGATAGGGCTTCGCCTTGAGCTCCGAGGCAATCAGCGGATAGATGTCTTTTTCAAGCATGCAAACACCTCTTTCGGAGTTTTTCTAAGTATTCTTTGAATAGTATAGCATATTTGGCATTGTATTTGTGGGAAAGACAAATCCTATCGATATTTTGCGCGGAGTTGGTGTATAATAAAAATGGTCTGCGAAGTTTTGCAGACTGCTTACAGAGAATTGTTTTAAGATAGGGGAAAAGGTATGCAGGTATCCGTATTGGCAAGTGGCAGCAAGGGCAATGCCGTTTTTGTAGAAATGGACGGCACGAGGCTCCTGATTGACGCCGGCATCAGCGCGACGCGCATCAAAAAAGGGCTGGCAGCAGAGGGCATCGACGCCGCATCGCTGGACGGCATTCTCATCACACATGAGCATCGCGACCACATCGCAGGGCTCGCGACACTTTCCAAATGGTACCATCTGCCGATTTTTACGCGGCGCGCGACCATTGAGCATATGAGCTGCCGTCAGGCAGTCCCCGCTGACTGTTTTCATGCCATTGCAGGGACATTCCGCCTCGGCAGTCTCACGGTCGACCCCTTCAATATTCCCCATGATGCAGCGGACCCTGTCGGCTACCGGCTGCTCGGTTCATCACGCTGTACGCTGGCCACGGACCTTGGCTTTGTGACGGCAAGTGTGCAGGAAGCGATTGACGGTGCCGATGTGCTGGTGCTTGAGGCAAATCACGACCCTGACGTCCTGAAGCACGGGGATTATCCGTGGGCGCTCAAACGCCGCATTCTCTCGAACCGCGGCCATCTGGCCAATGCCGATGCAGCCTGGGCCCTCGTGCGCATGAAGAAGAAGCCCACGCATGTTTTTCTCGCGCATCTCTCCGAGAAAAACAATACGCCGGAACTCGCCGAGAATACGGTGGAAAAAATCTTGGCACAGCAGGGCATTGCCATTCCCATCAGCATGACGGCACAGAATAAAGCCGTAAACCTTCATTGATTTTATTCTTTCACGGAGGGATTTCAGATGAAAAATATCTTTGCGAAAGCACATTATAAAAAAACAGCACTGCTCGTGGCCGCGGCGTTTGCGGCTTCGGCCGTGACGTTTGCCGGCAGCAGCGCGGACGTCAGCGCAGAGCCGGCTGCAAATGCGATTTCGGCTGCCCGCAATACGCCTGTGGTGCAGGCCGCTAAAAAAGTCGGTCCGGCCGTTGTCGGCATCACGAACAAGGCCGTAGTCCGCGACTGGTTTGATATGCCGGTCGAGACAGAGGGTGTTGGCTCGGGCGTTATTTTCCGCAGCGATGGCTATATCGTCACGAATAATCACGTCATCGATGGGGCTAAGGAGCTCATTGTCTCCCTGTCCGACGGCCGCAGCCTCAAGGGCAAAGTCGTTGGTGCGGACGAAGCGACGGACCTTGCCGTGGTCAAGGTCGATGCGGCAGATCTGCCGACGGCGAAATTTGCGGATTCCGACCAGATCGTCGTTGGCGAACCTGCCATTGCCATTGGCAATCCGCTGGGACTGGAATTCAAGGGCAGTGTGACGAGCGGTGTCGTCAGTGCCCTGAACCGCACACTCGACAACAGCGATGAACGCGTCAAACTGCTGCAGACGGATGCGGCCATCAACCCGGGCAATTCGGGCGGCGCCCTTGTCAATGCGGATGGCGAGGTCATCGGCATCAACAGCATCAAGCTCGCAGCCAGCGGTGTTGAGGGCATGGGCTTTGCCATTCCGAGCAACACGGTCCAGTCCATCATCAATGAAATCATGGAAAAGGGCTATGTCGCACATCCGTATCTCGGCATCACTGTCTTTGACCCGGAGACGGCAGCCCGCTTTGGCTATTCCCTCGATATCGATAAAGGCGTCTACATCTTCAAACTGGTTCTGGGCGGCCCGAGCGATAAGGCCGGCCTGCAGCGCGGCGACATCATCCTCAAGGTCGATGGTGAGGAAGTCAACAGCGTCTCGGAACTCCGCAGCGAAGTGGCAGCCCATAAAGTCGGCGATACGGTCACGCTGACGATTGACCGCAATAATCATGAGCGCACGGTCGATGTCACGCTGCAGGAAATGCCGCAGGATAAGAAATAATGAAGATTACGATTGTCTGTGCAGGCAAGATCAAGGAAAAGTATCTTAATGCGGGCATTGCCGAATTCCTGAAGCGCCTGAAGCCGTTTGCTCAGGTTGAGATTCGCGAGATTCATGAAGAGAAAATGCCGGACGAGCCGTCGGCAGCAGAAAAAGAGCAGGTGCTCAAAAGAGAGGGCGAAAAGCTCTTGAAGCTCGTGCCCTCTGGGAGTTACCTTTTTGTTCTGGACGTATACGGCGAGCTCAAATCTTCGGAAAAGCTCGCTGCCGAAATAAACGAACTCGGCCTGCGCGGCCGGAGCAGCTTGACTTTTCTGATCGGCGGTGCGTTTGGCCTTTCTGAGGAAGTGCGTACACGTGCCGATGAACGCATCAGTTTTTCGCCGATGACATTCACGCATCAGATGGTGCGGCTCCTGCTCGTCGAACAGATTTACCGTGCCTTCAAGATCAATCGCGGTGAAAAATATCATTGGTGAAATAGGCGGTGACGATATGAAAGGGATCTTTTGGGGCCTCTGTGCCATGATGTTTTTGCTGAGCTGCGCCGGCGTGGATTCGATGATCAAGGATCCGGAGCATTTTTTTCTCTCGACGGGGCTGACCTCCGTCTTTCTTGTCCTGAGCATTTACTTTGGCTATCGGGCCGCGCATTATCAGGGCAAGGCGATTGACCGCCATCATAAGCTCGAGCTCAAGGATTTTTCGGCCGATGAAGCAGAACTCATCGAGACGAGCTGGCAGAAGGCCGTGCGCGATTATGCGCGGGTCGATGCTGCGCGCAGAACCATCCGCGACGGACAGATGCGTCAGCAGCTCATGGAGATGCAGCAGATTGCTTCGAATCTGCTGGATTATCTGGAGACGCATCCGAAAAATATTTTAGCGGCGCGGCGTTTCATCGATACGTATCAGGACCGCGCTGCTTCCATGGCTGAGGAGTTCCGCGAGCTCGAGCGGACGGGGCTCGATACCGCGCAGGTCGCGGAGACGCGGGAACATATCAAAGAGACATTATCGTCTTTTGATGAAGCGTACGAAAAGGAATTCGAGCATGTCCTCGGGGAGAAACTGCTCGATATGGATGCAGAGCTTTCCGTTCTGCAGAAGACCATGGAGGCCGATGGCATCCACAATACGAATGCCGCTTCGGCGGAGAAAAAGCAGGAAACGGCAGTACTGGAACAGGAAAAAACGGAACCCCTGCAGAAAATCGAGCATCTCTGGCGCCAGCATGAGCCCGCCATGGGCAGGGGCAGAGGCCTTAGAAATTACGGCGGCCGCAAGCATCCGCGCCGGCGCGTGTTCCGCAAGGCAGAGCCTTTCCGCGTTTCGATGCCGGAAGAGCTTCGCAGCAGTGTCATGAAGGAAAAACTCATCATGAGCGCGCTGGCCATTTTCGGCGGCTGCATCGGCGCACATAAATTCTATCAGGGCAAGACGAAATGGGGTATCCTTTACCTTTTGTTCTGGTGGACGGCCATTCCGGGCATTGTGGGCTTCTTTGAGGGGCTGCGTTATCTCTTCATGCCCATGGATGATTTTTACGAAATGTATTATCACGATGACAGGCGGTGATTTTTATGGCTAAGGAAATTGAACTTATGGATCTGATGGATCTCAAAAAGAAGCATCAGGACGAGCAAAAAGAGACAGCGAAGGCGGTCGTGCCCGAAAAAGTTGAGGCGGAAGTTGCGGCCGCAGTCGATACGCTCTCACCGGAAGAACAGGCAAAAGTCGAGAAAATCAAAGATGGCATCGACATGACGAATACAGAGGCGCTTTTGACATACGGCGCTCCGGCGCAGAAAAAAATTGCCGAGTTCTCGGACAGCGTGCTCGCGCAGGTCCGCACGAAGGACAGCGGCGAAGTCGGACAGCTGCTCGGCAGCCTCGTGACCGAAGTC
Organism: Mitsuokella apri; assembly: GCF_047974105.1. Classification (NCBI taxonomy): domain Bacteria; kingdom Bacillati; phylum Bacillota; class Negativicutes; order Selenomonadales; family Selenomonadaceae; genus Mitsuokella; species Mitsuokella apri. The sequence continues at coordinate 19,058 of NZ_JBHYRS010000010.1, forward strand.
AAGGAATACGATGAGAAAAGTCAGGGCGGTTTTCTGCGCAAGGTGCCGATTATCGGCAGCCTTGTGGGTAAGGCTGACAATGTCAAACAGGGCTATGAAAAGCTCTCCGTGCAGGTCGAACGCATCGCCGGGGCCCTTGAGCAGTCGCGTCTCAAGATGATGAAGGATGTCGTGCTCTTTGACAAGCTTTATGCAGAGAATTTTTCTTATTTCAAAGAGCTGCAGCTTTACATCAAAGCGGGCGAAGAAAAGATTCAGGAGATGCGGGAAGTCACGCTGCCGAAGCTTCATGCACAGGCAGCAGCGGCCAACGACCCGATGGCCGTACAGGTCGTCGCGGATTTTGAGGCCAGCGTCAACCGCTTCGAGAAAAAGGTCCATGACCTTAAGATCAGCAAAACCATCGCCATCCAGACGGCACCGCAGATCCGTCTGATCCAGAATAACGACAAGGCCCTGATTGACCGCGTGCAGACCGCGATTTACTCGACAATTCCGCTCTGGAAGAATCAGCTCGTCATTGCCCTCGGCCTTTCCGCGCAGCAGAAGGTTCTGCGCATGCAGCAGGCTGTCAACAATACGACAAATGAGCTTCTGAAACGCAATGCCGAGCTCCTGCAGCAGAATTCGGTAGAAACAGCGCAGGAGAATGAACGCAGCATTGTCGATATCGAGACCGTGCGCGAGGTCAACGAAAAGCTCATTCAGACGATTGAAGATACCGTGCGCATCCAGCAGGAGGGCCGCGCGAAACGTCAGGTTGCCGAGCAGGAGCTCACGGCTATTGAGGGAAAACTGCGTGATACGCTTTTAAAGCACAGCGGCAGGCCTGCAGAGAAATAAGACGATACCGCATTTATATTATAGAAAGATAGATTGCTTGGAGTGAACGAACGAGATGAAGACGGATAGACGGGCGTGGCTGCAGAAGCATATTCTGGGCATGGTATGGATCCTGGGCATCCTTTTTGGCATCATGGTATTCCGTTATGCCTGGCTGCAGCTGGTCGATGGCAATGAGCTTTCCGAACGCATGCACAGTCAGGTCGGCTATGATTATGCCATTCAGTCAAAGCGCGGCACGATCACGGACCGCAACGGACGCGAGATGGCCGTGAGCCTGATGACAAAATCCCTTTATGTGGACCCGAACCATGTCAAGGACCCGGAAACTTTGGCCGCTGACCTTGCCCCGCTCATCAATATGCCGGAGCAGGAAATTCTCGATGATATTTCTGCCGGCGGCGGTTTTGTCTGGGTCAAGCGCCGCATGGAATACGATGAGTACGAAGCCGTGCGCAAGATGGTCCGCGAAAAGGAGTACACGGACTGCGTTGGGTTCCGCGATGAAGCGAAGCGCTATTATCCCAATGATATGCTCGGTGCCAATGTCGTTGGTTTTGTCGGTACGGATGACAAGGGCCTTGACGGCGTGGAGCAGGAGCTCGATGGCCTGCTGAAAGGCGAGGTCAAGGAGAAATATCTGACGACAGACCGCCAGAACCGGCCGATTCTTGATTCCATCTTTGCCAGCCAGCGCCAGTACAAGGGCGAATACTGCAAGAATGTCGAACTGACACTCGACAGCGGCATCCAGTTCATCGTGGAACAGGAACTCGACAGGGCCATGGCCGAGAATAATCCTCAGGCCATTACCTGCGTGGTCATGAACCCGAAAACCGGTGAAGTCCTCGCCATGGCGTCGCGTCCTTCGTATAATCCAAACCGCTTCTGGGATTATTCTCCGGAGGTGTGGAAAAACCGCGCGGTCTCGTTTATTTATGAGCCGGGCTCCACGTTCAAATCCGTCGTCGCAGCAGCCGCGCTGCAGGAAAAAGTCGTTTCGCCCAATCAGGTCTTTGTTGATCCGGGCTATGTCATGGTCTCGGGACACCGCATTCAGAACTGGAGCGGCACGAGCTTTGGCACGGTCACGTTCACCGATGTCGTCAAGCAGTCCCTGAACACGGGCTTTGCGCAGGTCGGTCTGCGCCTTGGGGCCCAGAAACTCACGGATTATGCCAAACTCTTCGGTTTTGGCGCGCCGACAGGAGTCGAGCTCCCCGGTGAAGAGAGCGGCCTCTTGTTCAATCCGGATGATATGCGCGATTCGGATGTCGCGACCATGGCCATCGGCCAGAGTATTGCCGTGACGCCTTTGCAGCTGGTCACGGCCATGTCGGCCATTGCCAATGACGGCGTCCTCCTAAAGCCCCATGTGGTCAAGAACATCACGAATGCCGATGGCTCTGTCTATGAGGACAAAGGCACGACAGAGGTACGCCGCACGATTGAGTCGGCTACGGACAAGACCCTCGTGGGCCTGCTTGAACAGGTCGTGGCGAGCGGCGGCGGTAAGAAGGCAGCTGTCAAGGGCTACCGCATCGCCGGCAAGACCGGCACAGCCCAGAAAATCCGTCCGGACGGCACGGGCTACATGGAAGGTCATTACATTGCCTCGTTCTGCGGCTTTGCTCCAGTCGAAGACCCGCAGATCACGGTGCTCGTCATGATTGACGACCCGGGCACGGGCAATTATTATGGCGGTCAGATTGCAGCGCCGGTGGCCAGCCGCATTTTCACGCAGCTGTTCCGCTATCTTCACATTGAGCCTTCAAGTGACCCGTTTGCGGGCATGGAGTCCAAGGCCAAAACAGCGAAAAAGTCGCAGCAGTCGTATTCGGGCAATGTGCCCGACGGCAAGGTCGTCGTACCGGATTTTTCGGGCAAGAGCATGCGTGAAGCCGCACAGCTTGCCGCGGACCGCGGCCTGAGCTGCGACCCGGACGGCTCCGGCTACGCCGTGAGCCAGAGCATTGCGCCGAATACCCTGGTCGATAAGGACACGGTCATCACCGTGAAATTCCAATCACAATGACAAAAAATAAAAACGAGGCAGTGTTTGCCTCGTTTTTTTGTATTTAATGATAGAGAAGCTCTAAGAGTGTCTTCGTGACAACGCCGGGTTTGATGGCGTTCATGCAGGCATTTGTCTTATGACGGCATTTTGTCTTGCAGCAGGCCGTGCATTTATGCGGGGAAAGGATGAAATGGTGGCCTTTTGTCAAGGGACCGTAGATATTGGGATGCGTCGGGCCCCAGAGGGAGAGCGTCGGCAGGCCGACGGCCTCGGCGATGTAGAGAGGGCCGGTGTCGCCTGTGAGCAGCAGATCCGCTTCGTGGAAGATGGCGGCGAGTTCCAGAAGGCTCGTTTCGCCGGCAATCGAGAGCGAAGCACGTCCGTTCATCTCTTTTTGGGCAAGTTCGATGTACGGGGCATCGGCAGGCGCGCCGGTAAAGACAATCTGGATGTTTTCGGGGAGATTGGCGAGCGCGCGGCCAAAAAATTCCGGCGGCCAGTTCTTGTCCGGCCAGGTCGTGCGTGTATTGACGAGCAAGAGCGGCCTCTGAGGGTCGTGCAGGATGATATCCTTGTCTGCGAAAAAATCAGCGGCGAAATTCTGCAGCTTTTCGGGCAGGTGCAGCACGAGTCCGGGCCTGAAATCCTCGGGGCCGATGCCCAGGGGATAAAGGGCCGTCATGTAGCGGCGGATTTTATGGCGGTCGGGAATGTCCGGCGCCATTTCCGTCATGAAGAGAAAATTGCCCTCGTGGCGCTCATGGATGCCGATGCGCCGCGGCGCTTTGCTCATGCGTGTCAGCAGGCCGGAGATAAAAAGTCCCTGAATATCAAGGGCAATGTCGAATGTATGCGTCTGCAGCAGCTCTTTGGCTTCGTGCAGGGTCTTTTTGACGGTGCGGAAGTCAAGTTTCTGGGCAGCCCGGTCAAAGGGGCGGCGATCCCAGATGAGCAGTTCATCGATATCCGGATTATTTTCGAGGAGCATGCTGGCCGGCGGGCTGACGAGCCATGTGATATGGCAGTCGGGGACGAGGCGTTTGAGATTGTGGACCACGGCTGTTGCATGCAGAACGTCGCCGATGGCGCTGAGACGTACGACGAGGATGCGGGCGCCGTGAGGAAGTTTTTGTTCGTTCATCAAAATCTCTTTTCTGTTCGCTGCGGATGAAATATGGTAAGATAGACTGGACAAAGTCTTTTTCATGCCGATATGTTCGATAATTTCGGTAGTTTCGGCAGTTGCGGCAGTTTTGATAGTTTTGCTGGTATCGGCAGTGCCGATTCTTTGCGGGCGCGATGAATGCGCCCCATGAATATGATATCTATCTTATCTATCTTAGCATAGGGAAAAGATAAGGAAAAGACTCAGGTAAAATTTGTTTGATGCAAAGATTGCAGGAAAGGCGGGATCGCGGTGATTGAGGAAGAACAGATTCGTGCTGTGGCCACGGATGCGGCCTATCAGCGGGGGCTCCGGTATTTTAGTCATGAAGCCGTAGAGGAAATTTCACAGAAAGAGGATGGCAATTATACTGCGACGGTCGCAGGAACCGAGCCGTATCATGTAAGAGTCAGCCTGACGGAAGACGGCTCGGATATTGCTTCTTTTCATTGCAACTGCCCTGCGGCCTTCCAATATCCCGGGGCCTGCAAGCATGTCGTGGCCGTGCTGAAGGTCATTCAGGGCCTGCAGCGTTATTACAGCCAGTCGGCTGGGGCCGCGCGCCAGGATGAAAAATCTGCGGCCGGCACGGATGCGGGCGGCCGTCATTTGCTGCAGAACTTCAGGAGTGCCAAACAGGCGCTGTCTTTGCCGCGGCTGCAAAAACCCGTGTACCTTGTACCGCGCCTTTTTGTCACGACCTCAGCCTCGGCGCGCAGCGTGGAAAGCTGGCTCGAATTCCGCCTCGGCACGGACCGGCTTTACGTCATGCGCAATGTCATGGATTTTTTACAGATTACACTGTCCGGCGGCGAGTACCAGCTCGGACGCAATGCCCTGCAGACCGCTTCCCTGCGCTGGGCGGATGCCATCTCCAAAAAGCTCTGGCAATTTATGAAGCGGACATATCTCGATGAAAAAGCGCTGTTTCGCTATAATCCGAACTTTTCGTACATGCATTCCCTGCAGAAGAGCACGATTTTCGAGCACAAGATGATGCATCTTTCGCCGAGCATGCTGGAAGAATTTTTGGCCATCATGGGGAAGGAGTCGATTGAGCTTCATATCAATGACAGCGAGGCCATTGATGTCCATCAACGGGAGAAAAAGCCGAAACTGCGCCTCACCATCCGGCAGCTGGCCGAAAAAAACGGGCTGCTCACGCTGGAAGACGAGGACATGATGCCCCTTAGCGAGGATTTCAGCCTGCTTTATCAAAATGGCGGCCTTTATCATGTGGATGAGGATTTTGGCAGGGCCCTGCGGCCGCTCTGGCAGACCTTTGCGCATAATTCCAGCGTGCGCCTGTCACATGCAGATATGGCGGCTTTTTTCAATCACATCATGCCGGCGGTGGAAAAAATTGCCGAGGTGGAGACGGACCCGGCCTTTGAGGAAGAATTCATGCTCGTGCCGCTGTCCGTGGAGCTCTATCTCGATTATGAGGGCGATGGCATCGCCGTGAAGCCGGTCTTTGCCTATGAGGAAACGCGGTTTAATCCGCTTACAGAGGCAGAGCCCGTGCAGGATGAGCAGCATCTGCTCGTGCGTGACTTGGAAGCGGAGCAGTCCATCCTGATGATTTTTGCGCAGTACGGCTTTGCAAAACGGCATGACCAGTTCGTGCAGCCCGATGAGGAAAAGAGTTATGAATTTTTGACAGACGGCCTTGAGGCCATGCCGGATTTTGTCGAGATTTTTTATGAAGAGAGCTTTACGAAACGTCCGGTAAGGCCCCTGCCGAAAATCACGGCGGGCGTCAGCCTGAATGACACGGACCTCCTCGAAGTCACGTTTGATATGAAGGAGGTCGACTTTGCCGAGCTCATCGAAATCCTCGCGTCCTACCGTCAGAAAAAACGCTATCACCGCATGAAGGACAGGAGCTTTGTCACGCTGGGCGAACAGCAGCTGCAGGCCATCGCGGAACTCGTCGAACATGAAGGACTCACTGGCAAAAAAAAGCTGCCGGCTGACAATAAAATCGAGCTGCCCATGGCAGAGGCCATGTACCTGGATGCGCTGGCGCGGGACGAGGAAGGGCTGCAGCTCGTGCGCAGCAGCCGTTTCCGCGAGCTCGTGCGCGATATCCGGCAGCCGCAGGACGCCGACTATGAAGTGCCTCTGTCCCTGCAGAACGTTCTGCGCGACTATCAGGTCACGGGCTTCAGCTGGCTTTCGAGCCTTGCCGACCATCATTTAGGCGGCATTCTCGCCGACGATATGGGCCTTGGCAAAACGCTGCAGGTCATTGCATTCCTGCTCGCGCGCCGCGGCGAAGGGCGTCCTTCCTTAGTCGTCACGCCGACCTCGCTTCTTTATAACTGGCTCGAAGAAATTCATCGCTTCGCACCGGAACTCAAAGTCATGGTCGTGGCAGGCAGCAAGGTCGCGCGCGAACTGCAGCTGCAGGAAATGCGCGGCATTGACGTGGTCGTGGCGACTTACGATACGCTGAAGCGCGATATCGCCATGTACGAGAAAATTACCTTCCGCTATATCTTTCTCGATGAAGCCCAGCATATCAAGAATCCGGTGACCAAGAGTGCGCGGGCAGTCAAAAGACTCGCGGCCAAGAGCCGCTTTGCCCTGACGGGAACGCCAATCGAGAATACGCTGACGGAGCTCTGGTCCATTTTTGACTTTCTGATGCCGGGCTACCTTGGCACTCAGGCCAAGTTCAAGGAACGCTATGAGGTCCCCATCGTGCGGGCGGAAGATAAAAAAGCAGCGAAAAAGCTTCAGCAGCGAGTCATGCCCTTTGTACTGCGCCGCATGAAAAAAGATGTGCTGAAGGAGCTGCCGGATAAGGTCGAACGCAAGCTCGTAGGCGAAATGACGCCGCAGCAGACCAAGGTCTATCAGGCGTATTTTATGAAGAGCCAGCACGAGTTTTCCGCCGAGCTCCGGCTCGCGAGCCCCGGCGAACGCCGCATGAAAATTCTGGCCATCCTCACGCGGCTGCGCCAGATTGCCTGCGACCCTTCGCTTTTTCTCGAAAGCTATCGTGGCGGTTCGGGCAAACTCGATATGCTCGAAGAGCTCATCGATGATGCGATGGCGGGCAATCACCGCCTGCTGATTTTCTCGCAGTTCACGACGATGCTCTCGCATATTGCCGCACGGCTCAAGAAAAAGAAAATCGACTATTTCTATCTCGATGGCACAACACCTGCGCTCACGCGCATGAAGCTCGTGCGCCAATATAATGAAGGCAGCGTGCCGATTTTCCTGATTTCCCTGAAGGCCGGCGGCACGGGACTCAACCTCACGGGGGCTGACATGGTTGTGCATTTTGACCCGTGGTGGAATCCTGCCGTCGAAGATCAGGCGACGGACCGCGCGTACCGTCTGGGTCAGCAGAGCAATGTACAGGTCTTCAAGCTTATCATGAAGGGGACGGTCGAAGAAAAAATCTATGAGCTGCAGGAAAAAAAGAAAAACCTCATTGACCAGATGATAAAACCGGGGGAGAATTTCCTGACGAAACTCACAGAGGAAGAGATTCAGGCGCTTTTTAAGGCATGATGGCGTTTGACGGTATTTTTTTTCGCGTGCATGTGATAAAATAAGAAAGAGTATGGAAGAAAGGTGGAGAAACCATGAACATTACGATTGGCAGTGACCACGGTGCGGTGGCACTCAAAGATGAAGTCAAGATGGTTCTGAAGGAATATGAGGATATCAAGGTCACGGATGTCGGCACGTTTGGCACGGCCTCGGTCGATTATCCGGATATTGCGGAAAAAGTATGTGCTGACGTCACGAGCGGCAAGGCAGATTTCGGCATCGTGCTCTGCGGCACGGGCATTGGCATTTCGATTGCTGCGAACAAGGTCAAGGGCATCCGCTGCGCACTCTGCAACGATGTTTACTCGGCCAAGAAAGCGCGTCAGCACAACAATGCCAACGTACTGGCCATGGGCGGCCGCGTGCTCGGCTTCGGCCCGGCTGGCGAAATCGTCCGCGCTTTTGTCGAGAGCAAGTTTGAAGGCGGCCGCCATGAGCGCCGCGTCAACAAGATCATGGCCATTGAGCAGAAATAAGCCCTGCGTGCCTGATTGATTTTACGTGAGGAAATGGCTGCCCATCGTTTACAATCTGTATGGCTGCAGCTGCATAAAGGAGGAAAACCCATGAGCCTGATGGATACCCTGAAACAGTCCGATCCGGAAATCGCCAAAGAGATTGACCTGGAGCTCAACCGCCAGCGCACGAAGCTGGAACTCATCGCTTCGGAGAATATCGTCTCCAAGGCCGTGATGGAAGCACAGGGCAGCGTGCTGACGAATAAATATGCCGAGGGCTATCCTGGCAAACGCTACTACGGCGGCTGCGAGTACGTCGATGTCGTCGAGCAGGTGGCTATCGACCGCGCGAAAAAGCTTTTTGGTGCGGAATATGCCAATGTGCAGCCGCATTCCGGCGCACAGGCCAATATGGCCGTATTCTTTGCGCTTCTGACGCCAGGTGACACGGTCATGGGCATGAACCTCACGGATGGCGGCCATCTGACGCACGGCAGCCCGGTCAATATGAGCGGCAAATACTTCAACATTGTACCGTACGGCGTCGACAAAGAGACGGAACGCATCGATTACGACGCGCTCGAGAAAAAAGCCGAGGAATGCAAGCCGAAACTGATTGTCGCCGGTGCATCTGCCTATGCGCGCATCATCGACTTCCCGCGCCTCGCGGAAATCGCGCATAAAGTCGGGGCCTATCTCATGGTCGATATCGCCCATATCGCGGGCCTCGTCGCAGCCGGCCTGCATCCGAGCCCTGTGCCGTATGCCGATGTCGTGACGACGACGACGCACAAGACGCTGCGCGGCCCGCGCGGCGGCATGATCCTCTGCAGGGACGCAGAATTCGGCAAACAGTTCAATAAGGCCGTCTTCCCTGGCATTCAGGGCGGTCCTCTGATGCATGTCATCGCCGCGAAGGCCGTGGCTCTCGGCGAAGCTCTGCGTCCGGAGTTCAAGGAATACGCCAAGCAGATCATCAAAAATGCACAGGCTCTTGCCGAAACGCTGCAGGCTGACGGCTTCCGCATCGTCTCGGGCGGCACGGACACGCATTTGATGCTCGTCGACCTCACAAGCAAGGGCATCACGGGCAAAGAGGCCCAGACGGTCCTCGATGAAGTCAACATCACGTCGAACCGCAATACGATTCCGTTTGAGCCGCGTTCCCCGTTCGTCACGAGCGGCATCCGTCTCGGCAGCCCCGCACTCACGACGCGCGGCTTCAAGGAAGATGATATGCGCGAAGTCGGCAACATCATCGCACTCGTCCTCAATGACCCGACGAACGAGGAGAAAAAAGAGGAAGCACGCCGCCGCGTTGCAGCGCTCTGCGAGAAATATCCTCTCTATGAATAATGAAATGAAATAAAAATAAGCAAATTCATATGTATATGGCCCCGCTCGTGCGGGGCTGTATCATGTAGGCATTTATGTATCAGAAAGGAGTATCCCATGTCTGAAGAACTGAAGGTCCACGTCATTGATCATCCGCTGATTCAGCACAAGCTCACAATCATGCGCATGAAGGAGACGGGCACGAAGGATTTCCGCGAACTGCTCGAAGAAATTTCGATGCTCATGGCCTACGAAATCACGCGCGATTTCCCACTGCGGGAAGTCGAGATTGAGACGCCGATCTGCAAATGCAAGGAGAAGATGCTCGCCGGCAAGAAAGTCGGCGTCGTGCCGATTCTGCGCGCCGGACTCGGCATGCTCAACGGCGTCGTCAACATGATTCCGGCAGCCCGTGTCGGCCATGTCGGCATGTACCGCGATCCGAAGACCCTGAAGCCGGTTGAATATTACTGTAAGCTGCCGGGCGATGTCTCGGAGCGCACGCTGATTGTCGTCGACCCGATGCTCGCCACGGGCGGCAGCTCGTCGGCAGCCCTTTCCCTGCTCAAGGAAAAAGGCGCGAAACACATCATCCTCATGTGCCTTGTCGCAGCCCCAGAGGGCGTCCGCCTCATCAACAAAGAACATCCGGATGTACCGCTCTACGTCGCCGCCATCGATGAAAAGCTCAACGATAAGGGCTACATCGTACCGGGCCTTGGCGACGCAGGCGATAGAATCTTTGGTACCCTGTAATAAATTTTCTCCTTTTGGCTATGCCAAAAGGAGTTTAGTCCCAGTAGAAGGAGTAGTTTAATTTGAGTAACTTAGAAGTTGGTATTGTCGGTCTGCCGAATGTCGGCAAGAGCACGCTTTTCAATGCCATCACGAAGGCCGGCGCTGAAGCCGCCAATTTCCCGTTCTGCACGATTGAGCCGAATGTCGGCGTGGTCGCGGTGCCAGACCCGCGCCTCAAGGTCCTGCACGAACTCTACAATTCCAAGAAGACGACGCCGGCTTCCGTGCGTTTTGTCGATATTGCCGGTCTTGTCAAGGGCGCGTCGAAGGGCGAGGGCCTTGGCAATAAATTCCTCGAGCACATCCGCCAGGTCGATGCTGTCGCCCATGTCGTACGCTGCTTTGTCGACCCGAACATCACGCATGTCGAGGGCAGCATCGACCCGCTGCGCGACATCGACATCATTCAGACGGAGCTCTGCCTTGCCGACCTCGAGATTGTCGAGAAACGCATTATGAAGCTCGCGAAAATCGCGAAATCCGGCAACAAAGAGGCCAAAGTCGAGGATGAAGTCCTGCGCCGCATCAAGGCCGCTCTCGACGAGGGCAAGCCGGCCCGTCAGGTCGACCTCTCCGAAGATGACCTTGAGCTCATCAAGGAAATGAACCTTCTGACGCTGAAGCCGACCCTTTACGTCACGAACGTCGCCGAGGACGAAGTGGCCACGGCCTATGACGAAAATCCGTACGTGCAGCAGGTCAAGGAATACGCCGCCAAAGAGGGCGCCGAAGTCGTCGCCATCTCGGCCAAAGTCGAGTCGGAAATCGCCGAACTCGATGAGGAAGAGGCCAAGGCCTTCCTCGAAGACCTCGGTGAGACGGAAAGCGGCCTCGACCGTCTGATTAAGGCAGCGTTTGACCTGCTCGGCCTGCAGACGTTCCTGACGGCAGGTCCGGACGAATGCCGCGCCTGGACGATCGTCAAGGGCACGACGGCACCGAAGGCAGCCGGCAAAATCCATACGGACTTTGAACGCGGCTTCATTCGTGCCGAAATCGTCAACTACAACGACCTCATCGCGGCCGGCAGCGTCGCCGCCGCGCGTGAAAAAGGTCAGGTACGTGTCGAAGGCAAAGATTACGTCATGCAGGATGGGGATGTCGTCAACTTCCGCTTCAATGTTTGATGTTGATTTTCCGCTCTGCTGTGATATAATGAAATAAAAGAAAGGCTGTGCCGTAAACGGTCACAGCCCCAATACTAAGAAACTAATGAGATTAGCCGCCTAAGACTGGAAACCTGTGGGCGGCTTTTCTCATGCCTTTATTGCAACGATAATCGCCAATAACAAAACAAGAAACGTTAAGAAATCGTATCTGTTCATGGGCAACACCCCTTTCGGGGCTTATGAGTTGACCGCCTACGTTTATGCACAACCTACTGTTGCATTATATCATAGGATATGCCATCATGTATATAGTTCAGGCCGGCGGTCGTTGAAGACGTCGATGGTCTCGTGGATGTGCTGGCGAAGGCCGGGGCGCAGGCGGGCCGTGAGGATGGCCTCGCTTTCACCGGCTTCGGCGATGGCTTCGCCCCAGGGGTCGATGATGGCGGAATGTCCGGCGAGGTGGTTGCCCTTTTCGTCGGTGCCGGCCTCGTTGGCCGCGATGACGTAAAATTCATTCTCGATGGCGCGCGTGCGCGTGAGCAGCTGCCAGTGGTTCAGGCGGCTTGCGGGCCAGGCCGCGGGCAGGAAGAGCACGGAGATATCTTCAAGCGCGAGTTTGCGGCTGAGTTCGGGGAAACGGACGTCGTAGCAGACGGCAATACCGCAGAGAATGCCGTCAAGCCGGAACACCGCTGTGTGGTTGCCCGCGGCAAAATCCTTTTTCTCGCCGCTCGGGGAGAAAAGATGCGTCTTGTCGTAAGAGGCGATTTCACGGCCTGTGCGGTCAAAGACGTAGCAGGTGTTGTAGACCTTACTGCCGCGTTTATTGGCAACGGTGCCGCCGACGATGTTGACGTGATTTTTGCGGGCAAGCTCCGCGAGTACGCCGCGCGATTCGGCGCCGTCCTCATCGGCATAAAGCGCAATCGGGCGCGGATAGAAGCCGAGCCGCCAGAGCTCCGGCAGTACGAGCACATCGGGATCTTCGCGCATGGCCGTACTTACCATGCGGCGCAGCGTCTCAATATTGACATCAGGCCGGGCAAAAGCCACCGGCATCTGCAGAATTGAAATTTTCATGGGAGGGCCTCCAGATGGAAAAAAAGCATTACGAAGTCGGCGATATCGTGCGCATGAAAAAAGCGCATCCGTGTGGTTCAAGTGAATGGGAAATCCTGCGCACGGGCATGGATTTCCGCCTCAAATGCCTCGGTTGCGGCCATCTCGTCATGATGCCGCGCACGAAATTCGAAAAAATGGTGCGTGCCGTCACGCATAAGGGAGAACCTGAAAAACAGGCGTAATCCTATCGTATCCATTATAACATGGTGCTTGTCAGACTGCATAAAACATATTCTGTAAGATTGGCGTTCCATTAAAAATAGCAGACAGTGGTTTACAAATAGCAAAAGCCTGTGTTACAATCATTACTGTTCGATGGAGAACCAAAGGGAGTCAAGGATTCTGAGGAAACTTGGACACTCATGAGGTTCTTTTTTCTTTGGCTTCATCGAAAAGGATAATTTTTATTTTTTCGAAGGAGGAGTTTCTTATGAAAAAGACTCTCGTATCCGCACTGACGACGGCCCTCGTTGTCGGCGCTGCTTCCACGACGTTTGCTGCTGCAAACCCGTTCTCCGATGTACCGGCTGACCATTGGGCTTACGACGCTGTATCCCAGCTCGCAGCTGATGGCGTAATCGAAGGCTACGGCGACACGACGTTCCGCGGCAACCAGAACATCACGCGTTATGAGATGGCTCAGATGATCGCCAAGGCTATGGCTAAGAGCGATGTCTCCGCTGCTGATAAGGCCCTCATCGACAAACTCGCTGCTGAGTTCTCCGATGAACTGAACAATCTCGGTGTTCGCGTCAGCAACCTCGAGCGCAATGCTGACAAAGTAAAATGGACGGGCGAGGCTCGTTACACGTACACGAGCACGCGTGATGAAAAAGCTGATGGTTCGCAGGATAAAGACAATGCGGACAAGCTCCAGCTCCGTCTCTTCCCGACGGCTGAAATCAACAACAATTGGCATGTCAAGGCTCGTCTGACGGCTAAGACGGATCTTGCCAGCGACAAGGGTGACGATGGCAACGTCAAACTGACGTATGTCTATGCAGATGGCCAGTACAAGAACTTTGATGTTAAACTCGGTAAGATGCCGCTGTACTCCGTTGCCGATGATGGTCTCATTCTTGATGACTTCTTCTCCGGTGCTCAGGTCAACTTCGGTAAAGACCTCAAGACTACGCTCGAGGCAGGCCGCTGGGACCTCGCAGATGAGGCGAATAAACATATTGCCGATGCGGCTGCTACGGATAGCGCTGCAAATTATCAGGGCATCGAGCTCAACTATGCTCCGAGCAAGCTCCGTCTCGGTGCTGCTTATCGTCACTTCAATAGCGACGCTTTCACGCACGTTACGAACTACCGCAATGGCTCCACGTCCGATGATGCCAATATCTGGTCCGTCGGTGCTGGCTACAAGTTCGACCACAACTGGAACCTCTTCGGCGCTTTTGCCAAGAACGACGAAGCTGACAACTATGAGACGGCTCACAACATCCAGCTGTCCTACAAGGGCTCTGACATTGCTAACAAGGGCACTTGGGGCGCTTATGCTGCTTACCGTTACCTCGGCCAGAACGTTTCGCTCATGCCGACGTACGATACGGCTCATACGTCTCACCTCAACGAGAAGGGCTGGGAAGTCGGTGCTGACTACGTTCCGTTCCAGAACGTCTACACGGCTGTTGAGTACTTCGATGGCAAAGACCTCGCTACGGACCGCGATGCCAAGACTCTCTTTGGCCGCGTAAGCTTCTTCTTCTGATTCTATCAGCGGAAAACTGCAAAGCAAAATCAGGGAAACCGTTCCTTCGGGAACGGTTTCTTTTTTATCCAAAACTAATACAGAAAATTTACAACATAGAAACATATTAGCGTAAGTTTGTAAATTGACGAAATATGTGTTAAGATGGAAACCAGTTTGAACCGTGTCTTGAAGGAAAGAACTGAGGAAACATGGACACTCATGAACACCTTCTTCAGGACAGATTCAAAGAAATCATTTCTATTTATTGAAGGAGGAGTTCTTTATGAAAAAGACTCTTGTATCCGCACTGACGACGGCTCTTGTTGTTGGCGCTGCTTCCACGACGTTTGCTGCTGCAAATCCGTTCTCCGATGTACCGGCTGACCATTGGGCTTACGACGCTGTATCCCAGCTCGCAGCTGATGGCGTAATCGAAGGCTACGGCGACACGACGTTCCGCGGCAACCAGAACATCACGCGTTATGAGATGGCTCAGATGATCGCAAAGGCTATGGCTAAGAGCGATGTCTCCGCTGCTGATAAGGCTCTCATCGACAAACTCGCTGCTGAGTTCTCCGACGAACTGAACAACCTCGGTGTCCGCGTCAGCAATCTCGAGCGCAATGCCGACAACGTAAAATGGAACGGCCAGGCTCGTTACCGTTACTGGAGCCAGCGTTATGAGAACGAAAAGGGTTCCAAGGATAAGAAGAACACGGATCAGATGAATTTCCGTCTCGAGCCGTCCGCTCAGGTCAACGACAATTGGCACGTAAAAGCTCGTATCGATGCTTTCACGAATCCGAGCAAGGATGAGTCTGCCAATGTTGTCATGAAGCGTGTATGGGCACAGGGTGATTATAAGAATTTCCAGGTTAAACTCGGTAAGATGCCGTTCTTCTCTACTGAAACGGCTGGCATGCTTCTCGATGACCAGTTCTCCGGTGCACAGGTAACGTTTGGCAATCAGCTCAAAGCTACGCTTGAAGCTGGCCGTTGGAATCTTGACAGCGCTAACAAACAGTCTGCACTGCACACGGCTGTTGCTGATTATGACGACGATGCTGCCAACTATCAGGGCATCATGCTGAATGGCACGGCTGGCAAGCTTTATGGCGGTGCTGCTTACCGTCATTTCAACAGCAATGTTTTCACGCATGTTGATGGCTTTAAGAAAGATGCTGATGATGCAAATATCTGGTCTCTTGGCGCTGGCTATAAGTTCGATAAGAACTGGAATCTCTTTGGTGCTTATGCTAAGAACGAAAAAGCAGATAACGATGCTACGGCTCATAACATCCAGCTCAACTATAAGGGTGCACAGAAAGTCAACAAGGGCACTTGGGGTGCTTATGCTGCTTATCGTTACATGGGACAGAATGTTGCCTTTGCCCCGACGTATGAGACCTTCCTCAATGCTGGTGTCAACAACGTCAAAGGCTGGGAGATTGGTACGGAATACGTTCCGTTTGCAAATGTCACGGCAGCAGCTTCCTACTTTAACGGCAAGAAGCTTGACACGGACCGCGATGCAGAGCTCCTCTTTGGCCGCGTAAACTTCTGGTTCTGATCAGAAGCCTACAATATAATAGGACGTTAGAACAAAAATCCCGCTTCTCTTTAGAGAGGCGGGATTTTTTATGTCTGCAAACACCATTTTCAGTGATATTCTCATTTAGTTGAGCGAGTAAACTATTTTAAGCAAAACATAATAGACTTCTAACAGTTATATAATTGCAATTGACTGAGTCAAGTAATATAATGAACTTGTTCAAAGGAACAGAGGAAGAGACAGAGGCAACACGGAAACTCGACATCCTCCCAAGGTTCCGCCGAGAACAAATACTTTACTTGCAGCCTTCTATATTATATAGAAGGAAAGAATGGAGGAGTTTATCATGAAAAAGACTCTTGTATCCGCATTGACGACGGCCCTTGTTGTTGGCGCCGCTTCCACGACTTTTGCCGCCACGAACCCGTTCTCCGATGTACCGGCCGATCATTGGGCCTATGATGCCGTATCTCAGCTCGCTGCTGATGGCGTCATCGAAGGTTACGGCGATTCGACGTTCAAGGGCAACCAGAACATCACGCGTTACGAAATGGCACAGATGGTCGCTAAGGCCATGGCCAAGACGGACGTTTCTTCTGCCGATAAAGCCCTGATTGACAAACTCGCGGCCGAGTTCTCCGATGAGCTCAATACCCTCGGTGTCCGCGTCAGCAATCTTGAGCGCAATGCCGACAAGGTAAAATGGAACGGCGAGGCCCGTTACACCTACACGAGCACGCGCGATAAATCCAAAGAGGACAGCAAGAGCAACGACGATGAGCTTCTGCTGCGTCTCGAGCCTTCGGCTGAAGTCAACAGCAACTGGCACGTCAACGCCCGTCTCGATGCTTCCACGGACCTTGCCAAGGACAGCTCCGATGAAAATGGCGATCATGGCGATTCGCAGGATACCAAGGTAACGCTGCAGCGCCTCTACGCGGATGGTCAGTACGGCACGACGAACATCAAGCTCGGCAAACTGCCGACGCAGATTGACAGCAACCTGCTGTTCGATGATGAGATTTCCGGTGCCGCCGTCACGACGGGCAAGGACCTCAAGCTCACGGTGCAGGCTGGCCGCTTCGACCTCAATGGCGACACGAACAACGATTCTATTAACAAAGCTGCAGCTCAGAAAGACGATACGGCCAATATGCAGAGCGTCGGTCTGCAGTATGGCAAAGACAAACTGAGTGTCGGTGCTGCTTACCATCATCTGAACAGCGATACCTTCACGAAGATGGGCACGAGCTACAAATCCTCGCAGGATGAGGACAACGCCGATATCTGGAGTGCAAATCTCCATTATGCGTTCGACAAGAACGTCGCCCTCGGCGGTGCTTATGCCGAGAACACGAAGGCCGACGATTACAAGAAAGCAGGTACGGTCGAGCTCGACTACAAGGGTGCTGAGGCTGCCAACAAAGGCACCTGGGGCGCTTATGCCGCTTACCGTTATCTCGGTCAGAATGTCGCCTTTGACCCGTCCTACGATGGTGCCTGGGCCGGCACGAAAGGCTGGGAAGTCGGCACGAACTACACGCTCTTCAAGAATACGGTAGCCAGCGTCAAATACTTCAACGGCGATAAACTCGATACGGGCAAAGATGCCGAGAAGCTCTTCGGCCGTGTCGAATTCCTCTTCTAATTCTCTCTTCGCAAAAAACAGAACCCTTCTCTCAAAAAAGAGTCTTCCGCATGGAGGACTCTTTTTTTTTGATGTTGATATCTTGTTAAATTTAGGGCTAAAACTACAAGATTTTGTTAAGCTTATGTATATTTTTTGCCAGACTGTTGCCAAAAACAGAGATGATATGTTAAACTAAACTTAATCGAAGCAATAAGAAAAAATAGGCATAAGAAGGAAACAAGGAAACTTTTATGCCTTTTTCTGTCCGGCTTCGAGAAATACATTCCTATTTTTTCGAAGGAGGAGTTTCTTATGAAAAAGACTCTCGTATCCGCACTGACGACGGCTCTCGTTGTTGGCGCTGCCAGCACGACGTTTGCTGCTGCAAACCCGTTCTCCGATGTACCGGCTGACCATTGGGCTTACGATGCTGTATCCCAGCTCGCAGCTGATGGCGTAATCGAAGGCTACGGCGACACGACGTTCCGTGGCAACCAGAACATCACGCGTTATGAGATGGCTCAGATGATTGCAAAAGCAATGGCTAAGAGCGATGTCTCCGCTGCTGATAAGGCCCTCATCGACAAACTCGCTGCTGAGTTCTCCGATGAACTCAACAACCTTGGTGTTCGCGTCAGCAACCTCGAGCGCAACGCTGACATGGTAAAATGGAACGGGCAGGCACGTTATCGTTACTGGAGCCAGCGTTATGAAAATGAAAAGGGTTCTAAGGACAAGAAAAACAAGGATCAATTGACGTTCCGTCTGGAGCCTACGGCAGAAGTCAACAATCACTGGGCTGTCAAATCCCGTATCGATGCTTCGACTGATCCGAGTGAAGATGGTTCGGCAGACCTTACAGTAAAACGTGTATGGGCTCAGGGTGACTATAACAACTTTCAGGTCAAACTCGGCAAACTGCCGCTGGCTTCGACTGAAACGGCAGGCATGCTCTTTGATGATCAGTTCTCCGGCGCACAGGTAACGTTCGGCAATAAGCTTAAGGCTACGGTTGAAGCAGGCCGTTGGGATCTGAAGAATTCTAACGCACAGTCTGCTCTCAATGCAGCAGCTAAAGCAACGGATGATACTTCCAACTATCAGGGTATCATGCTGAATGGTACGGCTGGCAAGCTTTATGGCGGTGCTGCATATCGTCATTTCAGCAGCGAAGCATTCAAAGCCATCAACAATTCTTCGTCGGATAAGGCAAAGATGTGGTCTGTTGGTGCAGGCTATAAGTTCGACCGCAACTGGAACCTTTCCGGTGCTTATGCTAAGAACACGGAAGCAGATACGGATGCTACGGCTCACAACATCCAGCTCAATTATAAGGGCGCACAGAAAGTCAACAAGGGCACTTGGGGCGCTTATGCAGCATACCGTTACATGGGCCAGAATGTTGCCTTTGCTCCGCTCTATGAGCTGTTCCTCACGGATTCCGGCATGAACAATGTCAAAGGTTGGGAAGCTGGCGTAGAGTATACTCCGTTTACGAACGTCATGTCGAGCTTCAAGTACTTCAACGGCAAGAAACTCGATACGGACCGCGACGCAGAAGGTCTCTTCGGCCAGGTCAACTTCTATTTCTAATAACGATAAACAATGTAAGACAGTGTGGGGAGGGATTTTCCCTTCCCTTCACTGTCTTTTCTTATACTAAAGGCAGAATATTCATTACAATATAAAAAGTTGAAATAAACGCAAGAATACGTAGATTTCATAATGATATCAGCAAAATATAGGAGGATTTAGGGTTAAACAATTTGATACAATAATAATCAGATAAAACATCACAGCGCGCTTATCATTCCATTGAATCATTTATCACCTTAGGAGAATCATAGGGGGATTTGCAGATGAAGAATCAAAAAAAAGCTCTTGTATTGGGTATCACAGCAGCTATGCTGATGCCAACATATTTTGGGAATACCGCTGAAGCAGCCGCTGCAGAGCCAGATGTCGCAGCTATGCAGGCAGAAATCAATGATTTGACGGCCCGTTTAACGGATCTGGAAAACAGTCTTGCAGCTGCGAAGGAGAAACAGGAAGCAGCTAAGAGCGCCAAGAAGGCAAAGAAAGAAAGTCCTGAGTTAAAATGGTCGGGATCTATTAAAACCGGTTATATGTACGATGAAACGAAGACCGGTAAAGTAAAGGGCGAGGCAAAAATCTTGGCTACCACTACGGTAGACAAAACGTATGATATTGGCGTTGGCATCAAGATGAAATCGACTTCGTCGGAGCCGAACAACGGCAAATATTCTTCTGAGAAAAACAAGATTAAACTGGAGCAGGCTTACGTTGGACGCTCGTTCGGTCCTGTTTATCTCCGGGCCGGCGTACAGAATGTCTCACTTGGCGAAGGCTTATGGCTTTCGAAAGCCAGCGTCAATCAGTTCACGGCCAATTACAAGATGACGCCGCATGATTCACTTTTTGCAGGTTATGGCCGTGATTCTCAGGATTATCTGGTTAATGATACGAATGATGCCAAACCGCCAACGCGTACCCGCTTACTGAAATTTGCACAGTATCAGCATGATTTCTCTAAAGACGCTTATGCAGGCCTTTACTTTGGTACGCAGCAGCCGGAACGCTACTTCGGTATCTATGGTTCGACACCAATTGTTGGTAAACTAGGATTCTCAGCTGAGTATGTTCATAATAATAATAAACATAAACCATCTTCGGACGCTAGCATTGATAAAAAACATACTAGCGGAGATGCTGGCTACGGATATGACTATACTGGTGCCAACAAGAGCACAGATGGTTACGTCCTTAGTTTGAATTATGGCAAAGCTAAGAAACAGGGGACTTGGGGCATTACAGCACAGTATCTGAATGTAGACCAGAACCTCTTCATGGATGACAGCTATACGGATTGGGATGACTATATTACCGCAGATGGCTTCAAGGGCTATGGCTTGATTCTCGATTATGCAACGAGCGATCACTCCAAGCTGTCACTGCTTCGCTACTGGGCACATACAAATCCGGATGGCAGCAACGTGGATTCTAAGGGACATGCTTTGGAAGAATCCCCGCATTATTCCACGTATCTGAAGTTCGTAACTAAGTTTTAATTAGTTTAGCAACCAAATCTATGAGGGAGGAATTTTGCAGGATGAATTATTCGAGACTTAATAAAAAAATTGCAGGCCTTACGATAGCAGCGATGCTGTCGACTGCTGCAGCATTTGCGGCGGAGCCGGCTCCGGGAATTCAGATTCTTAAGTATGATCGTCCTGAGGCAGTTTCTGAGATGCCAGAAAATTTCCGTACAGCTCAGAGCCCTTATCTTGCGGACCGGGTGGCCAAAGCGGGTTACACGCCATCGCGTGAAGGCCTGGATAATCTTCGTCAGTCAGGTAGCAGCTTCTTTTCCAAGAATGAATTCAAAGAACTGCTGAAACATGTACCGGCCAAAGACCTAGTGGTCATTGACTTGCGCAATGAGTCGCATGGTTATATCAATAATACCGGCATCAGCTGGTATTCGAAGTATAAGACGTTCAATAAAGGTCAGAGCGTGAAAGAAATTGACCGCCGTGAGAAGGGCATGCTCGAGACAGCCCTGATGAACAAGCAGGTTCCGATTGCCAAGCTCGATAAGACGAAATCCATCGCATCGCAGACGGATGTTGATGTAAAGTCGGTCGAAACGGAAGAACAGTTTGTGAAGTCGATGGGCGTCAAGTATTACCGCGTACCGGTCATGGATTATTCCGCACCGACCCCGCAGAATGTCGATGATTTCCTGGCTATCTACAAAAAGCTGCCAAAGAATGCATGGGTCCATGTACATTGTGAAGCTGGCGTTGGCCGCACGACAATTTTCCTTTCCCTCATGGATATGATCAAGAATGCTGATAAAGTTTCGTACGATGATATCATGACGCGTGAGGTGCTCCTCGGCGGACAGGATGTACGCAAATCTGCTGAAACGACCAAGGATGCTTATAAAAAGGCTAATTATCCGAAACGCGCATTGTTTACACGTCATTTCTATGAATATGTCAAAGCAAATCCACAGCTTAAGAAAACTTACACGCAGTGGACGAAAGAAAATGGATATGAATTCTGAGCCAATATGCCAAGGGTTCGTACTAGAGAATTAGGAAATGAAGGAGTGAAGATTTCATGATCAGTTTTAAGAAGAAAACCCTGCTTTCCGTAGCTGTAGCTGTCATGCTCGGCAGTGCCCAGTTACCGGGTACTTCATGGGCTGCTCAGGCACCGGCTGCTGTTATGCAGGAAGTTTCGGCTGAGGCTCAGGCACCTGCTGTTGTAAAGAATCCGCCAAAACTTGCTCTGAAGATTGACCGCAAAGACGTCAGCCAGCTGCCGCGCAATTTCCGCATGGGCAGTGATAAGTATATTGGCGTTACGAAGACGGGGGTCATGCCTACGAGAAAGGGCATGGACACGATGAATGTCTCGGCTTCGAGCTGCTTCTCGGAAAAAGAGCTGGAAGCCATTTTGAAGAAAGTTCCGGTCAAGCCATCTCAGTTCTATGATATCGATTTACGTGGTGAGTCCCACGGCTATCTCAATGGCACGGCTGTCAGCTGGTTCGCAAATCATGACTGGGGCAATGATGGCCGTACGGAAGACATCATCATCCCGCTTGAGAAAGAGCAGCTGGCATCGCTGAAGAATAAGACCGTTCAGTCGACGTATCAGTTCGATGATAAGAAGAATGTACTGCTTTCTCCGATTTATGTAAGTTACAATAAGGTTCGTACGGAAGAAGAGATGGTCAAAGACCATGGTGCAAACTATTTCCGTCTTACCCTGCAGGATCATTTCCGTCCGGACGACCCGGATGTCGATAAATTCCTGAACTTCTACAAATCCCTGCCAAAAGACGCATGGCTCCATTATCACTGCTATGCCGGCATGGGCCGCACGACCATCTTCATGGTTATGCACGATATCCTCAAGAATGCTAAAGATGTCAGCTTCGATGATATCATCCAGCGTCAGAAACTCATCGGCATCGTAGACCTCAGTGAGATTCCGGATAAGAAAAAGAATTATGGCCGTAAAGCTTACATCGAACGTTATCAGTTCGTACAGCATTTCTATGATTATGTAAAAGAAAATCCGGACCTTAAAGTTCCGTACAGTGTATGGGCAAAGAAGAATAAGGTCAATTCCTGGGAACCGGATTACAACGGCTATATCTGGCGTATCGACACGAAGGACCGCAATCAGCTGCCGCGCAATTTCCGCACGATGAATTCCGCATTTAAAACGGATGTAAATGTAAAGAAAGCAGGCAAGGGCTTTACGATGACTCCGTCGCGCAAGGGCCTGGATACGCTTTACATGTCCGGCAGTGCTGAGTTCTCGAACGGTGAGTTCCAGGCTATGCTCCCGGTTCTCAAGCAGCAGGCCAAAGGACCTATCTACATCATGGATCTTCGCCAGGAGACGCACGGCCTCTTCAATGGCAATGCTGTCAGCTGGTACGGTGAGCGTGACTGGGGCAACCTTGGCAAGAACAAGGCTGAGGTACTCAAAGATGAAAACAGCCGCCTGAATGCAGCGAAGGGCCAGAACCTTATCATGGCAGAGCTCGATAAGAATAAGATGCCAATCGATCCGAAGCCAACCAAGATCGAATCGGTCATGAGCGAGAAACAGCTCGTTGAGCAGAATGGCCTGCATTATTATCGCATCGCCGCTACGGACCATATCTGGCCATCGGCTGCTAACATTGATGAGTTCATTAACTTCACGCGTACACTGCCAGAAAATGCATGGCTGCATTTCCACTGCCAGGCTGGCGCAGGCCGCACGACTGCTTATATGGCAATGTATGACATGATGAAGAATCCGGATGTGTCGCTTGGTGATATCCTTTCCCGTCAGTATCTGCTCGGCGGCAACTATGTTGCTTACGAAATTGCAAAACCGAAACCAGATCAGTGGAAGGCAGATTATTACCACCAGAAAGCGCATATGGTAGAGAAATTCTATCAGTATGTACAGGCAAATCATGCGAACAACTACAAGACGAGCTGGAGTCAGTGGTTGGCAGCGCATCAGGATATTTAAAGAATTAAATCAATCTACCATTTAAATCCTAAGTTAATTCTCATTTTAGCAAATAGGCCATTTTGGCCTTTTTGCTGTGTCAAAAGGAGGCAGTCATTATGGCAGTATGGGATAAGAAAATTGACCGCAGGAATTTCCTTAAGACCGCAGCAGGTGCGGCCGCTGTATTTGCAGCGGCTTCGGTTCTTCCGAAAAACGGTTTTGCTGCACCAAGGGATATCCAGACCACAGCCGCTAAATTTTCTGAAGTACAGAAAATGACGCCGACCGAAATGGCAAAACGCTCTCCGCTGCGTGAATACGGCTACGCCTGGTTGATGGATAAGGCGAATAACCTTCAGGACGCGAATGTAAAGAAGGTTGTCTTGGAGGGCCTGAAAGCTCCGAAGCCATTGATTCTCAAGAAGTACCCCGATAAAGCCAGTCAGGAAGCATGCCGTAAAGCTTTGTTGGCCGCTGGTTACATTAAAGAAGACAATACGATAGACCAGATTTTCCCAGAAGTGAAAACAAAATTGAATTTCTGGGATGCAGCGGGCGCTGGCTGGGGCGGACATCATGCCTATCCCTGCGGCTTAATTACGCATGTAGCAACAGATCTGCAGACAGGATTGAGCCTTATTGAAAACTATGAGAAGTTTTTTGGTTATTCTATGAACCGTGAACTGCTCACGGAAGCTGTGCTTTTGCATGATTTGACAAAACCGTGGATCCTGCAGTGGACGCCGGATCATAAGTGCCTGCCGGAAATCAAGATCGCAGGCACGGGCTGCCATCATATTCAGCAGGTTGCAGACTGCATGTATCGCGGCTTGAAGCCGGAAGTGGTCGTAGCTGTTGCTGTATCTCATGATCATGCTGGCTGGCCAAGTGAAGAGAAAAAGCCGGTCGGTTATATCAAGGCAGCTGCCATCATTGCCGGCAAAGATCCAATCAAGGAAGGTTATCTTGCCAAAGATGGAGAGACTCTGCCATTGCCAAGACGTCCGGAATCGTTCCTCGTTCACCTCGGCGACCATGATTTTGTCCTGACTTCGGGCATTTCTTCCTGGACACAGGAGTACCTGAAGAAGGTTGCGAAGTCTGATTATGGTCTGAGCGATGCAGATCTGGACAGCAGCAAGTTCTATAATCTGCGCAATTACGTATACTCGCAGGCTTCCGATATGCACCTTTACCAGATTTTGGTTGATCAGGGATATGACGCATTCCGTCAGACTGTCCTGGATATTGTTGTCCCTGGTTAATTGAAATAACCCCTCTTTCCCTAAAGAGCTGATAGCCCCGCTGTCATGAATTCCCCTCATGGCAGCGGGGCAATTTTTATATTACAAATAGTTTTCAGACACATCTAATTTGACATTTATGATTTTCGTATGCTATAATAAGCATGCTTAAAGGAAAATCAAAGGAAGAGACTGAGGAAACATGGACACTCATGAGGAATCCTCTGATGGAACTTGGGCACAACGTTCAATTCTATATTTTTTGAAGGAGGAGTTCTTTATGAAAAAGACTCTCGTATCCGCACTGACGACGGCTCTCGTTGTTGGCGCTGCTTCCACGACGTTTGCTGCTGCAAACCCGTTCTCCGATGTACCGGCTGATCATTGGGCTTACGACGCTGTATCCCAGCTCGCAGCTGATGGCGTAATCGAAGGTTATGGCGACACGACGTTCCGTGGCAACCAGAACATCACGCGTTATGAGATGGCTCAGATGATCGCAAAAGCTATGGCTAAGAGCGATGTCTCCGCTGCTGATAAGGCCCTCATCGACAAACTCGCTGCTGAGTTCTCCGATGAACTGAACAACCTCGGTGTTCGCGTAAGCAACCTCGAGCGCAACGCTGACAAAGTTAAATGGAACGGCAAGGCTGAGTACACGTACTGGAGCCATCGTGACACGGATGCCAGCACGAAGAAGAATGATGATCAGCTCCTGCTCCGTCTCGAGCCGAGCGCTGAAGTCAACAACCACTGGCATGTAAACGCACGTCTCGATGCTTCGACGGATCTTGAAAAAGACAGCAGTGATCCGTATGAGCCGACTCATGGTGATGGCGTTCAGGATACGAACGTACAGCTCAAACGTGTTTATGCACAGGGCAACTACGATAACTTCCAGGTTAAACTTGGTAAGTTCGCTCAGATTGATAGCGACAGCATCTTCGATACGGCTTTCTCCGGTGCTGAAGTTTCCTTTGGCAACAAGGTAACGTTCACGGCAGGTGCTGGCCGCCAGAACATGGATGAGAACAGCGACTTCAAGCAGACTTTCAAGCTTCCGAAAGAGACGACGGCTAACTATCAGTATGCAGGTCTTGGCTATGGCGATGGTAAGTTCGTCGGCGGTGTTGACTACCATCATCTGAATGCTGACGACTTCAACTATACTGTTAACAAGGGTGCAAAGGCTAATGTCGAAGACAATGCCAACATCTGGCTCGTAAAAGCTGCTTATCAGTTTGATAAGACGAATGGCTTGAATGGTTTCTATGCCAACAACACGTCTGCTGATGACTTTGATAACGCTTGGAGCGCTCAGTACAGCTACAAAGGCGCACAGGCCGAGAACAAGGGCACTTGGGGTGCTTGGGCTGCTTATCGTCACCTCGGCAACAACACGGCTCTGTTCTCCACGTTCGATGCAATTCTCGCTGGCCAGAAGGGCTGGGAAATTGGTACGAACTATGCTCCGTTCAAGAACGTTGTTGCTACGCTCCGTTATGGCAACGGCAAGGATCTCCTTACGGACGACAAGATCGAGAACCTCTTCGGTCGTATCGAGATGTTCTTCTAATCTCACGATTAGCAGATCCTACGAATCCACAAAAGACCTCCGCTTCGGCGGAGGCCTTTTTTTATGCATTTCTTGATAATGTGTCTCAATTAACTTGACAGATGACTTTAATTATACTATGATAATCATGTTCAATTGAGAAATGGGAATTTCTGAGGGAACATGGATACTCATGAAAATTCCTGTTCGCGATTGAACGAATGTTCATTTTCTGTTTTTGAGGAGGAGTTTTCATGAAAAAGACTCTCGTTTCCGCACTGACGACGGCTCTTGTGGTTGGCGCTGCCAGCACGACGTTTGCTGCTGCAAACCCATTCTCTGATGTACCGGCAGACCATTGGGCTTATGACGCTGTATCCCAGCTCGCAGCGGATGGTGTCATCGAAGGCTACGGCGACACGACGTTCCGCGGCAACCAAAACATCACGCGCTACGAGATGGCTCAGATGATTGCAAAGGCCATGGCCAAGACGGATGTTTCCGCTGCCGATAAGGCCCTGATTGACAAGCTCGCAGCCGAGTTCTCTGATGAACTCAATAACCTCGGTGTTCGAGTAAGCAACCTCGAGCGCAACGCCGACAAGGTAAAATGGAACGGCGAGGCCCGCTATCAGTATTGGAGCCAGCGCGATAAAGACGCCGGCACGAGAAGCAATGACGACGAGCTGCTGCTGCGCCTCGAGCCGTCTGCTGAAGTCAACAAGAACTGGCATGTCAACGCCCGTATCGATGCCTACACGGATCTGGCCAAGGACAGCGCCGATACGAAAGAGCCGTATCATGGCGATTCGCAGGATACGAACCTCGACCTCGTCCGCGTTTATGCACAGGGCGACTACCATAACTTCCAGGTTAAGCTCGGCAAGTTCAATCCGATCGATGATGACAGCATCTTTGATACGGAGTTCTCGGGCGGCCAGGTCACGTTTGGCGACAAGACGACCTTGACGCTCGGTGCCGGCCGTCTCGATATGAGCGATGTCAGCACGTCGAACAACTTCAAGAACGAAGAGACGTCGAACATTGCCAATGGCGAAGATGCAGCCAACTACCAGTTTGTCGGCCTCGGCTATGAGAATGGCAAATTCAACGGCGGTGTTGATTATCATCATCTGAATGCAGACCACTTCAGCTACCAGAAAGAGAATCTGACGAGACAGTCGGATGAAGACAACGCGAATATCTGGCTCGTCAAAGCCGGCTATGCTTTCGACGGCACGAGTGCTTTGAACGGTTTCTATGCCAACAATACGTCGGCCGATGACCTCAATAAAGCTTGGAGCGCCGAGTATGACTACAAGGGAGCCGATGCTGAGAACAAAGGTACCTGGGGTGCCTGGGCTGCTTACCGTTACCTCGGGGATAATACGGCTCTCTTCAGTACGTTCGATGCTGTCCTGCAGGGCCAGAAAGCTTGGGAAGTCGGCGCGAACTACACGCCGTTCCGCAATGTTGTCACGACGCTGCGCTATGCAAACGGCAAGAACATCGCCACGGACAACAAGATCGAGAACCTCTACGGCGAACTCGAATTCTTCTTCTGATCCTTTTCCTTTCCTTTATATATGCACACATGGGAAAAAGCTTCTGCTTCGGCAGGGGCTTTTTTCTATAGAAATGTAGGCATAACTTGACTTTTCAAGGGCTTGTAGTAAACTGATAAGGGAATTTGTCATTTGTAGGAAAAGGGGATATCGTCATGCCAAATCGTGCAGCCTGGGCCGAGATTGACCTCAAGGCTCTGAGACATAATTACGAAGAAATCAAGAAAAATATCAAAAACGGTGCGAAGCTCTGTGCCGTCGTCAAGGCCGATGCCTACGGCCACGGTGCTCTGGCTGTGGCGCGTGTCGCCGTTGAGGCCGGGGCTTCGTATCTCGCGGTCGCGACGCTTGGCGAGGCCATCGAACTCAGGGAAGCCGGCTTTACGACGCCGATTCTGCTTTTGGGCCTTGTTATGCCGGATGAGGCACGCGATATCGTCGATTACGATGTCACGCAGGTCGTCTGCGAGCTGCCGCTCGCCGAGGCGATTTCCAAGGAAGCCGTGCGTCAGCATAAAATTGCCAAGGTCCATCTGAAAGTCGAGACGGGCATGGGCCGCATCGGCATCCGTCCGGAGGAAATCGGCGCTTTGGCTGCGGCCGTCAAAAAGCTGCCGAACATCGAGATTGAGGGTATGTTCTCCCATTTTGCCATGGCCGACTCGAAGGACAAGACGTATACGAAGGGACAGCTCGAGAAGTTCGAGCAGGCCCTTGCCGAAGTCAAAAAGGCCGGTGTCAAGCTCAAAATCCGCCATATCGCGGAGTCCGCGGCCATCCTCGAGATTCCGGAGGCCCATTACGATATGGTGCGCGCCGGCGTCATCCAATACGGCATGTGGCCGTCGGACGAGGTCACGCATCCGATTGACCTCAAGCCGGTCATGAAGGTCTGTGCCAAAGTCGTCTTCATGAAGACCCTGCACAAGGGCGAGAGCATTGGCTACGGCCGTCAGTTCATCGCACAGCGCGAGAGCCGCATTGCGACACTGCCGATTGGTTATGCCGACGGCTATATCCGCGCTTATGGCAAAGAGGGCTGTGTGTCGTTTGGCGGCCGCCGCGCGCCGATTGCCGGCCGCGTCTGCATGGACCAGGTCATGGTTGACGTCACGGACCTGCCGGATGTCAAGGAAGGCGATATGGCGGTGCTGTTTGGCGATGACAGTGTCACGGTCGATGATGCTGCCAAGTGGCTGCATACTATCAATTACGAAGTCACCTGCCTGATTTCGCCGCGCGTGCCGCGCGTTTATAAAGGCTAAAAGGCTGATTTAGACGTATCTATTTATATAGAAAGAAAAGAAGCATCTCCGCTTTTGACGGGATGCTTCTTTTAGCATACGGTATTTTGTTATTCGATCTGGCCCTTCCAGTAGGAGAGGTCGGCGTCATTTAAAGGCAGGTCAATTTTCTGGCCATCCTTGTAGTTATAACGGAAGCGGACGCTCTTGGCTGCTTTGATGTCGTCGAGCGTGGCTGCCGGCAGGAAGACGGAGATTTCATTTTCCTTCTGGAACATGCCCTTATTCGTCTGTTTGACCGAAGCGATCAGCGGCCATTCCTTGCCGTCGGTCACGAGCGTGACTTTGCTGTCAGCCCTGCTGCCGTCGTAACGCGTATCCCAAACGGTGAAATGGGCGCTCGTGGCCGTGCCGTCGGAGCCGCGCAGGCCCGTGAACTCAATGCGGGCATAAGCCGACAGGCTGTCTGCCGTGCGCGTGTCATGGGAATGGAAGTAAAGAAGCGTGCCGAGGAAGGCAGCCACGATGATGAGCAGGATGGCAATTGCTTTTTTCATGAATCAAATTTCCTTTCGAGTTGTTTTTATTTTTTACCGCAAAAAAGCGATGGCAGAGGAGCCATCGCTTTGTATTTACTTGGCGTAAATCTTATTTGATGCCGGCACCATCGAGAGCGCTGCGGACACTCTGAGCTGCATCGTGCATCTTCTGGAGTTCATCGTCCGTGAGATGGATCTCGAAGGAACGCATGATACCATCAGCGCAGATCATGCGCGGAATGGAGAGAGCGACGTCCTTCAGACCATATTCGCCTTCGAGAACTGCGGAGCACGGCAGAATCGTGTGCTCATCATAGAGAACGGACTTGATGAAGCGGCAGGCTGCCATAGCGATACCCGTGTTCGTGAAGCCCTTGCGGTTGATGACATCGTAAGCAACCTGTACGAGCTCCTGCTCAACAGCTTTCTTGTCGAGCTTCTCGGATTTGTGGAAATACTCGTCCATGTGGTCGAGGGAGAAGCCTGCGCAGCCCGTCGTGCTCCAAGCAACGAAAGCAGCGTTGCCGTGCTCGCCGAGAACATAGCCGTTGATGTTCTTCGGGTCTACCTGGTACTTGTCGGCGAGGATGCGGCGGAAACGATACGTCTCGAGCATCGTGCCCGTGCCGAGGATGAGGTTGCGCGGGTAATCGAACTGAGTGGAAACAACATACGTAGCGACATCGAGCGGGTTCGTGATCATGATGATCATAGCTTCCTTCGTGCGCTTAACGATTTCACCGAAGACGGACTGCATGATCTTTGCGTTCGTGCCAGCGAGCTTCAGGCGATCCGGCGTCTCACCCGGGCGGATGGACGGGCCGGCCGTGATGACGATGATGTTTGCATCTTTGCAGTCATCGTAATCACCGAGGTGGAACTTGATGTTCGTGCTGTAGACGCAGCTCGTTGCGTGGCTGGAGTCAACAGCCTCGCCCCATGCCTTGTCAACATTGAGGTCGATCAGGGCAACTTCCGTTGCGAGCTGGAAGTCGGCAATCTTGTTTGCTACTGCAGAGCCAACGTTGCTGGCGCCGATGACGACGATTTTTCTTCTGTTGTTCATTGTTCGATAACCCCCTGTAAAATCGTAAAAGGAACGTAAAATTTCCCTAAGTCAAGTTTATCGTATCATCCTGTTTCGTCATTGTCAATGTGTCTTTTAAAGAAGTAAAAGAGATATTTTTCACAAAATTATCGTAAATTGTTGTAAATGACATGAAATTTTGCAAATTGGTATGAGATAAGGGCTGGATAGTCAAATTTGTGATTTTTTCGCTTGTTTTGCCCATTGTAAAAGATAAAAAATTATTATATAGTATATCAGTAGAAAAGAGGGCAGGCAAAGGCATCCGGCAAGTACTTCCCGCTGGTTTTCAGCTGGCTCTGCTAAAATCTTTTCAAAGGTATTATTTGTATCATTGCGTTTTTATTCTTTCGGAAGGGGATTTCAATAAAATGTTTGGTATGTCAATGGATATCGGCATTGACCTTGGCACGGCCAATGTGCTGGTCTATGTAAAGGGAAAGGGCATTGTCCTGCGCGAGCCGTCGGTTGTGGCTGTCGATAAGGACACGAACCGCGTTTTGGCGATTGGCGAGGAGGCACGCCGCATGATCGGCCGTACGCCTGGCAATATCGTCGCCATCCGTCCGCTGCGTGAGGGCGTCATCGCGGATTATGATATTACAGAGAGCATGCTGCGCCATTTCATCGAGAAGGTTGTTGGCCGCAGCTTTGTTTTCCGTCCGCGCATCATGATCTGCATCCCGTCGGGTTGCACGATGGTCGAGCAGCGCGCCGTACAGGAAGCCGCTGAGCAGGCAGGTGCCCGCCATACGCAGCTCATCGAGGAGCCGCTCGCAGCCGCTCTCGGTGCCGGCCTCGATATCGTGGAGCCGTGCGGTTCTATGATTGTCGATATCGGCGGCGGCACGACGGATATTGCCGTCATCAGCCTCGGCGGCATCGTCAACAGCGAGTCGCTGCGCATTGCCGGCGATAAATTCGACTCGGATATCATCGCTTACGTAAAACGCGCGTTTAACCTCATGATTGGCGAACGCACGGCTGAGGACATCAAGTTCAAGGTCGGTGCTGCTTATCCTGAAGCCCGCGATGAAACGCTCGATATTCGCGGCCGCGATCTTCTGACGGGCCTGCCGAAAACCGTGCAGATCACGACGAAGCAGGTGGCAGAAGCCATTGGCGCTTCTGTTTCGCGCATCGTCGAATGCGTCAAGAAGGTTCTCGAGGAGACGCCGCCGGAGCTTTCGGCTGACATCATGGACCGCGGCATCATTCTGACGGGCGGCGGCGCGCTGCTCTTCGGCCTCGATGAGCTCATCCGCCGTGAGACGGACATCCCGACAGCACTTGCGGATGACCCGCTCTCCTGCGTAGCTCTTGGCTGCGGCAAAGCACTCGACACGTTCTCGAAGTTTGACGGCAAGGCTATGAACCTCAAAATCGGGAAATAATGATTGAATTCCCTTCCCCGCAGACTTTGCCTGTGGGGAAGGTTTTTATTTGTGACAGGTTATCTGTTATTTATAATAGAAGGAAAAGGAATTGGAAGGAAGTTTTCGGATGAATATCAAACGGATCGGCCGCCGTGCGGCCGTCTTTGCCGCAGCTGCGGTATTCCTCATGCAGAGCTTTGCCATGGCGGCAGGGCTTACATCCATGCGTTTTCACAGCGGCAGCGAGCATGACCGCGTCGTTTATGAATTTTCCTCGCTGCCTGTGTATACGACTTCGGTTTCGGCCGACGGCCGTACGCTGACGCTCGACCTCGCCGATACTTCGTATCAGGGTTTTCAGGAGGTACCGGCCAAGGGCACGCGCATTTCGTCGATTTCCTACAATAAAAAAGGCAAGCATCTCATCGTCACGATGAAGCTCAAGGCCGGACTTTCTTATCAGGTGCATACGCTGAAGAATCCGACGCGCCTTTTTGTCGATGTCCTGCCAAGTTCTGAAGTCACGGGCAATACGGACGCAGCGCAGAACGCGCAGGTGCCTGCAGCCAATACGTCGAACGCAGAGAACACGGCAAATACGTCAAATTCATCAAGCGCCGCTTCTTCGTCCTCTTCTAAGACTATGCCTTCTGCCATCGATGGCGACTATGTCCAGCAGATTGCACCGGGCCTTGTCGAGCATACCTATGTTTATTGGGACGATTACGGCAAAGTCTCGGCCTGGTTTTTAGAGGCTGACCCTGCTCGCTATAAACTCGTGCCGGTCCTGGCCAAAGGCAAAATCCCCGGGCGCGAGGCCGTCAGCGGCATTGTCGCGCGTGCGGGCGGTGTGGCCGGCATCAACGGTTCGTATTTTGCCCCGAATGGCGACCTCATCGGCGTGACGAAGATCGATGGACAGGTCGTCGGCACGACGTATTACACGCGTTCGGCGTTCGGCCTCAAGAAAGACGGCACGCCGATGTTCGGCAAAATTTCGTATAACGGCACCGTTATGGTCGGCGGCACTACGGTCAGCGTGGGCGGCGTCGACTGCGAACGCGGCGAGGACAGCCTCGTTATTTACAACCGCGCGTACGGCGCGACGACAGGCACGAATGAATACGGACGTGAATACGTCGTAAGGAACGGCCATGTCACGGATATCCGTCAGAACAATTCCCCGATTCCTGCGGACGGCGTCGTCCTTTCCGTGCATGGCACGGTGGCTGACGAGCTCGCCGGCGTCCAGGTCGGCGATGCCGTGAAGATTACGGAAGACCTCGGCGACGACTGGGACGATGCGGATTTCATCATCGGCTGCGGTCCGCGCCTCGTTGCGAACGGCCGCGTCTATATGACGGCGGATGAAGAGGATTTCCCTGCTGATATCCGCATTGGCCGCGCACCGCGCAGCGCTGTCGGCATCACGAAGGATGGCAAGTACCTTTTGGCAGTCGTCGACGGCCGTCAGTCGCACAGCGTCGGCCTGACGCTCACGGACTGGGCGAAGCTGCTCGTGAAATTCGGCGCGCGCGATGCCCTGAATCTCGATGGCGGCGGTTCGTCCGACCTTGTGATCAATGGCGATGTACAGAATTCGCCCTCCGATGGTCAGGAACGCCTGGTCGGCGATGGTCTTGTGCTCGTACGGAAATAAGAATACATGTCAGGAAGGATAAATCTGCGGATTCTATCCTTCTATTTGCATATATTGAGACACAGGGCTGGACGAGTATGTTATAATGGGAAATAGCAATATTTTTTCCGATTCTTAATTTTTGCGTTTACGAGGTGAATACGCTTGCATAAATTCATGAAGAAGGTCGTTGCAGCCGGAATCGCTGCGATGTTCTTCGCAACGGCTGCCGTTCCAGCCCATGCCATGGACCCCATCCTGCCTTTTCAGGATGTCCAGCGCGGCATGACGGGTACGGCCTATACCGTAGTGGACAGTTCTGGTGAAATCCGCAGTTTTGATGTCGATATCATCGGCAATATGGATAATGGCAAAGGCTCGACCCGCATGATCATGGCGCGTGCCCGCGGCCCTGTGATTGAGCAGGCGGGCGGCATCCTGCAGGGCATGAGCGGCAGCCCTGTCTATGTCAATGGCCGCCTTGTCGGCGCCGTGGCTGCCGGCATCAAGGAAATGACGCCGTATACGTTCTTCATCACGCCAATCGAGGACATGATCCCGCTCTGGTCGATGCCGGACAATAAGAATAAGACGCGCCTTAAGACGGTCAATCTCCAGAAAGTCACGGAGGAACGCAAGAAAGAGGAAGCCAAGGCCAAGGCAGAAGACCGCAAAAAGGCAGAGACGAATGGCAATGCCGTGCTGAACCGCATTATGGATGTCATTCATGAGGCCGAAGATACCATCTCCGAGACAAAGAAAAAGCAGGAAGCAGTCAAGGCCGAGCCTGAGGCAAAAGATCAAGATAAGGATACGCAGGCTGCAGACGAAACGAAAGCACAGGACAAAGCTTCCGCAGAAAAAACGGACGAAGCAAAGACTGCAGAAGATGAGGCAGAAGCTGCGGCTGAAATTGTCACCGATGTAAAAGCTGCCAATACAAAAGAGGCCAAGGGAGCCGCGCTTACGAAGCAGCCAAAGGCTGTCATGTATCTGTCTGGCTTTAATCAGCCGGGCATTGACTTCCTGCAGAAAAACGTTCCGCTCGGGCATGATGTCACGTTCCTGCCGATGGGGGTACGCTCCGAAGGTGAGGGCAATACGCTCTACCATGCGAGCCTGCAGCCGGGCAGTGCCGTCGGTGTCGCCATCGTCTACGGTGATTTCGCTGTCGGTGCCACGGGTACCGTGACAGCGGTCGATGGCAGGAAAATCCTTGGCTTTGGCCATCCGTTCCTGCATCGCGGCAATGTCAACTACTTCATGACGGATGCCACGGTCGTCGGCACGATCAGCGGCCAGAGCAACGGCATGAAGATTGCCAATATCGGCAATATCATCGGCCGCGTCAATCAGGACCGTGAAACCGGCATCGCCGGCACCATCGGCGACTTTCCGACGGTCGTGCCGGTCAAGGTCCGCGTCAAGGACAATACCCTTGGCCGCACGGATGATTACGGTGCGCGCATTGCCTATGACGAAGACTTCCTGCCGGAGCTCTCGGGTGGCATTGCCTATGCTGCCATGTCCAAGACATCGGATACGCTCGCAGGCAGCACGGCCAATGTCCATTTCACGATTCGCACGAATGCAGCGGACGGCGGCAAATTCGAACGCAGCAATATGTTCTATAATACGGCCGATGTCGGCCAGATTGCCGTCGGCGAAATCATGCAGGCCATGAGCGTCATCTGCTCGAATACGGAGCAGGAATCCGATATCGTCGACGTACAGGTCGATGTGCAGATGGAAAATGGCCGCAAGACAGCGTCGCTCATTTCCGCAATTCCGGATAAGAGTGTCGTAAAACCCGGTGACCTCGTGAAATTTACGACGACCATCAAGCCGTACCGCCGTGACAAAGAGACGCTCCTGATTCCTTACCGCGTGCCGCTTACAGCCGCAGAGGGGCCATTGACTCTTGATATCCGCGGCGGCGGCATCACGCCGGTCACGACGCAGCTCAAGCTCCTGCAGCAGACAGGCGTTGACCTTCTCGCACAGGAAGACAAGACGGCGACGACAAAGGACAAGCTCCAGAGCCTCAAGCAGGTTGGGCGCAACAATGATATCATCATTGCCCCGGGTGCTTCGGCAGCTGCCCTGACGCCTCAGCAGCAGCGCAAGGCCCTGCGCGCAGCGCAGAAAGCCGCAGCCGAGGCTCAGAAACAGCGCAAATTCTCGTTCTCGCTGAACAATGCCAAGAAGGAGAATCCGGGCGAAACGAAATTTACCACGAATTATATCATCGACAATGCCATCCATACGACCCTGCAGGTCGAGAGAAAGTGACCGCCCCCTATTGTCAGCAGGTAAATATAATGGTACACTGGAAAATGATGCTTAAGACGCAGCGGGAGCAGACGCTGTGTTACTATAGGAGGAAAAGGGACTTAAATGGAAAAGTTGGTTATACATGGCGGACGCAGGCTGGAAGGCCGCGTCAAGATCAGCGGGGCGAAGAATGCGGTACTGCCAATCATTGCAGCGACGCTTCTGGGACAGGACACGCCGAGTCTTCTCGATGAAGTGCCGGCTCTTGAAGACGTGCACACGATCACGGAAGTTCTGCAGAAACTTGGCGTAAAAGCTGAATTCAATCAGGAAAAACACCAGCTCTTGGTGGACAGTACGGTCATCGGCAGCTGCGAAGCGCCGTATGACCTCGTGCGCAAGATGCGCGCTTCTTTCCTGATCATGGGACCGCTGCTCGCGCGCTGCGGTCAGGCCAAGATTTCGCTGCCGGGCGGCTGTGCCATCGGCACGCGTCCGATCGACCTCCATCTCAAGGGATTTGAGGCTCTCGGAGCTAAGATCCGCGTCGGACATGGCTACATTGAAGCTGCAGCTCCGGACGGCCTCAAGGGCGCGAAGATTTATCTCGATTTCCCGAGTGTCGGGGCAACTGAGAATATCATCATGGCCGCTTCGATGGCCGAAGGGCAGACGGTCCTTGAGAATCCGGCACAGGAACCTGAAATCGTCGACCTCGCCAATTACCTCAACGTCATGGGCGCCAAGATCCGCGGTGCCGGCACGAACGTCATCAAGATCGAGGGCGTGCCGAAGCTCACGGGACGTGACTACACGATCATCCCCGACCGCATCGAGGCCGGCACCTATATGGTCGCTGCTGCCATGACGCGCGGCGATGTCTACATCGAAAATGCCATCAGCGAGCATCTGAAGCCGGTCATTGCCAAGCTTAAGGAAGCCGGCGTGACGATTGAAGAGGATGTGAGCGGCATCCGCGTGACCTGTGACCACCGCACGAAGTCGGTCGACATCAAGACGATGCCGTATCCGGGCTTCCCGACGGATATGCAGGCTCAGTTCATGGCCATGATGGCCATTTCGGAAGGCACGGGCATGGTGACGGAGACGGTCTTTGAGAACCGCTTCATGCATGTCGATGAGCTCAAGCGCATGGGCGCAAAAATCAAGATCGATGGCCGCACTTCGATTGTCGAGGGCGTCGAGAAGCTCTATGGCTGTCAGGTCAAAGCCACGGACCTGCGCGCCGGCGCAGCGATGGTCCTTGCCGGTCTTGTCGCAGAAGGCGAGACGCAGGTCGGCTACATTCATCATATTGACCGCGGCTACGACAATCTCGTCGAAAAGCTCGTCGGTCTTGGCGCGGATATCTGCCGCGTGGATAAGTAAGCAAGATTTTTTGGAAAAGGCTGTTGACAAAACAGCCCTTTTTCTTTTTTCTTCATCTTGGCATTATACAATATAATAGTAGAAATTATACAGAACAGGAGAGAATTGAAATCATGAGCATCATCGAAAAGCCGCTGCAGCTGCAGCATCTGACACTCAAGAACCGCGTCATACGTTCTGCCGTGCACAGTTTCCTGGCAGGCAAGGACGGCTGTATGACGGATGCCGAATACGATATGTACGAAACGCTGGCTAAAAACGAAGTGGGCCTTATCATCACGGGACACTGCTGCGTTGATCCGCTGGGACGTGCCAATCCGGAACAGGTCAATATCTACAATGATGCTTATGCGCAGCAGTTCCGCAAAGCTGCAGAAATCGCGCATGCACACGGAGTCCTCTTTATCCCGCAGATCAACCATGCAGGACCGCGCGCGATTGACAACGAGGACCTTGTCGATGTCGTGGCACGTCCGCTGAAAAAAGGACGCCATGCGCGCGAACTGACCGTTGCAGAGATCCATCATATCGAAACCTGCTTCATTGATGCTGCAAAACGCATCAAAGAGACTGGCTGCGACGGTGTACAGCTGCATGCCGCCCATTCTTATCTGCTCTCGCGCTTCCTTGACCCCGTGTTCAACCAGCGCACGGATGCCTATGGCGGCAGCAGCGAAAACCGCTTCCGCATGGTGGAAGAAATCATCCGCGGCATCAAGGAAACCTGCGGCGAGGATTTCCCTGTGCTCTTAAAGGTCAATGTGGATACGAAGGACGAGGATGCGGAAGGATATCATGACGAGATGGTCTATCTGCTGCACCGTGCGAAAGAGCTTGGCATCGAGCTCGTCGAGTTTTCGGGAGCGGACTTCATCAATCAGCCGAAGGATGCAACGCTCTATTATTTCTCGCAGATTAAGCGCCTGAAGGACGAAGTGCCGGAAATGCCCCTGAGTCTGGTCGGTGGCGTGCGTTCCCTTGATGACATGGAAAAAGTCATTTCTGCAGGCATTGAATGCGTGTCTTTGGGCCGTGCCCTGATTGCCGAGCCTGACTTTGTCAAGAAAGAACTTGCCGGCGGCGAAAAGTCCATCTGCGTTTCCTGCAGCCGCTGCTTCGTACTGCCGCATATGCATCCGGGCATCCGCTGCATCTGGGCCTGGAAGAAGGAGCGTGCCCGCCGGAAGAAGGCTGCGGCAGAGTCTTAAGAAAATGTGAAAAGACTCTGAAAAGTACATCTTTACTTTACAAGTTGACAACTTTATAACGTAGTGATAATATACAAACTATCCATTAAGTATCCAGTGCAACGGCGCAAAAGGGATTATCAGATGGTTTGTACTCCACTGAGAGATAAATAAATCCTGAGCGCGCACGTCGCACATCGGGATTTATTTTTTTACAATTTTTTTGTATTGTTTTCATTGGGTAGGAAAGAAGGATTCATATGACAGGATTAATGCTTGTCGGTATCGCACTTGTCTGGTTTGCCTGTGCGTACCTGTTTTATGGACGCTGGCTGGCCAAAACCTGGGGCATCGACCCCAAGGCGCCGACGCCGGCTGTGCGCAAAAACGATGGTCAGGATTATGCACCGGCCTCGCGCTTTACGGTTTTCGCTCATCAGTTTTCGTCTATTACGGGTGCAGGCCCTGTAACCGGCCCGATCATCGCCGCGATGTTTGGCTGGCTGCCGGCCTTCCTCTGGATTCTGATTGGCGGTGCTTTCTTCGGTGCCGTACAGGATTTCACAGCACTCTATGCTTCCGTCAAGAATGACGGCAAGTCGATGGGCCTTTTGATTGAGCAGTATGTCGGCCGCACGGGCCGCCGCCTGTTCCTGCTGTTCAGCTGGCTCTTCACGCTGCTCGTCATTGCAGCATTTGCCGATATCATCGCCAAGACGTTCAACGGCTTTGGTCCGAACGGCACGCTGAACACGCCGGGTGCTCAGGCTGCCACGATTTCGATGCTCTACATCTTCGTTGCCATGGGCTTTGGCATCTTCATCAGCAAGGTCAAACCGTCTGGTGTACTGAAGTTCCTCGTTGCTGTCGTCCTCGTCATTGCCATGTTTGCCGTTGGCATGCAGTTCCCGCTTTACTTTGATGTACCGACTTGGCGTTATATCGTCTTCGGTTACTGCTTCATCGCTGCAGTCCTGCCGATGTGGCTGCTCATGGAGCCGCGTGATTATCTGAGTGCATTTCTGCTTCTCGGCATGGTCGCCGGCGGCGTCATCGGCGTTCTCGCTGCCAACCCATCTGTCAATATGCCGGCCTTTGTCGGTTTTGAAGTCAGCGGCAAACCGCTGTTCCCAATCCTCTTTATCACGATTGCCTGCGGTGCTGTCTCTGGCTTCCACAGCCTCGTTTCGTCCGGTACGTCTTCGAAGGCTATTTCGAACGAAAAAGATATGCTGCCAGTTGGCTACGGCGCTATGCTCTGCGAATGCATGCTCGGCGTTGTCGCCCTCGCGATTGCCTGTGCTGCTGCTTCTAACGGCGTCATGGCACAGGGTACGCCGTTCCAGATTTTCGCAAAGGGCATCAGCGGTTTCTTCACGAATATCTTTGGCCTGCCGGCTGGTTTCTCGGCCTGCTTCATCACGATGTGCGTTTCGGCCCTCGGCATGACGACGATTGACTCCGTTGCGCGCATTGGCCGCATGTCCTTCCAGGAAATGATCAAGCCGAGCGATGGTGTTGCACCGTCTGCCACGCAGAATTTCCTCATGAACAAGTATTTCTCCACGATTCTCACGCTCGTCTTTGCCTATGGCCTCTGCCTTGCCGGCTATATGAATATCTGGCCGCTGTTCGGCGCAGCGAACCAGCTGCTGTCGGCCCTCGTCCTGATTTCCCTCGCCGTCTTCCTTAAGATGACGAATCGCAAGGGCTGGATGCTCTATGTGCCGATGGTCTTCATGTTCATCGTCACGATGACGGCACTTGTCATGAGTGTCTATGGCGGCATCACGAAGCTCATGGCTGGCAAATTCCTCATCGGTGTCGACGGCCTGCAGCTCGTCATCGCCATCGCATTGATGATTCTGGCCTGCCTCGTTGTCAAGCACTGCGGCAAAGAGCTCCTCGAAAAGGGCAATGCCGTTCTTGGCAAATAATGAGCCCGGAGTCAAAATCTTGTTTGTATAACCCCTGAGTCATAAGAAAAGCCACGCTTTATGTTCCGGATAACCGGACAGGCATAAAGCGTGGCTTTTTTCTATTTTATTTTACTACATAGACTGCAGGGGATTTTTATTCTTTATTGGCGAGCTTGTAGATGGCGAAGGCGTCTTTGCGGGTCAGCGGATGGAAGGTGCCGAGTCTCTTGGTATCCTTGGCCGTGGCGAGGCTGGCGAGACTGTAGAGCTCGCTGTCGCTGAGGTGTGCGCCGAGCAGCTCCGGAAGGCTTGTCGGCACGCCGAGATTCTTGAAGTACGTGACCATCATTTCGATGCCGAGCTCAGCGCGCTCTTCATCCGTGCCGTCCGTGATGCCAAAGATGCGCTGGGCGAATTTGGCAAAGCGGGCCGGGTTGTCCTTGTAGATGTATTTGGCCCAGGAGCCCCAGAGGGCGGATAAGGAAGCACCGTGCGTGGCGTCAAAGCGGGCGCTGAGTTCATGGCCGAGTTTGTGGACGGAAAAATCCTTGTGGCGGCCGAGTCCCGTGAGGTCCGAGTGCGAAACGCTGCCGCACCACATGATCTCGCTCATGGCATCGTAGTCTTCCTGGTTTTCGACAGCCGTCTTAGATGTTTCCATGACCGTCTTAATCAGGGATTCTGCGACGCGGTCCGTAAAGGCATTTTCCTCTTTGTCGCAGGTGAAGTAGCGTTCGAGTGTGTGCATGAGGATATCGGCAATGCCGCAGACGAGCTGTTTTTTCGGCACGGTGAACGTCAGCTCCGGATTCATGAAGGCGAGGGCAGGGCGGTTTAAAGGGCTGCTCAGTCCGACTTTGCGCATGGTGTCCTCGTTCGTCAGCACGGACGAATCACTCGTCTCGCTGCCTGCGGCGGCAATGGTCAGCACGGAGCCGAACATCATGGTCTTTTCGAGTTTGGCACGTCCCGACCAGAAATCCCAGACATCGATGCCGGGATTGGCCGTGCCGTGGGCGATGGCTTTGGCTGAGTCGATGACGCTGCCGCCGCCGACGGCAAGGATGAAATTGGCTTTGAAGGCAAGTGCCTCGCGGATGCCCTCGCGCACGAGTGCAACGCGCGGATTCGGCTGGACACCCCCGAGCACCTGGAAAGCCAGACCATTCGAGGTCAGCTGGCATTCGATGCGGGAAAGCAGGCCGCTTTTGACGACACTGCCGCCGCCGTAGACGATAAAGACGCGGCTGGCCCCGTATTCACGCAGTTTTTCTGCGACCTGGTCTTCTGCATGGCGGCCGAAGATGATTTCGGTCGGCATTTTGAAATTAAAACTCTGCATAGTACAGCCTCCTAATAATGTATGAAATTGCGAGAATGATTTCTGTATCATATATTAGCGTTGTGCCGCTAAAATCCTGCTTATCTATATTTTTTGTACATCTTTATATTGTATACATTTATAAATTTACAATATCTCTGGATTTTTGATAAAATATCTGTTATGATGTAAAAGTATATGGCGCAAGAAACATAGTTACTATGCATTATTCATATAAAACTGTGTCATCTTCAGGAGGGAATATCATGAAGTCAGAGATCACCATCAAGACGGTGCGCTGCAAGGGCTGCGGCATCTGCGCAGCTTTCTGCCCGAAGTCTGTGCTGGCTGTCAGCGAGCTTGGCAAGATACAGGTTGTCAATGGCGAAGCATGCATCGGCTGCGGCCAGTGCGAGCTGCGCTGCCCGGATTATGCAATTTTTGTGGATAAAGTCAAGGAGGCAGCACAATGAGCAAAGCGAGATTGATGCAGGGCAATGAGGCATGTGCAGAAGGCGCAATTGCTGCCGGCGTAAATTTCTTTGCCGGCTACCCGATTACGCCGTCCACGGAGATTGCCGAGACGATGGCACGCCTGCTGCCAAAACACGGCGGCAAGTTCGTGCAGATGGAAGATGAGATCGCGAGCATGGGCGCAATCCTCGGCGCGTCGCTCGCGGGCAGCAAAGTCATGGACGCGACGAGCGGCCCGGGCTTTTCTCTGAAGCAGGAGCTCATAGGCTATGCGGCTTGCGCGGAAATTCCCTGCGTGCTCGTCGATGTACAGCGCGTGGGCCCGTCAACGGGTCAGCCGACAGCGCCTTCGCAGGGGGATGTCATGCAGGCCCGCTGGGGCACGCACGGCGACCATCCCATCATTGCCCTCGCGCCGTGGAGCGTGCGCGAGACGTACGATGCCACGGTCATGGCCGTAAATTACGCCGAACGCTTCCGCACGCCGGTCATCCTGCTCATGGATGAAGTTGTCGGCCATCTGCGCGAGAATGTCGAGCTGCCGGACCATGTGGAGGTTTACCCGCGCCGCAAACCGAAGAAGACGCGTGCCGAGGGCTATGAGCCGTTTACGCCGGATGAGGACCTCGTGCCGAATGTCGCGGACTTCGGCGAGGGCTATCACATCCATGTGACAGGCCTCATCCATGATGAAACGGGCTTTCCGTCAGGCAGTCCTGAGGTCACGGAGCAGTCCATCCGCCGCCTGCACGAGAAAATCGCGCGTGCCGGCGAAGAAATCATCCATACGGAGTCGTATTTCCTCGATGATGCCGATTATGCCGTCGTTTCGTTTGGCGGCTCGGCCCGCACCGCTTATGAAGCCGTGCTCATGGAACGCAAGAAGGGACGCAAAGTCGGCATGCTGCGCCTCATGACCATTTGGCCGTTTGCCGACAAAGCCATTGCCGAGCTTTCGAAAAAAGTCAAGGGCATCCTCGTGGCCGAGCTCAATTACGGGCAGATTGTCAACGAGGTGCGCCGCGCTGCTCACAGCGACTGCAAAGTTTCGCTCTGCGGCAAATATGATATGAGAGCATTTGAACCGGAGGATGTCACCTCCGCTATCGAAAATATGATTGCAGGAGGTAATGCGTGATGGAACGGAGCTTTGAAAAATATTTCCGCCAGAATCACCTGCCGCATCTCTGGTGCCCGGGCTGCGGCAACGGCATCGCGATGAAAGCCATCGTACAGGCCGTCGAGAAAAAGGGCTGGTCGCAGGATAACACGGTCATCGT
The DNA here is from genome assembly GCF_047974105.1 of Mitsuokella apri. Lineage (NCBI taxonomy): Bacteria > Bacillati > Bacillota > Negativicutes > Selenomonadales > Selenomonadaceae > Mitsuokella > Mitsuokella apri. The sequence continues at coordinate 62,503 of NZ_JBHYRS010000010.1, forward strand.
TTCCGGTATCGGCTGCTCGTCGAGAGCTTCCGGCTATATGGACTTTGATACGCTGCATACAGCTCACGGCCGTGCGATTCCGTTTGCCACGGGCATCAAGCTTGCCAATCCGGACCTCAACGTCATCGTCATCACGGGTGACGGCGACTGCACGGCCATCGGCGGCAATCACTTCATTCACGGCTGCCGCCGCAATGTCGATTTGACGGTCATCATGTTCAACAACAATATTTACGGCATGACGGGCGGACAGGCCTCGCCGACGACGCCAATCGGCGCCAAGGCCACGACTGCGCCGTATGGCTCCGTTGACCGCACGTTTGATGCCTGCAAACTTGCGGAAGCAGCGGGAGCCACGTATGTGGCGCGTTCGACGGCCTTCCATGTACAGCATATGACGAACATGATTGCCGACGGTCTCGCGAACGATGGTTTTTCCTTCATTGAAGCCATGGTGCAGTGCCCGACGGCCTTTGGCCGCAAAAATCACATGGGCAGCCCTGCCGACATGCTCAAGTGGATGCGCGACCATGCCGTCATGAAAGCCGCATGGGATAAGCTGCCCGCAGAAAAACGCGCGGATAAATTCCCGATTGGCTGCCTCTATACGTCAAGCGACATTGACTACGATGCCGCATACGACCAGGTTATTGAGCGTGCAGGGGGTGCCAAGAAATGAGAAAACAGCTTAGATTATCCGGTTCCGGCGGTCAGGGTGTCATCACGGCGGCCATCATTTTAGCCGCAGCGGCCGTCGATGAAGGCAAACAGGCCGTACAGTCGCAGTCGTATGGTCCGGAAGCGCGCGGCGGTGCTTCGAAGTCCGAAGTCATCATCGACGACGCGCCGATTTATCATCCGCATGTTCTCGTGCCGGATCTCGTGCTCGCCATGACGCAGAAGGCCGCGGACAAGTACTACAAGGATTTGAATCCGGACGGTCTTTTGGTGCTCGATGAGCAGCTCGTGCCGAATGTACCGGATTTCCCGCATGTCGTACGCATCCCCATCACGAAGATTGCCATCGAGAAAGTCGGCAAACCGCTTTTTGCCAATATCGTAGCTCTTGGCGCACTCGTACGTCTCACGGGTATTGTCTCGTTTGATTCCATCAAGAAGGCTGTGGCAAATCGCGTGCCGCCGCATACGGTCGAACAGAATATGAAGGCTCTTGAGCTCGGCTGGGAAGCTGCTGCTTCTGCTAAGAATTGATTTTTGTCTGCTGGATAAATGAAAAGGACTGCCGTATGGCAGTCCTTTTTAAATGTGTATTTTTAGATTAGCATATGGCGCATGCAGAGCACGAGAAAGCAGACGATAGCCAGGCCAAAACTGAAGATTTCCACGCAGCGCACGGGATAAACGCAGTGCAGCGGGATATCGACGACGCGCGGAATATTGCTCGCGAGCAGGGAGATGGCAATCGAGATGTAGAGCAGAATATTCGTCAGCGGCACCATATGGACCTCAGAAAAGGCGCGCAGGAGCAGGTAGAGAGAAAAAGCAATGAAGAAATAAGCGACTTTGTCGCCAATATGGAAGTTCATGGGGCCACATCCTTTGGGTATCCAGAAATCAGCAAATTTATGACAACTGCGATATATGCTGTTTAATTCTGCATATAAATAGAAAAATCCTGCCATTTCCAAATGATTTAGAGGGATGACAGGATTTTATGTCGGCAAATTGTCAGCAGCCGCGCAGACCGCGGTAATGCTGGTGTATGGCCATGCTCAGGATGAGCAGCAGAAGACCGGAAAAGGCGAAGACCCAGTGCATGCCGAGGTAGGTCGCGATGAGACCGCCTAAAAGCGGTCCCGCCATGGAGCCGACCTGCTGAGCGGCAAACAGCATGCCGAAAATGCGTCCTTTATAGGAAGCGGGCGTGTTGTTGGCGAGTACGGCATTGATGGAAGGATGAATGCCGCAGAAAAAGAGTCCGCCGACAAACTGCATGATGGCAAAAGGAACGAGCGTGTCCGGAATGCCCTGAATGATCATGCTGATGCCGGCACCGGCCATGCCGAGACACATGGCCCGGAAGAAGCCGCGCCGCTGGCCAAATGTTCCCCAGAATGGCGCCGCGATGGCACCGGCAATGCCGCCGAGCGAGAAGACGAGGCCTGCGACAAAGACGATATTCGGCAGAGGGCCGGCGAGTTTTGCGATGTAGGTCGTGATGACCGGCTGCAGGATCAGGATGACCATCTGCACGAGGGTGCCGCAGAGCAGCATATTGCGAAGAAGCGGCATATGCCAGGGCGAAACAGAGGGCTTTTTTGCCGCTTCCTCGGATTTCGCAGAGGCTTTGTCTACTGGCGGCTCCTTGATGATAAAGGTGAAAATCAGGAAATTTGTAAAGAGGGCGGCCGCTGCGAGGAAAAAGGAATAGCGCATGCCGACAGCCGAGGCAAGGATGCCGCCTAAAAGCGGTCCGACGACGCCGCCGGCTGTCAAAGTCCCCTGCATGACGCCGAGACAGAAGCCGAGTTTCTTTGGCGGGGCATAAAGCGTCATGATGGCGAGGTCCATCGGCCAGAGGCCTGAGGCAAAGCCCTGAAACAGGCGCATGAGCGTGAGCTGTTCCGGCGTCTGCACGATGCCGCCGAGAAAATAACTGACGGACAGGAGAAAACTCGCGCGCATGGCCATGAGGCGTTTTCCTTTTGTATCGGCCATGCGGCCCCAAATCGGCGCCATGATGGCCGACACGAGGAAAGATGCTGAAAAGACGATGCCCGACCAGAGATTGACGTTATCCTCCGAAACACCGAGGTCCATCGTCAGGTACATGGGCAGAAATGGGATGAGCATGGTATAGCTCGAAGACATGAAGAGAATATTACAGGTAAGAATCGCAAGAACAAGCTTCCAATTCAAGAAAAAACCTTCTTTCCGCGGCTGATTGCTTCGTAATCAGGTAATTAACATCTTTTTATTTTATCATGGGAAGGGAAATAAGCAAAGCTTATTCCGCATGCTTGCTTTTTTCGCCTGATGTGGGGATAATAGAAGAAGGTTGTTTCCATATAAAGGAGGCGCAATTTATGTCAATCAAACTTTTTGTGACCGATCTGGACGGGACGCTGCTGCCGAGCGGGGCAGATGTTCCTTCTGAAAATATAAAAGCCGCGCAGAGAGCCGTGCGCGCAGGCGTTACCGTGACGATTGCCACGGGCCGCATGTATCGTGCTGCTTTGCCTGTAGCGAAGGCACTCGGCGTCGACGTGCCCATCATCACCTACAACGGTGCCATGATTAAGTCGACGAAGGGCAGGGTCTATTATACAAATTTCCTGAAGCCGGAAATCATCTGTCAGGTCATTGACTTTTGCCGTGAGCAGGGCTGGTACCTGCAGTCGTACAGCAAAGATGAGCTCTGGGTGCCTGTGCACGATGAGCATGCGCGCCATTATGAGCAGGAACAGCAGATAAAGGCCAATGTCGTTGGCTGGGACGCTCTGAAAGAACACACGGAGGAAGTCTGCAAGCTGCTGACGATTTCCGAGGACAGTGAGGAGACGGACCGCCGCATTGCCGTACTCAATGAGCATTTTGGCCGTGATATCGTGGCCATGCGCTCCAATGCCCGCTACTGCGAAATCGTCAATCCGGGCGTCTCGAAGGCCGAAGGCCTCAAAAGGCTCGCCGAAAAGCTCGGCATTTCCATTCAGGAGACGATGGCCATAGGCGATTCGTATAATGATTTGCCGATGCTCAAGGCCGCGGGCCACAGCGTGGCCATGGGCAATGCGGTACCGGAAGTCAAGGCTGTCTGCGATTATGAGACAGCGTCCTGCGAAGAATTTGGTTTTGCCAAGGCAATTGATACGTTTGTGCTCGGAGGTGGAGCAGATGAGTGAGATGATTGAGAAAGAGAACAAACCGGAAGATGCCTTCCGCCTCGTCATTGTGACGGGCATGTCGGGCGGCGGTAAGACGCAGGCCAGCCGCTATCTTGAGGACCTCGGCTATTTCTGCGTTGACAATCTGCCGCCGGTCTTTATCCCGAAATTCGTGGAGCTCTGCAAGCATGCGGGCGGCCACGTCCGCAAGGTCGTGCTCGTCGTCGATACGCGCAGCCGCGAGTTCTTTGATACGTTTGTCCATATCCTCAACGACATGGACAAGGATGATGTTCCCTATGAGATGCTCTTCATGGATGCTTCGGACCCGGCCATCATCCGCCGCTATAAAGAAACGCGCCGCCGCCACCCGATGGCCCCGTCCTCGCGCATCACGGAAGGCATTGCCAAGGAACGCGAACGCCTCGCACCGGTGCGCGCGAAAGCTACTTATATTATTGATACTTCGGAGCTCCGCAAGGTGGATTTGCGCGATAAGATTCACCGCCTGTTCGGCACGGCCGGAGGCGAGCAGATGAACATCAATGTGCTGTCGTTTGGCTTTAAGTTCGGCATGCCGCTCGATGCGGATATGGTCTTTGACGTCCGCTTCCTGCCCAATCCCTTCTATATTGAATCTATGCGCCATAAGAGCGGCGCTGTGCCGGAAGTGGCGGAGTACATCGCCAAATGGCCGGTCACGAAAGAATTCACGCGCATTCTCGATGAGATGATGGATTTTCTCGTGCCGCAGTACATCAAAGAGGGCAAGAGTCAGCTCGTCATTGCCGTGGGCTGCACGGGCGGCATGCACCGCAGCGTCTATATTGCCAAACACATCTTTGACCGCCTGACGGCACAGGGGTATCCGGCGCGCCTCGAGCACCGCGACCTCATGAAGAACGATGTGCGCGAACATGTACGTGAGGAGTGTTAAGTCATGCATCTTTTGAAATGGCTTTATCCGGGCATGAAGTTCAAGCGCTGGCTGCTGCTGTTTTCCGTTGGCGTCATGCTGGTCAGTCTGGGACTTGCACTTGTTTTCAACTACAAATACCTCGATGTCATTGAAGAAGCCATCTTTCGGGCTGTTTATCTTTGGAAGGGCAGCTATAATTACATGTTCACGACGCTCGTGGGTATTGCCGTGGTCATCGTGGGCATCGGCCTCATGCTGATTGCCACGCGCTTTGTCATTCGTTCGGTCATCACGGTCCTGCTGCCGGACAATTCCGAGCGCCTCGTCGATATCATTTACGAAAAACGCCGTCTTGGCAAGGGCCCAAATATCGCGGTCATTGGCGGCGGACACGGCCTTTCAGTGCTTTTGCGCGGCATCAAGGCCGCGACTTCGAATATTTCGGCCGTCGTAACCGTTGCCGATGATGGTGGCTCGTCGGGCCGCCTGCGCGAAGACCTCGGTATTATCCCGCCGGGAGATTTGCGCAACTGTCTTGTTGCTCTCGCCGATACGGAGCCCTTGATGGAAAAACTCTTTCAATACCGTTTCAAGGGCAAGAGCGAGCTTGCGGGCCATTCGTTTGGCAATCTCTTCATCGCGGCCATGACGGAAGTCACGGGCGATGTCGAGATGGCCCTGCGCGAATCGTCGAAAGTCCTCGCCGTCAAGGGCGAGGTGCTGCCGGCATCGAAGGAGCACGTGCGCCTTGATGCCGTCATGGACGATGGCACGGTCGTTGAAGGCGAGTCGCATATTCCGGAAGTCCACAAGCACATCCGCCGCGTCAAGCTCTTCCCACCGCATGTGCAGCCCGTGCAGGCTGCCCTCGATGCCCTGACAAATGCCGATGCCATCATTTTAGGCCCGGGCAGTCTTTATACGAGCATCATGCCGAATCTGCTCGTCGATGGCGTCGCCGAGACCCTGCGCAAGAGCAAGGCCGTCAAAATCTACATCTGCAACGTCATGACCCAGCCGGGCGAGACCGACGGCTACACGGCTTCCATGCATGCCAAGGCCATCATCGACCACGGCGGACAGGGCGTCATTGACTACATGCTCGTCAACAATGCACCGATTTCCAAGGATATGCAGGAGTACTATGCCAAAGAGGGAGCCTATCCCGTCAAGGTTGACGAAGAGGCCATCAATGCTCTGGGCATTGGCTTTATCAAGGCCGATATCATCAACGAGTCCGATGTCATCCGCCATGACCCGCAGAAACTCTGCCATAATGTCATGAAGATGGTCGATGGCCTGCGCCCCGGCAACGGCAGTGACCATTATATGCGCAAGTCTCACCAATAAGAGGAAATGAAATTTGAGGAGGCGTCGTTTTGCCATCATTTGCCACAGAAGTCAAAAATGAGCTGGCCAGACTGAATTATGAAGAATCCTGCTGCCGGACGGCGGAGCTCGCAGCTCTCCTGCGCATGGGCGCGGCGATGACCTTTGGCCTGCACCATACCTTCGGACTGAATTTTACGACCGAAAATGCAGCCGTGGCCCGCAAGACCCTGCAGCTCCTCAAAAGTGAGGGCGGAGGCATCCGTACGGAAATCACGGTGAGCCGCAGCCGCCGCCTCAAGAAAAACAACAGCTACACCGTCCGCGTCATGCCGGAGCCGCCTGTGACGGCCCTGCTCGAGCACCTTGGCTTTTTGCATGATGAGAGTCTCAACATGGATTCAGACATGGGCATCCTGAAGAAAAATTGCTGCCGCGCAGCTTATCTGCGCGGTGCTTTTTTGGGCGGCGGCAGCGTTAATCGGCCCGAGGCGAGCTATCATCTGGAACTCGTGACAGGGAGCTATGGCCTTGGAAATCTCCTTTACACCCTGATGAAGCGCATGGATTTTCCGGTGGGCTTTACGGACCGCAAGGACGTCTACATTGTATATTTGAAGGAATGCGATGCCATCATCGACTTTTTGGCGATGATGCATGCAGATAAGGCCGTGGAGGCCTTCGAGGTTGCGCGCAATATCAAGGAAGTTCGCTCCCAGGTCAACCGTCTCGTGAACTGCGAGACGGCCAATCTGCAAAAGGCGGTGGATGCTGCCGGCCGTCAGCTGCAGGACATCCGGATTCTGCAGGGCCGTGAGGGCGGGCTGAAAGCTCTGCCGGAACGTCTGCGCGAGACTGCTGAGGCGCGTCTTCAGGACCCCGGTGCGAGCATCGTGGAACTTGGGGACATCCTTGGCGTCAGCAAGTCCGGCGTAAATCACCGCCTGCGCAAGCTGCATGAGCTGGCCATGGCAGAACTATCCGGAAAAGAACAAGAAAAAAAGAACGAGGAAGGGGAGCCTGAAATTTGAGTCGCTTGAAAAAATGGTTATTGAGTTTATGCTTTCTGCTGCTGGCATGCTTCCTCTGGCTGGTCTTTTCACCGGCACCGGAGGGCGTTCCTGTGCTGGAATACCACGAAGTAGCGGATTCTGTAGATGATGACGCTTACATCTATAATGTACCGCCTGAGGATTTCCGTCAGCAGCTGGATTATTTGAAGAGTCAGGGCTATACGACTATCTCCATGCTCGACTACATGAAGGCCAGGCACGGAAAAATGGAACTGCCGGCCAAACCGATCATCCTGACGTTTGATGATGGCTACGAGGATAACTACACGACGCTCCTGCCAATTCTTGAAGAATACGGCATGAAGGCTACGGTCTATGTCATTACCAATCAGATTGGTCAGCCCGACTATCTCAATTGGGACGAGCTGCGCGATATGCAGAACCGCGGCATTGAGATTGGCAGCCATACGGCCAATCATGATCCCTTGACACAGATGGATGCCCAGCGGCGTGAGGATGAAGTCCGTTTGTCCAAACTCCTGCTCGAATGGAATGGCATTCATACGGTCTATACATTCTCGTATCCGAACGGCGCTTTTGACGAAACGATGCCGGCTCTGCTCGAAAAGAATCAGTATCTGACCGCTGTCACGGGGGATGCGGGGCTCAACACCATGGCGACCAATCCGTACCTCATGCAGCGCGTCAATATCCCGCATCCGCGTTTCGGCCTTACGGAATTCAAGCTGAGACTCTGGAAAACGGAGGTATTCACAAAACTCGGCATTCATCAGCATCTTGAAGAGGTGCAGTAAATCGTTTTTTATCAAGACGGTCAGAAAAGAGGAAAAGAGGAATCGATACGTGAATTGTAAGATGAAGATTGTGGCAGGGCTCATGGCCTGTACCATCTCAGCCCTGTGCTTTTCGTCAAATGCCATGGCTGGCAGCCCAGGGGAAACTTCTGCTGCCCTGCAGCAGGATAAACTCATCCAGACTGGGAAAACACAGCTGGCAGAGAAGGCCCTGCAGACTGCCGAGCCAGTGAAGAAGGAAAAAGTCAGGAAGAAAAAGAAGGCACAGGAAACGCAGAAATCGGAGGATACGGTCGTGCGCATTCACCAGAAAGTGGCTGAAATCCTGCGCGAACACATGGCAAAAAATCCGCGCAGGAATCTCCTGAAATCCCATATGATGAAAATATGGCCGGTGGAGTCAAAGGACGAGGGCGGCACGCTGCTCTTTTCGGACAGCCCGGAATCCGTTACGGAAGATGGCATTCTCTATCAGGATGTCGTTCAAGGGGATGCCCGTGTGCTGTATTATCATCTGAACAGCAGCGATGCCGACAAAAAAGTCGCTGTCGTGCTGCAGAGCATGGATAATCAGCCGGCCATCGTGCGCGTGACGCGCGGCGGCACGAGCGACCCCAGCCCGGACTATCTTCATGTTGGCAAAATGACGCAGATGGCTTATTTTGAAGGCGAGGCGTATGGTGATATCTACATCGGCCGCGGCCGCCACCGTCTGCTCCAGGAGAGTATGGATACGACCATTCTGCATCCGGGCGATCTCGTTTACGGCGTTTACGATTTTTCGACCAACAGGCCGGTCAAAGTTTCGGTTATCATGTATCCGGCTGATGCTAATCCATATGAATTTTTAGAGCAGGCACAGGTGCTGCCCAAAGATGAACAGCGCCTGCGCGGCACTTTCCATGGCATGGACCGCGTGATTACTTCCGAAAAAGTCTACGATCCAGCGAATGACGGCATTGTCTATTTCCCTCTGGCTGATGATATCCATGACCTCTACCGCACGGGCATTGATGCGACGGATGGCAGCGAAGTCAAGAACTACGGCAATTATGGCATCCTCTATAAACTGCAGATCCCAACGCTGAAGGGCGGGGCTACGCAGTATTATCTGAGCCCGCTGGGCGGCATTTATGCCGGTGCAATGACGGTTCGCACGAATGGGACGCAGCGCCGCATGATTGAAACCCCCTATGGCAGGCCGTATTTTGGCGATTCGACGCCGCCGGAATCCGACGCCACGCAGAAGGCACGCGAGGAGGGACTGGCCATCCTCACGGATGACACAGAACTTGCTGACCTCGGTTCGTATGAGGACGATACGCCCGTCACGTTTGAATTCTCGCCGCCGGGTGCTTCTAATCTGCCTATTAACATCATCATGATGCCGGCGGAATAAAAGGATAAATAAGCGTTCAGGATATCTCAAAGCGATGTCCTGAACTTTTTTTAACTTTTTTTCAAAATTAGTGTTGACAAAAAGCATAAAACCCTGTAATATATTACAAGTCGCCGCAAGACACAGGCAGACATGAGAAAGACGATTGAGAGCTCCTTGACCGGAAGCCATTCGCCACTATCATGAAAACCTAATCTCTTCAAAAATGAAAAGAAAAAAGTTCTTGACAGAATGAAGAAGCTGCGATATAATAAATGAGTCGCTTGAAGCGAGAATGCTTCGAAAGACCAAGTTGTTCTTTGAAAACTAAACAATGCAACATGAATCATTTGTGATTCAAGCCAGATGTTATT
>NZ_JBHYRS010000011.1:0-67073 GCF_047974105.1 Mitsuokella apri
GGATGGATTCGAACCATCGTAATCCGAAGATGACAGATTTACAGTCTGTTCCCTTTAACCACTCGGGCACCTACCCATGTCTTAACAAGTGCGTTAAGAACAGTATTTATTATATAGGCTATTTACGCACTTGTCAATACTTTATTTGATTTTTATTTTCTGCGCATCCAGACAGGGATATCGATAAAGCTGTCCGTGCCGACAGTGGTGCCAATCGAAGCAGAATTATCCTGCTGGGCAGCCGGCTGTGCCGCATTCTGCTGCGTCTGAGCGGCCTGTGGCTGCGCCGGAGCCTGTGCCTTGGCATCTGGTACCCCTACAGTCTCTTCCGGTGCGTCAAAGCCCGTAGCGATGACCGTTACGCGTACTGTATCCCCCATGGAATCATCAATGGATGCACCCCAGATGATATTCGCCTGCGAATCTGCTGCTTTCTCGATGGCCTCAGAAGCTTCCGTGACTTCAAACATGCTGAGATTCTCCTCAGCACCCGTAACATTGAGCAAAACACCGCGTGCACCGTCAATGCTCGTTTCAAGAAGCGGCGAAGCAATGGCTGCCTTGGCAGCTTCGACGGCTGCATTTTCACCGGAAGCTTCACCAATGCCCATGAGAGCTGAACCAGCGTTGCTCATGATACTCTTGACATCAGCAAAGTCGAGGTTGATGAGGCCTGGCAGGGCAATGAGGTCCGAAATACCCTTGACACCCTGACGCAGGACATCATCGGCGATGCTGAAGGCCTGCGTAATCGGCGTCTTCTTGTCAACCACCTGCATGAGACGGTCATTCGGAATCGTGATAATGGTATCCACGTGTTTTTTGAGATTTTCAATTCCCAGTTCTGCATTGCGGCGGCGCTTCATGCCCTCAAAAGAGAACGGACGCGTCACGACGCCTACCGTCAGCGCGCCAATCTCACGTGCACATTCCGCTACAACAGGAGCAGCACCAGTGCCAGTGCCGCCGCCCATGCCAGCCGTGACAAAGACCATGTCAGCCCCGCGCAGCGTGTCGAGGATGTCATCGCGGCTCTCTTCTGCAGCCTTCTGGCCGATTTCCGGCTGTGCACCGGCACCGAGGCCGCGCGTCAGCTTCTCGCCGATCTGCATGCGCTTCGGAGCCAGGGATTTCAAAAGCGCCTGTGCATCCGTATTGACAGCAATGAACTCCACGCCCTGCAGTCCAAGATTGATCATGCGGTTAACAGCATTGCTGCCGCCGCCGCCTACACCGATTACTTTTATTTTGGCCAATTGATCGAGCCCATTATCATCAAGTTCAAACACTGCCTTAACCCCCATCACGAGAATATATAGTTCGACATCCGAAAAGTCCAATGTCCATTTCTTATACTAAAGATATCTTTGCACAAGATACCTCTATCAGTTTACCATCATTTTATACCGAATACCATAGGTAAAGTGAAAATTTCTTTATCTTGATTTTACAACACTTCGTGCTGCCTGACAATCTTACGCCTCTCATGATTTCGCCGCCTCTTTATCGTCAGCATTCGGATCAAATCCCTTTAATTTGATGAATGGCGCTTCATAGCTGAAATCAACATAATCAATGGCATGCTTGCTCGTCTTCAAAGATTTGACAAAATCAGCCGTGAGCTGTGCTTTTTCATCCAGACGATCAAGTTTTCCCAGACGGATTTGCACAGAGCTGTTCGCATAGGCAGTGACCGCATCCGGATTGGCTATATTGACTTCAGAAATCTGATTCAAGGCCTCCAGGTCAATCTGACTCAGGAAATAAAGAACTTTTTTAATGTTTTCGTCATCCACATCATCACCAAGATAAAGTCCTGAGACCTGTGTGCCTGTAATCAGGGGAATGGGAACGCTGTGCAGTGCACGGTAAGCGGCAAGTACCTTTCCTGTATGATCAAGGTCAAGATAGCCATAATCACAGGCCACAGTGGCTACAGGCTTCCGTTCCGTCACCTCAATTTCCAGTCTGTCCGGCAGCTGCCGTCTTACGACAGCGGATTCAATACGCAGATCATGCATGAGGTTCTGGGCCACAGCATCTGTCTGCAGCTGAAACAATGGCTCTCCTGTATGAATTCGACCGATTTCACAAATCTGGTCCTGTGTCAGATATGTCGTGCCGCTGACATCGACATGCTTGAGTGTAAAAATTGGCGTATAGACGACTACGGCCATGATGAGTCCGCAGGCAGCCAGGAACAGGAACCCCTTGAAAAGCCGCCTGCCGCTGCGATGTTTTTTTTGCTCTTGTTCCTTCAAAGTGCATCCCCCTGTATGGAAAAGCGCCGGACACAGAAAAGTCCGGCGCAAAAAATGAAAATGCTTCTCTCAGCTTGTTCTTACTTCTTGAAACCTGCCATCTCGAGAATGCGTTCGCATAGCTCGGGGAATTCTACCCCCATAGCACGTCCGGCATCCGGTACCAGCGAGAGCTCTGTCATGCCCGGTACAGAATTGACTTCTATGACGTACGGCGTGCCATTCTCGCTGAGCATCATGTCAACGCGTGCGACACCGCGGCAGCCGCAGGCCGTAAATGTCTTGATGGCAAGGTCCTGAATTTCCTTCGTCTTTTCATCCGAAACACGGGCCGGAATGATATGAGTGGAAGCACCTTTTGTGTATTTGCTCTCATAGTCGTAACGGCCGGAAGTCGTCGTGATTTCGATAATAGGAAAAGCTTCCTTCTTTTCTTCATTGCCCCATACTGCAACAGTCAGTTCTTTGCCGCGGATAAATTCTTCCACGAGGACCTCATCATTGTACGAGAAAGCCTCTTTCAAGGCATCCTGAAGGGCATCCTTCGTTTCCACGATGTAAACACCAATGCTCGAGCCCTGTGAAGCAGCTTTGACGACGACTGGCAGCGAAAATCCTTTTTCGATTTCAGCGGCGAGGTCACGTTTCATTTCAAAACGATGATATGTATGGGAACGCGGCGTCGAGATGCCTTCTGCGACAAAGACGCGCTTTGAAGCGGCTTTATCCATCGTGACAGCTGCAGCAAGAACGCCAGAACCCGTATAAGGGATGCCGAGCATATCGAGAGTACCCTGCAGGACACCATCCTCACCAAACTTGCCATGAAGGGCATTGAAGACGATGGCACAGCCGCTCTTCTTAATATCTTCGGCAAAGGTCGGTGGATTGAGCTCCATGCCTTCCGCATTATAGCCTTTCGACTGCAGCGCCTTCAAAATGGCATTGCCCGTCTGACGGGAGATTGCGGCTTCTGTGGAAGGGCCACCCATGACTACGACGATCTTATCCTGATTCATTCTGAAAATTCTCCTTTATGATAGCGAATGAGACTCTGCGATTCTATTTTACTGATTCTGCAGCAGGCTGACAAGTTCTTCACCCGTCTTGTAGATATCTCCTGCCCCCATCGTGATGACGAGGTCCCCTGGCTGTACAAAATCCTTGAGGTACGCTGCCAGTTTTTCACGCTTTGGCTCATAAACGACGTGCTGGCCGGACTGGCGCGTGACTTCATCGACAATCGTCTGGCCGCTGATGCCTGGGATTGGAGCCTCGCCAGCAGCATAAACGTCCGTGAGTACGAGGACATCGGCCGAGACAAATGCCTTGCCAAATTCCTCATGCAGAAGCTGCGTGCGCGAATAGCGGTGCGGCTGGAACACACAGATCAGACGCTTTGGCTTCGTCTCCTTGGCAGCCTTGAGCGTTGCCGCAATTTCTGTCGGATGATGCGCGTAATCATCAACAATCCAGACACCGTTTTCGCGCCCTTTTGTCTGGAAGCGGCGCTTTGCACCGTGGAAGGCTGCAAGGCCCGCAGCCATCTTCTCGAAGCTTACGCCGAGAGAAAGTCCTGTAACAATGCAGGCCATGGCATCGAGCACATTGTGGCGCCCCGGAATGTTGAGGTCGACATGACCGAGTTCAGCGTCTCCATGGAAGACATCAAAGGAAATGCCCGTACCGCTGTGCGTGACATTTTTCGCGCGGTAATCCGCCTCATGGTCGATGGCGTAGGTGATGTATTTGCGGTCAAGATTTTTAGCCATATTGCGCAGGTTCTCATTATCGAAGCAGATGACAGCATACCCTGTCTCCTTATCGACATTCTGGATAAACTGCGTGAAGGCCTTGATGATGTTTTCCATCGTACCGTAATGATCCATATGGTCGTCTTCGACATTGGTCACGACGGCAATATGCGGGTGCAGTTTGAGGAAAGAACCGTCGCTTTCATCGGCTTCCGAAACAAGGTAATCGCTCTTGCCGAGCACGGCATTCGTGCCGAGGTCCGGCACTTCACCGCCGACAACGACGGACGGGGAAACACCGGCATGCGTCAAAGCTACGCCGAGCATCGAAGTCGTCGTCGTCTTGCCATGTGCACCTGCTACCGCGATGCCCTTGTATTCATTGACAAGGGCTGCATTGATATCCGAACGGTGCAGTTTCGTGATGCCGAGATCTTTAGCTGCCAGGACTTCCGGATTGTCAAACGGAATGGCCGTAGAAACGACGATGGCGTCAACGCCGCGCACATTTTCCGCTTTTTGTCCGCCGAGCGTGATTTTTGCGCCCATCTGACGCAGTTTCTCAATGATACCGGAATCCCCGCGGTCCGAGCCGGATACCTCATAGCCGAGCTCGACCATCATCTTGGCCAGCGGGCTCATGCCAGCGCCGCCAATGCCTACGAAATGAATTTTCTTGATGCCTTTCAGCTCTTTGAGCTCTTTATGCACTCCAATCACCTTTCCTATTTTTCCATTTTCATTTTATATTTGTGCCACTCTGTTACCCTTTGGCAATCTCGAGAACAATATCTGCAATGTCGCTGGCAGCCTGCGGCCTTCCCATTTTCCTGCTGGCCTTGGCCATGGCCTGCAGTTTATCCGGTTCGCTCAAAAGCTCTGCCAAAACCGCATTCAAAGATTCTGCTGTCAAATCCCGGTCGAGAATCATGCGGGCTGCACCGGCGTCCTGCAGGGCTTTTGCATTGTGTTCCTGATGATTCTCCGCCGCATATGGATAGGGAATCAGGATAGAAGGAATCCCTCGTGCCGTGAGCTCTGCCAGCCCCGTCGCGCCGGCGCGGAAAATCGCCAAATCGGCCATTGCCATGGCCTGAGGCATATTATAAAGGTACGGTTTTACCAGGATATGCGGACATTTCGAAAGTTCCACGCCCTCTTTTGCTAAGGCTTCCAGGACATTTTGGTAGCCGCGCTTGCCTGTCACGTGCAAAAACTGGACCTCCGGATAGTCCGCTGCGTGCTTCAATACACCGATCATGGCCTGATTGATGGCACGCGCACCGCGGCTGCCGCCCGAAACCAGCACGGTCTTTTTCTTCGGGTCAAAGCCAAAAGCCGCCGCGCCGTCCTCACGCTGCGCCGAAAGCACCTCGCTGCGAATCGGATTGCCCGTGAAGACAACCTTGTCCGCTGGAAAATGCTTCATGGCTTCTTCCGTGCCTGCTGCAATCTTCGTGACAAATTTGGAAAGAATCTTATTCGTGATGCCCGGCACAACATTCTGCTCCTGAATGAGCGTCGGGATGTGCATGAGGCTGGCAGCCAAAAGAATTGGACCGCAGACGTAGCCGCCCGTACCAATGACAACGTCCGGCTGGAATTTATGGACAATGCGCGTCGCCTTCGCTACGCCAACCATCGCGCGTCCCGCACGCAGGATATTATCCGGTGTCAGGTGACGCTCAAATCCCTGAATGTCCACTGTTGTAAAAGGCAGACCTTCCTTCGGGATAATATCGGCTTCCAAGCCGCGTTTCGTACCGACATAAAGGAACTTTGCGTCTGGTACTTTCTGCTGAATGGTCCTTATGATGGTGATGGCCGGATAGATATGCCCGCCCGTGCCACCGCCGGAAACGATGATATTCAAGACTTGACTCCTCCTATCCTTCGTCACTTCTGTTTTTCAAATTCACGCACGAGACGCTTGAAATCGCGGCCGCGCTCTGCCATATTGTGGTACATATCAAAACTTGCGCAGGCCGGAGAAAGCAGCACGACGTCCGGCGCCTGCGCCAAAGCATGTGCCATTTCAACGGCACGCGGCATAGAATACCCTGCAGCGTAAATGTGCTCCTCAGGGAAACCGTTCTGGACCGCCGCTTCATAAAAGCGCTCTGCTGCCCGGCCGATGAGAATAAGCTCCGACACGCGCTCTTTGACCAGCTTCATGAAATCCGTCAAATCCGTCATCTTATCATCGCCGCCCGCCAGCAGGATGATGTGACCATCGAATGTCTCAAGGGCCTTGATGGCAGAATCCGTATTTGTCGCCTTGGAATCGTTGTAATACGGCACGCCGTTGATGGTCGTCACATACTCAATGCGGTGTTCAACACCGCGGAATTCTTTGAGCACCGGTACCATTTTTTCCGGTTCACAGCCAGCGAAAAACGCCGAAGCAATGGCTGCCAGAGCATTTTCAACATTGTGCGGCCCCTTAATGCCGAGTTCATTCGTGCGGCAGACCTCATATTCCTGTCCGGCCCAGCGAATCACGATCATGCCGTCTTTGACGCTGCCGCGGACAAAGACACCTTCTGGGAGTTCTTCGCGGCGGCTGAAATAGCAGACTGTAGAATGCGCACGCTCTTTCATGGAACGCGTGCGTTCATCGTCGTAATTGAGCACGAGATAATCTTCTTTCGTCTGCTCGCGAAAAAGGCGCTCCTTCATGGCCTGATAGACATCCATCGAGCCGTGGCGCACGATATGGTCCGGCGTCACATTGAGTACAGCCGCAACGTGCGGATGAAAATGTTCCGTCGCTTCCATCTGATAACTTGAGATTTCCGCTGCGATGCAGCCGCCTTTGCCAATGCGCAGGGCTTCCTCAGAAAGAGGTACGCCGATATTGCCGCCCACGCCGACTTTTTCGTAATGCGTCTTGAGCAGCAGTCCGAGAAGCGTCGTCGTCGTCGTTTTGCCATTTGTGCCAGTCACTGCGCAAAATGGCGATTCTGCAATATCGTAAGCCAGCTCCACCTCGCTCATGACACGAATTCCCTTTTTATAAGCGGCCTGAATGAGCGGAATGCGCACAGGCACGGCCGGTGAAACAATCACCGTGTCAATGCCATCCAGCATGCTTTCCTGCTGCGGACCGAAGACGAGCGTTACGCCTGCCGCGCGCAGTTTGGAAAAATCATCGCCGAGTTTCTCAAGTTCTTCTTCCGTCTTGGCATCACTCAAGGTGACATCAGCGCCAAAACGTCTTGCCAGTCTCGCAGCTGCAAAACCGCTGATTCCCGCACCTATGACCAAAACGTGTTTCTGTTTCCAATCCAACTCCATGACGAATCCCCCCGGATATAACAAATGACATTATGGCATCATCAAAAGGCCGATAATGGCAGCCAACAGCCCCACCATCCAGAAGACAAAGACAACCTTGGTCTCCTTCCAGCCGCCGAGCTCAAAATGGTGATGAATCGGGCTCATGCGGAAGACGCGTTTGCCCGTCGTCTTGAACGAAATAACCTGAATAATGACAGACAAGGCCTCACAGACAAAGACAAAACCGATGACGGCCAAAAGAATCTCCGTATGCGTCAGAATGCCGACCGCAGCAATGGCGCCGCCGAGTGCCAGGGAACCCGTATCCCCCATGAACACTTTAGCCGGGTGGGCATTGAAGCGCAGAAAAGCCACACAGGCCATCATCATGGCCACGCAGAAAAGCGCGAGGTCAAAATGACCGGTCATATAGCAGACAAGGGCATACGCGCCTGAGGCAATGGCGACCGTGCCCGAAGCAAGACCGTCCAGTCCATCTGTCAGGTTGACCGCATTGCTCGTGCCGACGAGCACAAAAAGCACCAGGAAATAATAGCCAATGCCAATATCGATATTGACATCCGCAATCGGGATCCAGATGCTCGTATCGATGCCGAGCACGCGGGTTCCGACAATCATCGTGACAATCGCGATGATGATCTGACCGAGCATCTTCTGTTTGGCCTTAAGGCCGAGATTGCGCTTTTTGACAACCTTGATGTAATCGTCCAGGAAGCCAAGGACAAAATGACCGAGCGTAATGAACAGAGCCAGCAGGATGGCCGGTGTCAGCGGAGCAGCTGCCACAGTTGCAAGTACAATGGCCAGAATGATCATGATACCGCCCATCGTCGGCGTACCGCTCTTGGCCTGATGGCTTTTCGGCCCTTCTTCACGGATGCTCTGTCCAAATTTGAGCTTGTGCAGCTCCGGAATGAGTATTGGCCCTATGCTGAGCACAAGACCAGCGGCGATGATGGCCGCAAGCAATATTTTATCCAACTTTTAACGTCTCCACTCTCTCTTGATTCAATCGTTTAAAAACGACTGATGCTTAAAGCAGATCGATGATTTTTTCCATCTGCATGCCGCGTGACCCCTTAAACAGGATGGTGTCCCCCGGTTCCAGGATTTTATGCAGGTAAGCGGCTGCTTCTTCATGCGAATCCGCGCGAAAAACATCATGGATGCCGCCTTCTTCGGCACCGTCCGCGATGAACGCTCCCATCTGACCGCGCGTGACTACAGCTGCAAAATTATGCTCCGCAAGTTCGCGTCCGACTTCGCGGTGGGCTTCTTCCGAAACGCTGCCAAGCTCGAGCATATCGCCCATAACTGCGATCTTACGTCCTTTCGTGAGTTCCGAAAGTGTCTCAATGGCCGCTTTCATCGACATTGGGCTGGCATTATAAGCATCGTTGATTACATGGTAATGTTTGACGTCCTGTACTTCAAAGCGCATTTTCGTCGCTTTGAGATTGCGCAGGCCGGAAGCTGCTTCAGCCGGCGTCAGGCCAAGGGCAAAGCCAGCGGCAATGGCAGCCAGTGCATTGTAGACATTATGACGGCCAACCATGGCAAACGTGAATGTCTGCTGGCGTCCCTTCCAGTCCAGCACGAACTTTGTCTCGTGCCCATCAACGGTCTCAATGGCTGAAGCCATGACATCTGCCTCATTTTCGATGCCAAACGTCAGGACGCGCACGCCCTCTTTGGCTTTTTTGCGCATGGCCGCCACATAGGGATTGTCCGCATTGAGGATGACTGCGCCGCCGGCATGAATGGCTTCGACCATTTCCGACTTGGCACGTGCGATATTCTCAATGGATCCCAAAAGCTCCATGTGCGTTTCACCGACATTCGTGACAATGCCGACGGACGGTGCGGCAATGGGCGCCATGGCCTCAATCTGATGCAGGCCGCGCATGCCAATCTCGACGACAGCTGCCGTATGCTCTTTGCGCATGCCCAGGAGCGTCAGCGGCAGGCCGATCTCGTTATTGTAATTGGCCTGTGTCTTGAGTACAGGACCGCGGGCCGAAAGCACCGCCGCCGTAAGATCTTTGGTCGTGGTTTTGCCATTCGAGCCCGTGATGGCAACCACGGGGATATCGAAGCGCATGCGCCACGCATGGGCAAGTTCCTGATAAGCCTTGAGCGTATCCGGAACAATCAGCACCGTGGCCTTGAGGCCGGCGAGCTGCGCCTTTGGGCAGGCTTCGCTGACCATGACTCCGTTCGCGCCCTTTTCGACGGCCTCGCGCACAAAATCCTCACCATTGAAACGTTCGCCTTTAAACGCCAGAAACAGCACCCCCGGCGTGATCTTGCGCGTATCCGTTACGATATCCGTGAATTCCTCATGTTCGATCCGGTAGAGCTGTGCTCCCGTTGCTTCGCGGACCTCATCAAGCGTAAATGCTGGCATCAGTTTGCTCCCTTCTCCAACTCTGCTTGCCTCTGCAAGATTTCCCGTAAATCCCGTCTTATTTCTTGGCGAGCTTGGCAGCCACAGCTGCACGGGCTTCTTCTTTATCATCAAAATGAATGGTCTTATCCTTAAGGATCTGGTAGTTCTCATGGCCTTTGCCGAGAATGACGACGATATCGTCTTTTTCAGCCAGCTCAATGGCGCGGTAAATGGCCTCGCGGCGGTCTGTGATCTTCTCGTGGTGTTTTTTGCCGCCCGACTCTTTGAGTCCTTCCTTGACGCCTTCCTCTACCTGCGAAAGGATGAATTCCGGATCCTCCGTACGCGGATTGTCCGAGGTCGCGATGACGACATCTGCGAGCTCCGCTGCGAGTCTGCCCATAATCGGACGCTTTGTGCGGTCGCGATCGCCGCCGCAGCCAAAGACCGCGATGATGCGCTTCTTGGCAATTTTGCGCGCCGTTTTGAGGACATTCTCGACGCCATCCGGCGTATGAGCGTAATCCACAATGATGGAGAAATCCTGACCGGCCTTGACGAGCTCAAAACGGCCCGGCACAGCCGTGAAATGTTCAAGAGCTTCCTTAATGAACTTGGCATCGATGTGCTCAGCAAGAGCAGCACCGACGGCGCTCATGACATTATAGACATTGAAAATGCCCGTGATATGGAGCTTCAGCGGCATCCTGCCGAAGCTCTTATGATTGAGCACAAACTCTGCACCATTGGCATGAACGAGGATATCCGTGGCGCGCAGATCGGCTTCTTTTTCAATGGCATACGTCAGATGCTGGCATTTCGCATGCTCGAGCATCGTCGTGCTGGCCGCATCGTCGATATTGATGACGGCTGTCTTGCCTTCCTTGACGCCGGCTTCCGAAACATGGTCAAAGAGTTTGGCCTTTGCCAGCTTGTAATTTTCGAGGGTCTTATGATAATCGAGATGGTCCTGCGTGAGATTCGTGAAGACCGCTGTATCGAATTCAATGCCCGCCACGCGGTTCTGGTCGAGTGCGTGGGAAGAAACTTCCATGACCACATAATCCATGCCGGCATCGCGCATCATCGCGAGCGTATGCTGCAGCTCGACGACATCCGGCGTCGTATTATGGATGGGCAGCACCTCATCCTCAATCATGATCTGGATGGTGCCGATAAGGCCGACCTTAAAGCCAGCGCGGCGCAGGATGGCGCGCGTGATATAGCTCGTCGTCGTCTTGCCGTTTGTCCCCGTGATGCCGATCACGCGCATCCTGCGGGCCGGATAATCGTGAAAAAACGGGACAATTGTGTCAAGGGCCGGCTGCAGGTCTTTCACGCGCAGGATGGCAATTCCCTCCGGCACTTCGACATCTTCGCGCGTCGTCACGATAGCGCTGGCACCAGCCTTGACGGCCTGTGGAATGAATTTATGACCATCGACATGAACACCGGGTATGCAGACAAAAAGGGTACCCTGCTGAACCTTGCGGGAATCGTGTTCAATCCCCGTGATGACCGTGTTTTTATCACCGATTACGACAGCATCTTCTAAAAGAGCTGCCAGCTGACCGATTGTTTTCATCTTATTTCCTCCTCAGAGTCCCGCATTTTCTTATTCTAATGACTGCGGGCCGTAATTTATTATAAACCGTATCCATGCGCCGCGCAAACACAAAAGAAGCTGCGCACTTTTCTTTGTGTTTGCAGCCTCTTTCCAAAAGGCCTCACGGCCTGTTTCCTTCATAAATTTATAAACATATCCGCATTATTTGCTTTCATGAGCAAAATACGTTTTCTTCGGCACCTGCATGTTGAGCTGGCTTTCCGCAATGGACTTGATGCGTTCCGGATTCTTGAGTTTGGCAATATCGACGTTGAGACGTTCGTTCTCCTGCTCAATCTGCTGTGCCTCGTTCTGCGTTTCGACCAACGTATAGCCGCGGCTCGCACTGATGCCGCTGCCAATGGTCACAAGCATGGCCAAAAAAGCCGTGACAATAAACAAAATCTGGAAATGGGAACGCAGAGACGTATTGAGCACACGGCGGACGAGCGGCTCTTCTGAGACGGTATGCCTTGTTTTCAGGCCATCGCGTTCCTCTGCAGCATGATATGTTTCTTCCTGTCTTTCCTGTCTGGCCAGCATCAGCGCTCCTCCTTTCCATCTCTAAAATCTCCGCTGTCTGCATCGTCAGTCTGTGCAGCCGGCAGTTTCTCCGCGATGCGCAGCTTCGCGCTCTTGGAACGTGAATTATGTGCAAGCTCAGCGGCTGTCGCCTGTTTTGGTTTGCCGAGCAGCCGGATTTCCGGCTTATGATGGCAGACACAGACAGGCAGTTCCGGCGGGCAGATGCAGCCGCGTGCCATTTCCTTGAGCGTTTTCTTGGCGATGCGGTCCTCAAGCGAATGGAAGGTGATGATTGCAATGCGCCCGCCCGGCTTTAAATGATGTACTGCCGTTTTGAAAGCATTTTCAAGGATGCCTAGCTCATCGTTGACCTCAATGCGGATAGCCTGAAAAATGCGCTTGGCAGGGTGGCCATTGGCCGCCTGACGTACAGCCTTCGGCACAGCCTTGCAGATAATATCGACCAGTTCCCCCGTCGTCTCGATCGGCCCGTTTTCCCGCGCCTTGACAATGAACTGCGCAATGCGTCTGCCCCAGCGTTCCTCTCCATAATCGTGAAAAATCCGGTCAAGCTCTTTTTCGCTGTACGTATTGACGACATCATAAGCCGAAAACCTGGCCTCAGGGTCCATGCGCATATCAAGCGGGGCATCGTGCATGTACGAAAAACCGCGCTCCGCCGTATCAATCTGATGAGACGAGACACCGAGGTCAAAGACTACACCATCCACGAGCGGCGCATGCTCCGCTTTCAGGATCTCTTCGAGATGGGAGAAGTTGCTGTGCACAATATCAACATGGCATTTGACGTCCTTTAGACGCTCCTTGGCAGCCTCGATGGCCTCTTCATCCTGGTCAATGCCGATGATGCGTCCTTCCGGCGATAAAAGTTCTGCAATGCGATGGGAATGGCCAGCGCCGCCTAAGGTGCAGTCAACATAGATCCCTTCTTTATTTGTCACGAGACCCTTGACTGTCTCCTCCAGCATGACGCTGATATGATGAAACTCCACGTTTCCTGCCCCCATCTTACTATCTCAATAATTCATATACTCTCTATGCCTGCTCATGTGTACGTACTTATATGCCAAGCTGGGAAAGCGACGCCGCAATCGCTGCCACGTCAGGTTCCACTTCATTCGTATACGCAAGCCATTGTTCCTTGCTCCAGACCTCGATGCGATTGTCCGCACCGGCTAAGATGACATTCTGCCGCAAGGCGATGTCCGCATAATTCCGGAGATTTGCCGGCACAAGGAACCGCCCCTGCTTATCGCATTCCAGCGTCCGTGCACCTGAGAAGAAAAAGCGCACAAGAGCCCTTGCCTCCGGCCTGGCAAGCGGCAGGGCGCGAAGCTTGGCCGCCAATTCTTCCCATGCCTGCTGTCCATAAAGGAACAAGCATTTATCAAGGCCTTTTGTGATGACGAAAGAGACACCGAGCTCCTGACGAAAATCAGCCGGCAGGATGATGCGCCCTTTCGCATCAATCGCATGGGAATACTCTCCCATAAACATCCTGCTGCACCGCCTTTCCCTAAGAGCCACTTTTCCCCATAATTCACCACTCTATCTATTCTTTTTTATAGCAGATATTTCCTGCTTTGGCAAGCGGAAATTCATTATTCTATAGAAAAAAGCCTTTTCCTGCGTTTTTTTGACAGGAAAAGGCCCTTTTGACGGATATTGCTCAATGTTTTGTCCAGCCAAAATTGGCAAAGACCGGCGTATAATGGATGCGTTCGACAAAATCCTTATTCGTCTGCTCCGTGTGGAAAATCGGCACGCGCTCCAGCGCGTAGATATTGCTCTTGCGGCTGACACCTCCGTACTTGATCGTGAACGCTGCTTTGTAGCCGGCTTCGCGCACGAGCTGGGCAATGTGCAGATTATAGGTACCCGTGGGGTAAGCCATGTACTTGACTTCGTGACCGAGCTCGGCCTCCGCTTTCTTCTTAGATTCCACGAGTTCTGCACGCAGCTGATCGTTCGTAAGGTCTGTCATGGACTTATGGTCAACCGTATGCGAAGCCACGGTCATGCCATTTTTCTCCATTTCGCGGCATTCGTCCCAGGTCAGATAGCCCTTGCGCGTGCCGACAAAACTCGTGACAACAAAGACCGTGCCTTTAAGCCCATATTTCCTGAGAATGGGATACGCATTGTCATAGTTGTCCTGATAGCCATCGTCAAATGTTATGAGCACAGGATTTTCAGGCAGCGTGCCGTTTCCCTCCAGCGCAGAATAAAGCTCATCCGGCGTGATGGCATGATAATTGTGTTCCTTCAAATAGCGCATCTGCCAGTCAAAGTCTGCCGGTGCCACAGCAAGTGACAAAAATTCATCACTGACTTTATGATAATTGAGCACGAGGATCTGCGGACCTGACTCCGTACTGTCTGCGGCAGTGCTGCCTGCCGCCATTTCTGCCTGATGCAGATGAGCAGGCAGAAGGCACAAACCTGTTAAAAACAGTACGATTGTCAAAAAAGCCAGTCCGACGATATGACGTGATCGCTTCATTTCAAAAAAACTCCTTAATATATGGTAGAAATTCACACGACGCTGACTCGATTATAGCACAGAATCCATACCTTGCGAAAATTTTTCTCAGATATTCTCAGCCGGATCTGTGAGCTGACGTATTGTCTTTTTGACTGGAAGTGTGTTATAATTCCTGTGATGGTTCGAAATATACCCCATCCACGTATCTGTGATGCATATCACAGACGTAACAAGCAAATGATTCTTTACTTTTAATTTCCTATAGGAGGATTTTTATCATGGCAATCACGAAAGATATGAGTATTCTCGAAGTTGTTCAGCAGTATCCGGATACGGTTGATGTATTCATCAATGCCGGCATGGGATGCCTCGGCTGTGCTGCCGCTCATTTCGAGAACATCGAGCAGGGCGCTATGGCCCATGGCATCGACGTTGACCAGCTCGTCAAAGACCTCAATACGGTCATCGGTGCTTAATCACATCCCTGAAATAGAAAAACCACGCCTCTTTTGGCGTGGTTTTTTTGTTGACAATTTTGCCCGGATACAGTATGATATTCTTATAAAATAAAACATACTAAACATATATACTTTTAATTAGTATTATAGAATACGATCAGGCTGCTGCAAGCTGGCACTGCCCCTTGTGGCAGCCTCTTTTCTTATTTTAAAATATAGTATTTCACTATGTATACTAATATTATTTTATCCTATTTCAAGAGGTGGTTTGATGAAGCCCGACAAGAAAAAATACCTATTTCTGTGCATGAGCATCCTGATATTTGCCATGCTGCTGACTGCCGGCTGCGGCAAAGACAGCACCGCACCCCGCGCGGCCGATCAAGACGGTATCCGCACCGTCCGCGTCGCCTATCTGCCCATTACGCATGCACTGCCTCTTTTTGAAGCAACCGAGCAGGAACTCGCGGATGGCAGCAAAGTCCGCATTGAACTCGTCAAATACAGTTCGTGGCCGGAACTCATGGATGCCTTGAACACGGGCAAAGTCGATGCCGCTTCTGTGCTCGTCGAACTTGCTATCAAAGCGCGCGAACAGGGCATCAATGTCAAGGCAGCAGCACTTTCCCACCGCGAAGGCAATATCATCGTCGCGGGCAATGACATCCATTCTGTGGAAGATCTGCGCGGCAAGATTTTTGCCATTCCGCATAAGCAGTCCTCCCAGAAGCTCCTGCTCGACCAGATGCTCAAGAATCACGGCATGACCGAAGACGATCTCACGGTCGTTGAGATGACACCGCCGGAAATGCCTTCCGGCCTTGCACAGGGACAGATCTCGGCTTACAGCGTTGCCGAACCCTTTGGCGCAAAATCCGTCGTACTCGGCACCGGCCACATCCTTGAGGACACTCACGAACTCTGGCCTGACAACGTCTGCTGTGCACTCGTCTTCAATGGCGATTTTCTCACCAATAATCACGACCTCGCCAAGAGCGTCGTCGCCGATTACGTCAAAGCCGGCGCTTACCTCGATGCCCATCCGGATGAAGAAAAACCTCTCTCCCTGCGTTATCTTAAGGCCACGGGCAAAGTATTGGACCAGTCCCTGCAGTTCATCTCGTATTCAAATCTCGCCATTACGAAAGACTCCTACGAAGATCTGCTCCAGCGCATGAATGAAGCCAAGCTCATCAAAAAGGCACCTTCTTATGAAGACTTCGTCGATACGACGCTGCTGCCGTAATATTCTATCCATCACAAGCACAAGGGAAAGGTTCTATCGCAATGAAATTGAACTCATTAAACGCATTGAAACAAGGCCAGCACATCATCGGCGCCCTGATTGTCGTACTCATCGTCTGGCAGGGCATGGTCCTCTTTGGCGGCTGGAATCAGGCCTTATTTCCTTCGCCATGGCAGACCATCAAGGGTTTTGAAGAACTTCTCGCCGACGGCACACTGCAGCGCGATATCTTCGACAGCCTGCGCCGTTTCTTCATCGGCTATATCAGCTCCGTCATCATTGCCATGGCGCTTGGCCTCGTACTTGGCTGGTATCAAAAGGTCTGGGCTTACCTGAATCCCATTGCCCAGGTCTTAAGGCCGGTTTCGCCGACAGCCTGGCTGCCGTTTATCGTCCTGTTCTTCGGCATCGGTGAAATGCCGGCTCTCGTCATTATCTTCATTGCCGCTTTTTTTCCTGTGCTCCTGTCCACGGTTTCTGCTGTTGCCACAATTGAGCCGGTTTACTTAAAGGTCGCGCAGAATTTCGGCATTCGGCAGCCGCAGCTTTTGACTAAGATCATCCTGCCCGCTATTTTCCCGCGCATTGCCAACGGCATCCACCTCGCCCTTGGCACGGCCTGGGTCTTCCTTGTCGCCGGTGAGATGGTCGGCGCCCAGTCGGGCCTTGGCTTCCTGATCATGGACGCGCGCAACAATCTGCGCGCCGATATGCTGATGGCTGCCATCATTACAATTGGCGTACTCGGCCTGATTCTTGACACAATCGTAAAGATGCTTGAAAGCCGTATTTATAAAATCTGGGGCATTCACGAAAGGAAGGACTAAAGATGAGCTATATATCGATCCGCGACGTATCTCGCGAATATCCGGACGCCAATGGCACAGGTGTTTTCACTGCCCTGAACCGCGTCAGCCTCGACATTGAAAAAGGGGAATTTATCTGTCTCTTAGGCCCCTCCGGCTGCGGCAAAAGCACGCTTTTATCGATGCTCGCAGGCTTCGATAAGCCAAGCTTCGGCGACATTCTCATCGATGGCAAAAAAGTCAGGGAACCCAGCATCAAGAACATCACGATTTTCCAGAATTACGGTCTGCTGCCCTGGCGTACCGTCGAGAAAAATGTGGAACTTGGCCTCGAGACACTGAAAGTGCCGGAAGCGCAGCGTCAGGAAATCGCCATGAAGTATTTAAAGATCGTCGGCCTCGAAGATTTTGCTGAGCGCCATCCTGCGCAGCTTTCCGGCGGCCAGCAGCAGCGCGTCGCCATCGCCCGCGCACTCGCCGTGGACCCCGATATCATCTTTATGGACGAGCCCTTTGCGGCCCTCGACGCCCTGACGCGCATCAGCCTGCAGGACGAGATCTCTTCCATCTGCCGCGATCAGCATAAGACCATCATCTTCGTCACCCATGATATTGACGAGGCTGTTGTGCTCGCAGACCGCATCGTCGTCATGACGCCGAATCCGGGCAAAATCAAGACCATCATCCCCGTACACCTCTCCATGAATCTGCGCAAAGACCGCACAAGCGATGATTTCCTGCTCGTACGCGACAAAGTCTTCGCTGCCTTCTCACTGAAGCCGGAAGACCATACCGAGTATTATCTTTAATCGCTTTTCCTGCAACTCTATAAGATTACAAAAAAGTCCGCTCCGGCAGCAAACCGAAGCGGACTTTTTATATTTCCTTATGACATCTTAGAGAGACGCAAGCAGCTCTTTGACTTTTTCAAGGTAGTCCGCACGCGTGAAGTTATAGACTTCACCCGTCTTGCGGACCTTGACCTCGATGACGTCTTCGTCAACGGCCTTCGGGCCGATTGTCACGCGGACCGGATAACCGATGAGGTCGCAGTCCTTAAACTTGACGCCGGCGCGTTCTTTGCGGTCGTCGAGCAGAACATCGAGACCTGCTTTGCGGCATTCTTCATAAATGCCCTCAGCATAGGCGAGCTGTTCTTCCTTCTTGGCATTGACCGCAACGATGACGACTTCAAACGGAGCAATGGCACGCGGCCAGACGATGCCCTGTTCGTCATTGTTCTGTTCGATGGCAGCGGCCATCGTGCGGCCGACGCCAATGCCATAGCTGCCCATCATAAGAGGCTGCTCCTTGCCATTTTCATCAAGGAATGTCGCCCCCATGGCCTTGCTGTACTTCGTGCCGAGTGTAAAGACCTGGCCGGCCTCAATGCCGCGCGTCATCTTCATCGGTGCGCCGCAGTGCGGGCACGGGTCGCCCTCTTTGACCATGCGCAGATCCGTGACAACGATGCTTTCCTTATCAAAGTCGCGCTGCGGATTGACATTTTTGTAGTGAACGTCGGTCTCATTGGCACCCGTGACAGCATTGTGCATGTTCATGACCGAAGCATCGACGAGCACATGCGTGCCCTTCTTGATGCCGATGGGGCCCATGAAGCCCGGGCAGCCGCCCGCGGCTCTGATAGCTTCTTCGTCGGCCATGCGCAGGTCAAGAGCATCCTCTATATGATTGATAACCTTGATCTCATTGACATCGTGATCGCCGCGGATGAAGACAAGTACGAGCTCGTCCTTGTCTGTCTGGTAAGCGACGGCCTTGATGGTCTTGTCAGCCGGAACCTTAAGGAAATCGCAAAGGCTTTCAATCGTGCTCGTGCCGGGCGTAGCGATTTTTTCAAGCGGCAGCTCCTCTTCCGGTACCTCGGCAATCGGCTTGAGCTCTGCCTTTTCGTCGCTGGCTGCATAGTCGCATTTCGTGCAGACGGCAATATTCGACTCACCGGCATCGGCAAGCACCGTGAATTCGTGGGAATGGCCGCCGCCGATGGCGCCGTTGTCGGCCTCGACCGGACGGAACTCGAGTCCCATGCGCGTGAAGATTTTCGTATAAGCATCGTACATCTTCTTGTAGGATTCGTTCATGCCCTCGACATCCTTATCAAAGGAGTAAAGATCCTTCATGATGAATTCGCGGCTGCGCATCAGGCCGAAACGCGGACGGCGCTCATCGCGGAATTTATCCTGAATCTGATAGAGCATCAACGGCAGCTGCTTGTAGGAACGGACTTCATCGCGTACGAGAGCCGTCATCATTTCCTCATGCGTCGGACCAAGGCAGAACTCGCGGCCATGACGGTCCTTGATACGCATCATTTCGTCGCCATAGACACTCCAGCGGCCGCTCTCCTGCCAAAATTCTGCCGGCTGCAGAATTGGCATCATGATTTCCTGACCGCCAGCAGCGTCCATTTCCTCACGGATAATCTGCTCGATTTTGCGGATGGTGCGCCAGGCGAGCGGCAGGAACGTATACATGCCGCCGGCCGATTTGCGGATCATGCCGGCACGGTACATGAGCTGGTGGCTGACGATTTCAGCTTCAGCCGGCGTATTTCTAAGGGTTGGTGCATAAAGATTACTTGCTCTCATGAGATTTGCGTTCCTCCAATATTTGATCGATTTCCTTGAATAATTCCTCGACGAGGTCTGCTTCCGGAACCTTGCGGACGATTTCGCCCTTGCGGAAAATCAGCCCCTCGCCATTGCCGCCCGCGATACCGACATCGGCGCCGCGCGCTTCGCCCGGACCATTGACGACGCAGCCCATGACGGCAACTTCGATGGGCTCTGTCAGTCCCGCGAGCTTTTTCTCGACTTTTTCAGCGATGGCCGGCAGGTCGATGCTCGTGCGGCCGCAGGTTGGGCAGGCCACGAGCGTCGGACCGTATTCCTTGAGGCCTAAAGACTTCAAAATCTCGTTGGCCACGCGGACCTCGACGACGGGGTCGCCCGTCAGCGAGATGCGGAATGTATCGCCGATGCCCTCGGCGAGCAATGCCCCGATGCCTACTGCCGACTTGATGATGCCCGTGTTGACCGTGCCGGCCTCCGTAATGCCGAGGTGCAGCGGATAGTCAACGGTCTGGCTCATCAGGCGGTAAGCCGCAATCGTCAAGGGTACATCGTGGGCCTTGAGCGAAATCTTCATGTCATGGAAGTCAATGGCCTCTAAAATACGCACATGCTCCATGGCCGACTCTACAAGAGCCTCCGGCGTGACGCCGCCGTATTTTTTGAGGATTTTCTTGTCGAGCGAACCGGCATTGACGCCGATGCGGATGGGGATATGGGCTTCTTTCGCCGCCTTGACTACGGCTTTGACCTTTTCCTCACCGCCGATATTGCCGGGGTTCAGGCGCAGGGCATCGATGCCCTGACGAATGGCCTCTAAGGCCAGCTTGTAGTCAAAGTGGATATCCGCGACGAGCGGTACCTTGACCTGCGAAATGATGTTGCCGAGATTTTTGGCCGCTGCCATATCGGGCACAGCCAAACGCACGATGTCGCAGCCCGCTGCCTGCAGCGCACGGATCTGAGCGACCGTTGCTTCGGTATCTGTCGTCTTCGTATTCGTCATCGACTGCACGGAAATCGGCGCGCCGCCGCCAATCGCGACCTTGCCGATATGAATCTGGCGCGTCGGACGGCGTCTCTTTAAATCGTACAAATGGGACACTTCCCTTCTATATTATATGGCCTTCCAGTACTCAGCCCTCAGCCTCCGAACAAGACACGGACAATATCATTCTTCGTGGCCAGAATCATCAAAAGCAACAGCAGAACAATGCCGACATTCTGCGTATAGCGAAGGGCAGCAGGACTCAGCGGCTTGCCGCGCACGGCCTCAACGCAGAGCGTCAGGAAATGACCGCCATCAAGTGCCGGAATCGGGAACAGGTTGACAATGCCGAGGTTCAAACTCAGGAAAGCTGCAAAATTCAAAAGCGGTACAAAGCCCATCTGGGCCACCTCGCCTGCCATCTGCGCCACGCCAATCGGCCCGGCAAGTTCTGCCCCCGAAAGCTCGAGAATGATTTTATAGAGGGCATCGACCATCATGTAAAGGATGGCGCCTGTCTTCTGCACAGCAAGAGAAGCCGACTCGACAAGTCCCGGATAACGCGTATTGACAGAGCCCATGACGCCGACCATCGCGCGCTTCGTGCTGCTGTCATAGGTTGGGGTGACCTCTGCATCAAATGTTGCCTCGCCGCGCTGGATTGTAAGGTCGACAGGATTTCCCGTATTGTCCTTGACTCCGTCGACAAATTCCGACCAGCTCGAGATAGGCTGGCCATCGATGGCCAGCACGCGGTCGCCATTTTGCAGCCCCGCTTCTGCTGCCGGCTTGCCGGCCAGCACCGTCCCTAAAATCGGTTCAGGATTCGGCGTGCTGACCCCGGCAAAAAAGAAGATGCCGAAAAACAGGATGAGCGGCAGAATAAAATTCATGATGGAGCCCGCGAGAATCACGATCATGCGCGAGCCAACCGGCTTTTCGCAGTAGCCGCGGCTGCCCGCATCGTTATTTTCTGGGTCCATGCCCGCAATATCATTAAAGCCGCCGAGCGGAATCGCACGAATCGAGTAAACCGTCTCGCCATGCTGAAAGCTCACGAGTTTTGGTCCAAAGCCAATTGCGAATTCATCGACGCGCATGCCCGTCATCTTGGCCGTCACGAAATGGCCAAGTTCATGCACGAGCACAAGCAGGCCAAAGACAAAGATGGCCGCCGCTATTGTCAGTACCATAAGTTCACCGTCCTCATTTCTTTATTCAGGTATTCCGGATATCAGCGCGCAATTTTCGCCAGCAGGGAACCGGCATAGTCACGCGCCCACTGATCTTCGGCAAAAAGTTCTTCCAAGGTCGGAGAAAGCACACATGCGCGCTTCATCATCGTCTCCTCGATGATATCGTAGATATCGAGGAAATGAATCTGCCCTTTGAGGAAGGCACTGACCGCCACTTCATTGGCCGCATTGAACACGCAGGGCATCGAGCCGCCCATCCTGCCTGCCTCATAGGCAAAGCGCAGTCCCTTAAACGTCTCCGTATCCGGTTTTTCAAACGTCAGGTCCTTGAGTTTCCAGAAGTCAAGGCGTTCAAAATTTGACGGCTGGCGCGTCGGATACGTCAGCGCGTACTGGATTGGCAGCTTCATATCAGGACAGCCGAGCTGCGCGATGACGGAACCATCGACAAACTCAACCATCGAATGAATGATGCTCTGCGGATGCACGACAACCTGAATTTGGTCGTAGCTGACGCCGTAAAGCCATTTTGCTTCAATAACTTCCAGCCCCTTATTGACGAGCGAGGCGGAGTCGACCGTGATTTTCTGTCCCATATTCCAAGTCGGATGTGCAAGGACCTGCGCTTTCGTTGCGCCGACGAGTTCCTCGCGCTTCCTGCCGCGGAACGGACCGCCCGAGCAGGTCAGCAGGAGTTTTTCAATCGTCTCGCGCTTCTCACCCTGCAGGCACTGGAAAAAGGCGCAGTGCTCACTGTCGACAGGCAGGATGGATACGCCCTGCTCCTGCGCGCGGCGCATAACAATCTCACCGGCCACGACAAGTGTCTCTTTATTCGCGAGAGCAATGTTCTTTTGGGCATCGAGGGCCTTCATCGTCGGCTCAAGACCGGCAAAGCCCATCATGGAAGTCACGACCGTATCGACATCCCCGTAAGCTGCTGCATCGATAAAGGCCTGGCGGCCGCCGGCGAGCTTCGTTCTGCCTGTATAGCGTTCTTTCAGACGCTTGTAGGCAGCTTCATCGGAGAGTACGGCGAGCTCCGGTTCGAATTCGCGAATCTGTTTTTCCAGGAGTTCATCGCTGGAGTTTGCCGCAAGTACGGAAATGTGAAAAAGCTCCGGATGAGAACGAACCACATCAAGTGTCTGCGTGCCAATGGAGCCGGTCGAGCCTAAGACTGCAATCTTTTTCATAAAAATCTTCCTCAAAACCTTCCTCACTTCAGGCCGATGCCCGAGATCAGCACGAAATAATAGACGAGCGGTGCCGTAAACAGCACACTGTCAAAGCGGTCCCAAACACCGCCGTGTCCCGGGATGATATTGCCGGAATCCTTGATGCCCGTATAGCGCTTGGCCACAGACTCCACGAGGTCGCCCAGTGTTGCCAGAAGAGAAATACAAAAACCGAGAACTGCCATCTCGATAACCGGCAGGGAGAAAAAGACACCGAGAGCTGCGACTGCAATCGTCGTGCCGACGACAGAACCAAGGAACCCCTCAATCGTCTTATTCGGGCTGATGGTCGGGCAGAGTTTATGACGGCCGATAGCCGATCCCGTGAAATACGCAAAGGTGTCACTGGCCCAGGTGCCGATGAACATGATCCAGATCATGGCACAGCCAAATTCAAAGGGGCCGAAGGACGTTGCGAGCTGCTGCTCCGGATAAAGGAAGCGCAGCATGACCATATGTGCAAACGGAAAACCGAGATACAGGATGCCAGCCACGGATGTGCAGGCGTCGACAAAGGAAACGCGGCCGTGCAGAAGGACGCTCTCCAAAAGGACGATCAGGACAATGCCCGTGCTGACTGCCATGGATTCTTCGGCATTGCCAAGCCACGCACAGCCCCAGAGCAGGAACAGCCCGATAATGCCCGTAAGGAACGTGACATTCATGCCTTTTTTATGGAAAGCACGCGCATATTCAAACCACGCAACGAGAGACAGCACCAAGGCAAACCCTGCAAAGAGTGCCCCGCCCATCTGAATGACAAGAGCAGCCAGGGCGATGCCGACTACTCCGGTGA
The DNA here is from genome assembly GCF_047974105.1 of Mitsuokella apri. Lineage (NCBI taxonomy): Bacteria > Bacillati > Bacillota > Negativicutes > Selenomonadales > Selenomonadaceae > Mitsuokella > Mitsuokella apri. Next base: position 23,664 of record NZ_JBHYRS010000011.1, read on the forward strand.
TGATTCTGGTAAACAAGAAAAACGCTCCTATCCTTATTTATTGGTGAGTCCGCCAAAGCGGCGGTCACGGCCGGCAAAGTCCACCATAGCATCGACAAAGCACTTTGGCGTGAAATCCGGCCAATTGACATCGGTAAAGTAAAATTCTGCATAAGCAGACTGCCAGAGCAGAAAGTTCGAAAGACGCTGGTCACCGCTCGTGCGAATGACGAGATCCACGGGCGGGTCTCCTGCCGTATCGAGCTCCTGTTCCATGGCCTCAGCATCGATGTCCTCAGCTGCAAATGTTCCGGCAGCGACTTTTTTCGCCAGTGACTGCGCTGCCCGCAGAAGTTCATCCTGACCGCCATAATTCGCTGCAACATTGAAACGGATGCCCGTATTATCTTTCATGAGAGCCTCTGCTTCGTTCATCTGACGCTGCAGGCCTTCCGGCATGCCTTCCCTGCGGCCGATAAAACGAATGCGCACGTTGTAATCGTTCATCTCTTCCAGTTCCTTGAGCAGATAATCGGAAAAGAGCTTCATGAGAAAATCGACTTCCGGGCGCGGCCGTTTCCAATTCTCAGTCGAAAAGGCATAGACCGTCAGGGCCTCGATGCGCAGGTCGATGGCAGCCTTCAGGATATTCTTGAGCGTCTTGACGCCAGCCTTATGACCGGCCGTGCGGATCATACCGCGGCTCTGTGCCCAGCGTCCGTTGCCATCCATGATGATGGCAACATGGCGCGGCAGACGCTGCCAATTGATTCTATCATAGATCGGGTCCATGCCAGTGGGCTTTATGTCCTTTTCCTGTCTGGAACCGCCGAATATCTTTTTCCACATGTGGTAAGTCCTCCATCCTGAGGATATCATATCATGTACAAATAACGAAAAGCCCCTCTCAAAAATTCATAAGAGGGGCCGCTCATCATCCATCAGGGAGCTTCAATTGCGGATACCGGGCAGCCGGCAGCGCAAGCACCGCACTCAACGCATTTATCTGCATCGATTTCGTAGTGCTCTGCACCCTCGCTGATTGCCTCAACCGGGCAGGTAGCAGCGCAGGAACCGCAGGAAATGCAATCGTCTGTAATCTTGTATGCCATATCATTTCGCCTCCTTTCCAAGCTTCCTCTGCTTTGCAGCAAGAGTCAGCAAGATTTTGCCGTTCGGAAGAAACTTTTCCCGTACGACATAGAGACAGGTTGTATCTGTCTTGAAAAAATCACGCGTAGGGCGTGTAATTTCTGTCGTCCACTGGCAGCCAGCTTCCTGCAGCATGTTCTCTGCTTCTGAAAGCGGCCTTGCCAATACGTCTGGAAAGTTCGGATTCATGTGAATCAGACTTCCATGACTTCTTTTTCTTTGACGGCCTTGGCATCATCGGCAAGCTTGACGTATTTGTCGACGAGCTTCTGCATGGATTCCTGACCGCGCTTCGACTCATCTTCCGTGATTTCCTTAGCTTTCTCCATCTTCTTGAAGGCTTCATTGCCATCGCGGCGGATGTTACGCAGAGCGACTTTGGCCTCTTCCGTCTTCTTATTGACCGTCTTGACGAGTTCCTGACGGCGTTCCTGCGTCAAAGCCGGGATAGAAAGGCGGATGACCGTGCCGTCCGAGTTTGGTGAAAGGCCGAGGTCCGACTTCATGATGGCGACTTCGATATCATGAAGAATGGATTTTTCCCACGGCTGAATCGTAATCATACGCGGCTCCGGCACCGTGACCTTGGCAATCTGGTTGACAGGCGTCGGTGCACCGTAATAATCGACCATGACCTTGTCCAAAAGGGACGGCGTAGCACGGCCTGCACGCAGCGAAGCAAATTCATGCTTGAGCGCTTCGATGCTCTTTTTCATGCGGTCCTCATGGGACGCGAGAATATCTTTTACCATTATTCTTTTCCTCCTACCGTCGTGCCGATTTCCTCACCGAGTGCAGCGCGGACGATGTTCTCGTGATCATCGATATTGAAGACGAGAAGCGGAATCTTATTGTCCATGCAAAGGCTTGTAGCCGTCGTATCCATGACCTGCAGGCCCTTGTTGAGGATCTCGATATAAGTCAGCGAATCGAATTTCTTCGCATTGGCATTCTTGTTCGGATCGCTGTCATAGATGCCGTCCGTGCCTTTCTTGGCCATGAGGATGACATCGGCTTCGATTTCAGCAGCACGCAGGGCAGCCGTCGTATCCGTCGAGAAATACGGATTGCCCGTGCCGGCGCCGAAGATGACAACACGGCCTTTTTCCATATGGCGGATGGCCTTGCGGCGGATGTACGGCTCAGCGACCTGACGCATTTCGATGGCGGTCTGTACGCGCGTATCAACATCCTGCTTTTCAAGGGCATCCTGCAGGGCAAGTGCATTCATAACCGTAGCCATCATGCCCATGTAATCTGCCGTAGCACGGTCCATGCCCTTGGCAGAGCCAGCAAGACCGCGCCAGATATTACCGCCGCCAACAACGATGGCAACATCGACACCGCGTTCGCGGATTTTCTTGATCTGCTTGGCGATATCTTCGACAACAGCCGGATTGATACCAAAGCCCTGATCGCCAGCGAGCGATTCACCACTGAGTTTCAGGACAATGCGTTTATATTTTGCTGCTTCCAAAATACTTACCTCCATCTAAATATCACTGCATCTTTCTCTATTATAACCTTTAAAAAAAGAGAACACAATCCATTATGTGTTCTCTTTCTTTCCATTTTTACCCTGCGTTCCGGTAATTATTTCATCTGAGCAGCGACTTCAGCAGCGAAGTTCTCCTGCTTCTTCTCGATGCCTTCACCAAGCTGATAACGCGTGAAAGCCGTTACCTTGACATCGCCGAGGATATCGCTGATCGTCTTGTCGGAATCCTTGACGAAAATCTGTTCATTGAGGCAGACTTCTTTGTAGTACTTCTTGATGCGGCCATCCACGATGCGCTCGATGATCTTAGCCGGTTTGCCTTCTTCTTCAGCCTGCTTGCGGGCAACTTCCTTCTCATGCTCAACGACGTCAGCCGGAACACCCGTCTCATCGATAGCAATCGGATTTGCTGCAGCAATCTGCATAGCAACATCTTTGCCGAGCTCAGCGCTGCCGCCCGTCAGGTCAACGAGGACACCGATCTTGCCGCCCATGTGAATGTAGCTTGCGACACGGCCTTCCGTCTCATAGCAGGCGAAACGGCGCAGCGAAATCTTCTCGCCGATCGTAGCCGTAGCTTCCGTTACGAGGGAAGCTACCGTCTTGCCATCGATTTCGCTGTTATTAAGTGCATCGAGGTCAGCCGGTTTCGTGTCAGCGACGTGTTTTGCAATCTTTTCTGCCAGTGCACGGAACTGCTCATTGCCGGCAGCGAAATCCGTCTCGCAGTTGACTTCGACGAGAGCACCGACTTTTGCATCTTCGCTGATGTAAGCGACAACAGCGCCTTCTGCAGCGATGCGGCCAGCTTTCTTCGCAGCCTTGGCGATGCCCTTTTCACGGAGCCAGTCAATTGCCTTTGCCTTGTCGCCATCCGTAGCCGTCAGAGCTTTTTTGCAGTCCATCATGCCTGCGCCAGTGGTCTCGCGCAGCTCTTTTACCATTGCAGCCGTAATCTTTGCCATTGGTTCTTTTCCTCCTAATAAAAAAGAGGAGCAAGGGATAACTCCCTTACCCCTCCCGGTCTTTTTATCGAATCTTATTCAGCAGCCGGAGCTTCAGCAGCTTCCGCTTCGCTGTCCTCACCCTGACGGCCCTCGAGGACTGCATCAGCCATGCGGCCCGTGAGGAGCTTGACGGCGCGGATAGCGTCATCGTTGCCCGGAATGACATAGTCGATCTCATCCGGATCGCAGTTCGTATCAACGATAGCAACGATAGGAATGTTGAGCTTGCGTGCCTCAGCGACAGCAATGCGCTCCTTGCGCGGATCTACGATGAAGAGTGCGCCCGGCAGCTTGTTCATCTCTTTGATGCCGCCGAGGTACTGCTCGAGCTTCTCCATCTCATGACGGAGACCCTGAACCTCTTTCTTCGTGAGGACTTCGAACGTGCCGTCTGCTTCCATAGCCTCGAGCTCTTTGAGACGGGCAATGCGCTTCTGGATCGTGCGGAAGTTCGTCATCATGCCGCCGAGCCAACGCTCATTGACATAGAACTGGCCAGCACGCGTAGCTTCTTCTTTGATGGCTTCCTGAGCCTGCTTCTTCGTGCCGACGAACAGAACGCTCTTGCCCTCTTCTGCAACGCTGCGCAGGAAAGCATAAGCCTCGTCAACCTTCTTGACCGTCTTCTGCAGGTCAATGATGTAGATGCCGTTGCGCTCCGTGAAGATGTACTTTGCCATCTTCGGGTTCCAGCGGCGCGTCTGATGTCCGAAATGGACACCTGCTTCAAGTAACTGTTTCATGGAAATAACTGCCATGTTGGTGCACCTCCTGTTTTTTTCTTCCGCGTCCTTCATCTCTCTGCACCACCCTCTTTGGGGCACAGGGCAGCGATCAGGCCGCGTGCTATTTTTACACCGCTAAAAATTATATCATAAGTAAGAGTCCTTGACAATCATCTTATCCGAAAATTTTTCGAGGTATTTTTCTATTATTTTTGAAGAAAATATTATTGTTGTAGTGATTATTTACAACAATACACGCAGGAATCGATGTCAGTTTCTGTATATTGTATGTATACGGTATACATATCTTCTATTAATGGACAAAGATGCACATTTTATCTATAATTAAAAATATGATAAGGAAATGGTATCATACATCATCATAATTAAAGGAGTGAGCCTCATGAACTTATCAATCAAGATTTTTATTGCGCTCGTACTGGCCGTCATAGTCGGCCTGATTGCGGGCGAACCTGCACTTCCCTTCATTAACTGGTGGATTGCCCCAATCGGCACGATCTTCATCAACCTCATCAAGATGATGATTGTACCGGTTGTGCTCTGCTCACTGGTCGTCGGCATGACGAGCCTTGGCGATACGACAAAGCTCGGCCGCATCGGCATCAAGACGATTGGCCTCTACCTCGTCACGACGGCTATCGCCATCGTCATCGGCTTTGGTGTTGCAGGTCTTGCACATCCGGGTGTCGGCCTGCAGATGACGTCGGATGCAGTCGTCAAGGTCAAAGAAGCACCTTCCATCATGCAGGTCTTCGTTGCGATGGTTCCGGCTAACCCAGTTCAGTCCATGGCTAAAGCCGAAATTCTGCCGGTCATCGTCTTTGCACTGTTCCTCGGCGTCGGTATTTTGAAGGTCGGCGGCGAACGCGCCGATCTCCTCATCAGATTCTTCGATGCCTGTGCAGAAGTTTCCTATAAGATCATCGGCATCGTCATGAGCTTTGCTCCAATCGGTGTCTTTGCCCTGCTCCTGCCGGTCGTCGCCAAGAACGGTCCGTCCGTCCTGCTGCCGCTGATTTCCGTCATTGCCTGCGTCGCAGTTGGCTGCGTCATCCATGCGGTCTGCGTGTATTCTTCCCTTGCCAAAATCTGGGGCGGCCATACGCCTATGCAGTTCTTCCGCGGCATGAGTGAAGCCATGCTCATTGCCTTCACGACGTGCTCGAGTGCTGCTGCCCTGCCGGTCAACATGAAGAACTCGCAGGAAAAGCTCGGCGTTTCGCGCGATGTTTCCTCGTTCGTCCTGCCGCTTGGTGCCACGATCAACATGGATGGCACGGCTCTTTACATGGGCGTCTGCTCACTGTTCATCGCGAACGTCTTCGGCATTGACCTCACGTACGGCCAGATGGCCATGATCGTCCTCACGGGTACGCTCGCTTCCATCGGTACGGCAGGTGTGCCGGGTGCCGGTCTCATCATGCTCGCCATGGTCCTGCAGAGCGTCAACCTCCCGATGGAAGGTCTCGCCCTCGTCGCCGGCATCGACCGTGTCCTCGATATGTTCCGTACCTGCCTGAACATCACGGGTGACGGTGCTGTAGCCATTGTTATGGATCAGGAAGAAAAGAAATACGCCGCGAAAAAAGCCGCAGCGTAAGCGCTCCTTTTCATAAATGCACATCTGCCCAAAACCTCGCAAGACGAAATACTTGCGAGGTTTTTCTATATCAAAAACGAGATATAATTGCGATGACGAGGCGGGCAGAGGGGAGACAACGTTTCGCAGGGCAGTTTGCTAAAAATATTTTTTGCCCTTTATGGCATCCCGAAAAAAACAAAAACGCGCTTCGCTTGAACGATTGTTCTTTTTCCGGGATTCTAGTTGGCAAAAAATATTTTCTTTACGCAAACTGCCAATGCTCCGCTTTTGTCTCCCCTCTGCCCTCAAGTTTATGCACAGTACGCAGCATCTCATAGTGACAAAAAGGAAGTGCATAAGGTGCGGCGGCAGAGCCCCAATAAGAGGAGCGTTCGAATTTCTGCGTGAAGAACCTATTTTTGTCTTCCTCTATTCCCCGCGAAAAGAGTTACCGTTCAAGCACCAGCGCGTTTTACTCTTTTCGCGGGATAAATTAGGAGACAAAAATAGGTTTAGCAGAAATTTGCCGCGGAACGTTGGGGCCCTGCCGCCGCACCGCCCTCATTGCCGCAGCGTTGTCTCCCCTCGTCCCTGCTCACTTTATACAATATAGACAAAATAGATAAAAAAGCTGCTCTCCCAGCAAAGGAAAGCAGCTTTTGGATTTTATTCAATGAAGTGCGCGTGCGGCGCTTGTGGCGCGACGGCGCTGGCGCAGGCGGTACCATGCCATCGGGACGATGAGCATCGGGATGCCGGCGTAGAGGGCTTCACGCAGTTCCGGCTCGAAGACCATGACGACGAGGCAGAAGACCTGAGCCCAGATGCCAAACAGTGTGACATATGGGAAGAACGGCGTCTTGTAACGCAGTTTTTTGTCCGTGCCGAGAGCAATCATGCGCTTGCGGCTGCGGTACTGGCTCCAGCAGATGGAAATCCACGCGATGGCGCCCGTAAAGCCCGAGACAGCCAAAAGATACGTATAAAGCGCCGAATCCGGGTCAAACGAATAAAGCAGGATGACGGCCCAGCAGGCACAGATCGAAACGAGAATGGAGCGCGACGGCATGCCGTTCTTGTTGATGTAGCCGAGCGTGCGCGGTGCCATATCCATGCGGGCAAGGGCGTGCAGCGCACGGGCTGCGCCGTAAAGGCCGGAGTTCGAACACGAAATGGCGGCCGTCAGGATGACAAATGCAAAGAACGCGCCGAAGCCCGAGAAGCCATACTGTGTGACTGCTGCGGCAAAGACACTTTCGTCGAGGCCGGCTTTATCCCACGGCAGGATGGAAATCAAGAGCGAAATCGGGATGATGTAGAGCGCGATGATGCGCCACGTCACATTGCGCACAGCAATTGGGATGCTCTTTTCCGGATTCTCGCATTCACCGGCGGCAAGGCCGATAATTTCAGTGCCCTGGAAGTTGACCAGGATGATGACCATCGTCAGTACGATGGACCAGTAGCCGTTCGGTGCGAAACCGCCGCTGCCAAGAAGGACCTTTGTGCCGATATAGCCCTGGTCGCCGATGAGGCCGAGGCAGATGAGCGCGGCCACGATACTAAAGGCTGCGAGTGCGATGATCTTAATCAGAGACAACCAGAATTCGCTCTCGCCGAACTTATCGACATGAAACAGATTGAGAATCGTCACCAGCAGTCCAAAGAAAACAGCCCACCAGAGCTGACTGACTGCCGGTATAAAATTATTCATGATGATGCCAGCGGCAATCATCTCGGATGGAACGTATGCAACCCAGGTCGTCCAGTAGGCCCAGCCCACGCCGCAGGCCCAGGTCGGTGAGATATGCTCACGCGCATACGTGACAAAAGAACCTGAAACAGGTTTTTCCACCGCCAGCTCCGCAAGGCAGAGCATGACGCAAAGCACGATGACCCCGCCCAAAAGATAGGCGAGTATCGCGGCCGGGCCCGCTTTTTCGAGAACATACCCGGTGCCGAGGAAATAACCACTGCCGATGACCCCGCCCAGCGAAATCAGCTGCAGATGGCGATTCTTTAACCCTCTGTTCATTTTCGATTCGTTCATTACCTTAATAACACAACCTTCCCAGCGCCGCTTCGATCTGTGATTTGTATAGCATTGCCATCCGCGACACTTCCATTATTTCTACTAAAGGATACTACAAAACGAGCGTAATTACCATACCTTCGTCAATAAAATTTTCTGATGAGGACAAGAGCCGCAAAAATACGGTATAATATTAAGAAGGAAATTTTCAGGGAGGCAGCTATGAACCTTTATCGAACCATTCGCGAAAAAGACGCTTCCGTCGAAACGCTCTATGAAATACAGAAATCAAAATTCATCACCCATATCCGCCATGTTGAAAATGAAGAAGAAGCCCGCGCCTTCATCCAGTCGATGAAGAAAAAATACTTCGATGCCCGCCACAACTGTTCAGCCTACGTGCTCGGCGAACGCGCGGACAAGCAGAAATCCAATGATGACGGCGAACCCGGCGGCACGGCCGGCAATCCAATCCTCGAGGCCATCAAAAAAAACGATTTGACCGATGTCGTCATCGTCGTCACACGCTACTTCGGCGGCATCAAGCTCGGAGCCGGCGGTCTCATCCGCGCTTACGGCCACGCGGCTGTGCTTGGCATCGAAGCAGCCGCCTGCATCGAAATGACACCATTTACGGAGCTTTCCGTGACCATTGGCTATGACCTGCTCGCTGCCATTGAGCACTGGCTGCGCCAGGAAGAGATCCGCACGGAGCCGGCCGATTACGCCGAAAACGTCACCCTGCACCTGCTGCTGCCGCCCGCAGACGTAGAAAAGCGCCTGACCGAGCTGCGCGACCTCACGAGTGCCAATTTTTCCTTTGCCAAGGGGGAAACGCGCCGCTTAGCCCTGCCCTGCTGACCTTTCGCACAGCTCTGCCTCATCCTGCATTGACAAGCGGCAAAGCTGTACTTTATAATACTCTCATATATACATACTGGAACGATATGTCTTTCTTATTTTATACTGCTGATGTTGAGGAGGAATTCCCATGAACGATTACACCCTTGAGGTACACGGCTGTCACCAATACGATGCAACCGGTGCCATCAGTGAGCCGATTTACCTCTCTGCCACGTACCGTCATCCAGGCTATAAGCAGAGCACAGGCTTCGACTACGGCCGCGTAGCCAATCCGACGCGCAAAGAACTCGAAGACGTTCTCGCCAAACTCGAACGCGGCAAGCGCGCCTGGGCACTTTCCTCCGGCATGGCTGCCATCAACATGGCCCTGCACCTCTTAACCCCCGGCGACCACATCCTGCTTTCTGAGGACCTTTACGGCGGCACGGTGCGCCTTGTCAACGACATTTACAAGAAATACGGTGTAAAGCATGATTATGTCAATACGGCAGACCTTGAAAAAACGGCTGCCAGCATCCGTCCGGAAACCAGAATGATTTTCATCGAGACCCCGTCAAATCCCATGATGCGCGTCAGCGATATCCGCGCCCTCGCCAGGCTCGCCCATGAAAACGGCGCCCTGCTCGTCGTCGACAATACCTTCCTTTCGCCGCATTTCCAGAAACCGCTGACGCTCGGCGCCGATATCGTCGTGCACAGCGCCACAAAGTATCTCTGCGGCCACAACGACATCATCGCGGGCGTCATCGCCATCGCTGATGACGAGTCCGACTACGGTAAAAATCTTGACCTTTATATCAAATCCGAAGGGCCGAACCTCACGCCGATTGATTCGTGGCTGCTGCTGCGCAGCATCAAGACCCTCGGCCTGCGCGTCGAGCGTCAGCAGCAGAACGCAGCTGCCATTGCCAAATGGCTCAAAACACAGCCGAATGTCACCGATGTCTACTACGTCGGCCTGCCCGAGCATCCAGGCCACGAACTCCACAAAAGTCAGGCCACGGGCTTTGGCAGCATGATTTCCTTCAAAGTCAAGACGCCGGCACTTGCCACCGCCCTCCTCGGCCGCCTGAAACTCATCGCTTTTGCCGAAAGTCTCGGTGGGGTTGAAAGCCTCCTGACCTTCCCGCTCGCCCAGACTCATGCCGAAATGCCAAAAGAGCTTTTGGCACGCACAGGCCTTGACGACCGCCTGCTGCGCTTCTCTGTCGGCATCGAAGATGTAAATGACTTAATTGCCGACCTCGATCAGGCCCTCAATGCCTGATGCTGCTGAATCTATAAGAAAGTGAGGGATTTTTATGTCCGTCAATTTTGATGAAATCATCGACCGCCGCGGCACCTCGTGCCTCAAATATGACTTTGCCGTCGAACGCGGCTACCCGCAGGGCATCCTGCCCTTCTGGGTTGCCGATATGGACTTCCGCACGCCGCAGCCCGTCATCGACGAACTCACGCGCCGCGTCCAGCACGGCATTTTCGGCTACACGGACCCGAAGGAAAGCTACAAAGAAGTCATCGTCAACTGGATGACGGAACATCACAGCTGGACGCCGTCCACAAAGGCCCTGACCATCACGCCGGGCGTCGTCTTCGCCCTCGCGGTGGCCATCCGCTGCTTTACAAAACCGGGCGAAGCCGTGCTGCTGCAGCAGCCTGTTTACTACCCATTCACGGAAATGATCCGCCAGAACGGCCGCGAGCTCGTCAACAGTCCGCTCATCCTCCAAAATGGCCATTACGAAATTGACTTTGCCGACTTTGAGAAAAAAATTGTCGAGCACGGTGTCAAGCTCTTCCTGCTCTGCAGTCCGCACAATCCGGCTGGCCGCGTCTGGACGCGCGAAGAACTCCTGCGCATCGCTTCCATCTGCCTCAAACACAATGTCCTGATTGTCGCCGACGAAATCCATCACGAATTCGTGCGTCCGGGCTTCCAGCATACAGTGCTCGCGTCCCTCGCGCCGGAAATCGCCGACCGCACGATCACCTGCACGTCTCCATCGAAAACCTTCAACCTCGCCGGCCTGCAGATTTCCAATATCTTCATTGAAAATGCCGAGCTGCGCAAGAAATTCCGTGCTGAAATCTCGGCAGCCGGCTACAGCCAGCCCAACGCCCTTGGTCTCTTTGCTGCACAGGCCGCCTATGAGCACGGTGCAGAATGGCTAAAAGAACTCCTCGCCTATATCGAGGGCAATTACCAGAAAACGAAGGCATTTCTTGCCGAAAAGATGCCCAAAGTCAAACTCATCGAACCAGAAGGCACGTATCTTCTCTGGCTTGACTTTTCCGCCTACGGCCTGACAGATGAGGAACTCGACGATGTCATCGTCAACGATGCCAACCTCCGGCTCGACTCCGGCCATATCTTCGGCAAAGCAGGACGTGGCTTCCAGCGTCTCAACATCGCCTGCCCGTGGAGCACGCTCGAAAACGGCCTGCAGCACCTCGCCAAGGCCTTTGCCGATAAATAATCAATGTATTTCAGATGTATTAAGGAAGGAAATGACGTTTATGCTCTGTATCGGCCTGCAGCCCAATATCGACAAAAACTGCACGGTTCTGATTCTCGGTTCGATGCCAGGCATCAAATCGCTTGAAGAACAGCAGTACTACGCCTATCCGCAGAACCGCTTTTGGCCGATGATGGCCCATCTCCTTCAGGAAGAGCTCCCTTCTGTTTACGAAGAAAAACTCGCCATGCTGCTGCGCCATCACATTGCCCTCTGGGACTCTATCGGCAGCTGCGAGCGCGAAGGCAGCCTTGATTCGGCCATCCATGACGAAAAGGGCAATGACTTTTCCGCCCTGCTTCGGGAGTATCCCAAAATCAGGACCATCTGCTTCAATGGCGGCAAATCCGCCCAGACGTTCAAGCGCTATAATAAAGAGCTCTTAAAACGCGAGGACCTCACCTTTCACGCCATGCCGTCGACGAGTCCCGCCAACGCGCGCTGGCGCCTCCCCATGCTTGAAGAAACATGGGGAAAGGTTTTGACAGAAGCACTTGTCCTCTGATATACTGAAATCAGAAAAACAAATTCGTATTCACCCCGTGCCATAATCGACAGGAGGTACTTATGCCATCTTCTATCTGGCTGATCTTAGCCATCATCGTCACTGCGTTTTTCTTCTACCTTGAGACGCGCGACGTCGAAGATTGACATGACGTGAAAAGCCGCTGTGCTCAAAATGAGCCAGCGGCTTTCTTTTTATATGAATTTAATTGCTTTCTGCCCTCAAATTTAAGACATTTGGGATAAAATACCTTTTGATAAGTATTCTCATATTTTTGATGATGCGAGGCACTAACTAGAAAGAGATGATTTTTTTCATGAATACGCGTAAAACTTGGCAAACGATATCCTTAGCACTACTGGCCGTCAGCAGCTATACACTTTTGATGCCATTTCCTGCCGCACAGGCAGCTGCTGTTTCTAAAGAAACAGCAGCGCCTCACGATATGACAAGAGGATTGGGCAATTTTCTCGACCGCGGTATGATAGAAAATGGAGTCGAAGCGTACGAAGCGAAGGATTATGAACGAGCGCTCTCCTTTTTCCGCGAAGCTGCCAGCAAAAATCATATGAAAGCCTACCGCTATCTTGGCCTCTGCTATGAACACGGCTATGGTGTAAAAAAAGACATCAAACAGGCCTTTGCCTATTATCAAAAAGCAGCCGAACTCGGCGATGTGACGGGCACGGCCCTGCTCGGCCATATGTATGAAGATGGCCTTGGCACAAAAGTCGACTATGACAAGGCCATGGAACTCTACCAAAAAGCATCTGTGCGCAGCGATCATGTTGGCGGCCTTGGCAAAGTCGGCATCGGCCATCTCTACGAATATGGGCACGGCGTCGAGCAGAATGCCGCCGAAGCCCGCGTCTGGTATGAAAAAGCTCTGGCAAGCGGCGACACAGATGCCCAAACGGACATCGACCGCCTCGATGCCGCCCTGGCCGCGCCGGAAAAAGCTCCCACCGAGCCGCGTATCCTTACGAAACGCCTTAATGCCGGCACGAGTGCCGATATCGTCAACGGCGTGACATCTATTGATACGTCAAAAATCTGGCAGCCCGTACAAGCTATTGATTTCTCTGCCAAACACGATGTCATGATACGAAACAGCGATGGCTCGCTCGTTCCCATGGATGAACCGTACTTCGAATCGGAGCAAATTGCCCCGAATACTTGGAAAATCCGCTCAGACGGCGATTACTGCTACCTGCTGGCCGGTGATGAGATCGGCGTGATGATTGACAGCGGCTACGGCGCCGGCAATCTGCGCACTTATGCAGAATCCCTTTGCGGCAAACCGGTCAAATACGTCATCAACACGCATTATCATTTTGACCACACCGCCAATGATGCCTACTTCGATGCCGCTTTTATGACACCAGTCAGCGTAAATTACGCTACGATTCCCTACAACAGTTTTGCCGGCCTTTCCTTCCCGCGCGATTATCCGGTCGTCACCGTGCAGGATGGCTATAAGCTGAACCTTGGCAATCGCGAGCTCACCATCATCGAATTCCCTCATGCTAACCATACCCTCGGCGGACTGGCTGTCCTCGACCCGACAAGACGCATTCTCTTCACGGGCGATGAATTTCTGCTTCCAAACCGTGCCGACCTCATCATCTCACGTGAGGACTTCGCCGATAACATGAAGCGCGTTGAAAAAGTCCACAGTGATTTCGATGTCATGTACTCCGGCACCGGCCTCAAAGACGGCAGTATCTTCGACACCTACTATCAGGCCGCACTTTATGGCATTTCTAAGGATTTCCAGCCGGACAGCACGGTCGCACCGACTATGAAGCAGCAAAAGCCTGCTGCTTCCGATACGGATACTGGCAGCAGTGCGACCATTTATGAGCGCGGCCGCGTACGTCCCGGCGACGCCACGGAAAATGCCCCCGAAAAAATCCCGCAGGGCACGCGTCAGACCTTTACCTATAACGGCTTCCCTGTCAGCTATGTCGAGCAGGATAAACAGAACAGCACCAACCAATAACCTATCCTATAACATAAACGGCAGTGCCTCTTATTGAAGCACTGCCGTTTGTCAATTGCACGGTAAGGTCGAAAAGCTGTATAACATCACAGAAGCATGCCAATGGTATGGACGATAAACGCCACAATCCAGGCGATGATGCACTGGAAAATGACGACCCAGACAGCCCATTTCGTGCCGAGTTCGCGCCGTACGGAAGCGATGGCCGCGACACAGGGCGTGTAGAGCAGGCAGAACGCTAAAAGCGATGCTGCCGCAAGCGGCGTCAGGACGGTCGAAAGAGCGCTTGTGCCAAACAATACGCCCAAAGTCGAGACTACACTCTCTTTTGCCATAAAGCCCGATATAAGCGCGGTCGAGATGCGCCAGTCGCCAAAGCCCAGCGGGGCAAAAATCGGCGCGATGACGCCGGCAATGGACGCGAGCATGCTTGTCGAGGAATCCGTCACCATGTTCAGGCGGAAGTCAAACGTCTGCAGGAACCAGATGACGATGGTCGCCACAAAGATGACCGAAAAGGCACGTTCCAGAAAATCCTTTGACTTTTCCCAGAGCAGCTGCATGACATTGCGGCGCCCCGGCATGCGGTAATTCGGCAGCTCCATGACAAATGGCACGGCCTCGCCCTTGAAAATCGTGTTCTTGCCGAGATAAGCCACGATAATGCCGACTGCCATAGCGCCAAAGTACAGGATAATCATCGGCAGGGCACCGTAATTGCCGAAAAAAGCTGCAATGAAAAGGCCGTAAATCGGCAGTTTGGCCGAACAGCTCATGAACGGCGTCAAAAGAATCGTCATGCGGCGGTCGCGCTCCGATGGCAGCGTGCGCGTCGCCATGATGGCCGGCACGCTGCAGCCAAAACCGATGAGCAGCGGCACGATGCTGCGGCCCGAAAGGCCTATTTTACGCAGCCATTTGTCCATAACAAAAGCAATGCGCGCCATATAGCCCGTGTCCTCGAGCAGGGACAGGAAGAAGAACAAAGTCACGATGATAGGCAGGAACGACAGGACGGTGCCGACGCCCTGAAAAATGCCGTCAATCACCAGAGAATGCATGGCTTCGTTAACATCGGCTGCCGCAAGGGCTGCATCCGTTTCATCCTGCAGCCAGCCAATCCCGGCCGCCATCAAATCCTGCAGTCCCGAGCCAATGACATTGAACGTCAGGTAAAAGACGAGGCTCATGATGGCAACAAAAGCCGGGATGGCCGTGTATTTGCCCGTCAGGACCTTATCGATGCGGCGGCTGCGCTCGTGCTGGCGGCTCTCATGTGCCTTGTGCACCGTGCGGCTGACGAGTTTGCCGATAAACGAGAAACGCATGTCCGCGATGGCCGCTGCACGGTCGAGCCCGCGCTCTTTCTCCATCTGGCAGATGATGTGCTCAATCATATCCATCTCATTTTGGTCGAGCATCAAAGCTTCGATGAGGCGGTGGTCACCCTCGACTACCTTCGTCGCGGCAAAGCGCAGCGGGATGCGGGCAGCCTTGGCATGGTCCTCGATGAGATGCATGATGCCGTGTAGGCAGCGGTGAACGGCGCCGCGGTGGCTTTCGGCATCACAGAAATCCATGCGGCCCGGCTTTTCCTGATAATGCGCGACGTGCAGGGCATGCTGCACGAGTTCTTCAATGCCTTCGCCCTTCGCGGCAGAAATCGGCACAACAGGGATGCCAAGCATGGATTCCATCGCGTTGATGTCAACGGAGCCGCCATTGCCCGTGAGTTCGTCCATCATATTGAGCGCAAGCACCATCGGGCGGTCGAGTTCAATGAGCTGTAAAGTCAAATAGAGATTGCGTTCAATATTCGTCGCATCGACGATGTTGATGATGCCGGTAGGCTGTTCGCGCAAAATAAATTCGCGCGAGACAATCTCTTCATCCGTATACGGAGACATCGAGTAGATGCCCGGCAGGTCCGTAATGCGCGTGTTCTCGTGGCCTCGGATGCTGCCGCTCTTCTGGTCGACCGTGACACCTGGGAAATTGCCGACATGCTGATTTGAACCCGTAAGCTGGTTAAAAAGTGTTGTCTTGCCACAGTTCTGATTGCCGGCAAGCGCAAACGTCAAAAGTTGATTTTCCGGCAGGGGGTGCTCTCCTTTGCGTACATGGTAGCGTCCGCCCTCGCCGAGTCCCGGATGGTCCGTTGGTTCCTGCGGAATCTTGACTTCAGGATGCTGGTCGGACTCCCAGGCTGGCATTTTATCAATGCCGATTTTTTTGGCGTCGTCGACGCGCAGCGTCAGTTCGTATTCCTGAATGCGAAATTCAATCGGGTCGCCCATGGGCGCAAACTTCACGAGCGTGATCTCTGCTCCCGGAATCACGCCCATATCAAGAAAATGCTGGCGCAGAGCCCCCGTGCCGCCCACCTTGCGGATGACAGCACGTTCCCCTGCCTTTAATTCATTTAATTGCATAAACCTCTCCTATTCCTTTAATATCATACACACCTTCATTTTACTCATATGAGAGGCAAATGTAAAATACAGAAAAAGCCATGCCTTCATTTTTATGCCGGCATGGCTTTTTATTTCTGCTTTTATTCTTTTATTTTACAGTCGTTTCCGTCTTCTGCTCAGCCGCAGCCAGCTGTTTCGGCTCTGTCTTTTCATCTTCCGAGACAGCTGATTTGAATTCACGCACGCTCTTGCCCAAAGATTTGCCCACGAGCGGCAGCTTGCCCGGCCCGAAGACGAGCAGGCCGATTCCGAGAATCAGCAAAAGTTTCGGCACAGTAAGACCCATCAGCATATGAAGCACTCCTATCTTGATGTAACGCAGGGAAAATTTCCATTCTTAATTTCTTGTTCCTTCCTATTATATCACGGATGGAATTACAGGAAAAATATGGATTGCCTATTGGGTGTATAGTAAATATCTATACAAGGCAGGAAACAATACGCGAAACGGCCTCCTGCAGAACGCTTTCCTCCATGCCCGAATAATTGAGCACAAAGATATGGGCAGCGTCAGGCGTTTCGCCGTCATAATAATCGCGCAGCGGCCGCATGCGGATGCCTTTGTCTGCAAGTTCCTTCTGCAGCCTGTCGTCCTCCTTCTCCGTATGGAAACGCAGCAGGAAATGAAGGCCGGAGCCGCGCTCGATGATATCTGCATGTGCAAAAAGACCTCCCTCTTTCATCGTCTGCAGCAGCGCCTCGCGGCGTTTGCGGTAGCAATTGCGCATGCGGTTGATGTGCTTCTCAAAATAACCGTCTTTGATGAAACGCGCCAGTGTATACTGCTCAAAATTTGAGACCGTACAGTTGTAAAAGCCGAGTTCTTCTTGAAAGACCGGCACGAGTTTTTCCGGCAGAACCATGTAGCTGATGCGGATGGTCGGGGTCAAGGTCTTGGAGAACGTATTCATATAAATAACGCGGCCGCTGACATCAATGCCCATCATCGTCGGAATGGGCCGGCCCGTCAGGCGGAATTCGCTGTCATAGTCATCTTCGATAATATAGCGTCCTTCTGCCGCACTGGCCCAGCCCAAAAGTTCATAGCGCCGGCTGATGGGCGTGATGCAGCCCGTCGGAAAATGATGGGAAGGACTGATATGCAGGACATCGACCTGTTTTTCCAGCAGTTCAGATGGGCAGATGCCCTGCTCATCCATATTGACCGGCACACAGCGTACGCCGTGTTTTTTATAGACCTTGCGGATTTTATCAAAACCGGGATTCTCAACGCCAAAACATTTTCCACGGCCCAAAAGCTGAACGAGCAGGCCGTAGAGATATTCTGTGCCGGCACCGATGACAATCTGCCCCGGATTAACATCGAGCCCGCGAAAACTCCGCAAATGTCCGGCAATCGTCTCGCGCAGGGCCAAAATTCCCATGCCCGGTGAACGCTCCAGCAAGGCTTCGGCCTGACCGGACATAACCTGGCGCAAAAGGTGGGTCCATGTCTTAAAGGGAAAATCCGCAGGACGCAGGCTGTTCGCCGTAAAATCGGCCAAATACTGGCGCTTGGGCTTTTTTGATGCTGCAGGACGCTTTTCCGATACGGCCGGATGAACGGGCAGGCTCGTGAGCTTCGCGACAAAAAAACCCTTTTTCGGCACCGACTGACAATAGCCTTCTGCGACTAACTGACCATATGCCCCCTCGACCGTGATGACGCTGATGCCGAGCTGACGCGACAGGGCACGTTTGGACGGCAGTTTTTCACCGGCCTGCAGGCGGCCGGCGAGAATATCCGTGCGGATACAGCGGTAAAGATGTTCATATAGGGATTCGTCCCCAAGATTTTCAAATGAATAGGTCAGCATAGCGTCTCCTGTCTGATCTTATTTCTTCGTCGTAATTTGAATATTTTTTTAAGGTCAAAAACAGTATATACTATCTAGCAAAAGGACACAAGTCCAAATTTTTAGGTCAGCCTGAAACAGAAAGAAGGATTCTTATGACATCATCTGTAAATCATTCTACCTCTATGACAACGCGTGACCTCTGCCTCGCCGCTGTCATGACGGCCGTCGTCTTCCTTGCAACCTTCGTACCGCGCATCCCCATCCCGCTCGGCTATGCACATTTAGGCGATGCAGCGATCTTTCTCATGGTTCTGTTCCTCGGACGCCGCGAAACACTGATCGCCGCCTGCTTCGGCTCGGCTCTTTCGGACCTGTTAGGCGGTTTCCCGCTCTGGATTGTGCCGACCATCATCATCAAATTCTTCATGGCCGACATCGCCTGGCGCGTCATCCGCCCGGATATGAAACAATCCGGCGCCGTGCGCCTGCTCGCAGGCTTCCTCATTGCTTCCGTCTGGATGGCCGCAGCTTATACGCTCTTTGGTGCCCTGCTCTATGACAGCCTCGCATCCGGCCTCGCCTCGGCCCCCGGCCTCATCGCCGAAGGTGTCTTAAACAGCATCATCGCCGTGGTCGCAGCCGGCATCCTCAAAAAAACACCGCTCGGACAAAAAAATTAATCCCTCAAATGTCACGAAAAAAGCTCCTCAAATGAGGAGCTTTTGTTTTACTGCCATCCCTGCAGAGTCCAGTAATCTTCAATTCCCTTGACGACAGGAGGGAACATTTCTTCAATATTGGAGATGCGCATGACCTGGAAATGGCCGTCTTCGTGCTGCATGAGCTCAGCCTTGACTGTCATCTCCGGAACGAGCCGGCCGTAATCGGAATCATCCCCCTTGATTGTGAACGTCGCTTCCGCCCAGTCACCCTTCCGTTCCACATTATCGAGCTTGGCCGTATAGTGCTGCGTGAATTTATCGGCTTCTCCGGCCAGCCACTGCGCCTTCTGGTCATTCTCCCCAATCGGGGTCAGTGACGGGTTCAGGAAGAATTCAAGGCTGCGATTGATGAAAACGATATCATCATTGCGCCTTTCAGCAATATACTTCTTCATGAAAGCTGTATCATGGCGGAAGAACCAGTCCTCCGGATATTCCTTCTGCAGTACGCCAATATCGCGTGCCAATATCTCAGTGCTCATATCATAACTCGTCGTCACGATAGAAGAAAGGTCGGCATAGCGCTGCACCTTACTTTCATCATGTTCTTTTACGCCCTCCATCAGCTGGTCGAGAGCATATTCCGGCGTGCGTGCCGACTGGTAGCAGTAACCGCTGACACCAATCGCCACGAGTACAAGTATCAGGATGGCAATAAATCCCTTCCTGCGTTTCATAGAAAAACCTCCCTATAATAAAAAAGGGCACAAATCTCCCACTTTATAAGGGTATTTTAACAGGCTTTTCTGAGGATTGTCTGGATAAGTACAAAAGTCAGCTCACAAAAATCACCATTTTTGCATTCCGTCCTAATTGAATGTGAAAGTGATTCCCGCTATTGACTTATACCCCTAACTGGTATATGAATAAAGATGAAGTTGATTTTCATTGACATTATATAGCGTAGGGGGAATTCTTATGGCAACAGCAATTGTCGGTGTCATCGTTCTGGTCGCTCTTTATTTCGCTTTCAAAGGCGTCATCAAGCATTGGCGAGGAGAAAGCAGCTGCTGCGGCGGCGGTGCTATCACGCCTCCACCAAAAAAGGAACTCAAAGGCACAATTGTTGATACGAAAATCGTCGATATCGAGGACATGACCTGCGGCAACTGCAAAATCCGCGTAGAACAGGCCCTTGACAGCATCGACGGGGCAGCGGCCGAAGTCAATCTGCACCGCAATCACGCCGTCGTCAAGATGACACGAGAAGTCAGCGATGACGAAATCCGTCAGGCTCTCGCCGGCAGCGGTTATACGATTACGGGTATCCATACAAAATAAACACTGTACGAAAAATCCGCATCCAAAATGGACGCGGATTTTTCGTTTATTTCGTTTATAACCTTGTGGAAATCGTCAAATCAATTGCACTGGCATTCATTTAGGAACGCACGGGCTTTTTCATCAGACTCTGCGTTACCCAGGGAAAAGTCGCCTCAAGGTAAGCGCCGATCTTCTCGCCCATGGATTTCTTAGCTAAATAGTCCGGATGCAGACCATCTGTCGTATAGTCCGAACGCAGCCAGCCGCGCTCGTCGGCAAGGGCACTCGCGACATCGACAGAATACGGCTGTTTCTTGACCCAGTCGCAGACATACTGCTGATGTACGAGCCAATCCGGTGTCGGATGTTCAATGCCGGCCCGATGAATCATCAGGCTCGGATTGATGGGCGTCGGCGTCACAAATACGGGGATGATGCCGTAGGCCGCGCACTTCTCCTTGAGGGCCTTGAGATGCTGCACGACCGTCCAGCCGTATGTGCCGGCGCGGTAGTCGTTGACGCCGCCCATGATGACGAGGATGCGCGGCGAGAACGGCAGGACATCGTGCTCGAAGCGGTCGATCATGTCCTGCGTCGTATTGCCGCTGACGCCGAGGTTCTTGATGGGCACAGGGGAATACGTCTCCCAGTTGTAGAGCGGGTCCGAGGGCGGCACGCTCATGACGCCGCCGCCGTGCGTGATGCTGTCGCCGAGCGCGGCGATCGGCGTCGGCGTAGTCACCGTAAAGCCATTCTTCGCCGACCAGTCGCTCAGCGGTGCACCGTCCGCATCCACGGAGCGCACGCGCCAGTAGTAGCGGCCCGGCGTCGTGTAGGCATCCCAGTCGTAGACGTCGTACTCACCGGCCTGCAGCGTCTTGAGGTACATGTCCTGCGAGCCCTCCTCGCGGTAGACCTGCACTTCGTGGTGCTTGGCACCCGGCATCGGGATCCATGCGTAGACGGGGTACTCGGCCGCATAGTCCATCTTGTCGTACGCTGACGTCGCGAGCGGTGCCGTCGGGTTCAGCGTGCCAGAGGCAATCGGCTGCGGCGTGGAGTACGAGTTGACGGGATTGCCGTTGTAGTCAAGTCCGCGTACCTTCCAGTAGAAATTCGCCGCGGCCTTGCCGTAGCGGCTCACATCGATGTCGACGCCGTTGGCGAAGATCTGGTTCTGCGTCATGATGACATTCGTCAGCGTGTCATCGGCCGAGCCGAGCAGCTCGACCTTGTACTTGACGGCTCCCGGCACGTGGTCCCAGACGAGCCGGACACTGCGGATATCGACCGACGGCCCCTTGGCGGCCTCGGCTTTGGCCGCTGCCTCAAGCTGCTGCGCCGCCTGCGTCTCCGTGACGGCCGGCTGCTGTCCTGCCTTCTCCGCGAGCACCGACGTCGCCGTGACATGGCCGTTGTCGCCCGTAGCTGCCTGCGTGGCCGTCGGCAGCGCCAGTCCCGCCGTCAGGCAGCAGAAGCCCAGCAGCTTCGCGATTCTCTTTATCTTCATCGTATCTCTTCCTTTCTGACATTGCCTTTTCATCTTATCACGCCTGACACCGTCAGGCAAATTTTTCGACGTGCCCATGAAAAAAGGATGCACTCAGCCACAGAGTGCATCCCAAGACCAAAAGGATATCAAAGGATATAAGGATTGTATGGGGATAGATGTGAACGGGTATCATCCTCTCGTCTTGCCGCCCGCGACGTTGTAGGTGACACCGTGGATGTAGGAAGCGCGGTCGCTCGCTAGGAAGAGCACGAGGTTGGCGACTTCGGTGAGCTTGCCGCTGCGGCCGAGCGGCGTCGTCTTCGTGTTCTTGTAGCCCTTACGCAGGTCCTCGACGGTGATGCCGCGCGTGTAGGAGAGTGCCTCTTCGTAGGCCAGCGTACGCAAGCCCGTGGCCTCGAGGATACCCGGCGCCACGCCGACGACGCGGACGTTGTAGCGGCCGAGTTCCTTCGACCAGGAGCGCGTGAAGGAGTTGACGGCGTTCTTCGTCGCCGCGTAGATGCTCTGGCCCTCCGAGCCCTCGAGGCCGCTCTCGGAGCTCATGTTGATGATGACGCCCTTGCCGTTCTTGACGAATTCATGGCCGAGGGCCTGCGCCATGAGGTAGACGCCGCGGATGTTGACATTCGTGACCTTGTCGTAGACACGCTCATTGAGCTCATACTTGCCGTACGGGTCCTTGGGGTCGACGAGCAGGCACGGGATGTTGATGCCGGCGTTGTTGACGAGGATGTCGAGCTTGCCGAACTTCGCCTTGGCCTTCTCGACCATCGCGCGGACGCTCGCGGCCTTCGTCACATCCGTTACGACGTAGAGCACGTCGCCGCTGCCCTCGCCGCGCTCGAATTCCGGCTCTTTGGGGTTCATATCGCAGACGACGACATTCGCGCCGTTGTCGAGGAACGACTGGACCACCGTCTTGCCGATGCCCGAAGCACCGCCCGTAACCACTGCTGTTTTACCTTCCAGATTCAACCATGAAGCCATGACTATCTCTCCTATCTTGCTTGTCTTTTGTCTTGCTTTACTTGTTCTAGCCGGACTTTCCCCGGGCACTCAGGGCTTATAGATGGCGATCTCCTCGCCCGGCTCGATGTCGCCGACCTCTTTGTTCTCGAGGTAGAGGCTGCCCTCCAGATTCTCGCCTTCCTCATTGGCATTGAAGCGCAACGTGATGTGGCCGAGGTCGCGCAGGTTCTTCTGGACCTGGCTGCCAACGTAGACGATCTTGTAGTCCGTCTTGCCGAGCCGGAAGATGTCGCCGGGCTCTACCGTGTCCTCGAGCTTGTTGCCGCGATGCAGGACGCAGTACTCGCGGAGTTCCTGCGGCGCGTTCTCATTGAACAGGATGAGCATGCGCGCGCCTTTAAACGCGTGGACCTGTGTGCCGAGTTCCTGCACGATGGTGCTGTAATACTTTTTCATGAGATTACCTCCTGTTTATATGCAATCAAATGGTGTAAGAGTTCGTATATTCGCTCGCGCTCTCAGCCCTCATAGAGTCCAAAACTGGCCAGCCAGGCGAGGATGACGGAAAGCGGGCCCGTGATGAAGCGGGAATAGAGCACGGACGGCACGCCGACTTCGACGGTCTTGGCGTCGGCTTCTGCGAGGCCGAGGCCGACCGGGATGAAGTCGCAGGCGCACTGTGCGTTGATGGCGAAGAGTGCCGGCAGCGCGAGGTGCGGCGGGATGGCCCCCTTGCCGATCTCAACACCGATGAGCACGCCGATGACCTGTGCAATGACAGCGCCCGGTCCGAGAAACGGAGAAAGGAACGGGAAGGAGCAGATCAGAGACAGGATGATGAGGCCGCCGACGTTGCCGGCCAGTGGCACGAGCAGATGCGCGATGATGTCGCCGATACCGGTCGAGAGGATGATGCCGATGAGCATGGAGACAAAGGCCATGAACGGCAGGATCGTCTTGATCATCGTGTCGATGGTCTCGCGGCCGGCCTGATAGAAGACGGCGACGATGCCGCCCATGAACTGCCCGACCTTCGCCATGAAGCCGGCCTGCTGCTCCGAGATCTTCTTCGACGTGTCGTAGTGGCGGCCGCTGACGCCGCCCGGTGCCGCTGTATCTGCTGCCTGCTCTTCTGCCGGTGCATGGTCAATCGGGACTTCCTGCCCCTCGGCAAAAGCCAGGTCCTTCTCGCGCACCGCCGAGACGTAGATGTCCGGCTTGATGTACTGCGCGAGCGGACCGCTCGGGCCAGTCGGGTTGAGGTTGATGGTCTGGATACGCTTCTGCGGGTAGATGCCGCAGCGCAGCGTGCCGCCGCAGTCGATGACGACAGCGAGGATCTCGTCGTCGGGGACGCTCGTCTTGAAACCGTCGACGAGCTCGCAGCCCGTCATCTCGGCCAGCCGTTTGGCGACAGGCGAGATGACGCCGCCCGTGATGTTGACGATCTTGTTCTGCTTTGCGTCAGGGTGCAACTTGAGCGGGCCGCCGAAGCCGCCGGAACCAGCCGTAACGATGACGTCTTTATACTCTGCCATGATGCTCTTCTCCCTTTTCATATGTCACATATGTTCATATAATGTACTATCATTGAAAATTTTTTACGCAGCCGCGCTTCAGTCCTTCGTCGCGACGAGCTCCTTGCTGAGCTTCACGCCCTGCTGCTTCTGCACGTAGGCCGTCATGAAGTCGGTGATCCAGCCGCGCAGGAAGTTGATGA
Source organism: Mitsuokella apri (assembly GCF_047974105.1). Classification (NCBI taxonomy): domain Bacteria; kingdom Bacillati; phylum Bacillota; class Negativicutes; order Selenomonadales; family Selenomonadaceae; genus Mitsuokella; species Mitsuokella apri. The sequence continues at coordinate 48,007 of NZ_JBHYRS010000011.1, forward strand.
CGATGCCGATGAGGAAGTAGCGCAGCGCGAGGTCGACGGTCGGCAGTCCGAGCGCCGAGATGCCGTTGGCAATGCCGAGGAAGACGAAGAGCTCCGCTGGGTCGACGTGCGGGAACAGGCCGTTGAGCGTGTGGCAGGAGGCCGAGGCCGCTGCGTAATACGATGGCTTGTAGTACTCCGGCAGGAATTTGCCGAGCGACAGGGTCATCGGATTGCAGAAGAAGAACGTGCCGACGACCGGCAAGAGGATGTAGCGCGTAACGACGTTGCCACCGCAGATGCGCGCGAATTTCTCGATCTTCTCGTGGCCGACGAAGGCGATGATCGAGTTCATCGCGACGAGCAGGCATACGAGCGTCGGGATGATGCCGCTGACCCAGCCGACGAAGGTCTCACCGCCCTTGTTGAACATGCCGATGAAGCCCTGTGCCAAGAAAACCATTGTGTCCATCAAAATCTCTCCTTTTTCTTTTTCCCTTATTTTTTATCTTCTAGCGGGAGTAAGTTGTTGCTCCCGCTGGAGTTTCTGGTACGAAAGATAATCCTGACGCGCACTCAGGGCCGCCTTGATCTGCTGGCGCGTGAGCCCCTGCTCCTCGCAGAGCGCTTCGCTGAGGTCGAGCAGATTCAGCCCGTTCAATGCGGAGAAGGGGCGGCATTTGGCAAAGACGGTGACGCCCTCCATGATCTCCCCTTTGACGATGCGGCAGTCCGCATCGATGCAGAGCAGCACGATAGCACCTGCAAGGAAGCGGCCCTTCGCCTTGCCGATGGCCACGGGTCCGGATTGACGGAGCTCCTTGAGCCGACGGTTGAAGCGGCGGAACTGCCAGAGCGTCAGTGCCGTCTGCAGCACCCAGATTGCGATGGCCGCGATGAATAAGGTCCACATCATGAATCTCTCTCCTCTCTCGTCATTCATGCAGCAAGATGGTCGCTGTCGACTCATCGGTGATCAGCACATTGATGAGGTGGCCGTGCAGTGCGCCCATGATGGCCGGCACCTTTTCGCGCGAAGCAGCCATGCCGATGCAGTACGGCAGATTCCGCAGGGTATCGAGCGGCACAGCGATCGTGCGGTCTGTGAACGGGGTCTGCACGGGCTCGCCGTCCTTGTCATAGAAGACCGAGCAGATTTCCCCGACGGCGCCGGTCCGGCGCATCGAGTCGATGGCGTCACGGCCGAAGTAGCCAGCCCAGACGAGGTTCGACGATTTGACCGGCGCACCGATGCCGACGATCGCGATGTCGAGCCGCTGCCAGAGCTGCGAGATTTTCTCGTAGTTCGCGTCCTGCAGGATGGCGTCGCGTATCTCCGACGTGCGCGTGATGGCCGGCGCGTAGATGAAGTGGCTGCGGCCGCCGACAGCTTTGGCCATCTCGTAGCAGATCGTGTTGACATGGTGGTCGCTGTCGATGCTCTCCGGGCCGCCGTCGATCGGCACGAAGTCGATGTCGAGCTGCGGCATCTTCTCGCGGTGCGCGCGCTTCGTGAGCTCCTGTATCGTGGAGCCCCAAGCCATGCCGATGATCTGGCCGTCGGCCATGATGCGGCGCAGCAGGTTGAGCCCGGCCTGCGCCATGCTCTGCTTGATGGCGAGCATGTCGTAGCTCTTTGGCACGACGTACGCCTCACGCAGGCCGAAGCGCCGCTCCAGCGCCGCTTCGATTTCCTCGTACGAATCGCTCTCGACCTCGATCTTGACGATGCCGTTGTTCATCGCCTTCTTGAGGTACTTGCTGACCGTCGTGCGATCGACACCCATGCGCCTCGCTATCTCGCTCTGCTTCATGTGATCGAGATAGTACATGCTGGCCGCCTTGATCAGGATGCGTTTCTCCACTGGCATCATGGCAATCTCCCCTCCTCTGTATCCGCCCCACATTGACTTTCACATTCGTGAAGTTTTTTCTCGTTTGCTCTCTTGTTGAGTCTTATACTAGCAGGACAGCGCCAGATTTACAATCATTTTGCCGCTTTTTCCAACGTATTTTCTGCTATTCTCAATGAATTTCTCAATTACTTTCACATATATTTTAACTCTGTCACTTTTGTGCGCAAACAAAAAAGCCCCTTGTGGGGCTTTTATCGATAACGAGGCGATGGGCGGGGGCATCTGTTTCGCCTGCAGAAGTGCAGTAGTCAACACTTTTTGGACACGACTACATAAAATCTAATCACTTATTATTTTGGTTTTATACATCTAGAGCAGCGCCCCGGACATCGCTACTGAAATTGCAGGACAGCAGCTGCCTTAGAATTGGGCATTCATCAACAAATCATGCGGCATGCGCTTCTCTGTACTGTTTTGGAGTAAGATGATTCAGCGAATACGCCGGACGCTCTTCATTGAAAAACACAATGTAGTCGTCAATTTCCTGCTCTACTGGTTTTTCGCCGGTAACATGGAGGTCCATAAACAGCTCAGCTTTAATCCAGCCGTTAATGGACTCCATGGCAGCATTATCCGTAGGCGTTCCAGCGCGCGACATGGAGCGATTCACATACATGGGCAGAAGCTCGTTATACGCCTTCGAGGCGTAAACGGAGCCCTGGTCACTATGAAGAATCATTTTGTATTCAGGATGAGTTTTCTTGAGTTCGAGAAGATTTTCCAATCCGCTTATGTATGTCATCCAGTCTCCACGCTTCGCTGACAGGGCATGGCTGACAATCTCATTGTTCCAGAGGTCCATGTACAAGGTCAGCTCATAGTAGATACCCTTGACACAGAACGCGGTCATGTTGCTGACAATGCACTGAAGTGGCCCGTCAATGCTGAGTTCTGCAGAAAGCAGATTCGGGAATATTCTTCCCGGATCGCCTGGCTTCTTATACTTGTAGTGCTTTGCCTTGCTCTTTATTCCCGCAATCCTGCAGCATTTATGCGCATACGGGTCAGAAAAGGCAACGCCAGTATCCAGATGAATCTTGGCATTCAGCCACCGGTAACCATGAGAAGGATACTTCAGATGGTATTCTGTAAATAGCTGGATGTTGTCAATCAAACGCTTGGTTCTTGGTGCTGGGGCTCCGAGATGCTTTTTCCAATAGTAGAAACTGCTGCGGTTAATGCCCATAGCCCTGCATAGGAGCTTCACTGTAAATTCTCCGGATAGCTCAAGGATTACTTGGTATTCTTGCTGCTGTAGCGAATTACCGAACCATCTCCCTTCACTTCGTACCCTTTTTTTAGTCGGGCCTCCGCTATGCGTGCCTTGATCAGCTCCTGAATCAGTTCGTCTTTTGACATGGATTCATATGCTTCGAGATTATAAGGTTCTGGTTTATTCTTTTGTTGAATCAAATTCTTTTCTCTGAAAGACATAGGCCCTTGTTTAGAAGCCAACTGATTTTCATCGCGGTACATCCGCATATAATCTCGAGCTGTCGAGGGACCAATGCCGTACTGCTTAGCTGCTTCATACTTGGTAATCTCACCGTCATAGATGCGACGGCCTATATCCAAGCGTTGTTCTTTTGTGTACTTCATAGTAAGCCTCCTGGTCTAAACTGGGAGTAGCTGGTGTTTAGAAACTATATATCTTTTGTCTTGATTATACAGTTTCTGTGTCCAAAAGTTACCCCCTCCGTGTCCAAAATAAGCTTACCACTTCAGAAGCGAAGCGACCGCCCGAAGGGCTGAGCGCCAAAGCCGAAATAGATGCCCCCGCCCCGCTACGATGTCACTCAATTCTCGAAGAAATCGCCATGAAGATTCCAGCCGTGATCGACGGGGCCATTGCCCTTGCCGAGGTCCATCTTGGCGAGCAGCGCTCCGAACAGGTACGACTTCGCGCGGCCGATCGACTCGTCGAGGTCGAAGCCCTTCGCGAGGTTGGCGGCAATGGCACTCGACAGCGTGCAGCCCGTGCCATGCGTGTTGGGGTTCGCGACGCGCGTGCCGCGATACCACTTCTCCCCTTCGCCGCCTGCGAGGACGAGCAGGTCGCTCGCGTCGTCCGCGAAGTGACCGCCCTTGGCGAGCATATTGACCTTGGCCTCTGCGGCGATCTTCTTCGCCGCCTGCTCGAAGGCAAACTCATCCGCAATCTCTGCCCCCGTCAGGACGCTGAGTTCGGGAATGTTCGGCGTGATGACCTCGGCGAGCGGGAAGAGCTCCTGCACGAGCACCTCGATGGCCTCGTCCACGAGCAGCTTGGCGCCACTCGTCGCGACCATGACGGGGTCCACGACGACATGCTCGGCCTTATAGGCCTTCAATTTATCCGCGATGACATGGATCAGCGCGGGCGAGGCGACCATGCCGACCTTGACGGCATCGGGCCGTATGTCCTCGAAGACCGCATCGAGCTCTGCCGCCAGGAACTCCGGCGTGGCTTCCTGCACCATGCGGACGCCCTGCGTGTTCTGCGCCGTCAGCGCCGTGATGGCGCTCATGCCGTAGACACCGTTGGCCAGCATCGTCTTGAGATCCGCCTGCACGCCGGCGCCGCCGCTCGAATCGCTGCCCGCGATCGTCAGTACTTTCTTCATATGAATCCCTCCTGCATGTCACGAAAAAATTTAACACATCCATCTTACAACGCAAGTCCCTGCTCTGTAAAGGAAATCCGTCGATTCTCTTCGGTTTCACTCGGTTTCGCCCGACTCATCGATGAGTTCATCCGACTTCGCGAAGGCCTCTTGCATTTTGCCCAAAATCGACTACAATAACAGTAATGCAATCATCTGTCATGACAGTTGATAAAAAGATATTATCTTCATTTTTCGTTCAGGGATTTTTGGGAAAGAGGTTGTTTGCATGATTCTCGAACGCTTGGAAGCACTGCCTGTCGGCTCCTTCCAGTACAAGCTGCTCATGGTCACGGGCCTCGGCTGGCTCTTTGACTCGATGGACACGGGCCTGATTGCCTTTGTTCTGCCTGTCTTGACAAAGGACTGGGGGCTCTCGCCCGCGCAGGCCGGCTGGATTGGCTCAATTGGTCTCATCGGCATGGCGCTCGGCGCTGTGCTCGCCGGCACGGTCGCCGACCGCATCGGCCGCAAGAAGGTCTTCACCATCACGGTGCTGCTCTACAGCATCTCGACAGGGCTCTGCGCCCTTGCTTGGAGCTATGAGTCGCTGCTCGTCTTCCGCTTCCTCGTCGGCTTCGGCCTCGGCGGGGAGCTGCCGGTCGCCGCGACGCTCATGAGCGAGTACGCGCCGAGCCATCTGCGCGGCCGCTTCATCGTCCTGCTCGAGAGCTTCTGGGGCGTCGGCTGGCTCGTCGCGGCCTGCATCGCCTACCTGCTGATCCCGCGCTTCGGCTGGCAGATTGCCTTTGTCATCGGCACGATTCCGGCGCTCTACGTCTTCCTCATTCGCCTGCACATGCCGGAGTCCGTGCGCTACCTGATCTCGCACGGCCGCATCGACGAGGCCAAGGACATCATCCTCGAACTCGAGCGCAGACTCCATGTCGAAAGCCGCCCGTTTGCCAGCCACCTCAGCCCTGCGGAACTCGAGCAGCCCAAAGCCGCTGCCACGAGCTTCACGACGCTCTGGACGAAGCCGTTCCGCACGCGCACGGTCATGCTCTGGCTTGCCTGGTTCGGCATTGTCTTCAGCTACTACGGTATCTTCATGTGGCTGCCGTCCATCGTCTTCGCGCAGGGATTCGCCGTTGTCAAGACATTTGAATACGTCCTCATTATGACGCTTGCCCAGTTGCCGGGCTATTACGCCGCAGCCTGGCTCGTCGATGTCATCGGCCGCAAATACACGCTTTCGCTGTTCCTGCTGATGTCCGGCATCTGCAGTTTCTTCTTCGGCAATGCCGCCACGGCTTCTAGCCTCCTCATGTGGGGCGCGGCCATGAGCTTCTTCAACCTCGGTGCCTGGGGTGTCATTTACACCTATACGCCGGAACAGTATCCGACGACCATCCGTGCACTTGGTTCCGGCTGGGCTGCAGGCTTTGGCCGTATCGGCGGCATGATTGCTCCGATGCTCGTCGGCCTCATGCTTGCCAATACATTTGGCATGAGCACGATCTTCCTGATGTTCGCCTCGGTCTTTGTCATCATCTCTGCCGTCGTCCTCACACTCGGCAAAGAGAGCAAGCAGAAGACACTCGAAGAGCTCGAAGAAGCCTACGAAAACTGATTTCCCAAACTTATCACCTATACTCACACCTATCTATGAAAACAAAAGCGGATCTGCCTGTTTACCGGGCAGACCCGCTTTTGTTTTCATGAGTCAGAAGGATTTTGCCGCTGAAACGCGAAGTAGATTAACATATACGAGCAAACAAGTTTTTATCTGAGGTGACTTAGGATGAGCAAAATTCTTTTGGTGAATGGCAGCCCGCACGAAAAAGGCTGCACGTATACGGCACTCCACGAAATGGCTGAGACCTTTGCCAAACTCGGCGTCGAGACCGAACTTCTATGGCTTGGCAAAAAGCCCCTGCAGGACTGTATCGCCTGCAATCAGTGCATGAAAACAGGGCACTGTGCTTTTTCTGACATCGTCAACGAAACGGCTGACAAACTCAGGGATTTTGACGGCCTCGTAGTGGGTTCCCCTGTTTACTACGGCGGACCTACGGGCATCGTCACGAGCTTCCTCGACCGGCTGACTTTCAGCTGCACGAAAGATGCACGCCTGCAGGGCAAACTCGCTGCCTCCATTGTCTCCTGCCGCCGCGGCGGCGCGACAGCCGCTTTCGACCGTCTCAACAAATATTTCCAGATGAGCAATATGGCCGTCGTCGGCTCTCAGTACTGGAATCAGGTACACGGCTTTACCCCGGACGATGTGCGCAAAGACCTCGAAGGCCTGCAGACCATGCGCACCCTCGCCCGCAACATGGCCTGGCTCGCCAAATGCATCGAAGCGGGCAGACAGGCCGGCATTGATTATCCGCCGCATGAGCCCGTCATCATGACAAATTTCATCGACTGAACGCGGTCTTTCCAGCATAGAAGGGAGCCCTGCTTTATGAGCAGGGCTCCCTTTTTTTCTTTATGCCGTTTGTCCTTTTGGGATGAACTCAGTTCAGCACCACATAGCCAATGACAAAACTGATGATGAACAGGATGAAGTAAATGATGATGGCCTTGTTGCTGAGCCAGTCATTCTCGAGGTCCACATCCGGCATCTCGATTTTGTGCAGGTCGACATGGGGCATATTGACATGCGGGACTTCGACATGAGGCATTTCCACGTGCGGCATGTCAACATGCGGCATCTCCATATGAGGCATCTGCGGCTTCGCTGCCTGCGGCAGCTGCGTCGTGCGAATGCGTGCCCGCAGCTCCGGAATGAGCGGCACGACAAATACCAGTGCCGCGAGAATCACGGCACCGCTGACGCTCACGAGCTTCATGGCAATGACACCAACCAATATCCCGATGGCAATGCCAAAGCACAGGACTTTTTTCTCTCTATCGTTTATCATATATGAACACATCCTTTGCCTGCTAGTATAGCATGATGACTTTGGAAGGACAAGATGACGGCTTGTCAGATTTTCTGCAGTTTGACGCGGAAGGCAATGCTGCGGTTTGTCGCGAGTTCGTCAAAGTGGATGACATACGCTCCCTTCTCACGGTCGAGGGCCACAACCGTGCCGTCGCCGAAAACGCGGTGTGTCACGCGGTCGCCCTCTCGAAAGGCTGCAGGTTCTGCCTGACGCGAAAGACGCCGCTTCGAAGCCATGACAAAATCCTTCGCATCGCGCACGAGCTTTTCAGGAAGCGGCGCCGTAAAGTCGAGAAGCTGCGGGTCAATGTCGAGAATAAAACGCGAAGGATAACGCATGGAGCCGTCGATATTGAGCCCTTCGGCATCCGAAAGATACAGGCCTTTTTCGGCGCGCGTCATGGCGACAAAAGCCAGACGCCGCTCCTCCTCCATCGCTTCGGGCGTGCGCGTCTTGCGCGACGGGAATACACCTTCATTGAGGGCACAGAGAAAAACATAGGGAAACTCCAGTCCCTTGGCCGTATGAACCGTCATGAGCCGGACTTTGTCGCCCGGCTCCCCGACATCCTGATTCGTAAACAGTGCGGCGTGATTGAGATAGTCGGTAAGCCCCGCTTCTTCGCCGCAGCTGACCTCATATTCGTGCACGGACTGCTTGAGCTCCGCGAGATTGTCAAGCCTTGCCTGACTGCCCTCCGTGCGCAGCATGGCCTCATAGCCGCTCAAATCCAGCACTTTCGCAAGGACCTCCGAAACAGCTTCTCCCTGTGCATCTTCTGCCAAATTCTCGACGAGGGCAATAAATTCTCGCGCCTTTGTGCCTTTCCAGACAGGGTCTTCGATACTGGCTTTCATGGCCTCAAAGAGCGTCAATTGATGTTCTTCGGCAAACGATGCGAGGAATTTGCGCCGCCGCTCGCCGATATTGCGCTTCGGCACATTGACGACTCGCAGGAATGACAGATCGTCGCGGTATGCCAAAAGGCGCAGGTAACAGAGGGCATCCTTGATTTCGCGCCGCGCAAAAAACTGCACACCGCTGTAAATCGTATAAGGGATTTCGGCCTTCAGGAGCTGCTCTTCGATACTGCGCGTGATGTAATGGGCACGGTAAAGCACCGCGATATCGCGGTATGCCGCACCGCCCTGATGCAGTTTCGCGATTTCACCGGCCAGCCACGAAGCCTCTTCCTTAGCGGCCGCGGCATGATGGCAGACGACCTTTCGGCCGTGCGGCAGTACGGGCACGAGGTCTTTTTCGACGCGGCTCGTATTTTTGGCGATGAGGGAATTGACGGCCGCGAGAATTTCCGGCGTCGAACGGTAATTCTCAAGCATAAAAATCGTCTTCGTGCCCGGAAAATGCGCTTCAAAGTCAAGAAGATAACGGCCAGAAGCTCCGCGCCAGCTGTAAATCGTCTGGTCAGGGTCCCCGACGACGAAGAGATTCTTATGCCAGCCGCAGAGAACGTTCATCAGGCGGTACTGCGGCTCGTCAATGTCCTGAAATTCATCGATCATGATGTACTCAAGGCGCTGCTGCCATTTTTTGCGGATGTCCTCATGCTCGGCAAAGATATGCAGGGAAAATTTGATCAGGTCATTGTAGTCGAGCCCAAAACATTTCTTTTCTTCATATAAATACCCGTAAAACAGGATGTCCTGTTTTGTCTGGGCCTTATCGTATTTTTCCTTGAGCTCCGCAAGCGGCAGTGCAATGAGTTCCTTATAATAATCGGGCTGCTGCACGAGTTTGCGCATCTCGAACATATCGCGCGCCTGCCCGTAGGTCATATCGCGCAGCGTGAGGCCCCGTTCCTCGTAAATCTTCGCGAGCATATCGTCAATATCGGCGTTGTCGAGTACGAGAAAACTCTTGGGATAACCGACAGCATAGCTGTCTTCCTGCAGAATCGATACGCAGAAACCATGGAATGTGTTGATATAGCCCGTATCGTTGTCGCCGGTCAGGGCGTGAATACGGCTGCGCATTTCCGTCGCCGCTTTATTCGTGAACGTCACGCAGAGGATATTGCCCGGCAAAATGCCGAGTTCTTCCACTAAATAAGCAAAGCGGTGCGTAAGGGCCCGCGTCTTGCCCGAGCCGGCTCCTGCCAAAACACGCACGAATCCTTCCGTCGTCGTGACGGCCTCGCGCTGCGCTGCATTGAGCCCCGAAAGTATGTCCAAATTCAGCTCATCTTCCTGATTTTTGCCATCCATTATTATCCCCCGCCTTTTTCTATCGTTATGTCCATTCTATCACATCCTGCCATGCTGCTCATGACAGGAATAACAAAAACTTTACAGAGGGATAACAAAGAAAACGTCTCCAAATGATAAAGTAAAGTCAGTAAACAAAACAAGCCAACAGACAAAAGGAAAGAGTTGTATTTATCGAGGAGGGTACTTCATGTCCATGAAGCTTTTCAAGAACAAAAAACGTCTTACCGCCTATGTACTCGCTGCACTCTGCGTTGCCTCGACGGGTTTTGCCGCCACGGAGCATTGGAACGATGCCTCGACGACGCCGAACGCTGTCGTTGCTACGCAGGCCGGCGACGAAAACTGGGAACAGTGGAAATCGAGCTGGGAAAACATCAAGGGTGACTATGAGCAGGTCGCCATCGCTCCCGGCAAAGACGCCACGCAGATGAACTTCGCCTGGTACTCGAAGGACAAGGCAAAAGCTGCTGAAGTCCGCATCTCCACGAATGAAGATATGTCCAATGCCCGTTCGTTCCTCGGTACTTCCAAAGAGGGCACGGTCATCGACGGCACGCAGTACTACACGAACAAGGCTTCCGTGAAGGACCTCAACCCGGACACGACGTATTATTATCAGGTCAAAATCGACGGTCAGTGGCAGGATGCCCAGTCTTTCAAGACGGGCAATCCGGATGACTTCAGCTTCATGTACGTCGGCGACCCGCAGATTGGCGCTTCCAAAGGCCAGACTTCTTCCGAGGGCAACAAGCAGGACGGCGAACTCGCCACGCGCAACGATGCCTACAATTGGAACAAGACGTTGAACAGCGCCCTTGCCCAGCATCCGGAAATCAACTTCCTCGTCTCCCCTGGCGACCAGATCAATGAGCCTGCTGAAGACCAGTCCGCTGCCAAGATTCATCTGCAGGAGACGCAGTACGCAGGCTATCTCTCGGCCAAGGCACTGCGCAGCCTGCCAGAAGCCACGAGCATCGGCAACCACGACAGCATGACGACAGGCTACCAGAACCACTTCAACGTGCCGAATCCGTTCACGGAAGAAGCCAATCCGACCAAGGCAGGCCATGGCTACTACTACACGTACGGCAATGCCCTGTTCATCGTCATCAACGCCAACAACTACAATGCGGCTGACCATGAAGCCCTCATCAAGAAGGCTATCAAAGCTCATCCGAATACGAAATGGCGCATCGTCGTCATGCATCAGGACATCTACGGCACGGGCCTTGACCATTCCGACTCCGATGGCATCCTGATGCGCACGCAGCTTACGCCGATTTACGATGCCAACAAAATCGATGTCGTCCTGCAGGGCCATGACCATACGTACGCACGCACGTACCAGCTCTCGAGCGACGGCAAGCAGCATGCTTCCTTCGATGACTACAAAGTCAAGGGACAGCAGGGCCAACATCACAACATCCTCAACGAAGCCCTCAAAGACAGCACGAAGAAAGATGCCTATGAGAGCCAGAACCTCTGCTACACGATTGCGGACATGCAGCAGGGCACACTCCACAATCCGAAAGGCGTTTTCTACATGTCCTCGAACTCCGCTACGGGTTCCAAATTCTACAATCTGATTCCGCAGCAGCAGGACTACATCGCCGCCCGCAGCCAGAACTGGCGCCCGACGTACTCCGTTGTCCACATCACGAAGAATCAGTTCAGCATTGACACCTACGATGCCGAGACCGGTACGCCGATCGACCAGACTTACAGCATCGTCAAAGACTAAGCTTTCCCCCAGAGTATATCCCTCTGATCCCATAAAAGAGACCTCTGACCTCTGTCTCAGGTCTCTTTTGTAATATGCAATATGAACGATGAAAGGATTCTTTTCTATGAAGCCACAATCCCTTGCCAAAATAAAGGCCTTCTTAAAGCGGCTGGCCGTCGTCGGCATTGTTTTTGCTTTGCTCGCAGGCCTCCTGCAGCTCAACAATGTCACAAAACCATCTCTTGTTAACACGGATGGCCGCACGTTCACAAAAGCCGTCGTCACCGATATCCTGCGCGATAATGTACAGGAAAACGGCAGCCGCATCGGCGACCAGATTGTCGCACTGAAACTCGCAGACGGCACGGAAGTCACGGCGAACTGCCCGAACGGACTTCTCTTCGGCACGGTCTGCGAGCCCGGCATGTCCGTCGTCGTCATCGCGAGCAAAACGGGCAGTCTTTCTTCCTATACGGTCTACAGCTACGACCGCATGACGGCCGTCATTGCCTTCCTTGCGTTCTTCTGCCTGCTCCTGATGCTCGTGGGCGGACGCAAGGGCGTCAAATCCGTCATTGCCCTCGGCGCGACCTTTGCCTGCTTCCTCTTTTTCTTCTTTCCCTTGCTCATGCACGGCTTCTCGCCAATTTTTGCCGCCATCATCACCTCGACGCTGATTCTCTCTCTGACCGTCTTTTTGATCTGCGGCACGACGAAAAAAGCTCTCGCAGCCGGCCTCGCCTCCTTTGGCGGCGTGCTCTCGGCCGGCATTGCCGCGGAAGGTTTCGGCCGTCTCGCACATCTTTCGGGCTACAATGTGCCGAACATCGAAGCCCTGCTCTTCATCAGCCAGAATACGAAAATCGATGTCGGGGAACTGCTCTTTGCCGGTATCCTGTTCGCCAGCCTCGGCGCCGTCCTCGATATCGCCATGGATGTTTCCGCTGCGGTCGCCGAAATCCACGATGAAAATCCGGAAAAGCCGGCACAGTCTCTCTTCAAAAGCGGCATGCGCGTCGGTCAGGACGTCATGGGCACGATGGCCGCGACCCTGATTCTCGCGGTCTTCGGCGGCAGCCTCGGCACCTGGGTGCTCGATTATGTCTACGACCTGCCCTTCCTGCAGCTTCTCAATTCCAACAGCCTTGACATCGTCATCATGCAGGGTCTGTCGGGCGGCATCGGCGTCATCCTGACCGTCCCGCTTGCCGCTGCTTTTTCTGCCCTGCTGCTCCGGCATGCCCTCGTCTCAAGCAAACAATCCGAAACCGCAAAAAACGCAAAAATCTCAGAAGCCTGAACGACATAATAGAAAATAAAATAAAAAACAAGAACCTCCGCTGCTATCCCCTGCAGCGGAGGTTCTTGCTTTAGGTATTTCCGAAGACCAATCAGCGGACTGCTGCCTGACCGTTATCGCTGACTTCTGCGACACCAGCCTTGCCGTTTTCATAATAGGCAACTTTATAAGCCGTACCGCTCTCCGTCACGTTTTCCACCTCAGCCTGCGGATGCATGGCCTGCACCGTCTCAGCAGCGATGTCTTCCGTGACTTTCGGCGTGCCCTGCAGCATGAGCAGGCCGCCCCATACACATAAACCAATGATTGCAAAAATACGGTTCTTCATGATACCAATCCCTTTCCATTTATGGTAAATCTTCTTTCCAGGGACTAGTATACTCTATTATACGGAAATTGTTTACACTTTTGCCGGAAGTATTATGTATTCTTATAAAATTGTGCTACAATTATGATTAATTGTAGCACTTACGATGCACACTGTGCATTTCTCAGCCCTTTGCTCCATAATAAAGGCGTTCTGCAAGCAACGTATAGCGTTTCCGCGTACGGTCATTGCTGACTGCCGTATTGAGCGCGGCTTTGGAACCAAGCAGAATGACTTCACGCTTCGCTCTCGTCACAGCGGTATAAAGGAGATTGCGCTGCAGCATAATATGATGTGCCGGCATCAGAGGCAGAATCACGACGGGATACTCACTGCCCTGACTTTTGTGAACGGTCAGGGCATAGGCCAGCTGCAGTTCCTTGTACTCCGTCCCCTCGTACTCCACTTCGAGCTCTTCGCTGTAATGAACGGTCATTTTGCCCGGTTCAATGGCCATGATAAAACCGATATCGCCGTTAAAGACCTGTTTGCTGTAATTATTCTTCGTCTGAATGACTTTGTCGCCGAGACGGAAGGTCTGCGTGCCATTCGTGAGTTCCGGCCGATGCGGTGATTTGGGGTTCAGTGCGGCCTGCAGGACGCGGTTAAGATTATCCGTACCGCAGGCATTGCGGTGCATCGGCGACAGGACCTGGATATCGGTAAGCGGGGAAAAGCCCTGCTTCGGCAGGACTTCCGCGCACAATCTGACGATTTCAGCAGCCGCGGTTTCCTCGTCCGGCATCTCCCAAAACTGGAAATCCCCCTGCGGCGAGCAGATGGGCAGACGGCCGGCATTGATGGCATGGGCGTTCATGATAATGCTGTTGTCGCCCCGCTGACGGAAAATATCCGTCAGGCGCACACTCGGAACGACGCCGGAGCGCAGAATATCCGCGAGGACTGCCCCCGGACCGACCGAAGGCAACTGGTCGACATCGCCGACCAGAATGACGTGGGCACCATCGGGAACAGCCGACAGAAAATGCTGCATCAGGACAATGTCCATCATCGACACTTCATCGAGGATGATGATATCGGCTTCAAGCTGTTCGTCCTCATTTTTGCCAAAAGCAGGAGCCCCCGTGCCGCCTGCCCCCTGTGCTTCCAGCAGTCGGTGAACGGTCATGGCCTTTTGACCTGTCGCTTCTGCCAGGCGCTTTGCCGCACGCCCCGTCGGCGCGCCCAAAAGGACCGTAAGGCCCTGAAGCTGCAGTAGGTCGAGCATGCCGCGCACCACAGTGGTCTTACCGGTACCAGGGCCGCCTGTCAGGATAAAAACTCCGTACTGCAGGACATCTTCCAATGCTTCTTTCTGCTTATCTGCCAGATGGATGCCTGAGATCCGCTCCCATTTCTCCACCAGAATGCCAGGATCTTCCTCCATCGGAATGTCATCCGCGTATTTCTGCAGATAGAGCAGTTTGCGCGCGACTTTATTCTCCGCGCGGTAAAGATACTGCGGATAAATCAAGGTCTGTGCTCCTACATATTCCACGGCGAGCTTCTTTTCAGCCAACAGGGCTTTGAGGACTTTGCGCACGGTTTCCTTATCAAGGCCCAGGAGTTTTGCTGCCAGTTCAGCCAGATTTTCTTCCGGCAGACAGCAATGTCCCTTCTGCGCAATATCCTGCAAGGCAAAATCGATGCCCGCGGCGATGCGGTAGCGGTTGTCGGGGGCGATGCCAAGACTTGAAGCAATCGTATCGGCAATTTTGAAGCCAATACCCTCGACTTCACTGGCCAGCTGATAAGGATGATTTTCGAGCGTATCAATGGAGAACGAACCGTATTTCTTAAAGATACGTGCGGCATACGTGCCGGAGATATGATGAGATTCAAGCCAGAGCATGATGTCGCGAAGCTCTGACTGTGAAGCATAAGAAGAAGTTATTTTTTCAATCGTCTTTTTGCCGATGCCAGCAACCTCGTGCAGTCTTGACGGCGATTTCTCGATGATATTCAGCGTATCACGCCCAAATTTTTCCACAATGCGCCTTGCCAGCGCCGGCCCAATGCCATCGACAACGCCGGAAGCGAGAAAACGCTCGATTCCCTCCGCGCTCGACGGTGCCTCGATGCGCATGCCCGTGACCTGAAACTGCAGGCCATAGCGCTTATGTGTGACCCAGCGGCCGCGCAGATGGAGCTGTTGGCCGACAAGGGGAGCCTCTGCGTTGACTGTCGCCGTTATACGGCTGTTCTGGCGATTAGGCTTTAATCGGAATACGCAAAACCGACCGTCGTCGCTGGCAAAAATGATGCTTTCCACGACACCCTCTACGACTTCTTCGACGTTCAGTCCCGGCAGGGACTGCTGGATTTCTTCTTTCTTCTTCGGCATGGGCCCCTCCTTCCGGCAGCTATCGGCCATATCTCATATACAGACATTCTCCACTATATTATTTATGCCTCTGTCAAGCGTTCCCACTTCTCATAGCGCTGCTCGATTTCTTTTTCCTTGGCAGCATAGGCCTCGGCGATTTCCTGACTCTGCTGCGGGTCCGACTGTACAGCAGGATCGTTCATCTGGAATTCCAGCCCTTTAAGCTCGGCTTCTGCCATGGCAATCTCCGCTTCGGCACGCTGAATCATTTCTTCTCGCTTCTGCTCACTCATACTCTGAATGCGGCCAAGCTCTGCGCGTTTCTTTTCTTCCGCACGCCGCTTTTCCGCTTCTGCTTTTTGCTTGGCTGCCTCCGAAGATTCCTTCACAGCATCCTTTTTATGTGCAGATTTTTCCTTTGCTTTGCGCTTTGCTTCTTTCTCTGCCTCGGCTTTTTCCTCCGCTTCCTGCTGCTCGCGTGCCTCTTCTTCAGCAAGCTCTTTCTTCATTAAATAATAGCTGTAATTGCCAAGATACTCCGTGAGCCTGCCGTTCTCGAGTTCGAGCGTGCAGTTTGCCACCTTGTCGAGAAAATAGCGGTCATGCGAGACGGCTAAGAACGTCCCCGGAAAAGCCATCAGGGCTTCCTCGACAGCTTCGCGTGCAGGGATGTCGAGATGGTTTGTCGGCTCATCGAGCACGAGGAAATTCGCACCCGTCAGCATGAGCTTCAAAAAGGCCACACGCGACTGTTCGCCGCCGGAAAGGTCCCCAATGCGGCGCAGGACCTCATCCCCGTGAAAAAGAAAGGCCCCGAGATAGCGCCTTGCCTGCTCCTCATTGATGCCGTACTCGTAGATGAGCTCATCGAGGATGGTATTGTCCATGTGCAGGCCTTCATGCTGCTGCGAGAAATAGCCAATCTTGACGCGGCTGCCGATCTTGACACGCCCCGTCGGCGATTCAAGCTCGCCCACGAGAATGCGCAGCAGCGTCGTCTTGCCCGCACCGTTCGGACCGACAAGGGCCACGCCGTCGCCGCGACGGATCAGCATTGAGATGTGATCAAAAATCTTATGGCTGCCAAACGACATTGAGACATCTTCAAGTTCTGCCACGCGCTGCGCACACTCGGGCGGCTTGTTCAGGGCAAAATAATTAAACGAGGCATCCTCCGGCGGCAGCACGATGCGCTCGAGGCGGTTGAGCTGGCTCTGGCGGCCGCGCGCCTGTTTGCTCTTGATGCCGGCCTTATAGCGGCGGATGTATTCCTCGGTCTTTTTGATATGCTCCTGCTGCTTTTCATAGGCAGACTGCAGCGCCGCACGGCGCTCCGTCTTGACCTTCATATAATAGGTATAATTGCCGTCGTAATTCGTGACGGTCCTGCCGGCGAGCTCCAGAATGCGCGTCGCCACGCGGTCGAGGAAGTAGCGGTCATGCGAAATGATCAGCACGCCGCCGGCATAACTGCGCAAAAAACCTTCGAGCCATTCAATCATGTGAATGTCGAGATGATTCGTCGGCTCGTCGAGGAACAGGAAATCCGGTTCGCGTAAAAGTGCCTTTGTCAGGCAGATGCGCGTCTTCTGTCCGCCGGAAAAGTGTGCGACATTCTTCTCAAAGTCGTCTTCCGTAAAGCCGAGTCCAAACGCCACGCGGCGGATCCTGCTTTCATAATCGTAGCCGCCGAGCATTTCAAAACGCTCCACGACCTTGCTGTAGGCCTTCATCATCTCTTCATCATGGTCGACAGCAATCTTTTTTTCAAGTTCTTTCTTGCGTTCCCCCAGCGCAATGACATCGTCAAACGCGCGCAGGAATTCCTCATAAAGTGTGCCGTCGCCAAAATCAGCCTGCTGCTCGACATAGCCAATCGTCGCGGCTTCATCAAGCTGCACCGTGCCGCCATCGTATTCTTCCTGACCGAGCAGGCAGCGCATGAGCGTCGTCTTGCCAGCGCCATTGGCCCCGACAAAGCCGACTTTATCCCCGCGCGCAACTTCAAAACTGACATCATGGAATAACTCATCGATACCAAAGGCCTTTTTGAGCCCTGTTACCCGTAACATTGCCAAATACATCCACTCCAGTAAAATCTTCGTATTGTTCGTATTGCGAGAAAGACGGAGCAGGTGCTCCGTCTCAAATCATTTCCCTTTTTTGTGATAATCCCGGCCAATATTGACGACGGCCTGATTCGAACTGCCGCCATCGCGAATGACGCAGGCAAACGGCATGCCGTAAAATACATCGGTATTGCGCGTTGACGTCGTAATCGTCGTCGTCGGGTTCGAACTGGTTTTGCCCGTTTCGACGCCCGAGATGATGAAGCCCTTTTTCTGCAGAGCCGCAGCCACTTCCGCACCGGCACCGTCAATGCCGCTGGAATTGATGACCATGACCGAAATCTCCTCCGGTTTCATGGGCTCGTCGTCTTCATCTTTCTTCTCTTTATCCGTCAGTTTCGTGCCGCCATTTGTTTTATGGGCAAGCAGTTTGAGGTCCTTAGGCAAATCTGCGTCATACTTGTCTTCCGCTTCCTGGGCCTCCTGCTTGGCAGCATCGGTCAAAGTCAGGCCGAGCTCGGATGCCAGAAGATCCCGCACATCTGTGATATCGGGAATCCAATAACTGATATCCTTATGATAAGCCGGCTGCCCCGGCACCATCTGTGCTTCTAAGCCGTTCGCCTGGAACGTCTTCATCATTTTCGCAAAACTCAAAAGTTCCGTGACCGACATATCGGTCTTGACCGCACTGCTGACTTCCTTGACAATATCCGGCAGGCGCGGCAAAATTTCCGGCGACAGCACCTGCTCCACGACCGCCTTCATGAATTTTTGCTGACGGCCAATGCGGCCGATATCCCCCTCGCCATCGCGGTAGCGCACGTACTGGATGGCCTTCTTGCCATCCATATGCTGCTCGCCGGGATAGAGGTCAATGACCAGGCCGCCGTTATCATCCCAAGGATCCTCATAATGCATGCGTTTTTCAACATTGATATCAACACCGCCGATCGCATCAATAATGCGTTCGAAGGATTTTGTATCAATGATGACGTAATGATCCATGGGCACGCCGAGCAGCCCTTCCACCGACGATTTCGTCAGTTCATGGCCGCCATATGCGTAGGCGTGATTGATTTTATCGTAACCATGCCCGTCAATTGCCACGCGCGTATCGCGGGGAATTGAAAGCAGGGCTGCCTTTTCTGCCGTCTGGTCGATGGATGCCACCATCAAAGTATCGCTTCTGCCCACATCATCCTTGCGGCTGTCCACACCCATAATCATGACATGAGTAATCTGATGGTCTGTATCACCAATTTCACGAACAGACGCTTTATGATGTGTAGCGGCATAACAGCCGACAACAACAGCTATGATCACGACGAAAATCAAGCCCAGCCATTTGATTCGCCGAAAACTGCGCTTCTGCTTGCGCGTCTTACGCATCCCCACCGCTCCTTGTGCTAAAATAATGAAACGTTACAACTTATTCAGTATATCAAATATAGAAGTTATCTGCAAATACGAAAGTCGTTTCCATATAATAGGAAAGCATTATATCGTTCTCATACGAAAAAAGCTCCGCTTTCGCGGAGCCCCTCTTAACCGGCAACTTCCTATCCTCCCAGTCCGTCTCCAGACAAGTACTTTCGGCCTCTGAATGCTTAACTACTGTGT
>NZ_JBHYRS010000012.1:0-32900 GCF_047974105.1 Mitsuokella apri
TTGGTTTAGCGACTTTATTATACATCGCGAGGGAGGCTATGCGATTTTATTTTGCTTCAAAAGTTGTAAAGTGCTGTTACCATAATATATTGATTGTAAACATATGAGAATTGACTTTGTCTATTTCTTCATTCGATTGCAGCCGCCCGTGAGGGAATGTGTCAATCATTCCGCATTGTCAATACGAGGCATCTTGTAGACATGACATTTCTACGTTTCATTATTTCGGAACCAGTTAAAATCCGTTCTTCGGCACCACTAGGAATTACACGGCTTCGCGGGGGTCCTGCGGGGCCTTTTTTGTTATTTTGACTTTCCTTTTTTAATTATTCCCTTCTATAAAAGTCAAAAAGAAAACAAAGACAAATCAAATTCCTACTGCTTGAAAAAACTGGATAAATCGCTCCGAAATATTTGACAAATACGTTAAAACATGATATCCTAATTATAGTTTTCATAAAGTGCTCTGAAAAGAAGCTGGCAGACGAAATAGATTGCTGGCTTCTTTTCTTTTGCCGAAGGGGACTGCCGTCCGGCCTCGGTGTGCGACGCGAAGAAATGGATTGACAAGCAAGAACAATTCAGTTTTGGGCACAAAAATCCCCGCAGCATGGCGGGGCTTCTTGTATTTAAGTTAATGCAAGTTCTTCTGAATGAGCTCTGCGTATTTTGTCTGATCAGCTTCGGGGATATCGAGCATATCCATAGCGGCTTCCATGCTAAGACTGCCTTTTCGCATTAAGGTTTGGATATTTCTAAGCATGGTCTTTTTCCGCTCATCTTCCCGTGCCGAGGCAAGTTCGGAGCGGCGGTCCATGATGGCCATTTCGCGGTTGATGTAGCGGCGGCGCTCTTCTTTGTCGCTCAAAAAGACCTGCGTCGCGTCCATCGCATCTTTGATTTTTTCGTCTTTCATCGCCAGTTCCCTCCGTTCTTCTTTCGTCAGCTGGTTGGCAAAATACGCGAGCCAGCGTTCCATCTTCGTCAGCTGGCCAATCGGCTTTTTCGGTGCCTCGGCGTATTTCGGGATTTCGAGAAAATGCAGCTCGAGGTCTTGATTCAGCCGCAGGCTGTTGACTTCATCGTAGAGGATGAAGCGCGAGTGCGGCTTTGCATGGTGAAACACGGAAAAGCCGAGGATGTTAATCGTAATCGCCGGCCGCAGGTCCTGATACTTTTTGCCGGCCGGCAGGGACATCAGGTACATCTGCGCCCAGTAGTAAAGCGTGCGGCGCTGGATGTTCTTCTCGTTGACGACCTGCACTTCGACGTCGACCTGCTCGCCCGTATCGAGTTCGCAGGCCACATCGAGACGCGTCAGCTTGTCGTCCTCATGTTCGGGTGTTTTCTCCGTCTGGTCAAAACGGATGTCGGCAATGGCATGGCCGAGCGACTGCTGCAGCACGGCGTTCAAAAAGTCAATCGTGATCTGCTTGCGCTCCTCTTTACCAAAAATGAACTTGAAGAGGACGTCGTTCATCGGGTTGTAATGGTCGGCATCGAGCTGCCGCGAAAGCTCTTCTTCTCGTGTCAAGGCAAGCACCCCTTTTTGCTTTCATTATACCATAGAGAATGCGGAAAAGTCAGCTTTTGCCTATGGGGAAGTTACCTTGTGTCCATACTTTGGGAATCAGGTAGTCAACTGATGAGGAAAATTCATGCATTAAATACTGACCGTTGGAGTGGCGAAAAATCTTAATACTATCGCCATGAATCCTGTCAAATATAGCAGAACTGAATGCATGCAGGGACTGCAAAGGGATAAAGCTTTAATTGACAGATAGCTGAAATTTTGGTTAAATAAAGTTAGAGAGCAGAAATACAAGACAACATAAGTCTTAGAGCCATCTCGCAGCACCGTTATCTGCCGTACAGGCAGTTTAGAAAAATTAAGCGCGTCAAGAAATATGCGGTATATAGTTATCTGCCGCACAGGCAGCTTAAAAATGGCACGAAAAATTTTTGTAATTGCATAGACATGAACCATAAAAGACCTTGAACTTTTGTGTTTCATGTCTTTTTATTTGGCATAGGTCAATATGGGAGAGAAATAGCATGACAGAAGACATCACAATTCGCATGGCACAGTCAGACGATGCCGAATCTTTAGCGAGAATCTATCAATACTACGTAAAGCACACAGCCATCACCTTCGAATACGACGCCCCGGATGCGGCAGAGATGAACGCACGCCGAGAGAAAATTTTAGAGCATTACCCGTACCTTGTCGCAGAAAAGGACGGCAGAGTCCTCGGATATGCGTATGCGCACGAATTTTACGGCCGCGCGGCGTACGGCTGGTCGGTCGAGTCGAGCATTTATGTCGACAAAGATGCACGCAAGCTTGGGATCGGGCGCAGGCTTTATGATGCTTTGGAAGCAGCTTTGCGCAAGATGGGAATTCTCAACATTAATGCGTGCATTGCGGTGCCGCGGACGGACGATGACCCGTATCTGACAAATGGCAGCGTCGCGTTTCATAAGAGGCTTGGTTACGAAATGGTCGGCACGTTTCACCAGAGCGGCTATAAATTTGGCCGGTGGTACGATGTCGCATGGATGGAGAAGATACTTGGCGAGCATCCGGAGAAGCCGGCACCTGTTAAAGATTTTGACAGATTTTAGGCTATGCGTCTTTAGCATTGAGCGGCTGTGGGAATTGTGTCGCTGATGAGCTCTTTTTGTTCCGATTGGTCTATGTACGAAAAATCCTCGCGGTGTCAACGTCCGCGAGGATTTTTCTATATGTTTTTCGTTTACAACATCATCGTGATCTTCTTGCGCATGTCAAGAGGTACCTTCAAAAGGTCCATGGCTTTATCCTTGTCACAGTGAAGTGATTCCATCAAACTGCGTACGCTGGTCAAAAGAGTTTTTAAAGAACCTTTTTCTTCGCCTGCATGGTGTTCTTCTGCCATCCATTCTTCAATTTCTTTGCACATGGTATTCACCTCTTCCGGATTTTCTTTATAGCGGCGAACAGTCTCCCGTAATGGTTCAAAATGCATGTCATGGTAGTCCCGGCTGCGGAAATCGTGCATAAGCTTTCCAATTTCATCATTACCGGTATAGGCACCGTTCACGTAGATGATATGCTCGCCATCATGGAAGGGCTGTTGCAGCTCTTCAACGATGCGTTCGATATGGTAGAGTGGCAGACGGTGCTGCAATACATCGTTTTCTGTGATGAAAATGACGTAGGTTTCCGGCAGCTTTTCAGGATTAGCTCCCTTGGGCAGGCTGTTGAGGTCAAGCAGACTGCTGTTAAAGCGGGCCCGCTTGCGGCCGGCACCTTTGTCACTGCGCTGAATCTCAATGTCATATTCACGGTTCTGACTGTCAATGGCGTGTACATCAAGACGGATTCCTCTTCCCTGCAGACTCGGAATGGTATATTCAATCTGGCAGGAGAGAGCGGTTAAATCCTTTTTGTTCAGGATAATCTGCAAGATACAGGTTACTGCTGCTGTATTGTCTTTTAGACAGCGTTTCATGAAATCATCATCCATCAGACGAAAGCGCTTTACGATGGCTAAAGCCCTTTGGTGACGGTCTTGCGGGATGGTCTGATTAGCCATAAAAATTTTCCCTCCCCTTTGGGCGCTATCCTTAATTAATTTTATTATAACATAAGATTCTGAAAGGAAGAAGATGGCGATGGCGAGCATCCGGAGACGCCGGTACGAGTTAAAGATTTCTGTGAGATGCTTTTTTCTTGATGGCATTGGCAAAGGGACATTCGTATTTGACAGATACCTTATCAATTGCTTACAATAATAATGCAAGAACAATTTGATTTAAAAGAGAGATCGACTGTTGGCAGTGGGGGTCTTTTCCGATTTTTGAGGTGCTGGCAATGAGAACGTGGCTGAAAAAAATCATAGGGGAACACGGACAGGGCATTGTCGAATATGCCCTGCTGCTGGCGTTCGTTGTGGGCTGCGCGGCGGCTTTGTTCAGCAATAGCGGACTTGCGGGCGGCATCAAGCAGACTTTTTTGCAGGTGGCTGATACTCTGGAAGGTATCCAGCTGCCGAAAATTGATGAAAGCGATTATACGGACGAAGAGAAGCAGGACAAGCAGAGCATGGATGATATTGCCAGAGCTGTCGAGAAAGCCATTCGCAACGGAGATATTATTTTTTCGGATGGGTATCCGGCATAAGTGGGCCGGCAGGCGGAAAGCCTAAGGTTTTTTCGTGGACTGCTCCCAATCCGAACGGCAGTGTATCCATGACGGATATGTGGGGCATTGTCGGCAAGTACGGTTCGAATGGTTTGAGCAGCCAAAGCGTCAAGAGCGGTACTTCGGGATATTATGGTGTTGCGATTACGAGCAATGGCGATAATTCGTATACGACAACATATTACAGGGGTTCAAGAACGGACTATGAACACAATCGCGGCATCTATTCGAGTGATGCCATCGGCTCTGTGACCTGGACGAAGTGACCGCGCTTTGTCTGCACCTATATATAATAGAAGGAAACTGCCCTGCATGGGCTGGAATTTTTATCCGGCTCATGCAGGGCAGTTTTTTATCCGTACGTTTTATGCTGTTTTTCGAAGTTTACCAGAGTCCGATAACTTTCCACCAGGCAGCGCCAATGGTCAGGTAGATGAGCGTGGTGATGGTCGTCATGATGAAGCCATTGCGCCACCATTCACCCTGCGTGACGTAGCCGGCACCGAAGTAAATCGGGGCGCAGCCGTTGCCGTAATGCGTGAGGGAAATCGGGACGTCGGCGAAGATGCCGAAGATGATGGCCGTCATGAGCGGCGGGGCACCGACGGCGACAGCGACGGCGATGAACGCGGCGTAGAGCGCGCTGATGCGGGCCGTGACACTGGCGAAGCAGTAATGAATGTAGGTGTAGAAGAGCAGCAGGATGAGTGCCGAAGCGACCCAGCCGAGTCCGAGCGAGGAAATCGCTGCACCTGCGGAGCCGGCCATCCATTTGATGATGCCGGATTTGGCAAGGGCAGAAGCAAGGGTCATGAGCGAACCCATCCAGAACATGGCGTCCCAAGCGCCTTTTTCACTCAGTACATCTTTCCAGTTGATGACGTCAAAGATGATCATGATGCAGACGGCGGCCATGGCAACCGGCGTAGCGCCGATGTGCGTGAGGCCGGACGTAGCCCAGAAGAACAGCGAGCCGAGGAAGACGGCAGTCAGATATTTTTCGCTGCGCGACATCGGGCCCATGGCCGTGAGCTCTTTCTGTGCGAGCTGCTTGGCATCGGGGATGCTGACGAGCTCCGGTTTCGTCAGTTTGAGCATGACGAGCGGGACGAGCAGCAGGCTCAGGAGACCCGGCACAATCGCGGCACTGGCCCAGCCCATCCAGGTGACTTCAACGCCGAGCGTTTTGGCGGCGAGGGCCACGCAGAGCGGGTTGCCGGCCATGGACGTCACGAACATCGTACAGGTCACGGCGTCGCAGTGATAGCCGACCTGCATGAGATAGGTACCGATTTTCTTAGCCGTTTTTTCCGGCTCGGAGCCGAGCGCGCCGGCGAGGGAACGGACGATCGGGTACATGATGCCGCCGCCGCGGGCCGTGGCCGATGGCGTGGCAGGAGAGATGATGAGTTCACTGAACGCGATGGCATAGCCAAGGGACAAGGCACTCTTGCCGATGGCTTTGATAATGCCGAAGGCGATGCGTTTGCCGAGGCCGCTCTTGATGAAGCCGCGTGAATAAAGGAAGGCACAGACAATGAGCCAGATCGTGGAATTGCCGTAGCCTGCGAGCGCGTCGCCGACTTTTAAAAGTCCGCTCAGCGTCGAAAACGTGATGGCGATGAAGGCGACTGCGCCGATTGGCAGAGGCTGCAGGATGAAGCCGACAACTGTCGCGATAAAGACAGCTGCAAGATGCCAGGCGACAACCGTCACGCCGTCCGGAACGGGTGAGAACCAGATGATGGCACCGATTATGAGCGTAATCAGTGCATTTCTTTGTTTCTTACTCATAAAACAACACTCCTTTCTTGGTTTTAGTGTAAAGGTTATAGACAGAAAAGTCAATAAACATCGGGCAAATGTAAAGGTTCAGACTCATTCAAAATACAAATGAATCTCATAACTTTTATAATGCATATTGACATAGTATGCATTATACGGTAAGATGAGTCTTAACAAAGATACAATAACGTTGCGTGAGGTGTGCATGATATGAAGAAAATAATCTTATTGCTTTTGAGCATCTGTCTGCTCGGCACGGCAGTGTTGGCGGCTGGCTGCGGGCAGCAGGCGCAGTCGGACAAGAAGGTGCTGAAAGTCGGCATGGATGCAAGCTATCCGCCGTTCGGTTCGCAGAATCAGGATACGAATGAGTATGAGGGCTTCGATGTTGATATTATCCGCGCGATTGGTGCCGAGGAAGGTTTCGATGTTGAGATCAGCAACCGTTCGTTCGATGGCCTGATCCCGGCGCTGCAGGCAAAGGAAATCGATGTGGCGATCAACGACATCACGATTACGGATGACCGCAAGCAGTCGGTCGATTTCTCGAAGCCGTATTACATCGCGGGCCTCGGTGTGGTCGTAAGGGCGGACAACGATACGATTCACACGGCCAAGGACCTCGAGGGCAAGACGCTCGGCGTTTCAATCGGTTCGACGGGTGAGGAAGCCGCGCGCAAAATCCCAAATGCCAATGTCCGCGTGTTTAACGCGATTAATGAGGCGTTCCTTGAGGTCCAGAACGGCGGCGTCGATGCCGTCGTCAACGATATTCCGACGAATGAGTACTATGTCGCGCATGCAAACAACAAGAATGTGCGCACGGCCGAAGTCGCTTTGACGAAGGAGGACCTCGGCATCGCGGTGCTCAAGGGTAATACAGAGCTCTTGAAGAAGATTGATGATGGTCTCGCAAAAATCAAGGCCAATGGCAAGTTCACGGAGATTTACCAGAAATGGTTTGGCAAGGAGCCTCCGCAGGAGCTTTTAGAGGATAAGTAAGAGAGTAGAGGGGGATTTTGTATGAATACGATTGAGACATACCTGTCGAAATATCCGCTCATCGTGCTTGACGGCGCGTTTGGCACGGAGCTCGCGCGGCGCGGCTTTGACACGAATGATGAACTCTGGTCGGCCAAGGCGCTTTTTGAGAAACCGGAGCTGGTCGAGGCTGTGCACCGCGATTATTATGAGGCCGGTGCCGATGTCTCGACGAGCGCGAGCTATCAGGCGACGGTCGAGGGCTTTGAGAAGAAGGGCTTTTCGCGCGAGCAGGCAAGGGAGCTCATCGTGCGTTCCGTCCGCCTTGTGCAGCAGGCAAGGGATAAGTTTTGGGCGCAGCAGGCGAAACGGCAGGGCAGGCCGAGGCCGCTCGCGGCTGCTTCGGTCGGACCGTACGGCGCGTATCTCGCCGACGGCTCGGAATACCGCGGAGACTACAAGGCAAGCCGTGCGGAGCTTGCGGACTTTCATGCGGAACGCCTTGATATTCTCGTAGGCGCGGAGCCCGATATTCTGGCCTGCGAGACTTTGCCGCTGCTCGATGAAGCGTTGGCGATTCTTGATGACCTGCACCGCTACACGGATGCCGGCGCGTGGATTTCGTTTTCGTGCAAAGACGCGGAGCACACCTGCGGCGGCGATAAAATCGCGGACTGCGCGCGCGTGCTCGACAGGGAAAGTCAGGTCGCGGCGATTGGCGTCAACTGCACGGCGCCGCAGTATGTCGCGGACCTCATCAAAAAGATCCGCGAACATACGGCAAAACCCGTCGTCGTTTACCCGAATACAGGCGAGACGTACGACGCCGTGACGAAGACATGGCACGGCAGCCCGACGCCGTATCATGATTTTGTGCGCCAGTGGTACGAGGCCGGTGCAAGGCTCATCGGCGGCTGCTGCCGCACGACGCCCGACGATATCCGCGGCATCGCGGCGCTGCGCCGGAGCCTGCAGGCAAGATAAAGACAAAAGCAAAAGACAGAAGAAACTTTCATGAGCGTGAGAAAGGTTCTTCTGTCTTTTTTGTTTTTATAGGTTATTCGCTTTTCAGGGATTTGGGCAGATGGATGACAAAGCTCGTGCCTTCTGCGGAGGATGAGACGGTAATGGTTCCGTGCTGGATTTCGACGTACTGTCTGGCAAGGGCGAGGCCGATGCCGGAGCCGCCCGCGGGGCTGTTTGTTTCGCTCTGGGCATTTCTTGAGCTTCGGTAGAATTTGTCGAAGATATGGGGGAGTTCGTCTTTCGCGATGCCCTCGCCGTCGTCGGTGACGGTCAGCAGGATTTCTTCGCTTGTTTCGCTCAGTGCCAGCACAATATGGCTGCCGTTTGGCGTGTGGCGGCCCGCGTTGATGAGTAGGTTGCCAATGACTTGGCGCATGCGGTCGGCGTCAAGGTGCAGCAGAAGGGATTTTTTAGGGATTTCACAGCGCAGTTCCTGCTGTTTTTCCTCGAAAAGCGGCTGCATCAGCATGACCATCTGCGAAGCGAGCTGGCCAAGGTCGACTTTTTTGATGTGGAGCTTGAGTTCGTGGACTTCGGCGAGGGAAAGGTCGCGCAGGTCTGTCACGAGCCGGCTCAGGCGCATGACTTCTTCCTGCATGGCGAAGAGCCGCTCAGGTGTCGGCTCGCTCACGCCGTTCGTCATATTTTCGAGTGAGCCCTGCAGGACGGCCAGCGGCGTGCGCAGTTCGTGCGTGATGCTCGCGAAAAAATCGCGCCTTGTGGCTTCGCTCTTCTCAAGTTCTGCGGCCATCTGGTTGAAGACTTCGGCGAGCCGGCCGACTTCATCTGCCGACGTGACTTTGACGCGCTGGTCGAAATGGCCGTGCCGGACTTCTTCGGCGGCGGCCGTGAGTCTGCGCAGCGGGCGAGTGATGCTCGCGCCGATGAGCGAGCTTATGAGGAAGCCGAGCAGGATGAAGAACAGCCCGACCCACCAGAGCGACTGATGGACGGAATGGATGAACACCATTTCGGCCGCACCGTGCTCCATGACGGCGAGGTGCAGCGAAAGGTAATCGCCAAAGGCCGCTTCCATCTGGTGCTGTGTGAGAAAAATCAGGCTGCAGACGGTGAAGGCGAGCAGCAGAAACGTGCTGCCCGCGACTTTCCACTGCACGCTGTTCCATTTTGCGCTGCGTGGGTCAAACACGATGTTCACCTCCGTCTGTTCCGCCGTCAAAGCGATAGCCGATGCCATAGACAGTCTGGATGTACTTGGGCGCGTGCGTATCATGTTCGATTTTTTTGCGCAGATTGCGGATGTGTGCGTCAATTGTGCGCTCGTAGCCTTCAAAGGCAAAGCCGTGGGCGGCATCTAAGAGCTGCAGGCGGCTTAGGACCTGTCCCTGGTGGCGCAGGAAGAGTTCGAGCATCGAGAATTCAATCGGGGTAAGCGCTAAGGACCTGCCATCAAGCTCTGCCGTATGCTGCTGCACATGCAGGCAAAGCCCGCCGGCAGAAAGCGTATCGGCAGGAACGGCAGGCTGCTGCGGCAGGCCGCCCGTGCGGCGCAGGATGGCCTTCATGCGGGCCGCGAGCTCGCGCATGGAAAAGGGCTTGACGAGATAATCGTCAGCCCCAATTTCGAGTCCTAATAATTTGTCGACTTCATCGTCGCGCGCCGTCAGCATGATGATGGGCACCTGCGAGGTCTGGCGCACGCGGCGGCAGACCTCGATGCCATCGAGCCGAGGCATCATGAGGTCGAGAATGACGATGGCAGGACGCTTGGCGTCAATCGCCGCGAGTGCCTCGATGCCGTCGGCCGCTTCTTCGACCTGCCAGTTTTCCTTTTGCAGGAAATCGCGCAGCAGACTGCGGAGTCTGGCGTCATCGTCGACGAGGAGGACGGTCCTGTTTGTTTCCATCTCATTCATTCCCTTCTATATAATGCAGGCGCCGACAGCGGTCCCAATGCTTTACTGCTGGCTGCCCTGATTCATCGAATGGGAGCCGTGATGCATCGACTGGTGCATTTCGTTCATGTCCGCGTTGTTCATATGGCCCATATCATCGTGGTCCATTGGCATATTGCCCATGTCATGCTGCATGTTCATCATGTTCTGCTGTACGGGTGGCTGCCAGCCGCCGAGGGTCGGATCGACCATGCCGAAAATCATGGCAATGTGGCTGACAATCAAAAAGCCAATGAGCAGCAGGATGTGGTGCCACTGGCGCTTTGCGGACGGTCCGCCGAAGACGCCGAGCTCCTGCAGCGTGATGGCGCCGAGCGGGAAGATGCCGGCGAGATAGGCGAAGACGGCGAGCTCATCAATCCAGCCGCGGAACGTGAGCCCCGGGATGACGTGCAGCACAAAATAGAGGAAAACGATGGCAAAATAAATACCGGCGGCAAGGCCGAGGCCGTGGCTCAGGCGCTTCCAGCCCGCGCTTTTCTCGGGCCGCGCGAGGATGAAGAGCTCTGCAGCTGTCAAAAGCTCGGCCATCGCGACGGGCAGAACCATAAAGGCAATGAGGTTCCAAGGTTCATTGCTCATGAGCACTTCCATATAATTGGTCATCATCATAAGATATCCTTCCTTTCGATTTATCCTGTATCTTTTCTTGATGGCTTCATTATAAAGAAAAAATGTGCAGAAGCTGTGGCCGGAATGTGAAGAAAATATGAAGAATCGGCAGGAACGGATATCATCGCGGTTTATCGGTTATGCGTTTTTAGATTTCCGCGAGGGACTTCAGGAAGTTCTGGGCCCAGTTGGTGTCGATGACGGGGTCGGATTTGCGGATGTCATGGAGCTTTTTCGCGTACTGGGTGTGGACTTCGTTGTAGATTTTGCGCGAGAAGTCGGCGAGGCCGAGCGTTTCCTTGCCGCGCACGAGCTGGACGCGGTGATGTCCTTTGGAATCCGTGTAGAAATAGGCCTTTTCGCCGCCCTGTGCCTTGCCGGCTGCGGCGTACTGGTAGAGGACCATGAATTTGTAGATTTCGACGAGGCGGTCGTCGAGGCCGGCATCGAAGATGAAGAGTTTTTCGCGGAAGGCGAGTCGGTCATCGACGGCGCGCAGGACGTAGGGGCGCGTTGTCTTTTCCATTTCCTCGGCCCAGTCTTTGAGGGCGACGCCCTTGCCGCGCAGCATTTCGAGGGCCTTGCGGCCGTCTTCGAGTTTGCCGTAGTTGATCATGAAGTGGTCCTCGGGCTGATGGTAGAGAAACGGATAGTCGACCGTCGTCTTCGCGCCGCAGCTCGGGCAGACGAACTGAAACAGCGAGCCGTCGCGGACTTTTTCCTTGAGCGCGGGGTTCTCTTTCGTGTTGATGCTCTTATAGACCGTGAATTCACCCTGCGTATGGCATTCGGGGCAGGTGACATTGACTTTTCTGATGCTGGTCATGTATTCAAATCCTTTCGTGCGACATAGTATATGTCTTGATGATATCATATTCAGGGCAAAATAAAAAGGCCGGCGCTGGGGCTGACCTTTTTGCAAAGTTTCTTCTATATTATATAGCAGGAATCCGTTTTATGCTTTCTTTTCGACGTGGCGGTTCTTCGTCTCTTTCATGAGCAGAGCGACGACGAAGAGGCAGGCCTCAAAGGCGACGACGATGATGTCAAGTGCTGCGACATGGCCGAGCGTGGTCGTCAGGAAGCCCATGAGCGGGCCCGAGAAGAAGGAGAGGAAGTAGCTTGAAGCACCGACAATGCCCGTAGCGAGGCCAATCTGGCTCGTGCTGACACCGTCCTGTGCAATCGTGTAACCGAGAACGTAGATGGCATGCAGGCCGATGCCCATGATGCCGCCGACAATGTAAAGAATCGGGGAAGTCTGCGGGATGAAGTGGAAAATCAGGATGGCGCAGAGAGCGTTGAGGCCCGAGAGGCAGATGATGGTCGGTTTGCGGCCGAATTTATCGGCAAAGAAGCCGAGCACGACGCCGCTGAGACCGCCGATGCCGTAGATGGCACCGAAGAACGAGCCGGCTTCGACCGGGCTGAAGCCTTTGTACGTCATGAAGAGGTACGGGCCCATCGAGGCAAAGCCCCAGTACGGGATGATGTTCAAAATCTGGATGAGCACGCCGAGCCAGACAACTTTGTTGAACCCGACGGTGCGGATGGCTTCAACGAGGTGGATGCGCTTGATGTCGGTCGAGGTATCGGTGTATTTTTTCTTGAAGCCGAAAATCAGGAGCAGGCCGAAGATGACCGTGACGAGGCCCATGTGCTGCAGGCCGATGCTCCAGTCCCCCGTGCGCTGCAGGCTCCAGCCGTAATACGTCGGGCCGACATAAGCGCCGACAGAGTAAAAGGTCATCATGAGGCCGTTGAGCATGGCGCGGGCAGCCGGGAAAATCGAGCCTGCGACCGAGTACATGACGATGTTCCAGCAGCCTTCGAAAATACCGAAGCAGACGCGCCAGAAGGCCGCGCCGACAAAGCTTGCCGACGTCGTGACGCAGGCCGTCATGCAGCCGAGGCCGACCATGCCGAAAATCAGCATGCGCTTGCGGCCGAAGCGGTCAGCGAGGTACCCTGCCGGGATATCGACGAGTGCCTGACCAAGGGTAAAAATCGTGCCGATGGTGCCGAGCTGTACGGCTGTCAGCGAAAGTGAGGCTGCGACGGCTTTGAGGCCTACGCCGAACGAAAGGCGGTTTGCCGAATAAAACGCATAGCCGAGCGCCAGCAGGAACAGCTGAAACCAGAGGATTTTTGGGATCTTGAGGGAGTTCTTATTTTGTTCCATAATTTATACGCCCTTTCTAGATAAATGATAAATATGATTGAGAGATTGTTTTTGATTATAGCACTTACAATCAAAATGTAAACCGTGAAAAGAAAATAAGGACAAAAATTTTTATACAGGATACATTATACGATAAAGGGCAAATAAGTACGAGAAAAATAGTATCTGGACTAATAATAGCAGACATTTTTTGCGCGCGTATGTTTGCTTCAAGAAATACATCAAAATGTGTATCTTTTATGATAAAAATCTTCTATAATAAAAAGGGGTACCGGTTTCTGGAGACAGAAATCTCAATAGGGAATAACAAGAAAGATAGGAAATAGTTAAGAAAGGAAGATTCCTATGACAGGTTACAAGAGTGTCCTGATAAAGGATACGACGCGGGAGGAACGCGTGGAGATTGTCCGCCGTTCGCTCTCGTGTGAGTCAGGCTGTGAGAATTGTTCGGGCTGCGCTTTAGGCGTGGGGGACCCGTTCAAGATGTTTGAGCCGTATATCGACGGCAAGATGGAAATTCGCGAAATCAATCAGCGTTTCCGGGCGAGCTATGGTGTACACTGAGAAAAAGAGCGGTGGAGCCGCTTTCGAAAAAATACAGAGCCGCGGGAAACTCATCGTTGCCACTCCGGGGGATTACTGCCCCATGGCGTACAGCAGTGATTTGCTGAATGGCTATCAGGGCTTTGATATCGAGCTGGCCTGGCGGCTGGCTGCACGCCTCGGCGTAAAAGTGGATTTTGTGCCGACTTCATGGGCGTCTTTGGCCGATGACGCGAAGCTCTCGCGCTTCGACATGGCTGTGGGCGGCATTTCGCGCACGGCAGAGCGCGCGCAGAAGATGACGCTGTCGGCAGGCTATCTGTCCGTGGGCAAGACCCTCCTCTGCCGCAAGGGCGAGGAAGAACGCTTCCAGAGCCTTGCGGATGTGGACCAGCCGGATGTGCGCGTCATGTACAATCCGGGCGGCACGAACGAGGATTTCGTGGAAAGTCATTTTAAGCAGGCAAAAATCCGCCTCGCCGCAGACAATGCCCTGATTCCGGCGCGCATTGCCGAGGGTGAAGCCGATGTCATGATCACGGAGACGGTTGAAGCCGCCTTTTACGTGAAGGAAGATCCGCGTCTGGCCGCGCCGCTTTTGGCAAGTCCTTTTACGAAGGATGAATTCTGCATCGTGCTCAGCGAAGACTGCGCGCCGCTGGTGGATAAAGTCAACGAGATTCTGCAGGGATTCCGCACGGATGGCACGCTGGAGCATCTGTGCAGGGATTATCTCGGCAGCCTGGCAGGGGCGCAGAATGCCTGAAGGCGCGTTTCGCGGGCAAAACGATGAATCGAACCAATAGAATGAAGGAAATGTTTTAGAGATGAAGGCAATTGTAGTAGGGGCGACGGGTGCTGTCGGACGCGACCTCGTGCAGGTGCTCTGCAGTGACCCGCGCTATACGGAAGTGCGGACCTTTGCGCGGCGCGAGCTCGGCATCGAGCATAAAAAGCTCAAGGCGTATGTCGTGGATTTTGAGCGCACGGAAGGCTGGCAGGACCTCGTGCAGGGCGATGTGATTTTTTCGGCCCTCGGCACGTCGAAAAAACAGGCGGGCTCAAAGGCCGCCCAGTACCATGTCGACCACGATTACCAGATGATGTTTGCGGAATTTGCGAAAAAACACGGCGTTCGCCATATGGTGCTCGTCTCGTCCGTCGGTGCGGATGCCCGGTCGAAGTTTTTCTACCTGAACCTCAAGGGACGCATCGAAGACGAGATGGAAGCGCTCGGCTTTGCGGGGCTCACAATCCTGCAGCCGCCGTCGCTCATACGCAAGCACGCAAAGCGACCTTTGGAGACGGTTTCCGTCAAGGCCATACAGGCCCTGAATGCCATCGGCCTCTTTAAGGGCATGGCCCCGATTTCCACGGAACTTGTCGCCAGATGCATGGCCGACGCCGGTGCCGAAGACTTCAAGGGAGTCCGCCGCATCACGGGCCAGGCCATCCGCACGTTCGGCAAATAAAACAAAATCACCTTTATACCGCTGTGTCTTTGTGATGACAGCGGTATTTTTATATAAATTTTTATAAAAATATTTATATAATATTTTACATAAAAGGTTGTAAGCGAACGGAAATGAAATTTATAACCATGCCTAAATAAGTGATAAAACGTCTAAAAAGGCCCGTATAAGCGCAGTAAAACGCTTATTTTGGCAAAAACAAGAAAATTTATCCTAAAAATATATAAAATAATATCTAAAAATATATTGATTTATTTTACATCATGCGTTATAATAGCATCTGTAAGGAAACAGAAAGAAGTCAGCCGACAAAGAAGAATAAATCGAACAGAAAAGAGCTGGCGAATCTGGTCAATATAAGGTAAGGGGAGATTTTGATGAAGAAACATGGCATCCTGCATGCGGAGCTTTCGCGCTGCATCGCAGCACTCGGGCATAAAGACCTTTTCATGGTCGGAGATGCCGGCATGCCGATTCCACCGGGAGTTGAGGTCATTGATTTAGCCGTGACGGCCGGCGTGCCGTCGTTTAAAAGCGTTCTTGACGCCGTGCTTGAAGAGGCCGAAGTCGAGGGCTGCTGCCTCGCCGAGGAAATCAAGACGGAGAACAAGGACCTGCACGCCTATCTGCAGGAGAAGCTTGACACGGTGCCGTTTGAGTACATGCCGCACGAAGAGCTCAAGCAGCTTTCGGCCAAGGCAAAGTTTGCGATCCGGACCGGTGAGTTTTCGCCGTATCCCAACGTGATCCTGCGTGCCGGCGTTGTCTTCTAAGGCATTGATGGTCCCTGAGACAAAGAAAGCAAAGAAAAAGGGAAGGGTCTTGTCGTTGCGCGTTCCGCCTGCTTCGTTTAGAATGGTAAGAAGAAACAAGGAGGCTGGGACCGTGAAGATAAACATCAAAAAATTAAGCGAGCTGTCGGGCTTTTCGGCAGCAACCGTCTCGAACGCCCTGAACGGCAAGCGCGGGGTCAATCAGGAAACGGCACAGAAGATACTGGCATTGGCGCGTGAATACGGCTATGTCGTGAGCAGCCGCATCCAGAGCATACGGCTCGTGATTTACCGCGACAGCGGCGAGGTCTGCTCCGACGCGCCGTTTTTCGCTTCGCTGATTGAGAGCATCGAGAACGAGAGCCGCAGGAACGGCTACGAGACAAAGCTCGTCAATCTCTACCGGCAGGAGCCGGATTACAAGCAGCAGGTCGAGGAGCTTTTGGGGGACACCTCGTCGGCCATGATTCTCATCGGCACGGAACTCGACGAAAAGAACGCGGAGCCGTTCCTCAGGGCGCAGATGCCCCTGGTGCTGCTCGACTGCTCGTTTGAGAATCTGCCGTTTCAGTGCGTCTTGATGGAAAACGAAAATTCCGTCGCCGAGGCCGTGCGCTATCTCATTGCGAAGGGACATGAGAAAATCGGCTATCTCTACGGTTCCGTGCGCACGCGCAATTTTATCTGCCGTGCCAATGGCTACCGCCGCGCGCTGCTCGAACACGGGCTGCCGGCCGCGGAGTCCTTCCAGTTCGAGATGCCCGTGTCCATCACGGGGGCTTATGAGGCGTTTGGCAGATTGCTCGAAAATGGCGTGGAGCTGCCGACGGCGTTTTTCGCGGACAACGACATGATCGCGCTTGGCGCGATGCAGGCCCTGCAGAAGTACAAATACCGCGTGCCGGAGGATGTGTCAATCATCGGCTTTGACGACATCGACTTCAGCGAAGTCTGTGCTCCGGGCCTCACGACGATTCACGTTTATAAGAAGGAACTTGGCCAAACGGCCGTGCGCCGCCTTTTGGAGCTCATCCGCGAGCCTTCGCAGGCGAGAATGCGCATTCAGGTTTACAACAAGCTGATTGAGCGGGGCAGCGTTGGGAACCCGCGGGCAGAATGAGAGAAAGATAAATATATAGGAGGAAATAAGATGAAGATTGCAGTGATTGGGTCGACGATGATGGATATCGTCTCGTATACGGATGAAATGCCGCAGGCCGGCGAAACGCGCCGCGTCAGCGGCTTCCATATCGCGAGCGGCGGCAAGGGGGCCAATCAGGCCATCGCAGCCGCAAAGCTCGGCGCCGACGTCGTGATGATGACGTCCGTTGGCGATGACATGTTCGGCGAACAGTCACGCAAGAATTTTCAGAACCATCATATTGATATGAGCCTTGTAAAAACGGCAAAGGATACGTCAAACGGCATTGCGACGATCGTCGTCGACGAGTCGGGCCAGAACCGCATCCTCATCAACCCGGGCGCCAACGAAAAACTGCGGCCGGAAGATATCGAGAGGGCAGCTGGGGAACTTTCAAAATGCGGCCTTTTCGTCCTGCAGCTCGAGGTGCCCTTAGAGACGGTTTATGCCGCCATCCGCTTTGCTAAGGCGCATGATATCAAAGTTCTCCTGAATCCGGCTCCAGCCAGCCGCAAACTCTCGCTCGACATGGCCTGCCAGTGCGATTTCTTCGTGCCGAATGAGACAGAACTCTCCATCCTCGTCGACAAGCCCGTCGACACCATCGAAAATGTCAAAGACGCCGCGAAGAGCCTTGTCAAAAAAGGCCTTTCGAACGTCATCGTGACAATGGGCAGCCGCGGTTCGCTGCTCGTCACGGAAGAAGAGACGCAGCTTGTGCCTTCGCTGAAAGTCGACGCCGTCGACAGCACGGGCGCCGGCGACGCCTTCATCGGCTGCTTTGTCGACACGTATGCGCGCACGGAAGATGTGCTCGGCTCGATGCAGCGCGCTTCGCAGTACGCGGCGCTGAGTGTCACGCGCAAAGGCACGCAGGATTCCTACGCCGATGCCGAAGAATTTGCCGGCTTTCTCGATGCCTGAGCCTTTCGGGCGGCATCTTGCATAAAAATGATTCAGGAGGATTTAATCCGATGGCAAAAAAAGAAATCATCCAGTATGACAATGGGTATATCAGCAGAACCCCGATTTTCCAGTTTATCCTGCTCTCGTGCCTGATCCCGCTCTGGGCGGCGGCCGCGAGCCTCAATGATGTCCTGATTACGCAGTTCAAGAGTGTCTTTGCGCTGAGCGACTTTGCTTCGGCTCTCGTACAGAGCGCCTTTTACAGCGGCTATTTCCTGATTTCCATCCCGGCTTCGATGGTCATCCGCAAAACGACGTACAAAACGGCCATCCTCACGGGTCTTGGCTTCTACATTGCAGGCTGCTGCCTGTTCTTCCCGGCTTCACACATGGCGACGTACACGATGTTCCTCATGGCAATTTTCGCCATCGCCATCGGCCTCGGCTTCCTCGAGACCTCGGCCAACACGTACAGCACGATGCTCGGACCCGAGAAATACGCGACGCTGCGCCTGAACATCAGCCAGACGTTCCAGCCCATCGGCTCGATTGCCGGCATCCTGCTCGGCAAATACCTGATTTTCCAGGAAGGCGGCAGCATGCAGAGCCAGCTCGCCACGATGGACGCCGCACAGGCCGCAGCTTTCAAGATGGAAATGCTGCAGCACACGCTCGAGCCGTATCATGTGATGATTTACATTCTCGCTGCCGTCTTCATTCTGTTTGCCATTACGAAATTCCCGAAATGCAAGGTTAAGTCGGCCGCTGACAAGGTGCCGAGCCTCGTCGAGACGCTTTCGTACCTCGCGAAGAACAAACGCTTCAAGAAGGGCATTGTGGCCCAGTTCCTCTATGTCGGCATGCAGGTCGCCGTCTGGTCCTTCACGATCCGCCTTGCTTTGCACCTGAATCCGAGCTTCAACGAGCGCATGGCCGCAAACTTTATGGTCTACAGCTTCATCTGCTTCTTCATCGGCAAATTCGTCGCAAATTTCCTCATGGCCAAATTCTCGGCCAACAAAGTCCTCGTGGCCTATTCCGTCATCGGCTGCCTCGTTCTGCTGTACACGTCGTTCGTGCCGGATATGACGGCTCTCTGGGCTGCGGTCTCCGTCAGCCTGCTCTTCGGACCGTGCTGGGCAACGATTTACGCCAAGACGCTCGAAGCTGTCGAGAAAAAGTACACGGAAACGGCCGGTGCCATTGTCGTCATGTCGATTGTCGGCGGTGCCTTTGTGCCGGCCCTGCAGGGCTTTGTCTCGGACGTCACGGGCTCGATGCAGTTCTCGTTCATCGTCAACCTCTTCTGTTTTGCCGCCATCGGCCTTTACTTCCGCAGTGAAGCCAAGCTCGAGGCAGCAGCAAAAAACAGTGCCAAAGAAGAAAATCTGGTGGAATCGGAAGCATAAAGCTTCTCATGCTCCCTGTAAGTGGGCCGGCCTTGTGCCGGTCCGTTTTTGTTTGCCAAGCATATGTTTCTGTGAACCAGCAGGATATGATATGGATATAAGGATGTGATATAATAGAAAGAAAGAACAAAAAATGTACAGAATCAGGCCTCAGGCCTGCAGAGGAGGGGCTGTTATGCGCATTGTCATTGCTATGGATTCGTTCAAAGGTTCGATTTCTTCCGTGGAAGCGGGCGAAGTCCTGAAAAAAGCGATTCTGGACTGTTATCCCGATGATATCGTCAGAGTGTATCCGCTGGCCGATGGCGGTGAGGGCACGGTCGACGCCCTGACGCAGGGACTTCATGGCAGCATTGTGCCCGTCATGGTCACGGGACCTCTCGGCACGCCCATCAAGAGCCGCTTTGGCTGCCTGCCGCAGACAAAAACCGCCATCATCGAGATGGCCGATGCCTCGGGGCTGCCGCTCGTGCCGATGGCGCGCCGCAATCCGCTGCGCACGACAACGTACGGCCTCGGCGAGCTCATCCTCGCGGCCCTTGATAAGGGCTGCCGTCATTTCATCATCGGACTCGGCGGCAGTGCGACAAATGACTGCGGCCTCGGCATGCTGACGGCGCTAGGGTTCCGTTTTTTGACGGCAGAGGGTGCAAAAGCGGGCATTATGGGCGGGGACCTTGCTGCGGTCGCACACATTGACTGTACCGGGGCCGATAAGCGCCTGGCAGAATGTAAGTTTGAAATTGCCTGCGATGTCAAGAATCCCTTGACGGGGCCTGAGGGCTGTTCTTGTGTCTTTGCGCCGCAGAAGGGGGCTTCGCCTGAGGTCGTCGCGCGCATGGACAGGGATATCGACCATTTTGCGCGCCTTGCGGAGACGGCACTCGGCTGTGAGGGACGCGAACTGGCCGGAGCCGGTGCCGCGGGCGGCCTCGGCTTTGCCTTCCACGCGTTCCTGCAGGGCGAATTAAAGCCCGGCATCGACCTTGTGCTCAAGGCCATCGGCATCGACAAAGGCCTGCAGGTCGCGAACGTCTTAATTACGGGCGAGGGCCGCATGGACGCGCAGTCGGCCATGGGCAAGGCGCCGGTCGGCGTCGCGCAGCTCGCGAAAAAATGCCAGAAAGACTGCCTGACGATTGCACTCTGCGGTGCGGCTGCGCGCGGTGCCGAAAACGTCAACCAGCACGGCATCGATGCGTATTTTTCCATCCTGCACGAACCGATGTCCGTGACAGAAGCCATGGAACGCCATGTGACGGAAACGAATCTGCGCCAGACCGCACAGCAGCTCATGCATATCCTGCATAAAAGCATCGACGCTTGAGAAAAATCTCTGCTTATCAGAATATCGGACAAATGCCTGCGTACAATGGAAATGTGAGAAACGTGCGCGGGCATTTTTGTTTTCTGTGTAAAAAAACATTGACAAGCACAGGGAAAATCAGTATGATAGAGATACCATAAAGTATACTATATATATATGTTTTCTTAGATAGAAACAGGAACAATAGGAGAGCAGCTATGTCGGAAGAAAAACACATCCATAATCATGAGCATGAAGAGCAGCATGCTCATCACCACCATCACCATGATCATGAGCATGAGCACGGTGAGCATGGCCATCATCACCATCACCACCATGACGGCGGCCCGCTGAAGCCGGGCGAGCATCCGGATTGGCGCACGCATGTGCATGCCCCTGGCGAGCATCACGAAGTCGGGGTCAATGACTATATGAAGGCCATTGCCGAGTACCGCAAGACGTTTGCCTCGAAGGAAGATGTCCTGCGCGAGACGCCGGACCCCGCTGTGCGCGAAATGATTAAGTACCTCGGTCAGCTCGGTCAGGATACGGTCTTTGACCGCTTCGACCAGCAGAAGCCGCAGTGTACGTTCGGTCTCGCGGGCGTCTGCTGCAAGAACTGCAATATGGGCCCGTGCAAGATCACGAAGAAGAGTCCTTTGGGGGTCTGCGGTGCCGATGCTGATGTCATCGTCGCGCGCAATCTGCTGCGCAGCGCGGCAGCCGGCGTGGCCCAGCACGGCGCACATGCCCGCGAGCTGCTGCTCTCGATGAAATTTGTCGCCGAAGGCCGCCTGAAGCTGCCGATTCTCGGCGAAAAGAAACTCCGCACGGTCTCGAAGGCCTTCGGCCTTGAGACGGAGGGCAAGTCGGCCCAGCAGCTCACGGGCGAGCTCGCCGACATTCTTCTCGAGGATTTGAGCCGCGCCGTGCCTGACGACTACAAGACCATTCGCGCGATGGCCCCGAAAGAGCGTCAGGATGTCTGGGACAAGCTCGATATCATCCCCATCAGCGCGTATAATGAAGTTTTCGATTCCTATCACCGCACGGCCGTCGGCACGGATGGCGACTGGGAGAGCCTCATGCAGGAATTCCTGCGCTGCGGCCTCGCGTTCTGCTTCACGGGTGTCGTCGCCGCGAATATCGGCACGGACGTGCTCTTTGGCAACGGCCACCGCGCGACGTCGAAAGTCAATATTGGCGCCCTCAAAGAGGGCTGGGTCAACATCGCCGTGCACGGCCATCTGCCGACTCTCGTCAGCGAGATTGTGCGCATCGGCCGCACGCCGGAGATGATTGAGCTCGCAAAGGCCCACGGCGCCAAGGGCATCCAGTTCTACGGCGTCTGCTGTTCGTGCCTCGCGGCCATGTACCGCTATGAGGGCGTCATCCCGCTTTCAAATGCCGTCGGCGCGGAGCTCGTGCTCGGCACGGGCGCTCTCGACCTCTGGTGTGC
Source organism: Mitsuokella apri (assembly GCF_047974105.1). NCBI lineage: Bacteria > Bacillati > Bacillota > Negativicutes > Selenomonadales > Selenomonadaceae > Mitsuokella > Mitsuokella apri. The sequence continues at coordinate 21,698 of NZ_JBHYRS010000012.1, forward strand.
CGATGTTCAGGATGTCTATCCTGCCATCATGGACGTCGCGCGCTGCTTCAAGACGACGGTCGTCACGACTTCTGATAATGCGCGTCTGCCGGGAGCCGAGCATTATGCCTACGACCACTACCATTCGAATGTTGAAGATACGGAGAAAATCGCGCGCAAGATTGTCACGCGCGCCATCGAGAGCTTTGCACAGCGCCGCGATATCCCCGTACACATTCCGAAATACGAAGTCACGGCTGAAGTCGGCTTCACGGCGGAAAATGTCGCCGAGCAGTTTCATGGCTTCAAGGACCTCTACGAGGCCCTGAAGGACGGCCGCATCCGCGGCATCTGCAATATCGTCGGCTGCTCGAATCCGCGTGTCGTCTACGAGCGCGCGACACTTGACGTCGCCCGCACGTTGATTCAGAACAATATCCTGATTCTGACGAACGGCTGCGCGTCGTTCCCGCTCTTAAAGATGGGTCTCTGCAGCAAAGAAGGGGCCGAGGAGGCCGGCGATACGCTGAAGGCCTTCCTCAAAGAGCACGACCTGCCGCCCGTCTGGCATGTCGGCGAATGCGTCGACAACACGCGCTCTTCGGCCATCTTCGGCGGCATCGCCGCTGTGGCCGGCGTGCCCATCAAGGATATGCCGTATTCGTTCTCGAGTCCGGAATGGTCGAATGAGAAGGGCCTCGATGCCTCGCTGGCCTTCCGCCTCTTCGGTGTCGATTCGTACCACTGCGTAGAGCCGCCCGTGCAGGGCTCGACGAAAGTCGAGAACTTCCTCAAGCGCGATACGAAGGAAACGCTCGGCGCTGTCATGCACGTCAACGTCGACCCAATTGCCCTCGGCAAACAGATTGTCGCCGACACGGAAGCCCAGCGCGCCAAACTCGGCTGGAAGTAATATCGTATTATAGAAGTAATATCGTATTATAATAGAAGGAACTGTCTTTGCGATGGTTCCTTCTTTTTTGCTGTAAAAATCCCTTTTGCACACAGGGCGGGAAAAGACTATACTAGAAGGCAGAACAAATGATGGGGTGATTTGTATGGCAAATGTCAAAACCTATAAAATGGAGCCGGAAACGAGTGCAAAGCTCCAGAAAATCTGTGAGGAGCTGAACCTGACCTGGGATGGGACCTTCCAGACGCTCGCGAATCTCTATGCCCAGCAGAAGGCCGCAGGGGCCCTGCCGGAGCGCGGCATGGAAGTCAAGGAATTTCAGAGCCTTTTAAACCGCGTGTCGGAGGCCTTTACCTATGCCCTGACGGTCAATGCCGATGCCGAAGAGCGCATCCGTCAGGAATTTGCGAAGAAATTTGCCGCTCAGCAGCAGGCGCTGCAGGAGGCACAGAATAAAGCGGAGCGCGCCGAAAAAGAGCGCAGGGACATCGAGCTCAGGAAAAAGGAAGCGGAGAGTCAGGCCGCAGCCTTCCGTCAGCAGCTCGAAAAAGTCACGCGCGAGGCCGACCACGCCGCAGAAAATGCCCGCATTGCGGCCCAATCGCAGGCCGATGCCCTCGCAGACAAGGACCGCCTGAACAATCTGCAGGCACAGCAGCTAAAAAACCTGACGGCCGAAAAGGAAAAATGGCAGGCAGAGGCAGCGAAAGCTGCTGACCTGCAGGATGCGTGCGATGGCCTGCGCCGTGAGCTCGACGCCGCCCGGCAGGCCAAAAAGCAGGCTGAAAACGATATCGACAAGATGAAGCGCGCCCTGCGCGAAAAGGAGCAGGAGCTCAAGGCCCGCACGGATGCCCTCGAAGAGCAGTATCTGCACGAGAAGCGCATGCTCATGGCCAAGGCCGAGAACGAGCGGCAGTCGGCTGTGCTCAAGGTCAAATCGGAATACGCCGCGCGCATCGAGTCGCTGCAGGAAAAATACATGGCCCAGCTTGAGAAGTCCTATGCGCGGCAGCACGGCGGGGAATCCGCTGCCGCCGGCGATGCCCCGAAAGCAAACGCTGCCAACGATGCCGTACATAACGATACTGTAGATAAAGAAGGAAATGTACAATGAAAATGCGGAAAATGCGCCATTTACGCCATTTAAGAGAAGTCATTGGCTTGTTTGCCGGACTTTTTCTCTTGTCCTCTGCCTTTTGGCTGACAGGCTGCGGCATGACGTCCGATAAAGGAAATCAGGAACAGGCCGCTTCTTCGTCATCATCGGCGGAGAGCGAAAAGGCAGAGCAGCCCTCCTATGTGCTCGCCGCCGATGATTTTTCGAATCTGCAGCTCACGGACCCCACGCTGCCGGTTTACGACAAATACACGCTGTCGGACCGCCGCGCCAAAAATTTGACGACGGCGCTGCCAAACATCACTCCTTATAAGGAAGGAAAAGTCGTTTACCTGACCTTTGACGACGGCCCCGACGACAAGAACACGCCGGCCATCCTCGACATCCTGAAGGAAAACGGCGTCAAGGCTACGTTCTACGTGACGGGCGCACATGCGGAGCTGCATCCGGACATCCTGCAGCGCATCTTTGACGAGGGCAATGCCATCGGCAACCACAGCTACGACCACGATTACAAGAAGCTCTACGTCTCGCCGCAGACCTTCCTCGCGGAGATGGAGCGCACGGATGAGATCATCCACGGCATCATCGGCGTGCGTCCTCTCATCCTGCGCGCTCCGGGCGGCGTCATCGGCCATTTCACGGATGCCTATGCACCGGCGCTGAAGGCAAGCGGCTATGTCGAGCACGACTGGAATGTCAGCTCGGCCGACGCCGCGCCGAACCATCCGGTCGCGCAGGATTTCATCGACAATATCGACAGCCAGACCGACCAGTCCGTAGCGGCGCACAGTGCGATCATCCTCATGCACTGCTCCGAAGGCCATGAGGAAACGGTCAAGGCCCTGCCGAAAATCATCGAGATTCTCAAGGCCAAGGGCTATACATTCGGTGTCGTCACGCCGATGACGCCGCAGCCGTGGTAATGTACCGCTGATAAGATGAAAATTCGGTAAAAAGTCAAACGAGCGGCCCCGTTTAGAAGGAACGCGGCCGCTTTCTGTCGTATATATCTATAACGAATTGATTTTATTTTTCTGCAGGAATTTGCAGATTTGCATGAGGGGAAGGAAAAATTCGGGGAGGGGGCAGGATACCATGGAACAAGGAAGAGACAGAAATCAAGATAAAAAAGATAAAGATGAGGCAGGGCAGGGCCCTGTACAAAATGGTGCCAATCGTGATGGTGCCAATCGTGCTGGAAATGATTTCGTAAAAGGAAGAAATGACGTTACCGTACTCATGGGACGCACGGCCTTTTACAAAGCGGCGCTTGAGCAGGCTGCCGAGGATAAGGACCAGGGCGTTTTCGGCAAACACTGTCCTCTTTATTTCAATATCACGAATTTCAAGATTTACAACTCCATCCATGGCTATCACGGCGGTGATGAGATTTTGCAGCACATGGCCCGCCTGCTGCAGGAAACGTTTCCCGACGACCTCATCGCGCACCTTTCGGCCGACAGCTTTCTCGTGCTGGCCACTTCCGAAAATATCACGCAGAAGGTTGAGCACATCTGCTGCACCATGCGCCGCTATATCAAGAGCCCCGGCATCGAAGTCAAGGCCGGCCTGCGCTTTTACGACCCCCGTCAGGAAAAAGCCCCTGTCGTAGGTTCCTTTGACCAGGCGAAGATGGCCTGTGATTCCATCAAGAAAGATGCGAACCGCTGCTGGGCCGTCTACGAGGATGACATGGGGAAGCGGCTCGTGCTGCAGAATCATATTCTCGAGCATTTTGACGAGGCCATGCAGAAAGACCAGATTCGCTTCTATCTGCAGCCTACCGTGCGCACCTTTACGGGCAAACTCTGCGGCGCGGAGGCACTCGTGCGCTGGGAAGACCCGCAATACGGCCTTTTGACGCCGGACCTCATCATCCCCGTGCTCGAGGAGGCGGGACTCATCCATAAGCTCGATGCCTATATCATCCGCAAGGTCGCGTCGCTTCTCTGCTACCAGCGGGAAAATGACCTGCCGATGATGCCGATTTCGGTCAATATCTCGCCGCTCGATTTCACGCTGATGGACCCCTTTGCCTTTGTGGAAGACGTCATGGAGTCTTTGCATCTGCCGCATGCTTACCTGAACCTGGAGCTCACGGAAAGTGCCCTCGTGCGCGATAAGAGCAGGCTGCAGAAAGCCATCACGCAGTTTCGCGCGGCCGGCTACAAGATTTGGCTCGATGATTTTGGCAGCGGTTATTCTTCCTTGAATGTGCTCAAGGATTATGCGTTTGATTTTCTCAAGCTCGATATGGTCTTTCTGCGCCATTTCACGGAAAAGAGCCGCGATATCATCACGTCCGTCGTGCGCATGGCCAAAGAAGTCGGCATTCATACGCTGGCTGAGGGCGTCGAGACGAAAGAGCAGGTCGCGTTCCTGCAGTCGATTGGCTGCGAAAAGATTCAGGGCTATTATTATGGCAAACCGATGTCCTATGAGGACTTCCATCAGTATTACAGTGAACACCATTATGAGGTGGAAAAGCCGCAGGAGGAAAAAATTTATCATCAGCTCGGCCTGCTCAACTGCATCAGCGAGGCATCTCTCGGCATCGGGCTTTGCGATGGGAAGAAGATTTCCCTGATTTTTGCCAATGAGTCCTTTGAGAAAAATCTGCAGGCCAGGGGATTTCAGGATGCCCGGCAGTGCAGAGAGTACCTGCTGCAGCCAAAGCATCCCCTGTGCATCCGTTCTTTGGCGATGCTCAAGCGCATCCACAGCCTTCATCAGAAACAGGCCCGTATCTTCATGGAGAATGGGCGTTATTTCCGCGTCACGGCCGAGCTCCTGTCCGAGACGGAAAGCCTGCGGGCATACAACATCACCTTGGAGAATCAGGAAACACGGTCAGTGCAGCGTTTCGATACCATTATGCACAATCTCTACATGACGTTTCAGGATATCTTTCTGCTGAATCTCTCTAGGGATACGTGCGAGCATCTGGCAGGCAGGGACGTATCGGTGGAAAGCAGCCGGATTTATCATGGCATTGATGATTTTTTCCGCCATTATGCAGAGACGCGGCTTCCCGAAGAGGAACAGGAACGGTTTTGCGGGTATCTGAATGGACAGCACCTGCAGTCGTTTTTCGCAAAAAAAGGCGGCCTGCACGCGATTGACAGCTTCCGCGTCCGTCAGGCCGACGGCAGCCTGGTCTGGATGCGCTTCGACGCCCTGCGCATTCATCTCGTCGGTTCGGAGGAAATTCTCGTCAGTGCAGGACCGCTGTCCTTTGAACTGCAGGACAAAAAGGATCAGGTTGACCGCATCGCCAGGTCCTTTCATATGCTCGTGGGCGAAGAGACTTCAGCATCCGTCCTGCAGGACGCACTGCTCTGGCGCAGTTTTGCAGAGCCCACGGAACTCATGCTGTTCTGGAAGGATAAAGAGCGCCGCTTTATCGGGGCCAATAAGTCTTTCCTCGATTTCTGTGATTTTAAAAGTCTCGAGGATATCCTCGGCAGGACCGATGACGAGCTTTCCCTGCATATAAACGACCGTCCGTTCCGCGAAGTGGAAGAAAATGTCCTGCAGACCGGCAGAACCGACCATTGGCGTCTCGGGGAATGTGCCGTGAAGGGCAAATCTGTCCTCGTCTTTTCGACGAAATACCCGCTGTACCGCAGCGGACGAGTCGAAGGGCTCATCGGGATTGCCTGGCCGATGGAAGAGACGCAGCGCAATTATCAGAATGCGACATACGATGAAGATACGGGACTGCTCAATTACCGCGGCATGCTCATAAGCGGGATTGAGTTCATGGATAATTATCTGCGCAATGGCCAGGATTTTGCTGCGGTCTATTTCTACGTGCCGGCCTTTGACAAGATTGCGCAGAAATATGGCGAAGAGACGCGCCTGCATCTTCTGCAGCGCATAACGGACGTGATTTACAAACGGCACAGGCGCGGCGGCATCCTTGCTCATATCGGCTCCTGCCGCTTTGTCGGTTTTTTCCCGAAAGACAAGGGCGATGTCAGCACGCGCGTTTTGGAGGTCGCCAATGCCATCCACGAAATCCGCTCCGTCGACGGCTTCCCGTGCACGCTTTATCTGCAGTATGCGATTGGCTATGGCTCCGAGACAGAAAATATCGAGGCCCTGCTTCATCTGCTGGTCGGACGCATTGAAGAAGCACAGAAAAACAAGCTCGGCGAGTCCATCTACATCGGCGACCGCATCGCGTTTGACCGCGAGAAATTCGATTACATGGATGAGCGCATCTACATGAGCGCCCCTGAGACGTACGATCTCGTCTACCTCAATCGGGCCGTATACAAGGATTTCCATCTGCCGGAAGATTTTTCGTGCGAGGGGAAGAAATGCTACGAGGTTTTTGGCGACGGCAAGGCCCCCTGCGAGTTCTGCACGAATCATCTGCTGCGCCGCGACCGCTTCTACAGCTGGACGCATCACAACGCCGTGTCGGGAAACGACTATCTGCTGCGCGACACCTTTGTGCCATGGCGCGGCAAAAATTACCGCTTCTCGATGGGCATCAACCTCAATGAATATTTGAACCGTGACATTGCAGCCAACGAAATCCTGTACCGCGAGGCATCGATCAATGATGCCATCAGCCTTGCTATGGGTGAGGACGACCCATCCGAGGGCATCCGCAAGCTGCTTTGGAAAATCGGTTCTGAACTTTCTGCCGACCGCATCTGCATTTTTGAGCTCGATGAGGGCGGCAGTACAGTGAGCAATACGTATGAATGGTGCAGGAGCGGTGTCGAACCGATGCGGGAAAAGATGCAGCATCTGCCGCTGAATCCCTGCTATATTTACGAAAATTTCCGCGAGAATCATCTCGTCATGATTCCCGATTACCCGAAATACATCAAAGAACATCCGGATGCACAGACCTATCTGCCGGATATCCACCGCTTTGCGGCCGTGCCTTTAAAGATTGCCGGACAGATTATCGGACATTTGCAGATTGTCAATCCGCAGATGTCGCTTTTCCGCGCGACGAACTTCCTCATGATGACGCTGAGCCGCTTTATTGCCAGCATGATCCGCAGCCGCAGGTCCCTGCGGGAGCTTGAGCGCATGAGCTGCCGCGACCAGCTCACGGGCCGTTTGAACCGCCATGGACTCAGTCAGTATTTTGCCTCTTTGCCGGAACATACGTCGTGTGCCTTTATCTTTGACGACATCAATGGCCTCAAGCGCATGAATGATGAGCACGGCCATGAGGCCGGCGACCGCCTGATTACGACAGTTGCCGATATCATGCACAAAAAGCGGAAAGAAACGGGGAAAGGACACGTCTTCCGCATGGGCGGCGACGAATTCCTCATTATCATTGAAAACATCGGCGAAAAGCAGGCAGAGGCTTTTCTGACGGATTTGCGCGCATCCTTCCGCAAACACGGCGTCAGCGTGGCGCTCGGACACCTCGTCTGTATGACACCGCTTGAAAGCATGGACCCGATCCTCGTAAAGGTGGACCGGGCGATGTATGAGGACAAGGAAAAGATGAAAATGAGTAAGAAAGAATGAAAATATGAAGCATATGAGTATCCGAGACTTCAGGGAAAAACTGCATAAACATGGTATCGCCTGGATTCCGGCAGCGGTTTTCCTCGTCGGTGCGGTGGTGTGGGCCTTTGTCATGCATGCCCTTTATGTGCGTGAAGTGGCAGCGATGCACGAACGCGCGCATCTCGATGCCCGCATTTATGCCGACGAGCTGCAGCAGGATTTCGTGGACAGCGAGTCCATGCTCAGAGCACTCAATCTGGCGATTGCCAATGAACCGAACCACAAGATGCGGAATTTCCAGACCGTTGCCGCGCATATGCTGGCGAAAAATGGCGCACCATTGGAATCCATCCGGTTAGCGCCGCAGGGCATTGTCACCGATATTTACCCGGAGGACAGTCAGGAACGCCGCCAAAAATTTAATCTGTTCCAGGATGACGATACGATTGCGGCTATTGCCCGGGAAAGCAAAAATTCTGGAGAACTGACAGTGCAGGGACCGGTGGACTTGCAGCGGGGCGGACAGGCCCTTATTATGCGCATGCCGGTTTTTGTCCTTGACAATGGGAACGAGAAGCCTGTATTCTGGGGCTTTATCATCGCCGTCATCAGGACGCCGGACATCTTCGCCAATACCGTGCAGAATCTCAGCCGCACGGATTTTGCGTATGCATTGGAAAAGACGGAGGTGGGCGGCAGCAGCTATCAGACGGTGCTGCGTTCCGAGGAAAAGGTCGTGGAGCCGGAGAAGTTTGAATTTTTCTATGGCGGCTCCACATGGCGGATGCTCGTCTCGCCAAAAGGCGGCTGGCGGCATGACCCGTTCCTTGAATACATCGGCGCGCTGAGCTTTGTCTGCCTGACGCTGCTCACCATCCTGATTTGGTTTTTGCTGTCCTTGCGCAAGCGGCAGGAAGGCATCCGCCGCTTGGCAGTTACCGACCATTTGACGGGGCTTTTGAACCGTCACGGCATTGAAGGGGCCGTCAGGGCGTTTACCGAAGCAAAGGGAGATGTTCCCCTGGTCGTCGTACAGCTCGATATCGACGACTTTAAATTCATCAATGATGTCTATGGCCATGCGGCCGGCGATGCCGCTCTGCAGCACCTGGCGATGCTCATGCATATCTGTTTCCCGAAAGACGCGATTCTCGGCCGTATGGGCGGCGATGAGTTCCTCATTGTACTCTTTGACCGCGATATCAGGAAGATGGAGCGCATGGTCTATGATTTTGGCGCAGTGCCAAAAGAATTCAACTATGGCAATCGGGGCTATCATTATACGGTTTCCATGGGTTATGCGGTACTGGCGCCGGATTCCCCTGACGGGCAGACACCCAGAGAGGTCTGGCATGCGGCGGATGTGGCCCTTTACACCATCAAGATGCGCGGCAAGAACGGCTGCTGCCGCTTCGCACCGGGCATGGCGAAGATGCGCAACGTCCAGCTCGGCTTTTCCCTGCGCGACCTCGCCATCCATCTGCCAGCCGCCATCCTCATTTACGAGGCAGAGGATGAGAACATCCTCTTTGCCAATGATGAACTCGTCAAGATGTTTGACTGCGACGACCTCGACGATTTTATGGCTTACACGAAGAGCAATTTCCGCGGCATCGTGCATCCGGAGGATTACGACCGCGTAGAAACGAGCATCTGGCGGCAGATTTATCTCAATAAGCTCAAAGGCTATGCCGATGATGCCGTCGATTACCGCATCATCACAAAGAAAGGCCGGATTGTCTGGGTCATCGACCGCGGGCGGCTCGTCAGCAGCGAATACTTTGGCCATATCTTCTACGTCGTCCTCATCAAGGACAATGAAATGGAAGAACGGATGGGCGATTCCTGAGACTTGAGAAGTTTTTCCTTTGCAAAAGCCGCAGGCCGGGTTGATGCCGTGAAACTTTCATGATATAATAGCGACTAAGAAGATAAAAGACACGCAGCGTTGCGCAGAAAGCATACGCTGTGTGTCTTTTTTTTATTGATGATACTGTGATACTAGAAGAGGGGCATGCCTTATGAGAAGCTTTCCACTGTTTGTTGAGCTTGAAGCCAAACGTGATACCGTCAATGCCAAATTCCACCGCGAGACAGAGCCGCAGATTATCGAACGCCTGAAAGAGTTCGGCTTTGCGCCGCGTGAGGACGGGGATGACCACGATATGTACATTAAGGAGAAGAGTACGGGCAATCTCTATCTTTTGACCTGCAGCGCCTATGAGATTACGGTCATGTTCGAGCACATCAAGACGGGCGAGGGCATCAAGATCTGCGAAATCAGCAATTTTGCGCTGAGTGCTCATACCATCATGAACATCATCATTGCCTCAATCGACAGCTGGCTGCAGTACGGTGTCGTCTACGACTACCGCACGGCACAGCATTTCACGGAAGGCAGCGAGACGGCTGCGGCAGCCAGATAAGAAAAGAAAACAGCGTAGGGGAACAAAGAGAGAAAAGGAAGTACAGCGAAGCCGTGAGAAAGCACGCAAAACGCGCAAAAAATGGTATAATGATTTTTAGAGTCGATTTTAGCAGAATGAAAAGGGGAATGCATCGATGAAGAAAATCATAGCGGCCAGTCTCATGGTCCTCGCACTCTGCCTGCTCGCACTTGGCTGCGGACAGGCTAAGCTCACTTCTCAGGAAGTCAAGGGCAGCGTGACAACGCTGCAGATGGACCTGCCATTTACGCTCGAGCAGCAGGCCAAAGAAGCTGCGGCGCAGAACGATTACGTCACGAAAATCACGGATAACCGCATCACGCAGGCCAAGGGCATGGATTTCCATCTGACGCAGTTCACGACGTACGTCATGAATCAGGATAAGATGAAGGCCGATGCCAAGACAGCCGAAAATCAGAAGAAGTTTGAAGAAAAAGCCCTCGATGGCTATCTGACGGCTTTTGAGAAAAATGCCAAGGCCACGGAGAAATCGCGCGATGCTAAGACGGTGACGATTTCGGGCAAGGACGCGACGGTCACGACCGTACAGTGCAAGATGAAGGGCGAGGATGAAACGCTCAAAGTCGTCTTCCTGCCGCTGCCCGAGGAGTATTGGTTCATCGCTTTTGCCTATCCAAAGGAACATGAGGATGACCAGGGCAAGCTGGCTGACAAAATCATCAGCAGTATTCAGGTCAAGGAATAAGCGTGGTAAAAAGAAAAATACTTTTTACCAGATAATTTTCAGATAGCTTAAGCGTTTTTTCAGATTACCCTGTTACACTATGTTTGTCGATGGGAAAGCCGATATCCCCAAGGGCTCCCACGACAAGTGAAGTGAATCCCACTTCCTCCATTTCTCTCTAATAAGGATAAATGATTCTTTCCCAGGAGAACGGGCAGCTGCTAATCCCACAGCTGTCCGTTTTCGTTTTTTAAGTTTTTTTGTAAAAACATGTTGACAAGCTGGGGAAAAGCGTGTAACATAATACAAGTCGCCGCGAGAGACACGGAGCACGAAGGATGAACAAGCCTTGACTGGCAAGCATCTGAAAGCAAAGGGTTTCGAGTTCAGATAAAAAAGAAATTTAAAAAATCTCTTGACAAGCTGAATGAGCTGCGATATAATAATAGATGTCTTAAGGGACAGAAAACAAAAGATTCCGAAAAGACAAAGTTGTTCTTTGAAAACTAAACAATGCAACATGAATCATTTGTGATTCAAGCCAGATGTTATTAAAAACATCGATT
>NZ_JBHYRS010000013.1:0-1811 GCF_047974105.1 Mitsuokella apri
GTGGTCTGCTGTGATATTCCGGATTAACATGGCGGAAACACATCCCTCAGAACGCAAAGCGTCTGCCGCAGCAAATCCGGCGGTGTATCTTCTAAAACCACGATCTTTGCTGGACCGCATTGAATTTCCAGATGATGAGCAATGTGTTTTTTTGCCGACTTCGATGGTTTCAATGGAACGAACTGAACGGCCTCTTGCGGAACTGGTACAGACGGCTCTGCAGGAGCTGGCAAAGCAGCGGTTTCCTGTTTCTCTTTCTGTGCAATTAGCTCACGCCGGATCTGCCTCTGCCAGTAGTAGAACTGATCTATATTAATGTCTTCGCGGCGACAGAAGGCCATGGCAGATAAGCCGCTGGCATGCTGTGCCAGAATGATTTTCTTCCATTTCTGGATTAAATGCTGATGCTTGACCTGCTGGACTGTTGACAATGCAAATCCCTCCCATATTGGAAAAACTGAATTCCCCATTCGGGAAATTTTGAGTTTTTTGTACTGGAAATTTTGAGTTTTCCGTGCGAGAGTATTATCTCATATGGGTGAAAGGATTTAAATACACTGGATTATTAAGCGCTTACTTTTCAAGCCTTCCGTGCTTCTTTATCCAGAAAATCAATCGACAACAGCAATGCTGCGAATCTCACCATAACGGTCCATTTTGATCTGCATGCTGACACCAGCGCCGGAGCCCATGTGCGGATACAGATACGTCGTGTATCCCGTGCGTTTATCGTATTCCGAATACGTCGTGCCGTACAAATCGACCATTGTCGACTTCTTCATACCGACCGTCAATCCAGCTGGTGTGGCCCAGCCATTGTTCGCCGTGACTTCGATGGCAAAGACGCGCTCCGGCGAACTGCCGTAATGGTTCGTGGAAATTTTTACCGAATCCCCATAATAATAGACGTTGACACTGCCACGAGACGAAACAAGGCGTGGTTCGCCGTAAGACGCTGCCACATCCTCAATCGTCGGACCATACGCCACGCAGATGCCGCCCAGCGTGAACTCCGAACTCGGCAGCGCCCGCGCAAAGCAGGTCGCGGAAAGCGCCATGATCATCGCGCAGACCAGAAGCAGGATTTTCTTCTTCATAAAAAAGCCCCCAATGATGAAATAAAATAGATACGTTATCTCTCTCTAATGAAAGATATCAGCTTCATTATATTACCATAACAGTAGTTTACAACTTTAAGCAGCCTCTTCATCAGACCGAATTACGTCTTGCAAGGCTTTGAGCAAGGCCTTCGGATTTTTGCTAGTTTTGGCCTTTTGGGCCAAAGTGGCAAAAATTATTTCGCGCTGGATCTGCCAGCTTAGTAAATGCCGCAGCTCTTGTGGACTGTCATTCTGGTGGGACTGAAAGGCCTCGTCCAGATGCGGCAGCATTTTTACCATGGCATGCTCAGCATTCGTGAGATTCATCAGATGCTCAATGCTTGTCTGCTTGCGGACCATGTAATGGCTCAGCTGCCAAAACATCTTCTGCTCGTAATAGTTTGTCTCAATGCCCCAGCGGAGTTTGTAGAGACGAAGCGGGTAGAATTCCATTTCTCTTGAGCCGGCATCACGCAGTATTCTGCTGCTCTGCCAGGCAACGCTCATATGCAGAGCCATGGGCTCAACCGTGCTGAGAAAGAGCCGGCGTGAGCCGCTTTTGCTCAGAGTCACGTAAGCGTGGACCTGGCAGTCGCCAAAAATCTTGGCTTTTACCACCTTGTGTGTCACCAGAAGCTGGTCCATTTGGCAAGTCTTCTTCCAAATATTCTCGTACAAATCGTCCAGCGTCAGCCGTCTGCCATATTTTCG
>NZ_JBHYRS010000014.1:0-1117 GCF_047974105.1 Mitsuokella apri
TATCGCCAAGTTGGTAAGGCACGGGTCTCTGAATCCCGCATGCGTTGGTTCGAGTCCAGCTACCCCTGCCATATGAAGAACGGCATCGCTAAGGCGATGCCGTTCTTGTGTTTTTATCTGTAAATATGTTTTTTACTTTTTTTAGAAAAGGTATTGACAGGAAGAGCACTTTCCTGTAATATAATACAAGTCGCCGCAAGACACCGGCCGATATGAAAAAGATGAGAACGAAGCTCCTTGATCGGAAGCCGCTCGTCGCTGTCATACAGCCGACAATCTTCAAAATGAAAAAAGAAAAAAGTTCTTGACAGAATGAAGAAGCTGCGATACAATAAATGAGTCGCTTGAAGCGAGAACGCTTCGAAAGACCAAGTTGTTCTTTGAAAACTAAACAATGCAACATGAATCATTTGTGATTCAAGCCAGATGTTATTAAAAACATCGATTGATTATGAACATAAGCAATCGGCAATTTCTTTACTGAGCTTCATTTATTTGAAGTTCAGGCCAAAAAAGATTTTTAGAGCCAATCAAGGTTCTTCATATTTTATGGAGAGTTTGATCCTGGCTCAGGACGAACGCTGGCGGCGTGCTTAACACATGCAAGTCGAACGAGACGATTGAAAGCTTGCTTTTGAAAGTCGAGTGGCAAACGGGTGAGTAACGCGTAGACAACCTGCCGTAAAGATGGGGACAACAGTCCGAAAGGACTGCTAATACCGAATGTTGTCAATCTTCCGCATGGAAGACTGACTAAAGGTGGCCTCTACTTGTAAGCTATCGCTTTACGATGGGTCTGCGTCTGATTAGCTTGTTGGTGGGGTAATGGCCTACCAAGGCGACGATCAGTAGCCGGTCTGAGAGGATGAACGGCCACATTGGAACTGAGACACGGTCCAGACTCCTACGGGAGGCAGCAGTGGGGAATCTTCCGCAATGGGCGCAAGCCTGACGGAGCAACGCCGCGTGAGTGAAGAAGGGTTTCGACTCGTAAAGCTCTGTTGAAGGGGACGAACGTGGAGACGGCGAATAGCCGTTTCCAATGACGGTACCTTTCGAGGAAGCCACGGCTAACTACGTGCCAGCAGCCGCGGTAATACGTAGGTGGCGAGCGTTG
>NZ_JBHYRS010000015.1:0-753 GCF_047974105.1 Mitsuokella apri
ATGAGCCAGTCCTCGGCAGCTCGGATAACCCAATTGCCAAGCGTGGCACGAGAAAGCGGCAGGCCAATGTCCTTCCATTCCCGTTCCTGCCGGTAGAGTGGCAGGGACTGCTGGTATTTTTGTGTGATGACGTGTGCTACACTCGATGGCGAAGCAATGGATTTTGCAATGACCGGCTGCGGCATGACCGGCTTTTCGATGGAAAAGTGTCCCTGCTTGCGGCATTCGAGGCACTGAAAGGACTCACGGACAAAGTCGATGACTTTGATCTGTGCCGGGATAAATTCGACTTCCGTGCGAATTTTTTCTTTGCCCATGGATACCAGTGGTGCGCCGCAGCGTTTGCAGATGCGTTGATCTTCCGGCAACGTGATGACGCGTTCCTCATGAGGTGCGCTGGCCAATATCTCTGCCAGATGATTCTTCTGCTTCTTCCGGCGCTGATGAGCCGGCACCTCAATGCAGGGCTCGGGCGCATTTTTCTTGGCCTCGATTTCCGCCTCGTTGAAGAGATTGATCTCTTCGGCATCTGTGTCGCCGAAAAGCCGTTTCGTCTTCTCTGTGCGGGAACCGTAAACCATTTTCTGCAGCTGGGCAATCTGTGCCTTGAGCATTTGATTTTCCGTTTTTAAATTTTCAGCCGTAGTAGAAAGTGCGTCGATGCGATTCTGCATCTCCTGCTCGCGCAAATCTGTCATGGAAATCCTCCTAAAAAATCTGTTTCCATTATACCGCAAAAAAGCCCGCGAAGCT
>NZ_JBHYRS010000016.1:0-692 GCF_047974105.1 Mitsuokella apri
TCAGATTTCTCTTTAGCAGGCACCTGTGTTTGTGGTAAACAGTCGCTTGGGCTTCTCTTCTGCCGCCGGCTCCAGCTTCAAGAGTAAATCTCTTCACCAGCTCCGGCCATCCTTCTCCCGAAGTTACGGATGCATTTTGCCGAGTTCCTTAACGAGGGTTTTCCCGCGCACCTTAGGATTCTCTCCCCGCCTACCTGTGTCGGTTTTGGTACGGGTACATGATGTCTCGTTAGAAGCTTTTCTCGACAGTGTAGTACGCTTGAATTCGGATTGTACCGAAGTACGCTCCTATCTGTCAGTTCTCGGCCTTGAGTGAGGGATTTGCCTCTCACTCAGCCTACCGCCTTCGACGCACATTTCCAATCGTGCGCTCAAGCTCCTTGCTGTGTCACTCCATCCTCAAACAACATCATGCAGTACAGGAATTTTCGCCTGTTGTCCATCGCCTATGCTTTATGCCTCGGCTTAGGTCCCGACTTACCCTGAGTCGACGAGCGTTGCTCAGGATCCCTTAGGCTTTCGGTGGATCCGATTCTCACGGATCGTTTCGCTACTCATACCAGCATTCTCACTTCCAAACGCTCCAGCCGTCCTTCCGGTCGACCTTCAACGCCTTTGGAACGCTCCCCTACCGATGCTTGCGCATCCCGCGACTTCGGTTCTGTACTTGAGCCCCGGATATTTTCGGCGCA
>NZ_JBHYRS010000017.1:0-677 GCF_047974105.1 Mitsuokella apri
ACCACCGTGTTGTAAGCATTCTTTGCTGCATCCTGCGTCTTGCGGTCGCCGCCATTCTTGACCAGAGCATCCGAATCCGTGATATCCAGCGTTGCCGTATCGCCATTGACGCCCGTGAAAGCTGCCTTGCCGAATTCAGCAGTCTGGCCGTAGACCGTCGTGTACGAAGAATTGATGTGATCTTTGTAGTTATTTTCATCAATCGTATACGGCGTAATCGTGGCGGTACCGGCCGTCTCCGAAATCTCGTAGTTCTTGTTCAGCGCATTTCTGGTATCTGCCGAGATAACCGCGTTGACGTCATAGTCGCCTACGTTGTTCGTATGCGTATCGTCTACCAAGGCTTCCGAAGTACCGTCAACCGTCGCTGCATATTTCGCAGCATCGCCATTGACCAGGCCCGTAATCGTGCCGGCATCCTTCAGACCATTCTTAACAGCTGCAGCATCGCCATACACAGCCGTAAAGTCTTTCGCGTCAATCGTCAGTTTCGCCTTTTCAACCGTTGCCGTGTTGTCCAGCGTTGCCGACGTCTTGTCCGTCAGACCGTAGTTCTTCTTCATCTGGTCGCTGAGGCCATTGAAGGATACCACCGTGTTGTAAGCATTCTTTGCTGCATCCTGCGTCTTGCGGTCGCCGCCGTTTTTGACGAGGGCATCCGAATCCGTGATATCCAG
>NZ_JBHYRS010000019.1:0-602 GCF_047974105.1 Mitsuokella apri
CCTCCACTCATTTTTACCTGAGCTTCAACCTGGCCATGCATAGATCACTGTGGTTTCGGGTCTAATCCCAGAGACTTACGCCCTATTCAGACTCGCTCTCGCTTCGGCTCCGCGTCTCCCGCTTAACCTCGCCTCTGAAATTAACTCGCCGGTTCATTCTTCAATAGGCACGCTGTCGCACGTATAAAGTGCTTCAACTGCTTGTAGACATACGGTTTCAGGTTCTATTTCACTCCGCTCCCGCGGTTCTTTTCACCTTTCCCTCACGGTACTATGCGCTATCGGTCGTTCCGTAGTATTTTGCCTTGGATGGTGGTCCACCCTGCTTCCCACAAGGTTCCTCGTGTCTCGTGGTACTCTGGATACCAGCCCGCTGGAGCTCTTTTCGCTTACCGGAGTTTCACCGTCTGTGCTCAGCCTTCCCAGACTGTTCAGCTAAAAGCTCTTCCCTTGATGCTGGTCCTCAACCCCGGTCGTCCGAAGACGTCCGGTTTGGGCTCTTCCCTGTTCGCTCGCCGCTACTGGGGGAATCTCGTTTGATTACTCTTCCTCCGGCTACTTAGATGTTTCAGTTCACCGGGTGTGCCTTCCGTAGATAGTAC
>NZ_JBHYRS010000001.1:0-6302 GCF_047974105.1 Mitsuokella apri
GCCAGTGCCGCTGCTTACAGCATTCTCGAGACCGCTAAAGTCAACGAGATAAATCCATACAAATACTTTAAATATCTTTTTGAGCAACTGCCGAACATCGACTTTTTGCGTCATCCAGAAAAGCTTGACGACTTCCTGCCATGGAGCGACAATATCCAACAAAACTGCAAATAATGAATGATCCCGACTGCTGACGCAGCCGGGATAATTTTATGTTATACACCTGATGGTTAAGCGCTTACGATGATTCCCTTAATTTGGTTTTATTCTAGCACATATAAATACAAATTACAATACAAAAGATGAATAAAAAGCATTGAACAATACGAACTCAACATCTTATCAGTTTGCTTGATATGAAATCATCGACTACTTATCAACAGGCAACTACCAGTATCGGAGATTGTCCCTGCACATGCAGGGCATACTGCGCTTCACGGCTAAAGCGCAGCCGGATTTTGGGATCATCCCCGCGCATGCGGGGCATACATGGCGGTCTGAAGGGAGAAAGAAATGGCAAAGGGATCATCCCCGCACATGCGGGGCTCACAAGATAACCAACCGCTTTACTGTCACTCATCTAGGATCATCCCCGCACATGCGGGGCTCACCGCATGCAGGATTCACGAAAAACGCTACGCTGAGGATCATCCCCGCACATGCGGGGCTCACCATCATTCGCCCAGAAGCGCTCGTTGTCTTTCGGGATCATCCCCGCGCATGCGGGGCTCACGGTCAAATAATATAT
Organism: Mitsuokella apri; assembly: GCF_047974105.1. Taxonomy (NCBI): domain Bacteria; kingdom Bacillati; phylum Bacillota; class Negativicutes; order Selenomonadales; family Selenomonadaceae; genus Mitsuokella; species Mitsuokella apri. The sequence continues at coordinate 749 of NZ_JBHYRS010000001.1, forward strand.
ACGGTAAATCATCAACCGGGATCATCCCCGCGCATGCGGGGCTCACCGCCGGAATACCGACAGGCGTTCATGGAGTTTGGGATCATCCCCGCGCATGCGGGGCTCACCCCGATCCGACACGGTTACCCAAGGAGATGGCGGGATCATCCCCGCGCATGCGGGGCTCACCCTCGATTGTCGTCAGGATCATCTCTCCCGGCGGGATCATCCCCGCGCATGCGGGGCTCACCGAACATTTGGGTATCCACAGCCACCGCCACCGGGATCATCCCCGCGCATGCGGGGCTCACGGCTCAAGGCTCAACGTCGCCAGGACGCTTGAGGGATCATCCCCGCGCATGCGGGGCTCACTCAGAGTCGACGACCATGACCTGATTGACGATGGGATCATCCCCGCGCATGCGGGGCTCACTGATTCCGCTCGCCGTAAAAGTGGCGCTGATCGGGATCATCCCCGCGCATGCGGGGCTCACATGTGCCGGCAGCACACAAGCACCGCCGGCCAGGGATCATCCCCGCGCATGCGGGGCTCACCTGGCAATCGTCGTGGCTTTTTTCCTGTATAAGGGATCATCCCCGCGCATGCGGGGCTCACTGAAATACCGAGCCACAATCACAGCGCATCCAGGGATCATCCCCGCGCATGCGGGGCTCACGCTTCTTTCCCCTGCACCGTTGTCAGGGAATCGGGATCATCCCCGCGCATGCGGGGCTCACGGCTTCAAAAAATCATTTGTGCTCGGCAAGGGGGGATCATCCCCGCGCATGCGGGGCTCACTCACGCGTTTCATCATCCATGGGCTCTTTGCCGGGATCATCCCCGCGCATGCGGGGCTCACATACGGACCGACTAGCAAAAGGCCAGGGGCGTGGGATCATCCCCGCGCATGCGGGGCTCACTCAAGTTCCTTGATTCTGGACCTTAACTGTTCGGGATCATCCCCGCGCATGCGGGGCTCACTCTGGGCCGCTTCCTGCAAAAGCTCCCGGGATGGGATCATCCCCGCGCATGCGGGGCTCACTCTTACGTATTCGCACCGACAAAAGCACGCCCGGGATCATCCCCGCGCATGCGGGGCTCACTATGTCAGCTAGTAATGCACTGGTCAACGATAAGTAGACACTAAATATATAAATTTATACACTAGGCTTAGATGTTTGAAGTGCCAAGAAATTTTTCACGGTAGTGCTTAGGCGTCAGATAGTTCAATGAATATGCAGGGCGCTCCTCGTTGTAGAAGCGAATATATTCATCAACCTCCTGACGAATGTTCGCATTGCTGGTTATATGAAAGTCCTGGAACATTTCTGCCTTTATCCATCCATTTATGGATTCCATGGCAGCATTATCGGTAGGCGTTCCTGCGCGTGACATTGAATGAATAATGTTGTGGAGCGGTAAAAGATCGTTGAATGCTTTAGATGCATAGACAGAGCCTTGGTCTGTATGCAGAACCATCTTCAGATCAGGCTGCTTTTTCTTTAAATCAATCAGAGCATTAACGCCGTTAATGTACGTCATCCTATCGCCTCGTTTAGAGGATAGCGCATAAGTCAGAATTTCATTGTTCCATAGGTCCATATAAAACGTCAATTCATAATACACACGGTTCAAGTATAATGCCGTCATATCGCTTACTATGCATTGCATAGGGCCATTTACTTGCAGTCCCTGGATAAGTAAATTCGGATAGATTCTGAATGGGTTGCCCGGCTTTTTATAACGGTAATGCTTGGATTGACTGACAATCCCTGCCGTTTTGCAGCATTTATATGCATACGCTTTTGACAGATGGATGCCTTTATCAAGAGCAATCTTAGCATTCAGCCAGCGATAACCATGCGATGGATATTTTGCGTGGTACTCTTTAAACAGCCTAATATGGTCGACAAAGGATAGCAGTCTTGCTGATGGATGTTCCAGACGGTCCTTCCATTTATAAAACCCGCTACGATTAACAGAAAGAACGTTACATAGCTTCTGGATAGGGAATTGTGCAGCCAGCTCGAATATTATTTCGAATTCTCGCTCCTTAAAGTAATGAACTCCTTGCTTACACCATCCCCTTTCACTGCGTATCCTTTTTTTGCCCGAAGTACTTCTGCCTTGGTGCGAATTAATTCATCTATAAGCTCGTCTTTGCTCATAGACGCATACGGCGAAGGCTGTGGTTGGATTGTACTAAAATCTACTCGATCTACATTTTTCTGTGGACGTCGCGTGACTATTGTGATGCCATTTGCTTTCTTGAAAGCTCTTACATAATTTTGAATACAGGTCCGGCTAATGCCATATTTCAAACAAGCTTCAGCTTCTGATAGTTGTCTGGTATATACCAATTGGCCAATCTGCAGTCGCTCGTTGCTGGTATACTTCATAGCAACATAATCCTCCATATTATGGTCCACTTCAGAATTGAGAAGTGTCTACTAAATTGAGCTTGTGTCTACTTTTAGTATACCACTGCATAAGGCCACTAAGGCTTTAAGGGATCATCCCCGCGCATGCGGGGCTCACGATAACTTCGAGCCTGGCGACTGGTACGTCACGGGATCATCCCCGCGCATGCGGGGCTCACGCCGGCAAGAAAATCATGAACTCGAAGTACACGGGATCATCCCCGCGCATGCGGGGCTCACTTTCAGAGCGCGGCCCCGTCTTTTTGTGGTACGGGATCATCCCCGCGCATGCGGGGCTCACCTCCTGCTGCAATTTTGTGTAGTCGGACATGTAGGATCATCCCCGCGCATGCGGGGCTCACTTGCGGTAGTAGTAATAGTGGAAGGGGTAGACGGGATCATCCCCGCGCATGCGGGGCTCACTTTAGGCCGATGCGCTGGCCGAACTCGGTTTGGGGATCATCCCCGCGCATGCGGGGCTCACCCATTATTTTAGGGCGACTGACCCGTGACCCGGGGATCATCCCCGCGCATGCGGGGCTCACGATTTGTTTCAACTAGAGTGCGCTTCTGTTTCGGGATCATCCCCGCGCATGCGGGGCTCACCACTGGAATCGGCTTTAATTGCGGTGACGCTAGGGATCATCCCCGCGCATGCGGGGCTCACGCCATGAACATTTATTGGGGACGTTGAGTGATGGGATCATCCCCGCGCATGCGGGGCTCACAGTTGTCCTTGACGAGTCGTCGATTCTCAAGAGGGATCATCCCCGCGCATGCGGGGCTCACAACGCATTCACGACGCCGGGCGAGGTCGATGCGGGATCATCCCCGCGCATGCGGGGCTCACCCAGACAAACGCGTACGTGACTGTTCCAACTCGGGATCATCCCCGCGCATGCGGGGCTCACATAGTAATTCACGGACGGCAGCATCGGCAGCTGGGATCATCCCCGCGCATGCGGGGCTCACGCTACGAGATACTTTTCGACCAGATCCGCAATGGGATCATCCCCGCGCATGCGGGGCTCACGTAATCGACATACCACTCGAAATTCTGAACCTGGGATCATCCCCGCGCATGCGGGGCTCACTTTTCAGCAGCATATGGGAAGGTCTTAAAGGCGGGATCATCCCCGCGCATGCGGGGCTCACTAAAGATGTTCCGCACGAAAACCTTTCTCCCTGGGATCATCCCCGCGCATGCGGGGCTCACACCGACATCTGGGCTTTGGCTTTGCCATTCATGGGATCATCCCCGCGCATGCGGGGCTCACAAACGTACCGTCACGGCTGATGCTAGCGACATGGGATCATCCCCGCGCATGCGGGGCTCACTAGATGCTTCTGCCCTGCCGACATGGTGCAAGGGGATCATCCCCGCGCATGCGGGGCTCACATGTCAAAAGTCAGCGTCTCTTGCACTTTCTGGGGATCATCCCCGCGCATGCGGGGCTCACAAACGTACCGTCACGGCTGATGCTAGCGACATGGGATCATCCCCGCGCATGCGGGGCTCACAAAAAGCTCTGTTCACTCTCACAAGCACTTGCGGGATCATCCCCGCGCATGCGGGGCTCACTACGATTCTTAATGATGCACTGTATATTGGTTGGGATCATCCCCGCGCATGCGGGGCTCACCCCGCTTTCATTGGCAATACCTTCTTGATTGTGGGATCATCCCCGCGCATGCGGGGCTCACGCAAATGCGCTAGAAAGTAAGGACGATGGTAAGGGATCATCCCCGCGCATGCGGGGCTCACTTATCCTTGAAATTCGCTATTTTCTTTTCGTCGGGATCATCCCCGCGCATGCGGGGCTCACATCGCGGGGCTGATTGTTGTCAAATGGCGCGGGGGATCATCCCCGCGCATGCGGGGCTCACTTAGCAATTACAGGCGCATCAACAACTTCACCGGGATCATCCCCGCGCATGCGGGGCTCACGTAAAACCATCGCAAACGCTTGCGGCATCAGCGGGATCATCCCCGCGCATGCGGGGCTCACCTCTAGGCTTTCTTTCTGCTTATCCGATACGGGGGATCATCCCCGCGCATGCGGGGCTCACGCTCATATTGACATTGAAGAAGTCGGCTATTTGGGATCATCCCCGCGCATGCGGGGCTCACCCGGCAGAAAATGAATTCGGATGGAATTCAGAGGGATCATCCCCGCGCATGCGGGGCTCACAAATTCATTCATATATCGGACCGTTGCGCTGCGGGATCATCCCCGCGCATGCGGGGCTCACACATGGACGAAAATACATGGGGCGAAAATATTGGGATCATCCCCGCGCATGCGGGGCTCACTTGACGGCACAGACGACAAATACACGGTCAAAGGGATCATCCCCGCGCATGCGGGGCTCACCTTATCCTCTTTCGTCTTGCTCGTTTCGTCTGGGGATCATCCCCGCGCATGCGGGGCTCACGAAATCACGCAGACCAATCACGCCATCGCGCTGGGATCATCCCCGCGCATGCGGGGCTCACTTTGCAGGCCGCTTGATTGGGAAATCATCGCAGGGATCATCCCCGCGCATGCGGGGCTCACCCGTAGCTCGTGTTGCCGCGCGGCATGAAGCCGGGATCATCCCCGCGCATGCGGGGCTCACGATTTCTTCCACGACTTTCTTGTCGCGGTTCAGGGATCATCCCCGCGCATGCGGGGCTCACTCTTGCGCGGCGATCCGTCACAGCAGGCCGATGGGATCATCCCCGCGCATGCGGGGCTCACCACCGTAGACCGGCACAGGTATCGACGTGATAGGGATCATCCCCGCGCATGCGGGGCTCACATCGTGCAGACGGTCTGATGGCCATTCTTGATGGGATCATCCCCGCGCATGCGGGGCTCACTGCATTCCGTAATGAAATCATCATCTGCCGTTGGGATCATCCCCGCGCATGCGGGGCTCACCATGACATCTGTATCGTTTTCCTTTGCTCTGCGGGATCATCCCCGCGCATGCGGGGCTCACGTCAGCTTGTATCCCTGAAAGCATACTGCAACGGGATCATCCCCGCGCATGCGGGGCTCACTCCCGGAGAATGCATTTACGACGCCGGGCGAAGGGATCATCCCCGCGCATGCGGGGCTCACTTTCATCCGTGCGGATACCGACGAGCTGGGCCGGGATCATCCCCGCG
>NZ_JBHYRS010000001.1:6400-20484 GCF_047974105.1 Mitsuokella apri
CGCATGCGGGGCTCACATTCTTTCTGACATTGCTGGATGGACTCAGCAGGGATCATCCCCGCGCATGCGGGGCTCACATTCTTTCTGACATTGCTGGATGGACTCAGCAGGGATCATCCCCGCGCATGCGGGGCTCACAGTCGATATCATCGTGCTCAAATGTCTCGACCGGGATCATCCCCGCGCATGCGGGGCTCACTGGTATGGATTTATTTGTTTTCACGATAACGTGGGATCATCCCCGCGCATGCGGGGCTCACATGTTTAGCCGTTCCTGCGCAGCTTCATAAACGGGATCATCCCCGCGCATGCGGGGCTCACCATGGCTGCCGCGAGCGCGGTTATGTCGGATAGGGATCATCCCCGCGCATGCGGGGCTCACAATCCATTCAGATTTTACAAGCAGAATATGCCGGGATCATCCCCGCGCATGCGGGGCTCACACGTTCTCGATATCCATGAAAAGAACAACAATGGGATCATCCCCGCGCATGCGGGGCTCACTTCTGGAAAGAAATCTGCTTTGCCTTGCGCACGGGATCATCCCCGCGCATGCGGGGCTCACGCGATTCTAGGGCCTATCGGTAAATTTTCCCGGGGATCATCCCCGCGCATGCGGGGCTCACCAGCTGCCGATGCTGCCGTCCGTGAATTATCTGGGATCATCCCCGCGCATGCGGGGCTCACACACCACTTTTCCTATCATGCTCTCTCTAATAGGGATCATCCCCGCGCATGCGGGGCTCACGCTACTCATTTTATCCAATCTATGACTGGACTGGGATCATCCCCGCGCATGCGGGGCTCACCGCATCATGCAATTCCTGCCGCCGCTCGTCGTGGGATCATCCCCGCGCATGCGGGGCTCACTTTATTTTCTTCAGAGCCGTGTCGCGTTCACCGGGATCATCCCCGCGCATGCGGGGCTCACAAAGTTTTCTTTTTCCATGTTCCTGCCTCTCAGGGATCATCCCCGCGCATGCGGGGCTCACCGTCTGATCTGCGTCGTCTGTCTTGCCGACATGGGATCATCCCCGCGCATGCGGGGCTCACTGCCATCCGGTATCGGCGTACGGCCCCTTTTTGGGATCATCCCCGCGCATGCGGGGCTCACATGCAGCCGGCTCTTCGGGGTCTGGCCGTTTCGGGATCATCCCCGCGCATGCGGGGCTCACCTGCTTCATTGCTTTTCGGACTTCTTTGAACCGGGATCATCCCCGCGCATGCGGGGCTCACTCACGTCGCATCCCTTGAACTCATAGTGAGTCGGGATCATCCCCGCGCATGCGGGGCTCACCACGCCACTCTCAATGACTTGTCGCAGGGCGAGGGATCATCCCCGCGCATGCGGGGCTCACGCAACGACTGCGAACACGGAGACGGCATGATGGGGATCATCCCCGCGCATGCGGGGCTCACCTGCATCCTACCATCTCACCCGGCGTTATTTTGGGATCATCCCCGCGCATGCGGGGCTCACACCGAGCTGGTATATCGCTGCCGAAAATGCGAGGGATCATCCCCGCGCATGCGGGGCTCACTCAAGATAAGCATTTATTACTCGACACGCTCTGGGATCATCCCCGCGCATGCGGGGCTCACTCTTTTCAGCGGTGGGAGCAGCCGGTGAACTTGGGATCATCCCCGCGCATGCGGGGCTCACACCGCGTTCCGGTTGTCCTCCGTGAGCTGGTAGGGATCATCCCCGCGCATGCGGGGCTCACGTCCTAAAGGGAAGCTTTTTCGCACCGTGGAAGGGATCATCCCCGCGCATGCGGGGCTCACGAGTCTACGGTTTCAAAGGCCTACTCCACCACGGGATCATCCCCGCGCATGCGGGGCTCACTTGGCTCTTTCTCCGGCTGCCACCATATCCATGGGATCATCCCCGCGCATGCGGGGCTCACGTCGCAATCTTGCACTGCTGGCAGGGCGTCATGGGATCATCCCCGCGCATGCGGGGCTCACATACTGAGACAGTCCTGTTTAAGGATTACTATGGGATCATCCCCGCGCATGCGGGGCTCACCGCGATGTCACGAAAGCGGGCGGCGAGAAGCTGGGATCATCCCCGCGCATGCGGGGCTCACGATTCGCTTTGCCGTCCGCTTCCGCACAAGAAGGGATCATCCCCGCGCATGCGGGGCTCACTATCAGAAGACGATTGACTATGTCGAAAAAATGGGATCATCCCCGCGCATGCGGGGCTCACTCCGGCAAATATTTGCGTATACCTTTCCATCTGGGATCATCCCCGCGCATGCGGGGCTCACGCCGCTGGGTTCGCCGGTGCTACCTGAATCTCGGGATCATCCCCGCGCATGCGGGGCTCACGAGTCTACGGTTTCAAAGGCCTACTCCACCACGGGATCATCCCCGCGCATGCGGGGCTCACTTGGCTCTTTCTCCGGCTGCCACCATATCCATGGGATCATCCCCGCGCATGCGGGGCTCACCGTCGGCATCCGCACGGATGAAAGCTTGAATCGGGATCATCCCCGCGCATGCGGGGCTCACGAGCATTGGCTGCGTACTGGCGAGGGCAATATGGGATCATCCCCGCGCATGCGGGGCTCACGCGAATGGAATCACAACTGCATCGCGCACTTTGGGATCATCCCCGCGCATGCGGGGCTCACGCTGCGCGTGGCAAATGGTATAACCTCATCGAGGGATCATCCCCGCGCATGCGGGGCTCACAAATCCGCCTCATTTCGTGATACTGGCGTGCCGGGATCATCCCCGCGCATGCGGGGCTCACAAAGACGATGACGGCAACAAATCGTCAAATGCGGGATCATCCCCGCGCATGCGGGGCTCACTCCGTGAATTCGCAAGACTGTATGATTTTGTGGGGATCATCCCCGCGCATGCGGGGCTCACTTTATTCGGTTGTAATCTGTCACTGTCGAGCCGGGATCATCCCCGCGCATGCGGGGCTCACCGTTTCGCTGCCCCGAACTGACGTTCCAGACGGGGATCATCCCCGCGCATGCGGGGCTCACACGATATACTTTATCGCCATCGTTCGGAATGCGGGATCATCCCCGCGCATGCGGGGCTCACTATTTGATGCGGTCGGCAGTCTGATCGGACTCGGGATCATCCCCGCGCATGCGGGGCTCACATTGCATTTATGACCATATTGATACTGTGAGAGGGATCATCCCCGCGCATGCGGGGCTCACCGATAATGACTGTGAGTTCGTCTAGCTGCATCGGGATCATCCCCGCGCATGCGGGGCTCACCTCGTAGTCGCGCGTCTTCTCGTCAAGGCGTGCGGATCATCCCCGCGCATGCGGGGCTCACTTAACGTTTTCTTTTTGTGTCATCCACTCAAGGGGATCATCCCCGCGCATGCGGGGCTCACTGTCGTCACAGTTATCTATGAGCGGCACTCGCGGGATCATCCCCGCGCATGCGGGGCTCACCGGCAGGCTTTACGAATATCGGCGACAACGTTGGGATCATCCCCGCGCATGCGGGGCTCACTTTGCGTGTCCGTGTTGCCAAGTAGCAGGTCAGGGATCATCCCCGCGCATGCGGGGCTCACTCGATGATTTGGTCTGGTTTCCTAAATGCCGTGGGATCATCCCCGCGCATGCGGGGCTCACCTGACGAAACAGAACAACGGGCGCGGCGTCGTGGGATCATCCCCGCGCATGCGGGGCTCACTCACGTCGCATCCCTTGAACTCATAGTGAGTCGGGATCATCCCCGCGCATGCGGGGCTCACCAGGTGCAGGCATACCTGAACCCGCAGCTCAAGGGATCATCCCCGCGCATGCGGGGCTCACTCCTCTGGCACGCCTTGCATCCTTGCAAGCTCGGGATCATCCCCGCGCATGCGGGGCTCACATGGGCGTCGGCACCGCCGCCATCATCGCCCAGGGATCATCCCCGCGCATGCGGGGCTCACACTAAAAGATCCCTTTAAATAAGCCATTTTCAAGTAATCCCTATCATGAATTCATTTAGTTTGAATTACCCTTATAAACCAATCCATCTCTGTAGACATTATATCTTTTAATCATGTCTTCTGCACATTCTTCAGATTATTTTTCAGTATCTCATAGATCTCTTTCTCTGCACGGCAATCTGGCATTGCCCGATGGCATGGTTTTTCTGATACCTGCAGGGCTCGTACTACATCAGCGAGGCTCTTTTTTGCAGATGAGCCATTTGTCTTTGCGTACATCTCCATCGTATCATATTGAGAATTAGAAAGTTTGGCCATATCAAACTTCTGCAAGGCTTGGTTCAGAAATCGCATATCGAATCCTATATTATGCCCGACTAAAGCATTTTCCCCAATGAAATCACAGACCTGAGGCAGCATGTCTTTCAGTTCTTTTCCCTCATGAATGAGATCGTCGTTTGTTATGCCAGTGAGCTTTTCTATAGGGCGAGGTATCGACTTTTTAGTATGCAGCAATGTGTTGAAGGATGCTGTCGTATTCCCTGATTGTACTTTCAGCATACCAATCTCCATGATTTCGTCCGTTTTTTCACGGAGCCCCGTTGTCTCGATATCCAGTACAACATAATCATCGGGATAAGATTGTTCTGGTGAAGGATTCGTCTCGACGGGAATCTCTTTCGCTATGCGCTGCTTCATCCGCTGGCCCATGCGTATTTTTGACGCTTTGCTAAAACCATGGCGTTTTTCTTCCAGATGACGTGTCCGACTGGGACTTGGCTTCATGACAAGTTTCAGGCCATCAAAATCTATGATTCGATTTTCGCTATTATGCAGACGAAAATTCATGCGTTGCTCATTATTCGTGCTATAGACCATCGTGGCTTTGCCATTTCGTACGTTATCTTTGACGCGTTTCCATAGGTTGTCACGGACGCGTGCACTGACTTTACCGACAAAAACACCTGTATTGATTTCAATCAGCCACTTCGATAGGTCGCCACGCAGGGATATGGGGCAATTAGTCAGCGTTATCACAATCATCGCCATCGTCACCATCCTCCAGCAGTTTTCCGTATCCTGCTGCCAGCTTTAGATCTTTGCCATAGGAAATACCATTACGGACAAAGCCATTTTTCTCATCCCACAAATTGACGACATCTGCATAAGAAACTTCTGTATCGGCCTTGCCAATGAGAAGATATCGAATATCACGGACCATGCGCTCTAATAAATGTGTTTCCACTATTTTATCACGCATGGCACGTCTCATGTCACCGCCAATATCTTCAGATGGATCTGCTGCCATTTCAAATGCTAAGGGGATGACGATTTCAGCTTTATATAAGTCAGCGATATCGTAAACAAAGGATCGTTCATGTCCCGTGTGGACAAAGCCAAGCCCCGGAGAGCAGCCTAAAGCTGCAATTACGCTGTGTGCCAGTCCATAAAGGCAGGCAGTCCCTGCAGATAATGCCTGATTCACAGGACTGCCGCCCTCAAAATCGTCAGGATCGTACTCACGCCCATCCCATTCTACCTCATTCTTTTTGGCACATTCCCGATAGACCTTGCGTACGCGGGCACCTTCCCTGCCACGCAGCTGCTGCATCGTCATCGTCGAGACATCTTCGTTGCCAAAACGCATCTGATACATCTTTCTAGCAACGGCCAAGCGGCTTTTGGTATTGGTAACCATTTTTGCCTGCACCAGTAAAAGCGATGCGGAATGTGTCAAGGGACGGCCGAAGGCATAGTAGCGTACACCATGCTCGCCAATCCATAAAATACTTGTCCCCGCATCGCCGATGAGCTCCATAGCACGATGCGTGATGGTTGTACCAGGGCCAAGCAGCAAAACACTTAGGGATGCTGCCGGCACCTGCACCGTCCCGCGTTCATCTGTGATACTGATTGAGCTGTCCTGCCGATTGATCAAACAACGCTCTAAGTAAAGGAAAGATATACGCTCCTTGATTTGCGGCAGTTCCTGCAGCTCTGCTTTTTCAGCACCTGGTATTTTCTTCATGAAGATCGCTACCTTCTTTATATGCTTTCATGCGTTATAGTCGGGCCAGTGTAAGCAGTCCGCAGCCATATGCCTTCGCCCTGCCAATTCCTGTGCAGAGCGAATGGCGAAATTTCTCGACATCCGAAATTTGAAGCACGCCTTCATATACAGCAGTATGCAGAGTAACCATTTTCCCCTGTCGGACGAATTTCCGTATATCCCGCTGTACAATGGTTACAGAGTCTACCAAAAAACCGGCCTGTTCGCTCTTTCTGCGAAACCACTCTTCCTGCTGTGCGGCAGTCACATGCGGCACAATCGTACCGCGCTCTTTGCCGCCCGGAGTCTTCTTACTATGCACAGGATTGCCGCAGAAACGAAATCGATAACGATTCCCTGCTTTCAAGGCGGCAAATAAATTTTGGCAATCACGAGTTTCCCCCGTATCCCCAGCGTAACCGAACTGTTCTACTAAATGTGTAAAGTTCGGTCTATTCTGACTCAAGACCAATAAATATGGGTTCCCATGCAGATAGTCCAGGCGCCATAATTTTCTTGAAGTATCCTCTGCTGGAAAGCAGCCTGCCAGCGTGGCATGAATCACCTGCAAAGACCCCAGGAATTTCATGGATGTCCGGATACTTCGATTAATCTTGACTCTTGATAGATACATCGTATTCCCCCAATAAATCCATCGGATCGTGTTCTGTAGCAACTGGTTCATTGCTCGTTCCTGTTGAAGAATCATCTTTCAGGATGTTCTCCAATAGGAGCTGTTCCCGGACAACGTTACGGAATTGATAGAGCCGTCGATGCTGATCAAAACTCTGCGGCAAATCGCGGACAACATAGCCGACTTCCTCAGGTCCTGCATCACGCACGATGTCCAATGTTTTAATCCCTCTGTGTAATGATTTTTTCTGATACCAGGGCGCAGCCTGCCATTTTTCTTCAAGAAGTGTCGCCCTGAGATCTTTATCCCGGATGCCAAGGACAAGCGGCCCTGCCGGCGGGCATGACCGTCGCCCCAGAAATAATGGATACATGGGATGCTGCAATGCCTGTTCTAAGGTAGATAAAAATCCATCTTCCCCTTCTACGGCAGCAAGAAATACAGCATCTTCGATATAATAGCGATCTGTCAACCACGAAGCATCATCATCGAACATGTGCGCCATCTGAAAATCTCGCTGAATTTTTCCTGGCTGATCAATTCGAACACCGAATTTTAATGGAAGAAAGGGTGCCAATGAGTCACTTCGCTGCACTCCCATTGCTGCAGCTAAGAGGCCAATCACCCCACTGCGAGTAGGCTCTGTATTCGTCATGCGGCGGTCGAATTTACTGTCTACGCCCCATGACTGCAGGGGAGCAGCTAATCTCAACAGCAATGTACTCATACATCATCACTCCTGTCCTGAAGATACCATATTGGTCAAATCTTCAAGCAGCGCATCATGGACGGACTGCAGTAACTCTTTCAGGTTGACGTTGTTCTGTTCATCGCCCATGCCGATGGACCAAGAATGTTCTGGTGCATCTACATAGTTTGTATAGATTTTGTTGGCATATTCTGCTAATTTCTGGATGGAACGTTCTGCATAACCTCCATCTGTCGTACGCACCGGCGATTCAAAAGCCCCCACGAAATTCACAGGCTGATCCCGGCGAACGGTGACAAGAACCGCATCTGGCAGGGTACGATTGGCAAAGGTATTTTGTTTGCCAGTAGGCATGGATTGGATGAATGCCTTTGCGAATTCCTTGACAGCAGCAGCAGCAAGCTCTTTTTCACCATTTAATTCTTTTACCAAGGTATGTACAGACATTGTGGCATAACGGTACATGGTCGAGGAATTGAATTCGACTACGCCAATCATATCAGCACCAGCATTATCCTCTGGTGCCAAATCGTCAATAGCTGTAAAATAATCATATTCATTATCAACACGGTGAGTAGAGATGCTATGAGCAACTTGTGCGGATGCATCTGTATTAAAGTTTAGCTTGTCTGATACCACTATCATGCGCCCAAATAGCGCAATATCGATACTATGATTCTGACTGAGTAATTTTTTTACTTCTTTTTTGATATTTTTATCCTTAGCATTTTTGTGCGCAAGAATATACTCTGCCAGGTTATGAATTTGCGTCTTGCTAATAAAAAATAAAACATTCGTTTTCTCTACATCGTTCTTTTTCTTTGTTGATATTCCACAAAGTTTCATGAATCCTTCTACCAGAGAAAGAGCTTCTTCCTCATCCATTGTTGGCTGCAAAGCACGAATTTCTGTTACAAGCAAACTACTAATACGTTTGGTACGGATGCCAAAATTCGCCTGCTGAAAATCTTCATTGAACATTTTACGCATAGCTCGCTTCCAGCTCTGTGAAGAAACTCTGGCGCGACGAACGCCTCCGTATAAAGCAGTCTTAGGAGAGCCCGTATCGTCACGATTTATGCAACTGGGGGGAACCGTCTGGATTACGTGAAAATCTACATAAAGTCTGGTCATCTCGTTCATTTTTCATCATCCTCTTTTCTCTGCATATAGAAATCTTTGCCCCATGATAATATGACATCTTTACGATAATCCAATTGCTGGAACCAATAGAGGTCCACAGCAAAGGATGGATAATCTAAAGATACACCCTGCTGCTTCATCAAGTTTATGAGACCACGGGCATGTATCGACAGTTCCTGCAAATCCTTTGCCGTCAGAACTTGATTGAATCTCCTTACTACACCATTTTCATTATTCGTAATTCTCAATAGCCTGCTGACAGCGTGCCCAAAGGAATTTCTATGACTTACAGAAGATTCTTCTGTAAGATTTGTGCTGACACAGGTGGCACATCCCTGCTGATGCAGTGCATAGAGCGTCAATGCCGTATATAATGCCCTTTCAATTTTGGCTTCCTGAATCGAAAATGAAGATAATTCTTCTTCTGGGAGTACAAAACCTAGCAGCTCTGGCATGTCCCCTATATTTTTACCAATACCACGCCGTAAACGCGCTAATGCCGCTTTAGATGGATTCAGTATATAGATCCTTCTTTGCATAAAGCGGCGAATATCCTGATTCAATCCTTTCATTTCACTCATCCCCTCTTAGAATATGATGAATTTGAAATTGAAATCTTTGATAAGCTTTGATTGCATTTATATCTTTTACATCGTTTCCATCTTTTTTATTTTTTATTTTCCGTCCAATAATAGCCTGATCCGGACACTGTCTTAGCATTTCCGCCCCAAGTGATAATAAGATCTTTTCTGATAGCCGCAGCCATTCATCCATCTTATCTTCGATAATATCTTTATCCGGATGAATAGAGAGTAACCATTTTCGGAAGGTCTGGTCTAAATAGTGATAAGCATTCTCCTGCGAAAATTTATCAATATCCTTTTTCCCTGTCTTTTCATCATAACCGGCAGCTTCCGCAAGGCACAAGGCAAATTCTCCAAAGGACGATACAGCTTGCTTTATCATTGCTAACCTATCAATAATTGCTTGGACCCAGTTATCATTCATTTTATCGAGCAAAGAGGCATTTATCGTTAAATCATCATGGATATAATCTACGATTTGCCATCCTGCGCCTTTTAGCCTATAGAAAGCTCCTGTTGCAACGATTTTTATGCGTGCGATATCCTGAATTTCCTGACGAAGCAATTGAAGCCAATGAATTACTCCAGGCTGATATGCCTGCTCCTTTGCAGATCCTTCTGATGTGCCAAGTAATGAGGTAAAATCCCGCCAAATCTGACAATCCAGTTGATGCTTTTTCGGAACGATGCCTTTCTTGTCATCATTTTTCCAGGTGGTCATCGTTTCGTTAAGCAGGCTGGCATCTTTGACAAAATAATCCCCCATTGTCAATAAGTAACCTGTGACTCTTCCGTGTTCCCTATGAAGAAGAATACGTCTGGACTGCATGGTCAACAAGTCTTTCTGCGCACGTGGCTGCGGGATTTCACGTTCGATTTTCTCACAGACCGGCTTTTCCCAGTATGCGCTTTTTTCTTCACAGTCTGCAAAGATCTCATTATGCTGATCTGCTAAAACGAAATTCAACATAAGAGTCTCGAACAAATTATGCCCTTTGGCATAAATGAGTCCTAATTGTCCTAGATAACCTACACCTTGAGGTGTAGGCATTTTGGCAGAATCATCGTCAAATCCATTAAGGTGCAGCAGCCATCTTGTGGCTTCTGCGTATGTGATAGATATTTGAGCCTCCCCTGTTCTACCGGGAAAAAGACGTGGTTTATTATCACTCTGAAAAAGATCTCCTACAAGTCTGGCTACAGTTTTCCATTTTATTTCATCGTCTACTTTCTTGCCTTTTGCTGCTTTATACGCATCCATATTTTCTTTGATATGTACAGACTGATAAAATGGTTCCGTTGGATGAAAAAGCCAGAATCTATCCCGATAAGGTTCCAGATATGTTTCGATGATATCATAGGGAAATTCTTTAAGATCCCATAATTCATGCCAAAGCTCAATTGCACTATTAATGTCCTGAACATTTTCATGAACGAAAGCGCCATACATAATGGCCAGCAGCAAACGCATGACCGCGATATCCTGTGTCGGCAGTTCTCCTGCTAATGATTGTGCTTCATTTGCATGTGCAAAAGTTTCCAAGATGGACCATGTTTTCGTTTCATTAGATTTCGTTTTTACGATGATCCATGGTTCATCTAATAGATTGAATTCTTTCTCCGGAGTTTGTCTGTCCAATCGTCATTCCTCCTTTTCAACTCTCAATCCATATCGTTCATCATAGCTTATGGTCTGGCCTAATAGAGTCGTTTCATAAGACTCATCTATTATCAGAAAGAGCTCCCCATTGAGCCAATGCGATGCATACAAGTCATTTAGATGATAATCGATTACGATTTGTTCGAGCTCATCAATAGCATGATCAATCTTCCAATTTTGGGCAAAAGACGAAGGCAACGATACAGAGCAGCCGGCAATAGCCTTTGCCGTTTCGTCATCGGGAATGCTGCCATCAATCTGGATATCGCCATATTCAGGCAGCCAGGGAACGGTATATAAATGCCCATCGTCTTTTTTGCATAGGACGAGAACATCTAATGATGATTCACTGTCGCGGACAGTAGCTTCTCCTTTTTTGCCAGTACGGTCCTCTTTACAGGGCACAGAAAGCCAACCAATCAAATCCTGACGTTGATTTTTAGGCGTCTTAATCTGATACATTTCTGCTTTTTGTTTTTTCTCTGCAATCTTTTTATCGTAATCCCATTTAGATTTCTTATAAAGTTCTTGAATATCCACTCCGTCTATCCCTGGCTCCATCCGATGAAGATTTTCAAAGCTCTCGTTATCGTAGCCTTTTTCGTACACCTGCTGGACAAGACGGGGAATATCGTCTGGCAGAGTAAGGATATCCGGAAGAAACGCACGTGTTTTCAATAGTAGGTACTTGCCATACACCGCTTCACAGCCTTCATCAAAAGACAGATTCTCCTTGATGCCCATAATATAGCAGTATGCTTCCTGCAGTCTCGATGGGCGCGGCATTTTCCTGTTATGGCGATGCAGCCGCCCGATGCGCTGTAGAAGCAGGTCCATGGGGCAGATCTCGGTGAAAAGTATGTCAAAATCGACGTCCAAGGATTGCTCCATGACCTGCGTACCAACCACGATAAGACGCTCCGGCCGCTGGTCTTCGCCAGGTCCCAGCAGATGCCGAACCTCCTGCTCTTTTCTGACACGGTCGAAGCTCAAGAAGCGGGAATGAAGCAAGCGGACTGTATCTGCACCAAAACACATTTCCATGAGTTCGGCAATCTCCTGAGCCCTGCTTACGGTATTGCATATGATGCCAGCACAACCGCCGTCAGCCAATAATTTTTCCAGTTCTTCTGCTAAACAATCTTCGTCCATTTGTTTCAGATGCACGATATGTTTTTTCCCAGCAGATTTTGGGATATTCTGACATATCCTTGTTCCGTCGGTATAGCTGATTAAAGGATATGGACTGACTTCATTGCTTTTTGTAGGCTCAGATTTTTTTACTGGTGTCTGCTTCGATAGTGCAGCCCTAAGAGATAACAATTGCTGCTTTTTCTGCTTTTGGGGAAGAATCGAGCTATCCTGATAGGCCTGCAGGAGTTCGCGGCGGCGATGTGGCGGCAGTGTTGCTGACAAAACGATGACAGGGACATGGTACGCCCCCAGCCAATTCAAAACGAGATCAAGATACTGATTCATGTAAGCATCGTAGGCATGGCATTCATCCAGAATAATGACTTTATTTACGAGGCCCAGATGTCTTAATGACAGGTGTTTGGCTTTTAGTCCGCCCATAAGGACATGATCAATTGTCCCGACGACAAAATCCGCTAAAAGCCCTTTCTTGCGTCCTTGTGTCCAATCATTGACAATGACGGAAGCATGAGCGTCTGCCTCATCATAAATATGTGACTTCAACTTTATCCCCGTATATTCTTTATTAAAGCCCGCTTTTCCATGCGCAAGAAAAATGGATTTTTTGCTTCCTGCCCGCAATTGCTCAATCCATTTGCTTACCCTTGGAAATATTCCGTCACTTGTTGCCTGCGTCGGCAAGGCGAAATAAATACCACCGAGACCGAATCTCTTAGCAAAAGCTTCTGCTGCGGCCAAAGCGGCCTCCGTTTTCCCTTCCCCCATTGGTGCTTCAATTACCATGAGTCCGGGCTGCTTCATCTGAAGTGCGACGGATAATGCATTTACCTGCACAGGCCGCGGCTGGCGGCCAAATCTTATCGGATAGAGCGCATCCCAAGAACAGTCAGAAGAAAATTGAGTATACTCAGGCAAATGAAGATGCTGCCATGCCTTTTTTGCCCGCGTCCTAGATGATTCTACAATATCCATGCCATAGTCGCGTGCAAGCAAAGGAAATTCGCGTTCATCGCTAGCCAGCCAGTCGGCCATGATCAAGAGCCCAGTAAGTATAACCTGCGCTGGCACCGTTACATTGACTTGAGGAATGCTGTCAAAATCAGCCAGATACAAGGCATATTGCACAATTTCATCCTGTACCCTTTGCCAATCTGCATTTGATACACCTGTCACAGATGGGTAATCTGGTACACTCTGAAGAGCTCTGGCATTATCCACGGGGCTGCCATGATGTCCACCTACAATATCGGCCAGACTGCGCTCCGTTCCCATTTGTTCCAGAATATATTCGCTGATCATAGCGTGTGGGAACTCACGTGCAATGGCATGATTTTTGATTTTTATAGGCAGGCCTTTGCCGGTGATATCATCGACGATATCACCGAACCCCGCTTTCACTGCTTTCTCTACAAACGCCGGCTCGGCTTTTCCACAATCATGGGACGCTGCTAGGAAACGGACAATCTTTCGTGCATAAGCCATTCGTCCCTGCAAAGAAAGATCCTGCGATAAATCGAACCCTTCCGCAATGATCTTTTTTGTATGTGCTGGCACCCAATGCAGCCAAATCAGATCGGCAATTTCAGCAGTATCAGCCAGATGCATCCATAAAGGCAGCCAGCAATGCGTTCCGTCAAGAGACAGCTTACCCCAGAGCGATTTCGCATTCAGTGACAGTTTATATCCGTCCTCCCCCATGATTTATCATCCTCTCGCAAGAAAATCCAGAACCTGTCCCATTTTATTAAAATTCGATGTGTATGGTAAAAATCCTTTTTTTCATCAATAAGAATCATCCCCGCGTGTGCGGGGCATACGTTGGCGTCGAAGCGTTCCGGATGGTCCGCACGGAATCATCCCCGCGTGTGCGGGGCATACCCTATTACGCGCGACCTCATACCGCTTGCGGTAGGATCATCCCCGCGTGTGCGGGGCATACTAGTTGCCATCAGCCGTCGTGCCAATCTTCGTGGGATCATCCCCGCGTGTGCGGGGCATACAGGCTGACTCGGGCGCTGATACCCGCCGCGACGGGATCATCCCCGCGTGTGCGGGGCATACGTCCATGCCAACGAGTCGGATCTCTATATCGAGGGATCATCCCCGCGTGTGCGGGGCATACGAAACAAGGATTGCAACGGTTGCGGTTCCAAAGGGATCATCCCCGCGTGTGCGGGGCATACCACGCATCGATTGCTTTATCGTAGTCAAATAAGGGATCATCCCCGC
>NZ_JBHYRS010000001.1:20580-693071 GCF_047974105.1 Mitsuokella apri
CCGCGTGTGCGGGGCATACTATCTCGCCGAGGATGGCGTACACCTTCCGGCGGGATCATCCCCGCGTGTGCGGGGCATACTATCTCGCCGAGGATGGCGTACACCTTCCGGCGGGATCATCCCCGCGTGTGCGGGGCATACCGGTGTTGGCTCCGGCGTGACAAAATGCCGACGGGATCATCCCCGCGTGTGCGGGGCATACGCCAAAGTAAAGCCGATCGAACGCAGCCACCTGGGATCATCCCCGCGTGTGCGGGGCATACCGGTGTTGGCTCCGGCGTGACAAAATGCCGACGGGATCATCCCCGCGTGTGCGGGGCATACTGACTCTGGAACTGGGCGAGCTGTTGCGGAACGGGATCATCCCCGCGTGTGCGGGGCATACCGAAAACGACGAACTTGTTGTAGATCGTTGCGGGGATCATCCCCGCGTGTGCGGGGCATACGTTTGCCTGCTGCATCGTCTTCCACTGACGCAGGGATCATCCCCGCGTGTGCGGGGCATACTTCACCATCTCGCAGATCCACAAGATGATGGAGGGATCATCCCCGCGTGTGCGGGGCATACGTTGGTAGCAAAAAAGTCAACGGATACTTTGCGGGATCATCCCCGCATGTGCGGGGCATACGGCAGGCGACAGGGTAATGAGCGGCTGCAGGCGGGATCATCCCCGCGTGTGCGGGGCATACAGATTATCCTGACCTGCGACGGGGAGCGTTTCGGGATCATCCCCGCGTGTGCGGGGCATACTGATTCAGTCATCGCATCTGGAGATATCGGTAGGGATCATCCCCGCGTGTGCGGGGCATACCTCCAAGCATTCGAGTAACTCGCGTCATTGTAGGGATCATCCCCGCGTGTGCGGGGCATACCTGGCGCCGTGCCGGCATGATCGAGCTGCCAAGGGATCATCCCCGCGTGTGCGGGGCATACGGCGTGCCGTCGATCATGCCCGAGCCGCCATTGGGATCATCCCCGCGTGTGCGGGGCATACCATGACGCGCTTGACCGTTATATCGGCGGCATGGGATCATCCCCGCGTGTGCGGGGCATACTTATCCCGGAAGCTGAACGTCACTTCGGACTCGGGATCATCCCCGCGTGTGCGGGGCATACGCTTTCTTCTTGTCATCCGTTGCTTTCCTATAGGGATCATCCCCGCGTGTGCGGGGCATACGGGTTCACCTTGGTGGTTTTGATAACAACACCGGGATCATCCCCGCGTGTGCGGGGCATACAATATCATCATGGTTTATCTTCGTGTCTCTCAGGGATCATCCCCGCGTGTGCGGGGCATACTCGACGAAGCGCACGCCAGAGACGCAGGCCGAGGGATCATCCCCGCGTGTGCGGGGCATACTCACCGTCATGCCATACAAGCAGAGCAAGACCGGGATCATCCCCGCGTGTGCGGGGCATACCCAGCCGGTCATAATTTTTATCGTTATATTTTGGGATCATCCCCGCGTGTGCGGGGCATACAATTACAAGTGCTGCTCAGATTAATGGCAATCGGGATCATCCCCGCGTGTGCGGGGCATACTCCTAGTCTGTGATTACACCATTACAAAGAAAGGGATCATCCCCGCGTGTGCGGGGCATACTCGAGAAAGTATTTTCCAATCCACATTCAATCGGGATCATCCCCGCGTGTGCGGGGCATACTACAGACCTAATCGACAGCTACCTAGGCAGAAGGGATCATCCCCGCGTGTGCGGGGCATACTTCGTTACCGTTGGGAACGTGTACAGGTCAACGGGATCATCCCCGCGTGTGCGGGGCATACTAGAGCCCAAGCACAAAAAGTGCTCGGGCCGTGGGATCATCCCCGCGTGTGCGGGGCATACTAAAGAAGCTGCATCTCCGGTGGCGCCACACTGGGATCATCCCCGCGTGTGCGGGGCATACGACAAAGGAATTTCTCACGAACCTCATCAACAGGGATCATCCCCGCGTGTGCGGGGCATACTAAAAGAAAGAGCGTGCTGTATCATCGTGACCGGGATCATCCCCGCGTGTGCGGGGCATACTTCCTTTTCACTGCGGCGTGTGCTACAATGAAGGGATCATCCCCGCGTGTGCGGGGCATACATGCCAGAGTTAAAGAAATCTATCTGCTCAATGGGATCATCCCCGCGTGTGCGGGGCATACTCCTTGAAAAGGTACTGCGTGTCAAAATCCTCGGGATCATCCCCGCGTGTGCGGGGCATACGGACAAAAAGACATTCAAGAAGCGCATCCACCGGGATCATCCCCGCGTGTGCGGGGCATACTTGTTCACGAAAAGCGGTAGCGCAGTCGTTACAGGATCATCCCCGCGTGTGCGGGGCATACTTCACATCCGGAGACACTACAACCGTGATGAAGGGATCATCCCCGCGTGTGCGGGGCATACGTCGCCGGCCGCGCTGATCAGGCTCGTTACCAGGGATCATCCCCGCGTGTGCGGGGCATACCCGTACGGCGGGAGTGCGATGGATGCGCGGAGGGGATCATCCCCGCGTGTGCGGGGCATACGCAAGATACTGCTCGACCAGATAAACAGCCTGGGGATCATCCCCGCGTGTGCGGGGCATACCAAGCAGCCGCCGCATTATCAGCAACTATGGTGGGATCATCCCCGCGTGTGCGGGGCATACTTCGAGCTCATGATTTTCTTGCCGGCGTAAATGGGATCATCCCCGCGTGTGCGGGGCATACTATCAGAAAACGATTGACTATGTCGAAAAAATGGGATCATCCCCGCGTGTGCGGGGCATACGACGAAAACCATTTCATCACGCTCAAGCGCGAGGGATCATCCCCGCGTGTGCGGGGCATACGCGAGACAGCGGCATCGCAAGCTGGGAGTTATGGGATCATCCCCGCGTGTGCGGGGCATACCGGCTGATTGGCTGCGAAATCGCATTGCAGCAGGGATCATCCCCGCGTGTGCGGGGCATACGCTGGGTAGCCTCGGCATCGGGGCTCGCGCCGGGGATCATCCCCGCGTGTGCGGGGCATACCGGCGATAAACTGTATATCTCATGGGAGCGCGGGGATCATCCCCGCGTGTGCGGGGCATACGAGTTTTTCTTTTGCCCGAAAAAGGCGCACTAGGGATCATCCCCGCGTGTGCGGGGCATACTTTCATCCGTGCGGATGCCGACGAGCTGAGCGGGGATCATCCCCGCGTGTGCGGGGCATACATGAATCTGGGTGGAACAAAGTGCGCGATGCAGGGATCATCCCCGCGTGTGCGGGGCATACTAGTCTCTGGAATCAATCCAGAATCTTGCGGTGGGATCATCCCCGCGTGTGCGGGGCATACGCCCGGTCCTCACGGCCACGCGCCACAATCTCGGGATCATCCCCGCGTGTGCGGGGCATACTTTGACCACGCCAGGCTCCGGCTGCACCTCGCGGGATCATCCCCGCGTGTGCGGGGCATACTTCTTCATCTTTTCCAGCAGCGTGACAATCTCGGGATCATCCCCGCGTGTGCGGGGCATACGTTCATGCTCTCCCCCTCCTGAAATTCATCCAGGGATCATCCCCGCGTGTGCGGGGCATACTCCACCCTGCAATCGCACCAACGACAACTCCAGGGATCATCCCCGCGTGTGCGGGGCATACCTCGATAAACATCGGACAGCCTTTACAAGCCCGGGATCATCCCCGCGTGTGCGGGGCATACCTTATCAAGCATTTGCACGGGCGCAGAAAGTAGGGATCATCCCCGCGTGTGCGGGGCATACGCGTTGACAACGCACATCCCCAAGCTTGGTGCGGGATCATCCCCGCGTGTGCGGGGCATACGAAGTCATCAGGGCAAGGAAAGTGCTCGACGAGGGATCATCCCCGCGTGTGCGGGGCATACCATACCCATGTCGGCTCGAGGTATGATAAGCTGGGATCATCCCCGCGTGTGCGGGGCATACGCTTCCATCCAGCCGCCGCCGTTGCCGGACGTGGGATCATCCCCGCGTGTGCGGGGCATACGCCGCTGTGAGTACGTAGCCGCCCGTGTTGACGGGATCATCCCCGCGTGTGCGGGGCATACTGATGCTCTTGTAGCTTCTCTTGTAAACAAAGGGGATCATCCCCGCGTGTGCGGGGCATACAGACGAACACGAAGCAGAAAATGAAGCAGGCAGGGATCATCCCCGCGTGTGCGGGGCATACACACGATGATTTACATCTGGGGCGCGTATAACGGGATCATCCCCGCGTGTGCGGGGCATACACTAACAAATCCCAATAGTAGCGCCATTTCTAAAATCCGTTTTCATTATTTTATTTAGTTTTAGTAATTATTCACTACGACAACATTCTTCTCGATAGCACGAATTGTAGTCAGATCGATAAAGCCTTGTACATCTGTCTGTAATTTATTTAACCAAGTTTTTAGTCATCTGTCAAATATAGCACAGACCAGTCTCCGCCTTCCCGATATTCCTCAGAAAGATGTTGTATACTGGTCTTAGATAATATGTAGTGACCTCCAATTGCAAGCATCGTGGATTTACCTGTATGATAAAGATGACATCAAAACCAACAGGATTTACCGCATACAAATGGAGGCCACCTATGAAAAGTATAGTATATGTCGGAATGGATGTCCATTCCTCTAATTACACTCTTTCCTGCTACATGGTAAATAATGACAAATGCTTCGCAACGGTCCAAGTGGAACCGGACTACAAGGAAATCTTGAAATATCTGGCAAAGGTCCAGAAGAATGTTGGCGAGCCGTGTGAATTCCACTGCGGTTACGAAGCAGGATGTCTTGGTTATTCTCTCTACCATCAGCTGGTGGATCATGGTATCGATTGTACGATTCTTGCGCCCTCGACCATGCCAATGTACAAGAAAAATGAAATCAAGACGGATAAGCGGGACGCCATGAAGATTGCGCGCTGCCTGGCATTCAACACCTATCGCGCGGTGTATGTTCCGACGAAAGAGGATTCTGAAGTCAAAGAATATATCCGTATGCGGGACGCTCATAAACTGGCGTTGAAGAAGGTAAAGCAGCAAATTCTGGCATTCTGCCTGCGCTACGATTTCCAATTTACGATTGGCAAGAGTTATTGGACGGTGAAGCATTTAACTTGGCTGAGAAGTCTTAAGATGGATGCTTTGATGAGAGAAATACTGGATGAATACCTCCAGACCTACCAGCATCTTACCGATAAGCTGGAACGCTTTGACAAGCGCATTGAAGAGCTTGCCGGCGGTACTGCTTATGCTGAGAAGGTGAAGAAACTTTCCAGCCTGATTGGTATTCGGACGCATACCGCTTTGGCACTGGTTGTTGAGACTGGTGATTTTGCACGGTTTGCGAAAGCAAATCAGTATGCAGCGTTCCTGGGACTGGTCCCCGGAGAACAATCCAGTGGTGATAAACAAAACCGAACAGGCATAACAAAAGCGGGCAATACGCATCTGAGAAGATTGTTAACAGAAGCAGCTCAATGTTACGGACGAGGCCGTATTGGCTACAAGTCCCAGGCATTGAAGGCACGTCAATATGGCAATACGCCGGAGACGATTGCGTATGCCGACAAGGCAAACGAACGCCTGAGAAGGAAGTTTTACCACATGGTTTTGAAGAATAACAAGAAACACAACGTAGCAGCGACGGCAGTGGCTCGGGAATTGTCCTGCTTTATTTGGGGACTGATGACCGACCATACTGCCTGACAGGTGGCCGAAAAAAGCTGCTGGAAGGCATCTTGAAGGGACTTTGGCATAGCAGTGTAAGGTTTAGTGATCTACGACCTTTCTATGCTGACACAATATATTGTGATTCACGATTTTAGATCGTAGCACTTACGGCGAAACCATTACACTGTGGTAACCAATCCACGTATAACAGAGTGGCACTGCCGAGAACTATGTTATCTAAGGTCTTTTCAAAATGCCTTCTGGCAAAGATATAGAAATTGGTGCTTGACAAAAGGCACTACATAACAGAAAAGAGGTGATAAAATGTAGCACATGAAGGACTATCTCCACCATTACGGCTTGAAGGTCCACATCTACCCCAGCGACCAACAGAAAAAAATAATCCAGCGCAATGCTGATGCCGCCCGATTCGTGTACAACGAAATGGTTGCCGTAAATCAGGAGATCAGCCGTTTTGGCAAACACAATATCTGCATTGATTTTATCGAGCAGCGCGTCAGGGAACTGCGGGACAGCATTCATTCACTCACGACTTTAAATATGATAGGATGAAAATTCTCGGTTATGAAGCGCGCACGCAGCATTCTGTCTATTATCAGAAAAAATCGCCATCCTACGATGACGATTTTTTCTCTCTCATACTGCAAAATTTATTCCATCAAAAAGCCAGACCATTATCTCGTGCAAGTTTTTTCACCTCTTCAACAGAAAGCTGTGTAGTTTCCGCAATAAAATTCACCGACATCCCCTTGCGCAGTAGGGACAGAGCAATTCCTAGAATCGCGCGCTTCTTATCCGCACGGCCTTCTGCACGCCCTTTCTCGATTCCTTTCTCGAGGCCTTCGGCAACGCCATCTTCCTTCGCGATTTCGAGCGCACGTTTCTGATCCCATTTAAAATTCACCATGTCGAACACCTCTTTCTCATTTTCCGCAAAATAGTCAGCCATGAGGTCGTGAGTCTTGCAGTACGCAATAGCCAGACGAACAGCCCGTGCAAGATCGTGGCTTTCCGCGTAATAATCGCGGGTCTTCTGCACGAAAATGCTGTAGCACCGCAGCTCGTAGCATTGATTCAAAAGCTCGCTGTGTTCCGAATAGTTGATATTATAGCAGTCCACCACGAGTTCAAGCGTATCCGTCTCATGCGCAAACGCATCGGAAAGACGCAGTTTCTGGTAGGCAAGTTCTTCCTGATGCCCATTGTAAAGCACATAGAATTCCGGTGCCGGAATTTCTACCATCTGCGAGCGGTATACGATATCCCTGCCAATCTGACGGCTGTAGATTTTCGCGATATACCAGAGCATCCGCAGTGCCATATTGGGATTCCACGAGCTCTGATGTTCCATGAGGATGATATCGCGGTTGCCGATACGAAAACTGATGTCATTCTTGATATCGTTGAAAAATACACCCTTGAGCGTCGTAATCGTGATATCCTTTGTGTCGATCTCACGCCCAGTCAGCCCCTTGTAGAGACTCGCCAGCCTCGCTTTATCATTGAAGATATGACGAAAAAGCGAATCCTTATAACTCCGTTTGGCCTTCATTGCGCGCCCTCCCTCTTTTTATCTTTATTATACCATTCCATTCTGGAAAGAAGAAGTGGCCCTGTTTTTTCATCCTCTCACCAAGCTGCCTATGCAGCTTTATCGACAAAGGCCCTGCCCAGAGATTCATGAATCTGTGAGCAGGGCCTTTTTTAAGCCTATATTATATAGTAGGAAACTGCTTTACTGCAGTACGGACGGCAGCCACGTGGCGAGCTGCGGAGCGAGGCACAAGAGGACGATTTCAAGGGCCATGATGATGGCGAAGGGCACGGAGCCCTGAATGATCTGGCCGATGGTGCTGTCGGGGCTGATGCCTTTGATGACGAAGAGGTTCATGCCAACCGGCGGGGTAATGAGGGCAAGTTCCATGTTGATGAGCATGACGACGTTGAACCAGATGAGATCAAAGCCCAAGGACTTGACAATCGGATAGAGCATCGGCAGCGTGATGAGGATGATCGAGACCGTTTCGAGCACGCAGCCGAGGGCCAGAAGGACGAGGTTGATGCCGATGAAGATGAACCAGCGGCTGACCTGCGCGTTCGTGACGAGCGACATCAGGGCCTGCGGGGCCTGCAAAGCCGTCAGGATAAAGCCGAAGAGCATCGCGCCAATCATGATGGCGAAAATCATCGAAGTTGTCTTGACCGTGTCCTGCAGAATGACGCCCATGTCACGGAGTTTTACGGTGCGGTAAACGAAAAACGTGATCACGAGGCTGTAGAACGTGCCGACGGCAGCGGCTTCAGTCGGGGTGAACAGGCCCGTGTAGATGCCGCCGACGACGATAATCGGCAGAAGCAGGCCCCAGATGTTTTCTTTGAGGGTCGCCATGCGCTCTGACCAGCTCGCCGGCTGCTGGCGCTCCATATGGCGGCAGCGGAAGACAAGGTAGCAGATAAAAAAGAGCGTCATCAAAGCGCCCGGCACGATGCCCGAGATAAAGAGTTTGCCGACCGACTCGCCCGTGATGGAGCCATACAGGATCATCGGGATGCTCGGCGGGATCAGGATGCCGAGCGTGCCGCCCGCAGCGACGGCGCCGAGGACGGTCGTACGCTCATAGCCGCGCTTGAGCATTTCCGGAATAGCCATGGCGCCGATGGTCACGGCTGTGGCCACGCTTGAGCCCGAAATAGCGGCAAAAATCGCGCAGGCGAAAATCGTCGCAACGCCGATGCCGCCCGGCAGATGGCCGAGCCATTTGCTGCCAAGTTCGAAGAGGCCGTTGCCGACCTTGCCCTTTAAGAGAATCTCGCTCATGAGGATGTAGAGAGGCACAGCGACGAGGACAAAATCGTCAAGGGTCTTATAGGCGATGACCGGAATCTGCGTGAACGCAGCCGGACCGCCGAGGAAAAACAGCATGCCGAGCACGCCGCCGAGCATGAGCACAAAGGCCACGGGCATGCCGAGGGCAAATAAAGCTAAAACGATGATGGCAAAAACAGCTGACATTTAACGCACCTTCCTTTCCTTCTCCTCTGCTTCCTCTTTTGTCAGCGGCAAACGCAGCAGCTCAAAGAGGAAACGGCAGGCAATCTCGCCTAAGAGCAGGAAGGAGCCTGCAACGAGTGCAAACTGCGGAATGTACAGCGGAAAGCGCAAAATGGACGGCGAAAGTTTATGATAGGTATAGGACGATGTCACAAGGTCCATGCTCTCCGTCATGAAAATCAGGAACAGCAAAAACGAAATGACGTTCAGGGCCATATCGAGTTTGCGCTTTGTCTCCGGAGCAAAGCGGCCGGCGAAAATGTCGACGCGCACATGGGCGTTGTCGCGGAACGCGACGGCAAGGCCGAGAAAGCCTGCAATGATGATGGCGTAGGTCGCGACTTCGAGCACCCACTCGGTTGGCGAATGGAAGAAATCGCGCACGATGATTTCGTAGCAGATGATCAGGGCTGTCAAAAGGAGCAGCAGACCTGCGAGCACGGCGGCAAGGCGCGTGAGTTTGCCGAGCAAACGGTCATAGAGCAAAACAATTTCTTTGAATGTCATAAAATCTGCTTCCTTTCTCACTGATTATTCGCGGCAAGGCACTGGTCGACGAGCTGACGGCCGAGGTCACCCATTTTGCGGATGAAGTTTTCGCGTACGGGCATCGTGGCTTCCTGCCATTTCGGCAAATCCTCGGGCGGAATCTCGTAAACTTCCATGCCGGCGTCGCGGAGTTTTTCCATGCATTCGCGGTCCTGCTTCTTCGTTTCTTCGCGCAGTTCGTCGCGCGTCTCGTTCGCGCATTCCTCGACAATCTGCTTCTGCTCGTCGGTCAGCCGGTCCCACGAGCCGCCGTTGACGGCGAGCACGAATTCGCAGTAAGCGTGATTCGTCATCGTCAGGTATTTGGCGACTTCGTAGATTTTTCTCTGATACATGGCCGTCGTGCCCGAAGTCTGGCCGTCGATCGTGCCGCGCTGCATGGCCATGTAGACTTCACTCGAACTCATCGTAACAGGCGAAGCGCCGAGGGCCTTGATGGTCTCGGCCGGAATCTGGCCGTAGCCGCGCAGCTGCAGGCCCTTGAAATCCTCCGGTTCTTTTAAAGGACGTTGGTTGTTGCAGAACTGGACATAGCCATAATCAACCCAAATCAGCGGATGGACGCCCTTTCTTTCCATTTCGCTTGTCAATGTGCGGCCGAGGCTGCCGTCCATCGCACGGCCGACGGCTTCGTAGCTGTTCAGCAGGAACGGGACATCGAGGACATTGAGGGCCGGCACAACGGTCGTCCACATGGCCGTGGAGTTCAGGCCCATGTCAAGGCCGCCCGACATGATGGCGTCATTCATGCTCTTATCCGTGTAGAGCTGGCCGGCCGGATACGTCGTAATCTTGATGGAGCCGCCCGAACGTTCATTGACGCGCTCGGCGAAGCGTTCCATGCCCTGCGACAGGTAGTGGTCCTGCGGCAGATGGTAAGCTAGCTTGAGCTCGACAGGTCCACCCTGAGCGGCCTGATGTTCACGGGCCATCTTGCCGAGGCCGCAGCCTGACAGCAGCAGGGCGCTCATCACCATGGCCATAACAAGACATATGATTCTGCTTCTTCCCCAAATCCTCATCTTCTATGTACACCTCCAATAACCAAATGTTACATATATATGGAAATAATTTTGTATAAAAGCGTTTTTATGTAACGTTTGATGGACTCTAGTGTACACCAATGGTATACAAAATGCAAGCCTATCATCAATAAAAATATCTTATGAAAAGATTGATAATTTCGATGTGGTATACATAAAAAACTGACCCTGCGGTCAGCCGGACGTGGCCGGACGCCTGCAGGATCAGTCGGAATGCTTCTTATTTACTTTTTCTCATAGTAATACCGCGTCCACATGGTGACTTCAGACAGCGACGGATGCGGGGTCATACTTTCGCCGAGGGTGTAGACGGAGCGCGGGTCGAGGTCGCGCGTCAGCGGCAGGGCGCGGAGTTTTTTTGTGGTCTCCGAGGCGATGTCCTCGCTTATGGGCTTTATGGTATGTTTGCCGCACATGAGCAGGTTGACGAAGGGCTGGATGAGAATCGAGGCTTCGTGGCCGACGATATGGGCGCCAAGGATATGGTGCTTTCTTTTGTCGAGCACGAGTTTGACGAAGCCATCGTCGGAACGGCCTGGTTCGAAGCCGAGTGCAAAGCCCTTGACGGCTGCGGAGTAGTTGTTATGGGCCGTTTCCGTTTCATAGCCCTGTGCCTGTGCTTCTTTTTCGGTCAGGCCGACATGCGCGGCTTCGGGGTAGGTATAGGTCACGGCTGGAACGGCATCGTAGTCGGCCCAGCGCCAGTCTTCGGGGGCTCTCCCCTCAAAGAGATTGTGCGCGAGGATTTCAGCTTCGTAGTTGGCCTTGTGGCGAAACGGGGCCTTGCCGTTGACGTCGCCAATCGCCCAGATGCCCTCAGCACTCGTCTCGAGGAATTCGTTTGTACGGATATAGCCGCGCTTGTCGAGGCTCACGTCCGTATGTTCGAGGTGCAGGAGCTCCGTCATCGGGCGGATGCCCGGCGCGACGAGGATTTCCTCGGCCCGGACTTCTGCCTGTTCGCTGCTCTTTCTGTCCTGCACGGTCAGGACTTTTTCGCCATGTTCCACGCGGACGGAAATGGTATCCTTGTTCAGGAGCACTTCGATGCCCCTGCCCTCAAACTGCTTCAGCATAAAAGCCGATATTTCCTCGTCTTCTTTCGGCAGCAGCCGCACATTGTGCTGAACAATCGTGACCTTTGTGCCGGCCGCCCGGAAGGCATGGGAAAATTCGCAGCCGATGGGCCCGCCGCCGATGACAATCAGGCTCTTGTAGGGCTTCTTCGGGAACTTCTGGCCGAAGAACGTCTCCGACGTCACATAGCCCGCTTCTGCAAGACCCGGAAGCTTTGGGATATTTGTCCGGCCGCCCGTGGCGATGAAGATATTTTGGCCCTCGATTTCCTCGCGGCCGCCGTCGTTCTTTTCGATGAGCAAAGTCTTTTTGCCGGTAAACGAAGCCGTGCCGTTGTACGTCGTGACATTCGGGAACTGGTCGTAGTACGTCTGAATCCCGGGACCTTCGTCGATTTTCTGCCACAGGCGCTTCGCGACGGTCTCCCAGTCGAGGCGGATGTTGTCAGCGAGAACGCCGATGCGCGCACTTTCCCGCATTTCGCAGACGAGGTTGGCTGCCGTGACCATGACTTTGGTCGGAATGCAGCCGCGGTTCAGGCAGGTGCCGCCAAAGCGTCCCCGCTCGATGATGGCCACGGTCTTCTGTGCGCGGATGGCCGCATCGGCGATGATATTGCCCGCGCCCGTGCCAATGATGATGACGTCGTATGCTTTCATAAAATTACCTCCTTCTTTCCTTCTATTTATATAGAAGTTTTCTTACACTTATCAACAGTCCAACAGTGAGAAAAACAGCCTCCCTGTGCCGCGCCAGTTATGCCATACAGCATAAGGCGGTGCGCAGGAAGGCAGCTGCAGAATCAGTCAGAAGCAAAAATCAATCCGCTGATGTATAAGCCAGAACGACCTTCAGGACGTCCTGTGCGATGCTCTTTTCCTCGACGATGGACCAGTAATGCGTATCATCCTCGTAGATGTCGCCGGATTCAGCCTTGTCCTTCTGTTCGAGGATGTACCACGCACCGCGGCCCGAATTGTACCAGAATTTGTAGACATACGGATACGTCTTCTGCTTGATGTTGTCCGTGTAGTAGACGCCGACGTTGATGTGGTCGGCATCCGGACGGTAGACTGTCGAGGTGTCGACGACGTATTTTTCATCGACGTGCTGCTCATAAGCCGTGACATAGGCGGCCGAGCAGACGGCGACAGGCGCGCAGACGGCAGCCGTGGCCGCGAGCAGCATGCCCAAAATATTCTTTTTCATCTTCATGATGCAAACCCTCTTTCCAAAGGATATTTTCCTAAAACAAGCAATGCCAGTGTGTGATAGCATCAACTACAGTATACAAGGAAAACGACAAAAAGACAAGCGTTTACGCACGCGGCGGCACGTGGCGGTCGTAGATGGGACGCAGATTTTCGGGACGCAGCAGACTCTCGTCTTCCGTCCTCGCGATGGTGCTCAGGACCTCTTCCATAAAGCCCTGCATGTGCTTCGTCATCGCGACGCCGTGCCGGCATTTGCGCTGCCACCACTCGTATTCTGCCTGATAGCTGAAGTTTTTACGGCCATAAGCACGCGCTGCCGCGAGGCAGTCGCAGACCATTTCGGCAGCGTAGTTGTACGGCATATCGATGGGCCGCGGGCCGTCCGGTCCGTCAAAATTGTCCCACCATGCTTCGTAATGGTGCAGATTGCGCCCCTTATGGTGGATCCACGCGAACGAATAGCCGTTGTTGAGTTCCTTGCAGCGGCGTATCGGCGAATAAATGCCATTGTAGTAATGCACACTCTCCCAGAATTCAATGCGCGAGAACTTCGAAAGGTCGTGCGTGATTCCCTGCCACGGAATGCCCGCGATGCAGGCATAGTGAAAGACCCAGTATTTATGGCGCAGGACCATCCACGTATGGCCGAAGAGCCGGCGCAGGAACGGCAGCCGCTCTTCGGGCAGCTCTGCCGCTGCCTCCTGATTTTTCTTCATCTTATCATCCCTTCTCTATTTTCTCATGGGGCTGATAATCCTTATTATAGCGGATTGGGCCGAAAAGTACAGTGTCCGGCTCACACTTCCCTGAAAATTGCCCCGGCAGCGAGAAAGCAAAAAAATGCCGGACCAGACGTATCTATGTCATGTACCTATGTTATAATGAAAGCATCCTCCCTTAAGCAAGACAAAGAAGGAATCCTTATGAATTATCTCATTCACAACATCTCCATCAACCTCAAGCACATCCGCAAAGCCAAGGGCATGAGCCTCGATGTTGTCGCGGAGCAGACGGGCGTGAGCAAGAGCATGCTCGCGAGTATCGAGCGCGGCACGGCCAATCCGTCCATCGGGGTCATTGACAAGATTTTAAGCGGCCTGCGCATCAAGCTCGCGGACCTCACGCAGGTCCCGACGAAAGATGCGTACCTCGTCGACGTCGATGAGATCGCGCCGACGAAGGACGTGCCCGGCGAGTACCGCGTCTGGACGTGCTTCCCGATTGCCGACAATCACGTTGTCGAGATTTACCGCATCGATGTCGAAGCGGGCGGCACCTACTGGAGCGGCGGCCACGGCGAGCGCACGAAGGAATACGTCTTTGTGCTGCAGGGCACGCTTTCCCTTGAACTCGCAGATGGCGAAACGTTCACCATTAAGACCGGCGAAGCCTTCCGCTTTGCCTCGGAAGACGACCATGTCTACCGCAATCACGGCCGGGAGAAAGTCAGCTTTGCCTCGTTCTTCGTCGTGAGCTGAATCCTTTTGACAAATATCAAAGTATCTATATATGCAGTATATTGCACATATATCGTTATGAATACAATAAACATGGCTAAAATAGGCTTGACGCATTCATACTTGTGTGATATATTGTACATAAGCTCGAGAGCAAAGATAGCAAGTACCAAATACAACATCCACAAAAACGATGACAATGGCGTCAGCGTGACATGAGAAATGTCCGCTGGCGCCTTTTTGATTGGACAGGGAGGAAATCATCATGAAACTCAAGGACACGGGACTCACTGCAGCAGATATCAAAGCCAAAGTCAAGAAATACATGATTGAGACGTACGAGCGTTTCGATTTCCTGGCTGAAACAGCCAAAGACCAGTACATGTACGATGAGAACGGCACGCCGTACCTCGATTTCTACGCCGGCATCGCCGTCAACAGCGCCGGCAACTGCAACGAAAAAGTCG
Organism: Mitsuokella apri; assembly: GCF_047974105.1. Lineage (NCBI taxonomy): Bacteria > Bacillati > Bacillota > Negativicutes > Selenomonadales > Selenomonadaceae > Mitsuokella > Mitsuokella apri. The sequence goes on from NZ_JBHYRS010000001.1 coordinate 35,113, forward strand.
TCAAGGCCATACAGGAACAGGCCGGCGAGCTCATGCAGACGTTCAACTATCCGTACACGATTCCGCAGGCACTGCTTGCTGAAAAGGTCTGCACGACCATCGGCATGGACAAGATTTTCTTCCAGAGCACCGGTACCGAGGCCAACGAGGCCATGATCAAGATGGCCCGCAAATACGGCATCGAGCACTACGGCCCGAACAAGTACCACATCGTCACGGCTAAGATGGGCTTCCATGGCCGCACGTTCGGCGCCATGAGTGCTACGGGTCAGCCGGGCAATGCCTGCCAGGTCGGCTTCGGCCCGATGACGTACGGTTTCTCCTATGCTCCTTACAATGACCTCAAGGCCTTCAAGGATGCCTGCACGGAGAACACAATCGCCATCATGATTGAGCCGGTACAGGGCGAAGGCGGTGTCCATCCGGCCACGCAGGAATTCATGACGGGCCTGCGTAAATTCTGCGATGAGAACGGCATGCTGCTGCTCATCGATGAAGTCCAGACGGGCTGGTGCCGCACGGGCAAGCCGATGAGCTTCATGAACTACGGCATCAAGCCGGATATCGTCTCGATGGCAAAAGCTCTTGGCGGCGGCATGCCGATTGGCGCCATCTGCGCACGCGAGGAAGTCGCCAAAGCCTTCACGATGGGCTCGCACGGCACGACGTTCGGCGGCCATCCGGTCTGCTGCGCCGCTGCCCTTGCCGAAGTCAATGAACTCCTCGACCGCGACCTCGCCGGCAATGCCAAGAAAGTCGGCGCTTATCTCCAGAAGAAACTTGCCAAGCTGCCGCATGTCAAGGAAGTCCGCGGTCAGGGCCTGCTCGTCGGCTGCGAGTTCGATGATACGATCTCGGGCGTCGATGTCAAGCACGGCTGCTTTGACCGTCACCTGCTCATCACGGCCATCGGCAAGCACATCATCCGCCTCATCCCGCCTCTCATCATCACCGAGGCCGACTGCGACAAGGCTGTGGCCATCATCAAGGATACGGTCGAGAGCCTGAGCAAATAATCCCATCACAACCAACTAACCAAGCTATCCTACAATACTACTATATACATCCCCATTTTGGGATACAGCAATGAAGCTGATGCGGGAGTCCTGTACTCTCGCATCAGCTTTTTGCTTTTTCTTTTTATAATCAGAAAGCGAGATGAAGCTTTTATGGATACAGGCAAAAAGAAAGTCATTATCACCGTTGGCTGCGAATACGGCTGCGGCGGGCCGGAGCTTGCCAGGCGCATTGCCAAGGACTACGGGATCCCGTGTTACGACCGCGGCCTCATCGACGATATCATCGAGGAAGCGGGCTTCTCCAAGGACCTTCTTGACAAGGCCGAAAAGGCCAAGGAAATCCGCGGCCGCGACCTCGATACGAATCCGCAGAAACTCGGCGCCATCAAGTACCATAACCTCACGGACCGCGTGGTCTTCCTGCAGCGCGAAACCGTCAAGCGCCTCGCCGCCCGCGGCTCGTGCGTTTTCGTCGGCCGCTGCGCCGACCACATCCTGCGCCATCAGGAAAAATGCCTGAACGTCTTCATTTACGCGCCGAGTCAGGTGCGCCTTGAAAACGTCATGAAGGCCCACAGCCTCAACAAGACCGATGCCAGCCTCTTAATCAAAAAGAGCGATGAAGATCTGCATGCTCGCTACAAACAGGTAGCCGGCACCTACCGCGGCGACCGCCACAACCGCCATATGCTGATTGATTCTTCCCTTTTAGGCATCGACGGCACGGCCAAGCTCATCGAGGACGTCGCCTCCAAGGTCTTTGGCTTTGCAAGTGTAGCCGAGATTGCCAATACCATCAAGCCGGCCGAACCTGCAGAAAAAGCGGCAGCCGCTGCCACGAAAAAAGCGATGCCGGAAGAGCCGGCAGAAGCCGCCGCCAAACACGACAGTTCCATCAAACCGCCTGTCACGGCTGATGCGTTAGGAGTGTGAATACTATGGCAAGCGTAGAAACAAAAACATCATCCTTTGACCGCGTGCTCGGCGCGTGGGATATCCTCGTCATCGCCTTCGGCGCCATGATCGGCTGGGGCTGGGTCGTTTCGACCGGCAGCTGGATTCACGATGGCGGCGTGCTCGGTGCGGCCCTCGGCTTCTGCATCGGCGGCGTCATGATCTTCTTCGTCGGCCTGACATATGCCGAACTCACAAGCGCCATACCGCAATGCGGCGGCGAACACGTCTTCAGCTACCGCGCCATGGGGCCAATCGGTTCCTTCATCTGTACTTGGGCCATCGTTCTCGGATATGCCAGCGTTGTCTGCTTTGAGGCCTGTGCCCTGCCGACCATCATCACGTACATTTTCCCGAATTTCCTGCAGGGCTACCTCTACACGGTCGCGGGCTTTAAGATTTACGCTTCGTGGCTGGCCGTTGCCGTCGGCATGAGCATCATCATGACGTTCGTCAACATCCGCGGTGTCAAAGCTGCCGCCAAGCTCCAGACCATTTTGACCGTCATCATCGGCGCCGCAGGCATCCTGCTCGTCGTCGTCTCCGTCATCACGGGCAGCACGGATACCCTGATGCCGCAGGCCTTCATCGCCAGCGATGATGCGTCCGTGACCATCAAGGCCGTGCTCGCCGTCGCCGTCACCACGCCATTTTACTTCATCGGCTTCGATGTCATCCCGCAGGCCGCCGAGGAGATCAACGTACCGCTCAAGAAAATCGGCAAGATCCTGATTCTCTCCGTCGTCTGCGCCGTCCTCTTCTATGCACTCGTCATTATCGCTGTCGGCCTCGTGCTCACGAATACTGAAATTATGGCTTCCGAAAGCGGCACGGGCCTCGTCACGGCCGATGCCATGGCCAAGGCCATGAACTCGGCCACGATGGCCAAAGTCATCATCATCGGCGGCATGTGCGGCATCATCACCAGCTGGAACTCCTTCCTCATGGGCGGCAGCCGCGCACTCTACTCCATGGCCGAGTCCTACATGGTGCCGCGTTTCTTCGCCAAACTCCATCCGGTCTATAAGACGCCTGTCAATGCCCTTTACCTCATCGGCTTCCTCTCCGTCATCGCGCCGTTCGCCGGCCGCAAGATGCTCGTCTGGATCGTCGATGCCGGCAACTTCGGCTGCTGCCTCGCTTACTGCATGGTCGCCATGTCGTTCCTCATTCTGCGCAAGAAGGAACCGGACCTTGAACGTCCGTTCAAGGTTTCGCATTATAAGCTTGTCGGCTGGCTCGCCGTCATCCTCTCGGGCTTCATGGTTGCCCTCTACGTCATCCCGAATTCCGGTGCAACGCTCGTTTGGCAGGAATGGGCCATGGCCGGCGGCTGGTGCGTGCTCGGCCTGATCTTCGGCGTAGCCTGCAAGCGCGAGTACGGCGAACGCTTCGGCCTGCTCGTCGACATCATCTCCGACAAGGATGCTGCGGCCCTGCAGTCGAGCGATGAGGAAATCTCCGAAGCCCTCGACCATGCCATCGACGCAGCCATCAACAAGATTCTCGCTGAGCGCAATCTGACAACTGCGCCCTGAGTTACCCCCTATTCTATATAGAAAGGACTCTTACCCATGCACGAATTCAGCTTCTCCATCCCCCAAGATATTCTCGTCGGCCGCGGCACGGTCGAAAAACTCGCCGCGGCTGCCAAAAAAATCGGCGGCACGCATGCCTTCATCATCTCGGGCCCGCACCTCACGAAGATGGGCCATGTCAAGCACTGCGCGGACCTCATGGCAAAAGAAGGAATTCCTTCGGATATCTTCAGCCAGACGGAGGGCAATCCTTCCGTTGAGACGGTCGCAAAAGCCGCTGAGGCCTTCCGCGCGAGCGGTGCTGACTTCATCGTGGCCTTTGGCGGCGGCTCGCCGATGGATGTTGCGAAAGCTGTGGCCGTCGTCGCCAAATACGGCGGCAGCATCACGGAATACGAGGGCGGCGGCAAGGTGCCGGGCGACATCATCCCGCTCATCGCGATCCCGACGACGGCCGGCACGGGCTCTGAAGTCACGGCATTCTCCGTCATCACGGACCATGCGAGGAACTACAAGCTCACGGTCTTCAGCTACAAGCTGATTCCGCGTTACGCGATTCTCGATGCCGACTTTTTGACGACGGCGCCGGCCTCGGTCGCGGCGGCCTGCGGCATCGACGCCATGGTGCATGCCATTGAGTCCTACATCTCGCGCGCGGCTTCGCCATTCTCCGATGCCATGGCCGAAAAGGCCCTTGAGCTCATCGGCAAAAATATCCGCCGCTACGTCGCCAACCGCGCCGACGTCGAGGCCGCTGAGGCCATGCTGACGGGTTCCCTCTTTGCCGGCATCGCCTTTTCCTGGGCCCGCCTCGGCGATGTCCACGCCATGAGCCACCCCGTCAGCGCGTATTTCAACGTGCCGCACGGTGTGGCCAACGCCATCCTGCTGCCGACGATCATGGATTTCAACGCCCTGACCGACAATGGCAAGTACAGGAAAATCTACAATTACGTATCGCCGACACCGGCAGCTGCAGACTTCGAGCCCATCGAGCTCGTCTCGCTGCTGCGTGAACTGAACGCCGAACTCGGCATCCCGGCCAGCCTCAAAGAAGCCGGTGTCACGGCCGAGAAATTCGACGCCATGGCCGACGATGCCATGAAGAGCGGCAACATCGCGGTCAACCCAAGGGCCACGACCAAAAAAGATGTCCTAGCGCTTTATCAAAAAGCACTTTGACATATACCACCCATAGCTCAAAATGCGAAACCGGCGGGCAGCATCTTCATCCGAGGATGCTGCCCGTTGGTTTTTACTCTTTTTAGCTCTTTTTAGCCTTTTTACACCGTAAAACACACGCAAAAAAGACAGCCCCACGAGCGAGGCTGTCTTTTCTTATGCTGTTTTTTGCTCAGAGGCCGGCTTCTTCGCGCAGGATGGCGGCCTTGTCCGTGTGCTCCCACGGGAGGTCGACGTCCGTGCGGCCGAAGTGGCCGTAGGCTGCGGTCTGTTTGTAAATCGGGCGGCGCAGGTCGAGCATCTTGATGATGCCGGCCGGACGCAGGTCGAAGTGCTTCTTGACGAGTTCTTCGATCTTGTCCTCGTCGACTTTGTTCGTGCCGAATGTGTCGACCATGATGGAGACCGGATGCGCTACGCCGATGGCATAGGCAAGCTGAATCTCGCAGCGGTCAGCAAGGCCGGCAGCGACGATGTTCTTCGCAACGTAGCGGGCAGCGTAAGCGGCGCTGCGGTCCACCTTCGTCGGGTCCTTGCCCGAGAATGCACCGCCACCGTGACGGGCCCAGCCGCCGTAGGTGTCGACGATGATTTTGCGGCCCGTGAGACCCGAGTCACCCTGCGGACCGCCGATGACGAATTTGCCCGTCGGGTTGATGAAGATTTTCGTCGCGTCCGTCAGGAGTTCGGCAGGAACTACTGCCTTGATGACGTGCTCGATGAGGTCTTTGCGGATCTGTGCGAGCTCGACATCTTCGTCATGCTGCGTCGAGATGACGATCGTGTCGACAGCGACGGGCTTGCCATCTTCGTAGAGCACCGTGACCTGCGTTTTGCCGTCCGGACGCAGGTACGGGAGCGTGCCGTCCTTGCGGACTTCGGCAAGGCGGCGGGCCAGCTTATGTGCGAGCGCAATCGTCAGCGGCATGTACTCCTTCGTCTCGTTCGTCGCGTAGCCGAACATCATGCCCTGGTCGCCGGCGCCGATGGCATCTTCGACGTCCATATCGCCTTCGCGGGCCTCGAGAGCCTTGTCGACGCCCTGTGCAATATCCGGAGACTGCTCATCGAGCGAAACGAGGATGCCGCAGGTATCGGCATCGAAGCCGTATTTTGCGCGCGTGTAGCCAATCTCACGCACCGTCTCACGGATGATCTTCGGGATATCGACGTAGCATTTCGTCGAAACCTCGCCGACGACATGAACCTGTCCCGTCGTCACGAGCGTTTCGCAGGCCACGCGGCCGTTCGGGTCTTTTTCAAGGATTGCATCGAGGATGCTGTCGGAAATCTGGTCCGCCATCTTGTCCGGATGACCTTCCGTGACGGATTCCGAGGTAAACAACATACGCTTTTTACTCAAAGGAATAACCCCCTTCTAAAATCTTGGTTAACGTTAAGCTTGCAGAGCAGTCTCTCGCAGCCTTTATCATGTATCATGCATAAGAAAAGCTCTCTATCCATAATAGAGAGCTCGTTATCGCACTCTCATCTTATAGGTCAGACCTAAAGGAATTGGCACCGTTTTGACAAAGTCAATGGTTGCCGCGGTTTCATCGGGCCAGTCCCTCCGCCGCTCTGGATGTGAGTTCACTATTCTGCTTTGTGTATCCATCATAACGCATACACGGGATACTGTCAAGATAAAAATGAAGCAGGTTCACTTTTATTCTTCCTCTTTGCCGTCTTTCTTATCCTCGCGGAATTCGCGGATGACGACTTTTTCGGCCTTGTCCGTGCTGCTGAGCTGCACGCTGACGACCTCATGCGAGGAAGTCGGCACGTTCTTGCCGACAAAGTCGGCGCGAATCGGCAGCTCGCGATGGCCGCGGTCGACGAGCACGGCGAGCTGGATGGCCTTCGGACGGCCCATGTCGATGATGGCATCGAGGGCGGCGCGGATTGTGCGGCCCGTGTAGAGCACATCGTCGACGAGCACGATGGTCTTGTCCTGAATATCGGCCGGCAGCTCCGTCTGATGGACAATCGGCTGATAGGAAAGTGTGGAGAGATCGTCGCGGTACAGCGTGATGTCGAGGATGCCGACGGGCGGCCTCTTCCCCTCGATGTGCTCGATGTTGTCGGCAATGCGTTCGGCGATGGGTACGCCGCGCGTGCGGATGCCCACGATGACGAGGTTCTCGACGCCCTTATTGCGCTCCACGATTTCGTGGGAAATGCGCGTCAGGGCACGGCGGATGCCCTCAGAATCCATGATGACGGTCTTATCGGTCAGTACTGGCATAGAAATCCCTCCTAATTACCTAATTACCTATTTACCTAATTATTTTATTTTGCCTGTTAACGGTGAAACTTGGCGCGCAGCGTCCGAAGAATTTTTTCCATATCTTCGGGCAGCGGTGCCGTAAAGGTCATGCGCTCATGCGTGCGCGGATGCGTGAGCGTGAGCTCGCACGAATGCAGGGCCTGCCCTTTGATGGCAAACGGACAGCTGCGGCGCGGGCCGTATTTCGGGTCGCCGAGCAGCGGATGACCGATGCTCGTCATGTGCACGCGGATCTGATGCGTGCGGCCCGTCTCGAGCCTGCATTCGACGAGCGTGTAGTCGCCGAAGCGCTCGAGCACGCGGAAGTGCGTGACGGCCGGCTTGCCGTGCTCATGCACGATGGCCATTTTCTTGCGGTCCGTCGGATGGCGGCCGATATCGCCCTTGATGACACCGGCCTCTTCCTTGATATTGCCGCAGACGATGGCCTTGTAAATGCGGTGGGCCGTTTTCGTGCGGATCTGCTCCGCGAGGTCGAGGTGCGCCGCGTCATTTTTCGCCGCGACCATGACCCCGGAGGTATCCTTGTCGAGACGGTGCACGATGCCGGGCCGGATCTCGCCGTTGATGCCCGAGAGGTCATCGCAGTGATAAAGAAGCGCGTTGACGAGCGTCCCCGTGTAGATGCCCGTGGCCGGATGCACGACCATGCCGCGCGCCTTGTTGACGACGATGATGTCGCTGTCCTCGTAGAGAATGTCCAAGGGGATATTCTCGGGCAAAATTTCGACGGGCTTGGCCTCGGGCAGATGGAACGTGACTTCCTCGCCCGCCTGCAGCTTGTAATTCGACTTGCGCGCCGCGCCGCCGACAAGTGCCTGCCCCTCCGCGATGATTTTCTGGACGTGGGCGCGCGAGAGTTCGGGCTCCATGCGCGTCAAAAAGACGTCAAGGCGCTCGCCGTCTTTGTCTGCCGCAAAGACCTTTGCAGGCCCCGCAGCGCTCGCAGAATTAGTAGGCTCCATAGAATCTGACATATTCAATCATCCATCTCTTTCATGCGGAATAAAATCGCGAAAATCATGCTGGCCACGCCGAGCACGATGGCCACATCGGCGATGTTGAAGACCGGCCAGATGCGGAAGTCAAAAAAATCAATGACAAGGCCCTGACGGATGCGGTCGATGAGGTTGCCCACGGCGCCTGCAAGCAGGGCCACGCAGCCATAATAAAAGGCAGCGGGCTGACGGCGCAGTCTCTTGTGATAAAAGAGAAACGCCGCGAGCAGCGCGGCAGCTGCCAGCACGAAAAACCAGCGCGCGGAGGGCAGCATGCCGAAGGCCGCACCGGGATTCAGCACATAGGTGATGTGGAAAAACGGCTCCACGACGCCGACGCTCTCGCCCGGCAGGAAATTGCTGCTGATATAAAACTTCGTCAGCTGGTCGATGACGAGGATAAAAGCAAAGAGTAGGTACGCCATGGCGCGCAATCAGCCTTTCTGTGCGGCAGACGGGGCAGCCTGCGCAGCGTTCTGTGCATTCTGTGCGTTCTCATTCTGCACGCTGCTGACACTGCCATTGATGCTGCCTGCCTGCTGAGACTGCGGATTCTGCGGTGCTTCCTGCTTTGGCGCAGCTGCCTGCTGGCGCGGCAGGCGGTCGATGGCATCGCGCAGCACGGCGAGCTCCGACTCCAGGGCAGCCTTCGTCTGCAGCAGGAACTGCGACTTGGCTTCGATGAGGCGGCAGTACTCGACCGTTGCGGCCTTGACCTGATGGTCTGCGGCTTCCGTCATCTGGCGGGCCGAAATCTCCGCATCGCGGCGCATGTTCTGGCATTCCTTGGCCGTGTTTTCGCGCAGGCTCTGGGCATCCTGCTTCGCGGACTCCGTGAGATTCGTCGCCGTCTGCTGAGCGAGCTTCAGGGTCTCCTTGATGCTGTCCTCATTTTTCTGGAACTGCTGGTTCTCTTTCTTCAGGCGCGCGACCTCTTCCTTGAGGTTGTCGTTGTCGCGGAAGAGTTTTTCGTAGTCGTTGACGACCTGGTCGAGGAAGTCATCGATTTCATCCTCATTGTAGCCGCGAAAACTGCGCTTGAATTCTTTATTGTGGATATCGAGTGGTGTAAGCAAAGCCAAGATCTCCTATCTTTTCTTTCTATATAATAGATGAGTTCTTACTACTTATTTAAATGTAACGCTTGAGCACGACGACCGTGCGGCCCTTTTTCGTCTGGCCGCGGACTTCGGCGACTTCAAGGCGGCCGCGGCCGCGCATCGAGATGATGTCGCCTTCCTTGACCGTCTGCGAGGCGCTCTTGACGGGCTGCCAGTTGAGCTTCATCTTGTCGGCCGCGATATCAGCGGCGGCGCGGCTTCTTGAAGAACCAAAGCCCGAGGCCGCAATCGAGTCGACGCGAAGCGACGCCACGGTCGCGCGGATTTCCTTGCAGCGCTCCTCGCGCGGCGCGATGTCCGCGAGGTCCGCCATTTCGCAGGAGACGCCGACCGCGCCGATTTTGGTTAGATTCTGCAGGAGGTATGCTGCCATCTTGCTGTCGCAGAGGATGCGCACGGAGTCAGCCGTGACGAGAAGGTCGCCGAGGCGGTCGCGCTCGATGCCGAGGCCCATCAGAGCCCCTAAGACATCGCGGTGCGACAGGCGCGCAAACTGGCCGTTCCAAGAGGTGCGCAGGCAGGCGATGTCAAAGCCTGACGGCGTGCCCTGAAAATCTTCGTGGATGTACATGGCCCGCGCGCGTTCCGCGCCCTGATAGCCGCCATTAAAATCCACGCGGATTCCCGGATAGTTTGCGGCTACAGTCTCGGCGATTTCCTGACCGTACGGGTCAAGAAAACCGCTCAGGCGGAATTTCTGGCTGCGCTGCACGGCTTCGGCGAGGTCGACGAGCTTGACGACCGTCTCCTCACCTTCCGTACCCTTATAAAAGCGTATGAGTTTTTCTTTTTGTTCACTTGCCATGATTTATTTCTTTCTTATTTCCCTAACTCCCGGGACTTTTCCGTCGCCGCGATGACGGCATCGATGAGCGCGCCGCGCAGGCCGCGGTTTTCAAGCACGCGCACGCCGGCAATCGTCGTGCCCGCAGGGCTCGTGACCTGGTCGCGCAGGACATCGGGGTGTTTGCCCGTCTCGAGCACCATCTTTGCGGCGCCGTAAACCGTCTGCGCGGCAAGAAGCGTCGCGGCATCGCGCTTAAGGCCGGCGGCCACACCGCCATCAGACAAAGCATCGATGAGCAGGAACACATAGGCCGGGCCGCTGCCTGAAAGGCCCGTCACGGCATCCATGGCCGTTTCCGAAACCTCGATGGCACGGCCGGCCGCCGCGAGGATTTCCTGCACGATGGCGGCTTCTGCCTGACCTGCTTTTTTGCCGCAGGCAAAGGCCGACATGCCCGCGCCGACGGAAAGCGGCGTATTCGGCATGATGCGCACGACTGGCTGCTTCGCAAACGATGCTTCGAGCACCGTAAGCGTCAGGCCGGCGACAATGGAAAGAATCAGCGTGTGCTCCCCGACTTTATCCCTGACTTCCGCAATGGCCTTCGCAGCAGCCTGCGGCTTGATGGCCAGGAACAGCACATCGACCTTGTCGAGAAAAGAATCGGCGCCGACGCAGGCATGAATGCCGTACTTTGCGGCGAGTTCCTGACAGCGTGCGGCCTTGTGGTCGGATACAAAAACATTTTCACGGCTGACCGTGCCCTGCGTGATGCCGGCAACAAGTGCCTCTGCCATCGCGCCGCCGCCGATAAAGCCGATGCGTAAATCCATGCCCATGGAAAAGCCCCCTGTTATTTATGACCTGTTATAGTATAATGATGTTTTTATTTCTTGAGCCACGGCATCTCGGTCGAGACCTTGCGCTCTTCTTCCGTGTACGTCACATTGACATTGCTCGGCGCACAGAGGAAGACATTATGGCCAACCTTCTTGATTTCACCATTGAGCGCGTACGTCGTGCCGCTGATGAAGTCGATGATGCGCTTCGCGGACTCGGCATCCGTGTGCTCGAAGTTGATGACGACCGGCTTTCTCTCGCGCAGGTTGTTGGCGACCTGCTGTGCGTCGTCGAACGTCTTCGGCTCGATGATGATGACTTTCATCTGCGCCGCTACGACATTTTCACGGACGGAAGTGCCGGAACGAAGATTGACTACATTGTCCGCTTCCTTCTCCTGCCGCTCTCTATTGTTTCCCAACTCTTCTTCCTCCTTCTCGCCATAAGGGCGCTTCTGACTGCGTTCTCTTTTGGCCGCTTCTTCCTCTGCCTCTGCTTCTGCGAGCTTGGCTTCCTCATCCGGATCCGACAGGCCGAATTTGCCACAAATCTTGTCGATTACATTCATCTAAAACACTCCCCCAGTTTCTCTATGGACTGGCATCAATACTGACGCGGTCCAAAGATCGCCGTGCCGACGCGGACGATATTCGCGCCCTCTTCCACCGCAATCTGATAATCATGAGTCATACCCATTGATAAATATTTAATATTCGCGGTCTTAAACGGAATTTCCTTTACCTGCTGGAAAATTTCATACATTTCGTGGAAAAGCGGACGGCATTGTTCCACATCATCGTAATTCGGCGCAATGCACATGAGTCCGACGAGGTGGAGATGCGGCAGCGTGTCGATGAGGTCGAGAAGCGGACGCAGATCTTCCTTGTAAATGCCCGACTTGCTCTCTTCCTTCGCGAGGTTGACCTGCACGAGGATATCCTGCACTTTATCGATTTTGCCTGCTTCCTTGTCGAGTGCGCGCGCGAGGTGCTCGGAATCGACGGAATGAATCAGGCTGAAGTATTTGACGGCCTGCTTGGCCTTGTTCGTCTGCAGATGGCCGATGAGGTGCCACGTGACATCGCGTTCGAGGACATCGAACTTGCTCTTGGCTTCCTGAATGCGGTTTTCGCCGATGTCCGTCGCGCCGGCGTCGATAGCCTCGCGCATCGCTGCGACATCGTGATTCTTCGTGACGGCCACGAGTTTTACGGGCGCGTCTTTCGGCACGCGCGTGCGGTGTTCCATGGCTTCTTTGATATTCTGTTCAACTTTATGGAGATTTTCTGCAATCATGCGACTTCCCCCGTTTTATAAAGAAAGGATAAAATAAAAAATGATAACGTGATGAGAGACCTCGCGGCTCAGCCGCGCAGCGCGATGACCGCGGCGAGGCGGCCCGTTTTGCCGGCATCGGCGCGATGCGAAAAGAACATATCGTGATGACAGGACGTACAGGTCTGCGCTTCATCGATGTGTTCCGGCAGGACGCCGGCCTCTTCGAGCTGGATGCGGTTGGCCGCCCAAAGGCTCAGATGCGGCTTGCCCGTATCCGCAGATTTTTCCGGGAAGAGCTCCGCCTCATGGCCCGGAAAGGCCTCGCGGAATTTCGCTTCGACCTCAGGGCCGATTTCATAGCAGCACGGGCCGATGGATGGGCCGATGGCCGTGAGCAGGTCCCTTGGCTGCGTGCCGAATTCTTCCTGCATGCGGCGGACCGTCTTATAGCCAATGCGGTTTACCGTGCCCTTCCAGCCGCCGTGCGCGATGCCCACGGCCTTGTGCACGGGGTCGAGGAAAAGAATCGGCGTACAGTCGGCAAAGCAGAGCAGCAGTGGCAGGTTCGGCACATTCGTAATCAGCGCGTCCGTGCGCGGGATGGCATCGGCGTAAGCTTCTGCGCCCTTGCCGGCCTCAGCGAGGCCCACGCGCTCCACGTGAATGCCATGGACCTGTTCCGGCGTCACGAGGCGCGCGGCGTCGAGGCCGAGGGCGCCGAGATAGCGGCGGCGGTTCTCGATGACATCCTCGGGATTGTCGCCGACGTGCAGGCCGAGGTCCAATGAAGACCACTGACCACGGCTTACGCCGCCCCTGCGCCCCGAGACGCCGTGTACGGCAATTTTCTTTGGAAACAGGGAAAACTCGCCGCTCTCTATATGATGTTCTTTATCGATTTCATGCAAAGAAAAGCTCATGAAAACACCTCTTTATAAAATTCAGGAAAGCGCTTCAGCAGACGCCGCAGCGGTGGCAGCCCTCAAAGCACGGGATGGTGGGCTTGAGCTCCTTCGCTTTTTTGAGCTCATCGTAGAGATACGACTTATGAAAGCCCATATCGAGACGCTCCCAGGGGAAAATCTCATCCTCGCCGCGCTGCCGGTAAAGATAAAACGCGGGGTCAAGCCCCTTTTCCTTCAGCGCGCGCTTGAAGGCCTTGCTGCCACCGAGTTCATGGGCAAGGAGCAGGGCCTCGCCAACGCGGCGGTCGCCGCGCGAAAGCACGCCCTGAATATAGGCTTCTTTCGGCGACTCGATGTTGACGATGACGTTTTTGCGGCGGCGCAGGGTCTTTTCAAGGCGCTTCAGGCGTTTCTCGACGACCTTGCGGTCGGCCATGGGCTCCCACTGAAACGGCGTAAAGGGCTTCGGGATGAACGGATTGACGGAAAGCGTCAAATTGCCCTTGCTGCCGCGCTCTTCCATGTAATCCTTGAGCCGTTCGGCGAGGTCGATGATGGCGTCGATGTCCTCCTCTTCCTCAAAGGGCAGCCCAATCATGATGTAGAGGCGGAAATTGCGGATGCCCGCGGCGAGGCCGAGGTCCATCGAATGGAACAGATGGTGCTCCTCAATGCCCTTGTTGATGACGGCGCGCATGCGGTCGCTGCCGGCCTCAGGTGCCATCGTCAGCGTCTTGAGGCCGCTTTCCGCGAGCGAATCGACGAGCTCCTTCGTGACGGAATCCGCGCGGAACGAAGCTACGGACATCGAAAGTCCCTCGCCCAAAATATCCTTGCAGAGCTCGTTGATTTCAGGATAGTCGGAAATCGCCGCCCCCATGAGGCCGATGCGCTTGCGGTATTTCAGGGCTTCCTGCACTTCCTCGTTGATGACTGTAAGCGAGCGGTTGCGCGGCCTGCGGAAGCAGTACCCCGCCATGCAGAAGCGGCAGTGGCGGCCGCAGCCGCGCGCCGTCTCAATGAGGTAGAAATTGAATTCCGTGTTGTCCGTGACGACGACCGTATGCGCGGGATACGCGTCAAGGTCCTGCACCCACTGGCGCGAGACCTTCTCAGGAGCCCCCGCAAGCGGTTCGATGGCCGTGATATGTCCCTCTTCGTCGTAATGATGCTCGTAGAGCGACGGCACGTAGACGCCCGGCACTTCGGCGAGTTTTTTCAGGAGCTCCGTCCGCGTCAGGCCCTCTCGTTTTGCCTCATGGTACGCATCCATAAAAGCCGGCATGATAACCTCGCCCTCGCCGATGATGAAGGCATCAAAAATCGCGGCGAGCGGCTCCGGATTGAACGTCGGGCAGGGACCTCCTGCCAATAAAATCGGGTCGCGCTCGCCGCGCTCGGATGCCCGGAGCTTGACTTTGCCCATCTCGAGAAGCTTCAATATATTGAAATAGTCCATCTCAAACGAAACGGCAAAGCCCAGCACGTCAAAATCATAAAGAGGCGACTGCGTCTCGATGCTCATGATTGGCGTGCGCGTATTCTCGTAGCGCTTGATTTTCGTGCGTTCCGGCAGAAAGACGCGCTCGCAGGCCGTGTCCTGACGCTTGTTCAAAAGGTCATAGATGATGTGAAAGCCGAGATTTGACATGCCGACAAAGTAGGAATTCGGATAGACGAGGGCAAAGCGCGTGCGCGTGCCGACGGGATAGACATAGTATCCCTGTTCTTCCTGCAGCTGCTCTTTGAGCTCTTTCTTGAGTTCCCAGTCCAAGCAAAATTCCTCCAATAAGAATCTAAAAATCAAAAATCATAACATACAAAAGCCCGTCTCACTTCTCAGGCTCTTGTTTGGTCTTTGCTTCAGGCTCTGCGCCTGCCTGTTTTTTCTTCTGCCCCCGCTGCTTGCGCGCCTGCATATCCTGCAGTTCTTCGAGGAAGCTTGAGATGTCCGCGAATTTACGATAAACCGAGGCAAAGCGGATGTAGGCGACATCGTCGAAGTCCTTCAGCCGCTCCATGACGAGGCGGCCGATGTCCTGCGAAGAGATTTCGCGGTCCATCGTATTGCGGATGTCGCGCTCAATCTCATTGACGAGGCCCAAAATGCGTTCCATCGAGATGTCGCGCTTGTCGCAGGAACGGATGATGCCGTTTAAGATCTTGTCGCGCTTAAAGACTTCGCGGCGGCCGTCGTGCTTGATGACCATCAGCGGCAGCTTCTCAACGACTTCATACGTCGTGAAGCGTTTGCCGCAGGCCGTGCATTCGCGGCGGCGCCGTATCGTCATGCCGTCATCTGTGGCGCGCGAATCGATGACGCGGCTGTCTTCATGTTTACAATAAGGACATCTCATACTTACCCCTTCTTTATCTGTCTGCGCGGCCGCACGAGACACTTGGGCCCAAAACCGATGAGATCTTCGCGGTGGGCCATATGCAGGGCCTTCCGGACGATCTCATGATTCTTCGGCAGCCAGTACTGCATGAGCGCCCGCTGCATTCTCTTCTCTTCATATGTTTTGGCCGAGTAGACCTTTTCGCCTGTCAGAGGATTGATTCCCGTGTACCACATGCAGGTCGAGAGCGTGCCCGGTGTCGGGATGAAGTCCTGCACCTGCTGCGGATGGTACCCCATGTCGCGGATGAATTCCGCAAGTTCGATGGCATCGCTGAGTTCCGAACCCGGATGACTCGACATGAAGTACGGCACGAGGTACTGCTTCTTGCCGAGCTTCTCGTTGATACGGCGGAATTTCTCGGCAAAGCGCAGGTAGACGGCGCGGTTTGACTTGCCCATGAGCCGCGTCACGCGGTCGGAGATGTGCTCCGGCGCAATTTTGAGCTGGCCGCTGACGTGGTACTTGCAGAGCTCGTAGAGGAAGTCGTCCTTGGCGAGCAGCAAATAATCGAAGCGGATACCCGAACGCACGAAGACTTTCTTGACGCCCGGCAGGCTCCGGAGCTCCCTGAGAAGCTTGATGTAATCGCTGTGGTCGGCCACGAGCATTTTGCAGGGCTCCGGCGACAGGCACGGTTTGCCGCGGCAGGTGCCGCGCTTCAGCTGGCCGTCACACGAAGGACGGCGGAAATTCGCCGTCGGGCCGCCGACATCGTGGATGTAGCCCTTGAAGCCCTTCATCTGCGTGAGGATTTTCGCCTCGCGCAGGATGGACGCATGGCTGCGGCGCTGGATGATGCGGCCTTCGTGCGAGATAATCGCGCAGAAATTGCAGCCGCCAAAGCAGCCGCGCTGCGAGACAAGGCTGAACTGCACTTCCTTGATGGCCGGCACGCCGCCCGCCTTCTCGTAAATCGGATGATATGTGCGCATATAAGGCAGGTCGTAAATTTCATCCATCTGCGCCTCATTTAAAGGCAGTGCCGGCGGATTCTGCACGACGCACCATTCGTCGTTCTGCTGCAGGAGCCTGCGCCCGCGGATCGGGTCCTGCTCGAGGTATTCGAGCTTGAAGGCCTCGGCAAATTTCTTCTTATCTTTATGCACCTCGGCAAAGGACGGCAGTTCGAGGTAGTCCCACGCGTAGTCCTTATTGGGCACGCGGTAGCACGTGCCCTGTACATCCTGAATATTAGAGACTTCAATGCCCTGCTGCAGATCTGCGGCAATCTCGATGATGGCGCGCTCGCCCATGCCGAAAATCAAGAGGTCGGCCATGCTGTCGACGAGGATGGAGCGGCGGACTTCGTTCGACCAGTAGTCGTAATGCGCCATACGCCTGAGGCTCGCCTCAATGCCGCCGATGATAATCGGCACATCGGGGTAGAGCTCGCGCAGGCGGCTGCAGTAGACAATCGTCGCGCGCTCGGGCCGGTGGCCGGACTGTCCGCCCGGCGAATACGCATCTTCGTGGCGGACTTTCTTTGCCGCCGTGAATTTGTTGAGCAGCGAGTCCATATTGCCCGCCGAGACGAGGAAGCCGAGACGGGGCCTCCCAAGGCGGCCAAAATCCTTCGTCGAGTGCCAGTCCGGCTGCGGGATGATGCCGACCTTGTAGCCGTGCTTTTCAAGCAGGCGGCAGATAATCGCCGGGCCAAAGCTCGGATGGTCGACATAGGCATCGCCTGAAATAAAGACAAAGTCAAGCTGCTGCCAGCCGCGCTTTTCCATATCTTTGCGGCAGATTGGCAAAAATCCCTCCGCATTCAACTGCCCTTTTGGCGTTTCGTTCTGCTTCTGCATCAATTATTTTCCTTCGTGAAGGTCTTGTTGGCAACCTGACCGTCCTTGCCGGCCTTGCCGAGGTCCTTGCCGTTGACGGAGAACGAGACGGCACCGGCATCGCCGACGCGGACCGTGACCTTATCCTGACCTTTCCAAGTCTGGCTGTCGCCCTTCTTCAGCGTGCCCTCGTAGATGGTCTTGCCGTCGGCCTTGACCTCGAGCCAGCAGTCGGCGGAGAACGTAGCCGTGACTTCGACGTCATCGTACGTCTTTGGTGCTGGAGCCTGCTCCTGCTGCTGTGCCTGCTGCGGGGCCTTTGAGGCACTGTCATCGCTGCCCGTCAGTGCATAAGCGGCACCCGCGAGCACGACGAGGATAACGGCGACAATGGCGATGAGCTTCGTATTCGAGCGCTTTGGCTCGTCAAAATCATATTTTGCGGCCGGCTGTTCCCTGCGCGCAGGCCGTGCCTTCGGTGCGGCCGGTTTCGCCGGTCTTACCGGTTTCTTGGCCTCAGGCTGCGGCGCCGGTTTTGCGGCTGGCTGTTCCTGAGTCTCTTGATTTGCCTGACGAACCGGGCGTGCCGGGGCCTGCGGGGCTGCTTTTGGCTCCGGTGCCGCCTTGGGTTCAGCGGCTTTGGGCTGTTCCGGTTTTGCTGCGGGCTTTGTTTCCGCTTTCGGAGCTGGCTGGCTCATGTTTTTTGCCGGTTTTACCGGCTCTGCCGGGGATTTTGGTGCAGCGGCTTTCGGTGCTGCCGGAGCAGCAGGTTTTGCGGCCGGCTGTACCTGAGTTTCCTGATTTCCCTGACGGGCCGGGCGTGCCGAGGCCGGATTCTGCGGTGCAGATGCGGCCGGCTGAGCCGCTCCCCCGTGGCGCTCCGCCGTGAATTCCTGCACGAGCTCATTTGGATTGAGCTTCAGGAAGTTCGCGTAGCTGCGGATAAAGCCTTTCGTGTACACGTCCCCCGGCAGTTCATCATAATTGCCGTTTTCGATATATTCAATGTATAAAGCACGGATGCTCGTGCCCTTCTCGATGTCCTTGTATGTTAAATTCTGTTTCTCCCGCGCCTCGCGCAGTTTATCTCCTAACATCGTGATTCCTCCTTGAAATGAAATGCATTGCCTGCACCTCATTCCATTATACATGATTGCTTTTCTGAAAACAAATTATCCTGACATAATCCTTGACAAATTCTGCTGTTTCTGTCTCAGGCCTGCCCGCGCATGGAAAGAGCCGCCGTCTTCACTGCCTGAAGGAACGCTTCGACCTCTTCCTTGTCCGTGAAGCGGCCCATGGTCACGCGGATGGAAGTATTGGCCTGTTCAGCAGACTGCCCCATGGCCGTCAGCACATGCGATGGCTCAAGTGACCCGGCACTGCAGGCACTGCCGGCCGAGACGGCAAAGCCCATGAGGTCGAGCCTTATGAGCAAAGTCTCGTGGTCGATGCCCTCAAGGCCAAAACTCACATTGCCCGGCAGACGCTTTTCGCGCGGGCCGTTTAAGTGCGCCCCCGGAATCTTCAGGATTCCCTCGATGAGCTGTTCGCGCAGGGCCGTGAGCCGCGCCGTTTCGGAGATCATTTCTGCTGCCGCGAGTTCCGCCGCTTTGCCGAGCCCGACAATGCCGGGTGTATTTTCCGTGCCGGCGCGCAGGCCGCGCTCCTGTGCGCCGCCCGCGATAAGCGGCAAGATCTTTTTCCCACGGCGCAGATAAAGCGCGCCAATGCCCTTTGGACCATATAGTTTATGCCCGGAAAGCGAGAGCGCGTCAACCTGCAGTTTCTTCACGTCCATGGGGATATGGCCGACGGCCTGCACGGCATCCGTATGAAAGAAAATGCCCCCCTCACGGCAGAACGCGCCGATTTGGGCAATGGGCTCAATGGTGCCGACTTCGTTGTTCGCCGTCATAATGCTGACGAGAAACGTATCAGGGCGCACGGCCTTTTCGATGTCTTCCAGGTGTAAGCGGCCCTCTTCATCGACATCGACATACGTCACCTCGATGCCTTGAGGCAGCGACTCGCAGGCGTGCAGCACGGCGTGATGCTCGATTTTGGACGTGATGATATGGCCGCCGCCATTTTTTTCAAGAGCTTCCGCGGCCAAAGAGCGGATAATCCAGTTGTCGCTCTCGCTGCCGCCGCTCGTGAAGAACATCTCCTCAGGCTCCGCGTTTAAAAGTGCCGCGAGCTGCCAGCGCGCGCGGCGCACGGCCTGACGCGCCTCGCGGCCAAAGGAATACAGGCTCGACGGATTGCCAAAATGCTGCGTAAAGTACGGCAGCATGGCAGAAACCACGCGCTCATCCGTTGGCGTCGTCGCCGCATAGTCGAGATAAACGGGCTTCATCTTGCACACCCCACTCTCTTATGCGAAGCATGGGTATCATTGCAGAGGTCGTAGAGCGTGATGTGGTTCAGCACTTCGCTGATGCTGTCGCAGACTTTTTCCCAGACGCCGCGCGTCACGCAGGCACAGGCCCGGTCGCACGGCTGCTCCGAGGACTCCGCGCTCGTCAGCAGGCAGTCCACAAGCGCAATCGGCCCCTCGACGGTCGTGATGATCTCGCCGATGGTGATTTCCTTCGGGCTGCGCGCAAGCATATAGCCGCCCTGCGCGCCGCGCACGCTCTTGACGATGCCCGCACGGCGCAGCGGGGCCATGAGCTGTTCGAGATAATTCTCCGAAAGCCCCTGATTTTTCGCAATACTCTTCAGCGAAACGGCCCCCTCGCCGTCGTGCAGGGCGAGCTCGTAAAGCGCCGTTACGCTGTATCTTCCTTTCGTCGATATCTTCATGGTGCACCTCAGCTTGACAGGGCAAGTATCCCTGTCTCTATGTTGCTAGTCAATAAAATTCACAAATTGGAAATCCGAGTAATTACCTAGGATTTACATATGACAATATAGCAGAAATGCCCCGCACTGTCAAAGATTCCTGTCTGTGAAGCCTCAGGAAAAGCGCTTGGGCCAGCAGGCCCTGAGATACGCGTGGATTTTTGCCTCCGTGCCGTTGTCCGTCGGCTCATAGTAGCGGGCCGTGCGGATTTTATCGGGCAGATACGCCTGCTCCTTGAAATGATGCGGATAATCGTGCGGGTAAATGTAGCCTTTGCCATGGCCGAGTTCGGCTGCTCCCTTGTAATGCGAATCGCGCAGATGCACCGGCACCGCGCCGCAGTCCTTCGTGCGCACATCCGCGAGGGCTTTATCGATGCCGAGATACGCCGCGTTGCTCTTCGGCGCCGAGGCGACATACGTCACGGCCTCGGCGAGAATGATGCGCGCTTCGGGCATGCCAACGAACTGCACGGCCTGAGCCGCCGCGTTCGCGAGAATCAGGGCCTGCGGGTCCGCCGTGCCGACATCCTCGGCCGCGCAGATGACAACGCGCCGCGCGATGAACTTGATATCCTCGCCGGCCGCAAGCATGCGCGCGAGATAGTGAAGCGCCGCGTCGGGGTCGCTGCCGCGCATGCTCTTGATGAAGGCCGAGGCCGTATCGTAGTGATTGTCCCCTTTTTTGTCGTAATGCTGCACACGCTCGCCCGTGATTTCTTCAAGCATGGAGAGCGTGATTTCACCGCCCGAAAGCGGCAGCATGGCCGCGGCCCCCTCCAGAAGATTCAGGGCCATGCGCGCGTCGCCGCCCGCCATCTGGGCCATGGCGAGGAGGACTTCGTCGCTTACGGCAATGGCCTGTGCGCCAAGGCCGCGTTCCTTATCCTTTAAAGCCTGCTTCAAAATGGCGATGAGCTGGCCGTCGGTCAGTTTGTAGAGCCTGACAATGCGCACGCGCGACAGAAGGGCGTGATTGACCTCAAAAAATGGATTTTCCGTCGTCGCGCCGATGAGTACGAGGCGTCCGTCCTCGACATACGGCAGCAGCACGTCCTGCTGGCTCTTGTTGAAGCGATGAATCTCGTCGATGAAGACAATCGTACGGCGCTGGTAGTAGCGCCTTGCCTCGTCGGCCTCCTTGACGATGCGGCGGATGTCGCCGATGCCCGCGGCCACGGCGTTGAGCTTTTCAAAGCGGCTGTCCGTCATCTGCGCGATCATCTGCGCGAGCGTCGTCTTGCCCGTGCCCGGCGGCCCGTAGAATATAATAGAAGGAATCTGGTCCATCTCAATCAGACGGCGCAGAAAATGACCGCGCCCCACGGCCTCCTGCTGGCCGATGAATTCGTCAAAACTGCGCGGGCGCATGCGGCGGGCCAAAGGCTCAAATGTGCGCAGGGCGCCGCTGCCGGCCGCCTGACTTTGCGCCCTGCCCGAACCGCCTGAACTGCCTGAACTGCCCGCAGGCTGTGCCGGCGGCATCGCAAAGAGGTCGAAGCTCTCTTTATCGTTGTCCATACTGCATTTCACCCTCTCGTACCTGAATTTTTATCATTGCAATCCCCTAACTGCCTTAACGTCCCGTCGAGCCAAAGCCGCCCTTACGCGTTTCGCCCTCGCCGGCCGCATCGCCGTCCGTGG
This sequence comes from Mitsuokella apri, assembly GCF_047974105.1. Lineage (NCBI taxonomy): Bacteria > Bacillati > Bacillota > Negativicutes > Selenomonadales > Selenomonadaceae > Mitsuokella > Mitsuokella apri. Next base: position 56,696 of record NZ_JBHYRS010000001.1, read on the forward strand.
TCAAATACTTCAGAAAGATGCCCTGCGCGATGCGTTCGCCGCTCTCAATCGTCACAGGCTGCGTGCCGCGGTTCCAGAGCGCAATGAAGATATGGCCCTCGTTGTCTTCATTATTATAGTAGTCCGCATCGACAATGCCGACGTGATTGACGAGCATGAGGCCGCGCTTGACGGCCATGCTCGAACGGATGTGAATGGTCAGCACCTCATCGGGCTGCATATAGGCCTTGAGCCCCGTCGGCACCATGGCCGTCTCTCCCGCACCAATCACCACGGAGCATGCTGCCTGCAGGTCGTAGCCGGCGCTCATCGCCGTCTTGCGTTTTGGCACCTCGATGCCGCGTCCCTGATACTGCGATACGATTTCAAAACCTCTCGTCTTCATATAATGTATCTCCCGTTCTTTCTCACCAGAAAAGGCCCTTCCCGCTCAAGGCGGAAGGACCTTTAAACCAAAAAGCAAAATCAAAAACCGAAAAACAACAGAAAATGCCTCTCCTCAGGCATGCTCCTCTTTATTTTTCCGCGTGTTCTGCATGTTCCGCAGAAAAGGCTCCGGCAATCGGATGGGCCGGCGTAATCGTCGAAATGGCATGCTTATAAACCATCTGCTGCTTGCCGAGCGAATCGAGCACGACCGTAAAATTATCGAAACCACGTACATTCCCCTTAATCTGGAACCCATTGACCAGATGGATCGTGACGGGAATATTTTCTTTGCGAACCTGATTGAGGAAACTGTCCTGCAGGTTGATTGTCTTGTTTGGCATAGAACTCCACCTTTCCTAGCACCTGTTTATTACCTATCTATATCTTTACTTTCGCTTATCTTTCTAAAAATCCTGCCATGTCACGCAAAATCCTGTGCAAAAGTTCATCAGCAGACTGGGCCGCGGGCTCGTACCAGTGAATGTATTTCATCTTGCGGTACCAGGTCAGCTGGCGTTTGGCAAAGCGGCGCGTGCCCCTTTTGATGGTCTCGACGGCCTCCGCGCGCGTCATTTCGCCCGCGAGGTACGCGGCCGTCTCCTTGTAGCCGATGCCCTTCATTGCGGGCATAGAGCGCGTGACCCCCGAAGCCAGCAGTCCCCTGACTTCTTCTTCGAGTCCCGAAGCAAACATAATATCGACACGCCTGTTGATGCGTTCGTAAAGAGCCTCGCGCTCCCACGAGAGACCGATGACAAACGCATCGTAGAAGAGATTTTTCTGCAAATCTTCGGCATCTTCCGTGCCTTCGGCGTTTTCTGCAAACGATTTTTCGCGCGAGATGGTCTCGCCGAAATGTGCGAGCTCCAAAGCTCTTATGACGCGGCGCGGATTCTTCGCATCGACGAGGGCTGCGGCCTGCGGATTTTCCTGCTGAAGCAGGGCAAAGACGGCCTCCAGCCCTTCTTTCTCGGCCAGAGCCGTCATCTTTTGCCGAAAGTCCGCATGCGTGCCCGTCCCGTTGAACTGATAATGCTCGAGCAGGGCCTTGCTGTAAAGGCCCGTGCCGCCGGCAAGAATCGGAATCTTTCCCCTGCCGTTCAGCTCATGGATGATGGCTTCGGCCTGCTGCTGAAAGAGCGGCACGCTGTACGTTTCCGCCGGCTCGCAGATATCGATGAGGTGATGTTTTACGCCCTGCCGTTCCTCGTGCGTCGGCTTGGCCGAGCCTATGTCAAAGCCCTTGTAAACGAGCATCGAGTCGCCCGAGATGATTTCGGTATGCAAGGCCTTGGCGAGCTCAACCGAAAGTGCGGTCTTCCCTGAAGCCGTCGGCCCGAGAATGGCGATGAGTTTTTCACGCCGTTTTGAGCCGCCTGCCGCTGCGGATTTTCCTGAATTTGGCTGTACGGACCCGCTCATTTGAGCTCCATGGACTGGCCCGGCTCGACGATATGAACCTCGGCGCGCGACATGGCCTCGGTGATTTCCTTATAATGGCGCACATCCTGATTGATGAGGGGCCACGTGTTGTAGTGAATCGGGATGACGTGACGGGCATTTAAGAGCTGCGCCGCCATGGCCGCATCCTCAAGGCCCATCGTGTAATTGTCGCCGATTGGCAGCAGCGCGTAGTCGAGCTGGTCTTTGTGGCCGATGAGCTGCATATCGCTGAAAAGCGCCGTATCGCCGGCAAAATAGACGACCTCGCCGCCCATGTAGACGACATAGCCGCAGGCGATGCCGCCCGCGACACCGGCACTGTGCTGCGCGAGCGTCATGCGCACTTTGCCGAACGGCAGCGTCAGCGAGCCGCCGAGATTCATCGGATGCTGCTTAAGGCCCGGCACGCGCTGCTCGCAGACCGCGAGCACCTCCGGGATGCCCACGAGCTCTGCCCCCGTGCGCGCCGCAATTTCCGGCGCATCGCCGAGATGGTCCGCATGAGCATGGCTGATGAGGATGTAATCGCAGTCGACATCCTCGGCCTTAATCGAAGCCTTTGGATTGCCCGTGAGGAACGGGTCAAAGAGCACCTTATATTTGCCATCATCCAGCAGAAAGGCCGAATGACCATAATACGTAAAGTTCAGCATAAATCACAACTCCCTTCGTTTGGTAAAAATTCCTGAGCTTGCCCGTCTTTTGCGGGCGTGTTATGCTATGGTTATCATTATAGCATACTCCTCTGCGAAATTCCTGAAATTCCAGAATATAAGAGAAAATCGAGGTCTTCCCTATGACGCAAAAAAATATGCAGGACAACGCAGCGTCCCAAGCATCCCAAGCAAGCCAAGCGGAACAGTTCTGCACCTTCGAGCTGCCGCAGCTCCTCATCATGCAGAAAAAAACAGCCCCGGCCGCTTCTGACGCTTTCGACGCGCCGGATATTTCGGCCTTTCAAGAAGCCTGCCTGCTCGTCAGCGGCGGCCGTGCGCCCGCAGGCAGCTGGCTGCAGGAAATGGCGGCAGGACGCGATGTCTGGGCCGTCGACCACGGGCTTGATGCCTGCCGCAAAGCGGGGATTCTCCCAGACCGCCTGATTGGTGACGGCGACAGTGCAAAGCCCGCATCCTGGCAGTGGGCCAAAGAGCAAAACGTCCCGATTGCCAAATTCCCAGTCGAGAAAGACGATACGGACACGCAGCTTGCCCTGAAGATGGCCAAAGGCGCCGGCTTTCCCGCTGCCATTGTCACGGGGGCCTTTGGCGGCCGCTTCGACCACGCACTGAGCACCATGATGAGCTGTGCGTTTGCGCCGCTGCCGTGCCTTGTGTCCGACGAGCGCGAAACTTTGGTCTTTGTGCGCGGCGGCGAAACGCTGCAGGTCACGCCAAAAATCGCGCCGAAGGCCATCTCGCTGCTGCCCTTCACCGCTGTCTGCGAAGGCGTGACGCTCCAAGGCACGCACTGGCCTCTCAAAAACGCCGTGCTGACGCAGAAAAGCATGCGCGCCGTCAGCAACGTGCTCGAAAAAGGCCATGACTCGCTGACGATTTCCCTAGAAGACGGCCTCTTGGGCCTCTGCTTTGTCTGGAAGGAATAAACCGGAAAACTCAGGCAAAGCGGCGCTGACGCACGGCCTCGTAGAGCACGACGGCCGCCGAAATGCCGACGTTTAAAGACTCGGCTTTGCCGTACATCGGGATATAGACTTTTTTAGCCTCTTTGAGAAGCTCAGGAGAGACGCCATTGCCCTCATTGCCAAAGACGATGGCCGAAGGCCGCCTAAAGTCCACGGCAAAATGCGGTCTGGCCGTCTCATCGAGGGCCGTCGCAAGGAGCTGGCAGCCCTGCTTTTGGGCAAAATCCACGAGCTCCGCTGCCATCACATTCGTCACAATGGGCAGATGAAAGAACGAGCCCATCGTCGCGCGCACGGTCTTGTCGCCGAAGACATCGACCGAGCCCTTCGTGAAAATCACGCCGTCGGCGCCGACGGCATCGGCCGTGCGGATGATCGTGCCGGCGTTGCCGGGGTCCTGCACGCCGTCGAGCACGGCATAGAGAGGCTCCTGCCCCTGCTTTCTGCGCTTGGCAAGGCCCTCAAGGTTCTCCGTCTTCTGCTCCGCCGCGAGGAAAATGCCCTGCGGCGTGTCGGTCGCGGCGATTTTCTTTGCGAGCGATGCACTGGTTTCGTAAATGGGGCATTTTTTCTGCAGGGCCTTGAGAAGCTTCTGTCCGCGCTCCTTTTGCGCAAATTCCTCCGTATAGAGTGCAAAGCGCAGGGAAAAGTCCGACGCAGCCGCCATTTCCGCGAGGCGCAGCCCTTCCACGCGGAATAAGCCTTCTTTCATGCGGTGCCTGCGCGCAAGCAGGCTCTGCATCAGCTTGATTTTCTTGTTAGCCGCGCTGTCAATGATCTCGGTCATGATAATTTCCTTCTATTATATATAGCGATATACAGAAAAGGCCCGGCGGGCAGCATATGCACCCGCTGGGCCTGAATCATTTCAGAATGAATCTTACTGATTCTCTTTAGCAACAGCTACGAGCTGAGCAAAAGCCTTCTCATCGGAGATGGCGAGGTCAGCCAGCATCTTGCGGTTGACTTCAACACCAGCCTTCGTCAGGCCGTTGATGAGTTTGCTGTAGGAGATACCGTTCGTACGTGCAGCAGCATTGATACGAGCGATCCAGAGACGACGGAAGTTGCCCTTCTTCGCACGGCGGTCACGGCGTGCGTAGTAGAGAGCCTTCATGACGGTCTCATTGGCTTTCTTGAACTGTTTGCTCTTGGAACCTTTGTAGCCCTTTGCGAGCTTCAGGATTTTCTTATGACGTCTATGTGCAGTCACGCCGACTTTAACTCTTGGCATGTTTTTATCCTCCTAAATATATCAATCTTACCAAACGCGCAATCTTCTTGATTAGCCGTTCGGGAGCATCGTCTTAACGCGGGCAAAATCAGCACCAGCAACGAGCGTTGCTTTGCGCAGATTGCGTTTACGTTTCGGAGATTTCTTCTCCAGGATGTGGCTCTTGAAAGCCTTGTTGCGTTTGAATTCACCGCTGCCCGTTACAGTAAAGCGTTTTGCGGCAGCTCTGCGAGTCTTAATTTTCGGCATTGCTATTTCCTCCCATATTCTTCGTCTTTTGCGGCTTCTTTTTCGACGATTTCGCGACCTTCGGTGCGACAATCATCGTCATATTCTTACCCTCAAGTTTGGCATTGCGCTCAACGGAGACGGCATCCCCGAGGGCGGCAGCCACACGCGAGAGAACTTCCTTGCCAAGCTCCGGATGCGAAAGCTCACGGCCGCGGAACATGATCGTGACCTTGACCTTGTTTCCTTCCTCGACAAAGCGAAGTGCGTTCTTCAGCTTGACATCGAAGTCATGCTGTTCAATATTCGGGCGAAGTTTTACCTCTTTGATGTTGATGACTTTCTGCTTCTTCTTGGCTTCCTTCTCCCGTTTCTGCTGTTCATAGCGGTACTTGCCAAAATCCATGATACGGCAGACCGGCGGCTTGGCCTTCGGTGCAACCTCGACGAGGTCGAGATGCTGTTCCTCGGCCATGCGCAGCGCTTCGCGCGTCGGCATGATGCCGAGCTGCTCACCCGTCGCGCTCGTCACGCGGACTTCGCGGATGTGGATCTGTTCGTTGATTCGTAACGATTCCCTGCTAATAGTGGAAACACCTCCTGATTAAAAACGTGACAAACCTGATAAAATAACATAAAAAAGAGGCGGCACAAGGCCACCTCTCAAAACATTCCTGTTATAAACCCAAGTGACTGTTCATCATCAGGTGAGAAGCGGTGGCTTCTTCTTGTTGCGTACTTGACTAGTATACCACGGCAGTCATGCCCTGTCAACACGATTTTGTCAAGTCATTAATATTTCTTGGCTTTCGTCGCAATCTGGTCCTGCAGATAAGCAATGAAGTCCTCGACTTTCATCGTTTCGCTCTTCTGCTCGCCGTACTTGCGGACCGCGACCGTGCCGTTTTCCATCTCCTGGTCGCCGACGACGAGGGAGTACGGCGTCTTGAGCATCTGGCTCTCGCGGATCTTCTTGCCGATCTTTTCGCTGCGGTCATCGACTTCAATGCGCAGGCCGAGGTCGAACATCTTCTTGCGGAGCTCATGCGCGTAGTCAGCCTGCTTGTCCGTGATTGGCAGGATGCGGGCCTGTACCGGAGCGAGCCAGGTTGGGAATGCACCGGCGTAGTTCTCGATGAGAATGCCGATGAAGCGTTCGATGGAGCCGTAAACAACGCGGTGCAGCATGACCGTGCGGTGTTTCTCGCCGTCTTCGCCGACATACGTCAGGTCGAATTTCTCCGGCATCAGCATATCGAGCTGAATCGTACCGCACTGCCACGTACGGCCAATCGAATCCTTGAGGTGGAAGTCGATTTTCGGGCCGTAGAACGCGCCGTCGCCTTCGTTGACAACGTATTTGAGGCCGCGGTGCTCCAGGGCGTTGCGCAGGGCTGCCGTGGATTTCTCCCAAATTTCGTCCGAACCCATCGAATCATCCGGACGCGTCGAGAGCTCGGCGACGTACGTCAGGCCGAACGTGTTGTAGACTTCATCGAAGAGGTCGATCGTGTGCTGGATTTCTTCTTCGATCTGGTCCGGCGTAACGAAGAGATGCGCATCGTCCTGCGTGAAGTTGCGGACGCGGAACAGGCCGTGGAGCTCGCCGGATTTCTCATGGCGATGAACGAGGCCGAGTTCGCCGAGGCGCAGCGGCAGGTCGCGGTAGCTGTGCTGCTTCGAATTGTAGACGAGCATGCCGCCCGGGCAGTTCATCGGCTTAATCGCGTAATCTTCGCCGTCAATCTTCGTGAAGTACATGTTCTCTTTGTAGTGGTCCCAGTGACCGGAAGTCTCCCAGAGTTTGCGGTTCAGGATCATCGGGGTCTTGATTTCCTGATAGCCGTAGCGGCGATGTACTTCGCGCCAGTAGTTGATGAGTTCGTTGCGGATAACCATGCCGTTCGGATGGAAGAACGGGAAGCCCGGGCCTTCCTCATGCAGGCTGAAGAGGTCGAGCTGCTTGCCGAGCTTGCGGTGGTCGCGCTTCTTGGCTTCTTCGAGCATGTGCAGGTAGGCATCGAGGTCGGCCTGTTTCTCAAAGGCCGTGCCGTAGATGCGCTGCAGCATCTTGTTGTGCTCGTCGCCGCGCCAGTAAGCACCGGCGATGCTCATGAGCTTCAGGGCCTTGACCTTGCCCGTCGAAACGACGTGCGGGCCGGCGCAGAGGTCCGTGAATTCGCCCTGCGTGTACATCGTGATTTTTTCGCCTTCCGGCAGGTCGTTTATGAGCTCGACCTTGTACGTCTCACCCTTCTCCTCGAAGAACTTCAGGGCCTCTTCGCGGCTGACTTCCTTGCGCTCGAGCTTGAGGTTCTCCTTGACGATCTTCTTCATCTCTTTTTCGATGTCGGCGAGGTCGGCTTCCGTGAGCTGACGGTCGATATCGAAATCATAGTAGAAGCCGTTGTCGATGGCCGGTCCAATGGCCAGGCGAACGTTGTTGTCCTTGTAGAGGCGTTTGACAGCCTGTGCGAGGATGTGAGAAGCCGTGTGGCGCAGTGCCCAGCGGCCGTCCGCATCATCAAACGTCAGGAACTCTACCTTGCAGTCTTTATCGAGAACGGTCGTGAGGTCTTTCGTCTCACCGTCCACCTTGGCAGCCAGGACCTTTTTAGCCAGGCTGTTGCTTACCTGTTTCACGAAATCCTGAATGCTCGTACCCGCTTCAACCTCGCGTACTGCACCGTCTTTCATGGTAATATTCAACATCTGTATGCCCTCCTTAAAAATCAAAAAAGCTCCGTCCCGAAGAGGGACGAAGCTTAGCATCGTGGTTCCACCCTGATTGCCATCTCCCTATATATAATAGAAGGAAACAGCCACTCAGCATTTCGTAACGGAGAATGTGCTCCGGCAGAGCTTACGCAAAATATCTTCAGCCCTGCAGCTTGGAAGGGGTAACTCCGGCGCTCACCTAGGATGCTCTCAGCCAATGCATCCCTCTCTTGAAGCAGCGTCCCCGCGGTCATGTCTTCCGCATCGCCTTTGCTTTATTCGATGCCCTTATTATATGAGCCTCGCATACACTTGTCAAGCCTTACGGGATTTATTTTTCTGCTGCTTGACGAACTTCCTGCATCTGTTAAAATAAAAGGAACAAACAAGAAGAATCACTCTTCCTATTCCGTACTCATAAATAGAAAGGACTCATGCCATGACCATCATGACCGTACTCTACTTCGTCGTCAATGTCGTCTTCTTCCTCGCGTTCCTCATCCTGCTCGAAGTCATCTGGGGCAACACAAAGATTGCATGGAAAGAAAAGAACTACACAAACCTCTTCCTCTACCCCGTCGGCGGCACCGTCATCTTCGTCATCCTCGCCAAACTCAGCAGCCTCGCGCATGATTTCTTCGTCGGCTGATACTGCGGCACTTATTTCTTGCAGGCCTTGCGGGCAAATGGTATAATAAGTATAGAAAAAGAGGCCACCGTAAGCGGCTGCCCCTAGAACAAATCAAAATGACCGGTCAGATGGGGGTCTTGGCGGTCATTTTTTGTTGCTTCTATCTTTACCAAAGGCGTAGCCTAGGGAAAAACAAGCAATGGCAAGTCCGAAAACATTAAATACGATATCGTATACAACCATTCCGTCCATGCTTCATCCCTCCTTTCAGCCGAAACTGTGGAGGGCTTACAAAATCCCTCCACTTCCAGAAAGAAACCGGAATCAGAGGGCAACCGCCTACCGTTGGTGGCCATCAGCAGTACATCGTACTGCTGATTTTTTTATTCTATCATAAAAGAACACGTAACAGCAACTGTAAACAATTTACTTGATATATACCTGCTTTTCAGGTATAATAAAATCATGATTACAAGTTTTCGGGACAAAGAGACCGAAAAAGTCTATCATCAGATATTTTCAAAGAAACTGCCACAATCAATTCAGCGTCTGGATCAACAAGCAATATCGAATCTGTTTCAGGCTGAAAGACAGCAATCGTTTCTATGATGTACAAATTGAAGATTACCATTAAGGGGTGATAGATATGGAAAAGTCGTTCATTCCTACTCCGACGATTGCAGAGATTCTGCACGAGGAATTCATGGAGCCATTGGGGATTTCGGCTTATCGCCTGGCAAAGGATATTCACGTTCCCATTTCGAGAATTCAGGATATTTTGCACGGAAAGCGCAGAATCACAGCGGATACTTCCCTGCGTCTTGCGAAGTATTTCGGTGTCAGCGACCGCTACTTCATGGATTTGCAGAACGACATCGAGCTGCGCAATGAAAAAATTGCCCTGAAAAATGAACTCGAAAAAATTGAACCATGTATCGCATAAGCGACAGAAAAATGACCGCACAGCTGCATAACTGGCGGTCATTTTTTATGCCCTTAAAGCTTCTTTGGCCCAGCCGACGGCTTTTACGTCGGCCGGCAGCCAATTGACGGTGTCGAACTCGTCCGGATGAAGCCACTTGGCGCGGTCGTGCACGGTCAGGGTGATATGGTGGCCCATCAAGCGGCAGAGGTAGCAGTCCATCGTCAGATGGAATTTCGGATAATCATATTCGACTGTGCCGAGCAGGCGGTCGATGACGATTTTGGCCTTGAGTTCCTCGCGAATCTCGCGGTGCAGGGCTTCTTCCCCGCTTTCTCCGGCTTCGAGCTTGCCGCCCGGAAATTCGTAGCCGCCCGCAAAATCGCCGTAATTACGCCTTGTCGCCAGCACGCTCGTACCATCCGTAATGACTGCTGCTGCCACGTGAATCTTTTTCATCTATCTCTTCCTTTCTATCTTTCTGCCCTTCTGCATTCTTATGCAAAAGTCAGGCTTCTTTGCTTGTAAGGTAATCGTAAAGGTCCTCGCGGACCGCCGTGTCGAGCTGCCAGAAAAGTTCCACGGCCGTGTCGCCCGAGTCCATCTTGATGGGCTCAGCCCCGTGATTTGTCATACGGCCCAGATAATAAAAACTCTTGGCCTCTTTATCCTCTTTGTTTTTCCGCACAAAGAGGTCAATCGGCAGTCCCTCTGCCTTTGCCCTGCAGAAACGCTGCACATCTTCAGAATCAAGGCTGCGCTTGCTCTTGGAAATCGAAATGAGCTGGCCGTTATTCAAGAAGCGGTCATGGTAATTGATGGAATCCTGCACATCCGCCGCCTTGTCGTAGTTGATGAAAACGGGATACGTCCGGCTTTCCGCATCGTATTTATAACCACCGATATTGAGCGGCACGAGGGAATGGCTCCAGTCCATGATGCGGCAGACATCCTCATAATCGTATTTTTGATAAAGCTGAAAGCCGCTGTCCTGATAGGGATTGCTGTAGTTTTCCCGATAGCGCCGCAGGCCGAAGCGGACGAGCTCATCTATCTGACTCCGAAAGTCCTCATGCTGCAGCAATTTGCGAAACGAGGCCGACGCTGTGTAGTCCCCTGCACATGGTTCGATAAAAATGCAGTCCTGAAACGTCTTGCGGGACGCGCCTGTCGCAAAATCTCCCGTCATGATGTGGATGAGATTTTGGCGCGTATTGCGCTTGAAGGCAATTTCATAAGGAGGCAGCGAGAGACGCCGCTCCAGCACATGAAAAATCCGCTTTTCCCCGGGATGCTGCAAAATGATGTCGAGCATCAATAGCTCATGCGGCCGCTTGCCCTCGGCAAATTCCTTCGAGATGTACTGCAGAAATTTTTCTTCAAGGGCATTGAAGGCAACGCGATAGTCCTTTTCATATTTCTTCAGAAAGGCATGATACGAGCCGAGGCGATTGGCACGAAATACGCAGGTGATGTCCATCTCGCCGAAGCGGTCAAACTCGTCCAGCTTAGGAATTCGCCCCAATTTATAGCGCAAATGGAAATAATTGTCCTTGATAAGCTGGATTGCCGCGAGGTTCGACTGGTCGATGGAATGAAAGATCTGCTCCCGCGCGACCGCATCGAAGTGAATCGTCGAGGCCCCCGGAATCATGCGTTCACCCTCAAGCAGAAAGTGGCGGATATTGTCTTTATTGTAGCTGCGGTCACCCGAAAGTGCGATGGGAATCAGGTAATTCTTGTCGCTGTAATTGCCAATAAAATCGAGTATGACGACGTATTCCTTCCCCTCCGCCTTGCGCAGGCCGCGGCCGAGCTGCTGAATAAAGACAATCGGGCTCTGCGTCGGGCGCAGCATGATGACCTGGTTGATTTCAGGGATATCGACGCCCTCATTAAAGATATCGACCGTCAAGATATAATCGAGGGGATTGGGGATGTCATCTTCGATGAGGCGGCTTATGGCCGCTTCTCGTTCTGCCTGTGAATTTTTGCCGGATAGACTCAGCGTGCGCAGGCCGTGTTCGTTGAACTTCTGCGAAAGAATTTCCGCCTCCCGATTTGTACTGCAGAAAATCAAGCCCTTGACGCGCGAGCCGCTGAAACCGTAGAACTCGGCCTCACGGATGATATGCTCGACACGGCTCTCACCTGTAAGCTTTTGAAAAAGATGTTCGTCATGCACCTCATCCGCCGCATACGTCCGCTCTCCCAAACTGATATCATGGATGCCAAAATAATGGAATGGGCAGAGAAGATCCTCAGTCAGAGCCTGCTGCAGGCGAATTTCATAAGCGATATTGTGGTCAAACAGGGCGTAAATATCAAAGCTGTCCGGCCGGTCCGGACTGGCCGTCATGCCGAGGCAGAACACCGGCGTAAAGTAGTCGAGCAGTTTTTGATACGAGGCCGCGCCGGCGCGGTGCACCTCATCGATGATGATCAGGTCAAAAGCATTTGGCGAAAATAAATGCAGGACGTCCTCACGCGAAAGCGTTTGGATGGTCGCAAAGAGATACTGTGCATCGACGTCTTTAGCCGTACCGGACAGCAGGCCCGCGTCAATATTTTCGCCGAGAACGCGCCTGTAACTCTTTAGGGCCTGCTTGGCAATCTGCTCGCGGTGCACGACAAAAAGCATGCGCCGCGGCTGAAAATCACGCGCGGCAAAGGCTGAGGCATACGTCTTGCCCGTGCCCGTCGCGGAAATCAGCAGAGCTCTGCGGGCCTTATGGTGACGAAGGGCGCGCAGGCTCTCAATAAACTCCTCCTGCATGAGATTGGGACGCAGGGCTGCGGACGTGCCGGTCATTGCCACCGAATCGGCATTTTCCGCCGCCAGCGGCAGGTCTGACAGGGGCAGCTCATAAGACTGTCCCTGTTTTGCCTGCATGCGTTCGCGCTCATGCTGATAAATCTTTTGATACGCATCGTAAAAGAGCGCAAACGAAAGGGTATGTTTTTCGTCCGACCAAAGGTCTTCAAAGCGCGTGAGCATGCTCTGCGTGTATTCGCCATCATGAAGGGAAATGAGCTTCGTGTTCCATTCCTCATTTTTGGTCAAAGCTGCTGCCGTGAGATTGGAACTGCCCACAATCATGCGGTAAACATCGCCGCGGCGGAAGATATAGCCCTTCGTGTGAAAGCCAGCTCCCTGTTCCGACCAGTACATGCGCAGTTCAATGTTGGAGAATGCCTGCAGCTTCTTCAGGGCCTTGGGGTCGCTGAAATTTAAGTAATTCGTTGTCAAAATGCGGCCGGGAATTTTTCGCTCTTCCAGTTCCCGCAGAATGCCGAGCAGCGGCGTGATGCCGCTCATCGTGATAAAGGCCACACTGATGCAGAAGGACTCGCAGTGCTCGAATTCGCGCTCGAGGGCCGACAGGACCTTGCGGCCATTGTGGTAGTCATTGTACACAAATTGAGGGCGATATTCGGCAGCCGAATTCACCCTCGCATCGAAGAAGGCAGTCTTTTGCCCCTGCAAAAGACTGTCCGTTATTTTGTTCATGCCCCCACTTCCCTTTCGCGCCAACGTATAAACAGTATTAGTATACCACGCGGGAGACTGCAGCGCTATGATTTCCGCAGGAACAGATTCTTTTATCTGCGGTCGATGGCCTGATTGACCTTGACGCCGAGGAAGGCGGCCATGAGGCATTTGATGATGTCGCCGGGGATGTACGGCAGGACGGCCATGACGACGGCGGCTTTGAGGCCGATGTCCATGACGAGCATCATGGAGATGAGGCCGCCGACGTAGGTAAGAGGGATGCCGACGACGATGTCAACGAGGGCGTAGCGCTTGAAGCTCGGCTTATCCCCTTTGAGCGCACTGATAATCGGGTAGACGACGAGCCACGCGATGATGTAGCCGCCCGTCGGGCCGACGAGGCGGCCGACGCCGGCTGTACCGCCGACAAAGACCGGCAGACCGATGCAGCCGAGCATGACATAGACAAAGAGTGCGATGAACGTCTGTTTTGGCGGCAGTACGAACGCCGTGACGCCGAGCGCAAGCGTCAGGGCCGTGACCATGCCCGGCGTAAATGGCAGCGGAAACGAGATATACGCCGTCACGCAGCAGAACGCCACGCAGAGTGCCATTTTGGTCAGGTCTTGTACGGAAAATGCTTTTGCATTCATGATGAATCCCTCTTTTTCTCTCATAGAAATAAATTTTATAATGCCCTACATATGTTCCTATTATAGGACGGCATTCCCTTATCGTCAACCTCATCGAAATAACGGTTGACACAGGAAACAGCAAACAGCCCCATACCATACAAAGCGTACGGTATGGGGCTGTCCTTATTTCAACTAATTGCCTGAGGCAATCAGATCATGTTCTTGACATAGGAGTCATAGAGGGATTTAAGCTCTTCGACTTTGTCGTACATCTCAACCTGCAGGCCGGATGCCGTTGCATAGTCGCCTTCGTTCAGAGCGTTGATGAGCAGCGTGAAGAGGCTCTTCTCATCGATGCTGTCTTTAGCGAGGTAGCTGCGAATGCCGTTGATCTTGTTCCAGTTGTAGGAATCGAGGTCCGTAACGAAATCCGTCTTGACTTCCTTGGCACTGCGGACGATGTCGCGGTTCTCCGGAATGATGCGGGCGATGAGCTCGGTCTTCCAGCGCGTCAGGGCACCAGCGCGGAATGCTTCGATGATCTGGTCGCGCAGAGCGCCGCCAGCCGTGATGACTGCGAGCTTAGCCGGATAGTTCTCGAAGTTCTGCATGTTCTCCCAGACCGTAGCCGGCGGAGCACCGAAGAGGCGCGTGCGCTCTTCTTCCGTGTAGTCTTCGAAGACATCGTCTTCACTGCGGTATGCACGGTCTTTCTCGAGGTAGAAGCCTTCTTCGCCGGCATCTTTGGAGATTTCGGCGAGGCATTCTGCCGTCGTGTGCGTTACGCAGGCTTTGACACCGTCGAGGCAGGCCGAATAGATGGCAGCGAGGACGAGGTACGTATTCGTGTACGGGTTGCAGGCACGCAGCTCAAAGCGCGTAGCGTACGGATTGCTGAGGTCGCGAATAAGACCTGCGAGGATCGTACGGTTGCGGGACGGGATCTTCGGCGTATGGCCGAGGGACGTAACGACGCAGACCGGAGCCTCGAAGCCCGGTTTGAGGCGGTTCAGGGAATCGTTCGTAGCAGAAACGAACGGGTTGATGACTTCGTAGTTCTTCAGCAGGCCCATGAGGGAACCATAACCGATGGCGCTCATGAAATCCTTCTCCTGGTCGTCAGCCGTGAAGAGGTTGTGGAGCTTGCCGTCCTTCGTGATGGCAGCCATGCCGATGTGCGTGTGCTCGCCGTTGCCTGCGAGGCCAATCATCGGTTTTGCCTTGAAGTTGACTTCGAGGCCGACAGCGCGGAATACTTCTCTTACAATCGTGCGGACGAAGAGCTCGTTATCGGCAGCCTGCAGAGCATCAGCGAAGCGCCAGTCAATCTCGAGCTGTTCGCAGACATGCGTCATGCGGCCGCTCTCGTCGATCTGTGCTTTGAGACCGCCGACTTCCTTATGGCCCATCTCGACTTTGAAGCCGTATTTGTCGAGGACTTCGAGGCACTGCTCAAGAGCCGTGCGGACGATGCCGTGCGTGCGCTCCCAGTACTGCTCCTGCAGGACCTGCGAAGCGGACATCTCTTCGATGGCAGCATCTTCAAGCGGCGTCTTGACCCAGAACTCGAGCTCCGTAGCTGACGTGAACTGGATATCCGTAACATCGTTGCCGTTGACGCTCTCGATGCCCGCAATCTGCGGATGCTCTTTGAAGAGCTTCAGGAGTTCGCCCTTGACATAGGCGAGCGTGTCAGCAAGCACTGCACGCGAATCAACGCGTTTGCCTTCATGAATCAGGAAGGACGGGATACGCAGCGTGCCAATTGGTTTCTCCGTCTCTTCGTCGTAGTTTTCCATGTTGTAGTCAACAAACCAGTTGACGGAAGGATCAATCGGCATATCGACTTTTGCGTTGTTCAGGGTGGCAATGCCCGTCAGCACGACGGAAGAACCATCCGTCTGGACAGCCGTGCCAGCATAGAACTCATCGATATCCTTAAGGAAGATGCGCATTGGGATTTTTTCATCCGTATCGTTGCCGGCCATATCGATGCCGACCAGCGAAACGAACTGGATTTCCGGATGTGCTTTGAGCGTGTTCAGGATTTCATCTTTTTTGGAGTTTGCAGGAATCACATAAAGTAACTCGTCCATGTTTATACCACCCTTTTTAAAATTGAGCAACAAAAAAGCCATGCAGAAAAAACAACCTGATCAAGAATCCTGATAGGAAGCATCACCTCTGCATGGCGCCATTGCCATATTGACTATTCGTCTCGTTCAAGTTCAAGTGCATCGAATGTACTCGCTTGAACGACTATTATGTTATCACAGAAGAATCTTTTTGTAAAGGGGCTCAGCGTGTATACATTTCATGCACCAGGCGCGAAGCTGACGACGAGGCATACGCAGCGGGGCTCGTGCCGTAGACGCTGCGGAAGGCCTGTGCACCGTCGCCATCCGCGAGATTCGCGGCATGCAGCCATTTGGCAAAGCTTTTCCAGCCGTGATTTGCCGCGAGGTCGTAGGCCGTGAGCTCCGCGATGATGGAACACGATTCATCGCCAAAGGAGGCAACGGCCTGTTCGTAGTTCTTCGGCGCCGTCAAAGACGCGGCATCGGGGAAGCTCCCCTTTTCCGCGAGAATATCGTACCAAGTGCGCCGGTAGTCCGCAAACTCTCCAAGGCCCTCTTCGCCGAGACGCTGCGTGCCGATGAGATAGGCCATGCCGCGCGCGAGCCACGCGACTTCTTTTTCCGTGCCGCCCATGGCCTGCGCCTCCATGACGCGCGTGAGCATGACGCCCGTGCTGAAAATCTGCTGACGCCGCGAATCAAGCGCCGCGGCATCGAGAAACAGCGTGCTGCCGTTCTCGAGCCAGAGGCTCTCGCCGATATTTTTCGCGGCTTCCGCAGGCGTCATATCGGAGTGCGCGCTGACGGCCCCGGCCATCTGTTCCTTGCCGTTTGCGAGCACGAGCGTGTACTCGCCGTGCAGCGTCATGCCGAGCCGGCGCTGCAGAAGGTTCTGCACAGCGGCGAGCTGCTCCTGATAAAAACCGGCCTGCTCCGCCGCCACGCCCTCGCCCGCTTCGATGTGAATCACGGCCGGATTTTCCTTCTGTCCCTGCCACCACGCAGAAAACTCCGTGAGAAAATCGTCAAGCGACAGGCCAAAGGCCTCCGCAAAAGCTTCTTCACCGCTTTTGCCCGTGCCCAGCGCCTTGAAATACGATGCGAGCTTTTGGCCGCGCTCTTCTTCAGAGTAGCGGCCGAGAAGCCGCGCGGTCATCATGTCGGCCATCTCGTAGGCGTGATAGTTCTTCTTCATGATGGACTTTCGTTCGGCAAATTCAAGATGAAGGAGGTCCGCCGGCTCGGCAGGCTGCGGCGCGCCGAGAAGGTCATCGAGGACGTCCATCTGCCAGCGCGCCATTCTGCGGCCGCCGAGTTTTTCGGCCATCATGGCGCCGACGTAATCGGCCGAGCCCTCTTCGAGCCAGAACAGGGCCTCCTTGTCCGTGTCGCGGCCGTCGCTTAGTTCGTACTGCAGTTGATGGAAGAGCTCATGGGCCGTCGTCGCATAGCGGTCGCTGTGACTTTCCATCACACCGGCCTTGGCGTTGATGGCCGTAATGTGCTGCCGTCCGCCCGACCAGCCGCCCGAGATGCCCGCAATCTCTGCCGCCTCATCGTCCGAGAGTGCGAATTTTTCCCTGAGGATGCTGCGGTAGTCGGCATCCGAAGACGCGACATAGACCTTGACCGAATGCTGCCTTCTCGCGCCCATCTGCTGCTCCGTGAGCTCGTCAAAGGCGCCCGCCGCTTTTTTGACGTCCGCGAGCGCGGCGCCGCTGCCCTCGACGTGGATTTCGCCGTCGTCGCGCTCGAAAAGGCTCAAAAAGGAATCCATGCAGCGCTCGGCCTGCGGCAGAAATTCCGGCGCATGAAAGCCAGCCCAGCCTGCCCCAAAGAGAAGCGAGAGCAGCACAAGCAGCCCCAAATATTTTTTCATATCTTACGCACCTTCCTCATCTTCTGCACCTTCCGCATCGCACAGTCCCTCATGATTTTCCGCCTTCTGCTTCTCATTTCCGCTGCCAGCGGCAGGCAAAATATTCAAACGCATCGATCAGGCCAAAAAGCAAGAGGCCCATCAGGCTCAGCACGACGATGCCCGCGTACATCTCGAGGTAATTGACGCGCAGCCATGCATCCATGATGTAATAGCCCATGCCAAATTTCGTGCCGAACGTCTCAGTGAAAAACAGCACGGAAACGGCCGTGGCCATCGCGACGCGCACGGCCGTGATGAATTTAGGCAGCGAGGCCGGCATGATGACAAAGCGGAACACCTGCCAAAAAGACGCGCCGAGCGAGTACAGCGGATAATACGTCTCCTCCGGCAGCGTCCTTATGGCATCGCGCACAGCCACGACGACCTGAAAGACGATAATCAGGAAGATCATGAGGATTTTCGAGAGCTCACCGACCCCCGCGAGCAGCATGAGGATTGGCAAAAGCGCAATCTTCGGAATCGGG
This sequence comes from Mitsuokella apri, assembly GCF_047974105.1. Classification (NCBI taxonomy): domain Bacteria; kingdom Bacillati; phylum Bacillota; class Negativicutes; order Selenomonadales; family Selenomonadaceae; genus Mitsuokella; species Mitsuokella apri. The sequence goes on from NZ_JBHYRS010000001.1 coordinate 74,555, forward strand.
TAAGTCAGGTAGACGACAGGGGACAAAAAGCGGTCGGCCCTTTTAAAATAGCCCATGAGTACGCCCAAAGGATACCCGACAAGCACGGCAAGGCCGAGGCCCGCCGCGATGCGCCAGAGACTCCAGGCCGCGTGCACGAGAATGTACTGCGTGAAGACATGGCCGAGCTTTGCAAAGACCTTGTCCGGCGTCGGCACAATCGGCAGTGCCATGATTTCTGCGACTGCGTACCAGAGTACGAGCAGGAAAACGGCCGCGGCCGCATAGGAAGCGAGTGTATGTTTGATTCTCATGCTTCTTCCCCCCTGCTGATGCGGCGGATCTCTTCGCGTAAATTACGCCCCATTGTGAAGAACTCCTGCGTACTGCGCTTCTCGGGGCTGCCGCTCAGCGGATTTTCGAAGACGCGCACGATGCGGCCGGGCTTTGCGCCCATCACGACGATTTTCTGTCCGAGATAAAGGGCCTCCTCGACATAATGTGTGACGAGGATGGTCGTGACGTGCTGCTCCTGCCAGAGCGTCAAAAAGACGTCCTGCATCTCCTCGCGCGTGATGGCATCGAGCGCCGAAAAGGGCTCATCCATCAGCAGAATATCAGGGCGCAGCAGGAAAGAGCGCGCGAGGCTCACGCGCTGCTGCTGGCCGCCGCTGAGCTGCCGCGGATAGCGGCTGAGCAGGTCTTCAATATGAAGCTTCTGCGCGAGTCCCTGCAGGCGCGCCTCATCTGCCTCCCTGCCATCCTGCCAGTTTTTGCGGATGCGGCAGCCGAGCACGATATTTTCGCGCACAGTCTGCCATGGCAAAAGCCCGTAATTCTGCGGCATGAAGCCGATGCAGTCTTTTTTCGGGTCGAGGGCTCTCTCGTCCAGTCGTACATTGCCCTCTGCAGGCTTTATAAGTCCGGCCGCGGCCTTTAAGAGCGTGGATTTGCCGCAGCCCGAAGGCCCGATGATAGCACAAACCGTTCCTTGCGGAACGGTCAGGCTGATATCATCGAGCACGGTTGTCTTATTCTTTTCTTTTTGTGCCGTCCGGTAGCGGACGGTCAGATGTTCAAACGCAATCATGCTGTTCCCATATCATATATCAATTTAATTGTTCTCTCTTATTCGCCAAGCAGATTGACAACGAGGTCATCATAGCCGTAGGTCTCATTGACGAGGCCCTTCGTGTTGAGCCATTTCATGCAGTCGGAGACATCCTGCTTCGCTGGCAGCGCGGCCTTGTGGTACTTCGGCAGAACGAGCGCGTCCTTGGCCTCAGCCGGGAAGCCGGCCTTCTCGATGACAAAATCGATGTATTCGTCGCGCGGCGTGTTGTTGAGGTAATCGACGGCGCGGTTATAGGCGCGGTACATGGCCTGAATTTCCTTTTTCTTGTCCTTGGCAGCTTTGCTCGTGAAGAGGATGACGCCGGGGTTGATGCCGAGGTCATCGGAGCTCTTGATGAGGTGCCCGCCGTTGTGGATGGCGATGCTGGCCATCGGCTCCGGCAGCGTCGCGGCCGCGAGTTTGCCGTTCTGCAGCATCTCAAGGCGCGTCGGAATCTGCGGAATGATGACCTTGTTGATATCATCGCCCTGCAGGCCGTCCTTCGCGAGAATCTCATCTGTCACGTATTCGATGATGGTATTGCGCGAAACACTGACGTCTTTGCCCTTGAGGCTTTTTACGTCTTTGGCCTGCTCATTCGGGCCTGCGATGAGCTTGTAGCTGCCATCCGTGGCCGACGTGATCTTGACGTCAAAGCCGCCCGATTTGGCAAACGAAGCCGCGAGCATGTCGGAGACCGCACCGTCGAGGTTGCCGCTCTGCAGTGCCGAGTCGCGGTCCATCGCACTCTTGTACTGCTGGATATCGACCTTGAGACCTTCGTCCGCAAAATACCCCTTCTCCTCGGCGATGAGGAACGGCAGCGAATCTGTATCCGGCATCAGGCCGACCGAAAGCGTCTGCAGTTCGCCGCTTGACGAGCCTGCCTGCTTATCGGAGCCGCAGCCCGAAAATACAAGCGCCGAGAGCAGCGCCGCAGCCGTCAGGCCGAAAACGAGTCCCTTCTTCCAGTGTTTTCCTATCATCTTATATGCCCCTTCCAAAATTTCACAAGTTCAGAATACTATTTTCCCCTTGTCTAAACCTGCCTAAAAACTATACACCTAAAGACTGCATCAATGGAACAGCAGGTCGCCGAGCATCGAAGCCCCTTCCTTGGCGTACGAGAGCACGGTGTCAATCGTGTCCTTGTTCTCGGCGTACGTATCCGCGGCCTTGTCCTTGACCTTGCCGGCCTCGTCCTTCAGGGACTGGACATCGTCAAGCTTCTGCTGCACGTCGTCGAGTTTCTGCTGCGCATCATTGATGGACTGCTGCACATCGGCAGCCGCCGCGGCCGTATCGGCACTCTGCTGCTGATTATCGGCAGAGGCTTTCTGCTTCTTGTCCGACTGTCCCGTCACCTTGTCGAGGATTTTCTGCAGGCCGGATTCGCCATCGGCACTTTCCTGCATGGCCTGACTGCGTCCCTCAAGGCGGCCCTGTTGGCGCTCGAGGTCGCGCTGCTGCTGCTCGAGGTCCTTCTTTTTCTTTTCAAGGGCCTGACGCTGCTTCTGAAGGTCTCCCTCCTGCGCGTCGAGCTGCTGCTGACGCGCCTGCATCTGCTGTTCCTGATGCTGGCGCTCATTGTTCTGCAGATCCGCCTGATCCTGACGGTAGCCCGCGAGCACAAAGCCGATGAAGACGGCCACGAAGAAGCCCGCGATGAGCAGCAGAGCCTTCTTGCGCTTGCGCGTCAGCCATTTTTTCTTTTCCTGCTGTTTGGCCTTTTTCTGCAGGTCCTTATCGGGCTTCAGTTCGCGCACGCCGGGCTGCAGAGGCTCTTCTTCCTGCTCCTGCTGCGGAAAAGGCTGCCGGATGGGTCCGTCCTGCGCCCCCTCTGCAGCCGTCATCTTTGGCAGCTGCTGCGTATCTTCAAGGCGGCTGGCCGGCTCTTTTTCGTTTGCGGCCGCCGGCTTTCCCTGCGGCGCGTTGATGGAGCTGCCGGATTTTTCCCCTGCCGCGTCAAACGAGGCCGTCTTATTCAGCAGGACCGTCTTGTCGAGGTCCTCAGGCGCTGTCTTGTTTTCCCTGTCTTGCTGCTGGTCACTCATCGCCCCTGCCCGCTTTCTTTCCGGCCTGTGCTGCCCTTGCGGCCTTCTCGGCCTTGGCTTTTTCTTTTTCTGCCTTTTTCTTTTCCTTGGCCTCTTCCATCTCAATCATGGCCGCATGCTCCTTCTGCATCGTCTCGCAAAGGCGGCGCAGCGTCCAGAGCGTATTGAACGGCGTGACAATGGATTTATAGTGCACGGGCGGCACATTGGCATCTTTCAGGGCCTTCAGTACAGCGTCAAGGCGCTTGTTGCGGATGTTCTGCATGACCATGACCTCATGTGGGAACACGAAATCATCGTCTTCATAATCTTCGGGATTGGCCGCCCGAAAGCCCTTGATGCCCAATAGATAGCCGACTTTTTCGCGCCATGCTTCTTCCGGCAGCACCTTCGTATGGATGCCAAGGCGGTGCAGCGTCTTCTGCGCCAGCGCGAGTTTCTCGTCATCGCGGAATTGATAAAATAAAACCAGTTCTTCTCGTTTCATGGATTTTCCCTCATTTAAAATCATCGTGAAAGGCCACGCATCAAAAGGTACGTGACCAGCTCGTCCATCGTGACTTCTTCCTCACGCATGCGCTCCTCAAGCTGACGGCGCAGCGTCTTGGGCAGGCGCACGGCCAGAGTGCCCTCCGGCAGAGCGCTTTCCGGCACCTTGACAGCCGCGGCCGGCTGCTCGGCCGCTTTTGCCTGTTCCATCTGCGGTTTATTCGCCTTTTCGGCCTTTCCCTGCTTAGGAGCAGCCTTGGCAGCTCGTTTTGCCGGCTTTTCGGCTTTGACCGGCTGCTCTGGTTCCGCCTGCACGGCTTTTTCGGGCTTCGCGTTTTTCGCCGTCTTGGCCTTTTCGTTCTTGCCCTTTTTGTTCTTGACCGCCTTGACTTCTTTCGGCTCCTTCGCCTCTTTCAGCTCTTTCGCAGCTTTCACCATTTCTTTTGCTTCTTTGCGCTCTTTATGCTCTTTTTCCTGCTTGGCCTGCTTCAGCTGCTTGGCCTGTTTTTTCGCCTCGGCCTTTTCGGCTTTCTCGGCTTTTTCGACCTGCTTCTCCTGCTTGCTTGTATGTTTCTTTCTCACGTTTTCTCTTTCCTCCGGCGGGTAGACGATGAATTCGTCGTAAGCGTTGCGCAGCGTTTCGCTGGCCTGCTTCGTGCCCACACCAATGATATAAGATTTTTCCTTCGAATTGAGCATCTGGGCGATGCGCACAAAGTCCGAATCCGTCGTGATGATGAAAAAGCGGCGCACGCCCTCCTGATACAAGAGCTTCGCCGAATCGTAAAGGGCCGAGTCGAGCGAATTCTTGCCGAGGAAGGTGCGGCTGATCTGGCGGAACGTAAACCCGGGGCGCCGCATGAGCTTATCCCAGCGCTTCTGCTCGGGGCGCTCATCCCAGTCCGAAATCACGATCGTGCGGCACGGCTGAAAGCGGCGTGCCTTGCCGAGCGTGTAGTTGAGCATCTCAAACGGCGCGTTCTCGATATCGTAGAGGATGCCGACCGTCGTGTTGCTGGATTCAAGTGTCACTTCGCCATCCCCTCCTCATTTCCGAGATGCTTGAAGGCTTTCTCGATGATGCCGCCGCCGACGACGGTATCCCCATCGTAAAAGACGACCGACTGCCCCGGCGTCACGGCGCGCTGCGGCTCCGCGAACGTCACCTTGACCTTGCCATTTTCCATCGGCTCAATGCGGGCCTCGCCCTCGCGGCGGCCGTAGCGGACTTTTGCCGAGACCGTCATGGGCTCCGTAAGCTCGTCAATGGCAATCCAGTTGAGGTCACCGGCAATCAGGCCGTCCGAGAAAACGTCCTTAGCCCCGCCGACAATCACGCGGTTGTGCGCCATGTCGAGGTCGACGACGTACAGAGGCTCCGGATACGCGATGCCAAGGCCTTTTCTCTGACCAATCGTGTAAAGGGGCACGCCCTCATGATGGCCGAGCACTTTGCCGTGCACATCGACGATGTCGCCGGGATGCAGGCACGCAGGATTCTTTTCGCGCAGATACGCCTTGTAATCATCGTGCGGCACAAAGCAGATTTCCTGACTGTCGGGCTTGTGCGCGACCGGCAGATTGTACTTTTCCGCGAGTTTGCGCGTCTCGACCTTCGTGTATTCGCCAAGAGGCATGAGAAAATGCGCAAGGCTCTGCTGATTGAGGTGATACAGCGCGTACGACTGGTCCTTGTGCGTGTCGATGCCTTTTTTGAGGACATAGCGGCCCGTCTCATCCTGCCCGATGCGCGCATAATGGCCCGTGGCCACATATTCCGCGCCGAGTTCGAGCGCTTTCTGCAAGAGGCCTTCAAACTTCACATAGCGGTTGCACGCAATGCAGGGATTCGGCGTCCAGCCCTTCGCATAATCCGCGAGGAAATAGTCGATGACTTTTTTCTGAAACATGTCCTTGAAGTTCATGACGTAATGCGGGATGCCGACAACCTCGGCCACGCGACGCGCATCGTCGACACTGCTGAGACTGCAGCAGCCGCGGTCATTCTCATCAAAATCACGGCTCTCCTCAGAAAGGCGCATTGTCACGCCGATGGCATCATAGCCCTGCTCCACGAGCAACGCCGCCGTAAGGGAGCTGTCCACGCCGCCGCTCATCGCGACGACCACTTTTTTCTTTTCCATATAAATAAAAAATCCTTTCTCTATTCCATAAAAAGACAGTCCAAGGACTGCCTATCGTTTTAAGTATACCATATCCGTGCAAAAAGCCCAAATCCATTGGACGCGGGAAGATGAGTCTGTTAGACTAAAGGTACAGAGTTTTAGTTACATTTATCTTTGTTTACATCGCAAAAGGCGGGGAGGGCATTATTTCGGGTTCGTCACTCCGTTAAATGGGCCATATGATTTTTTTGCAGGCTAAGGAGTTTCGCCGCCGACCGCGGCGTTTTGACATTCTGTGCTTTGCCGGGCTTTCCTTATGGCCCAGCCCTGCGGGCAATCACTTCGTTCCTGCACGCGGAATAATGCCCTCCCCGCTAGTCACTGCCTGCCATACCTCTAAAGCTGAGGACTGCGCTGCAGCCCTCAGCCTGATGACGCGAGGTTCTGGCAGTATCAAGATGAGTTTCTGCCTGCACAGCAATCTGCAGCTAACGGGGCGCGAAGACGACAATGCTCGCAGTAACTGGGAGCGGGGGAATATTTTCGCCTGCAGAGCGCAAAGCGACTGCCCGCAGGGCTGGCTCCCAAGAAAATTTGGACTAAGATTGCCATGTGAGAACGCCGCGGCAGGCGGCGAATTTCCCTCGAAGCATCTTTCTGCGTTGGGAGCCATTTAGCGGCGTGCCGAAGCCGAAAATATTTCCCCGCTCCCCTTGCAAAAATCACCTCATCCGCACGAATCCATCGCGGTAATTATAAAAGGAGTATCTCATGCGCGTTGTTGGCATCATTGCCGAATATAATCCGTTTCATCAGGGCCACGCCTATCAGCTCCGCGCTGTGCGCGAAAAGATGCTGCAGCTCTATGGTGAAAAAGATGCTGCCGTCGTCGCGGTCATCAGCGGCAGTTTTACGCAGCGCGGCGGGGCGGCGGTGCTTGACAAGTGGCAGCGCGCGCAGATGGCTGTTTTGGGCGGCTGCAGCCTTGTCCTGGAGCTCCCGTTTCTCTTTGCCTGCCGCAGTGCGCAGGATTTTGCGCGCGGCGGGGTGCGCCTTTTGTCCTTGCTCGGCATTGTCGATACGCTGGCCTTTGGCGCGGAATCTTCGGAACTTCTGCCGCTTGCCGCGGCTGCCAGAACCATCGATGCGGAAGCAACGCAGGCGGAGCTTCACGAGCGACTGCAGCAGGGCGAGTCGTATGCGAAGGCCCTGACGGCCATTTTGCAGCAGAATGGTCTTGATGAAAATGTACTGCGGCAGCCCAACAACATCCTTGCCATCGAGTATCTGCGCGCTCTCGGGGCCTATGCTCCAGACATCACGCCTCTTCTGATTGCACGGCGCGGTGCCGGCTACCATGAAACAGCCCTCGGCCCTCTGGCTTCGGCCTCAGCCGTCCGGCAGGAGCTCAAAAAAGACGAGCCCGACTGGCCGGCCCTGCGTTCTTCGCTGCCCGAAACGTCTTTTGCCCTGCTGCAGCGCGCTTTTCCCGCTGACCTTGCCAATGCGGAGCATCTTTTCCGCCCCCTGCTCACGAAGATTTTAACGATGGATTCTGAAAATCTCCGGCAGATTTTTGGGCTGCAGGAAGGTCTTGAGAACCGCCTGCTCGCCAAGGCCTGCGAAAGTGCGTCCCTTGAGGGGCTCACCCAGGCAATGGTCACGAGCCGCTATCCCGCGAGCCGCATCGCGAGGATTTTCCCGCATCTGCTGCTCGGGAGCCGCATCGAAGATGTAAAACGCGCAGACGAGACGGGGCCCCTTTACGCGCGCGTGCTCGCCTTTGACGAGACGGGGCGCAGACTGCTGCACGCGGTCAAAAAAACATCTGCCGTTCCTCTTATCACCAAGGTCAGTCAGTTCCTTGATTCCAAGCAGCGTCTGCAGGACAAAGGACTCAGTCCCCTGCAAAAGATGCTGGCCTTTGACACGAGGGCCACGGAGCTGCGCTTGCTCTCTTTGCCTGAACCTTTCCCACTTCAGCAGCAGCCCAATGATTTTATTGCTTCGCCGCTCTTTTGCCGCCGGCCGCTGCCCGCGGAGCACTAAAAGTTACAAGTTTACATCTCTTTTGTTTTCCATTATAATGATAGGAATATGAAAAGAAAGAAGGATGAACCATGTCCGATTATCCAAATTGCCATAAACTCCTGATCTGCCGCAGTCTGCTGCAGGATCCCGCAATTGTCGCCCTCGGCGAGGTGCTTGACGGCGACAAGAGCCAGACGGGCATCTGCGCCGCGAAGCTCATCGAGACCGCCGAAGACGTCGGGCTGCACGGCAATCTCCTGCGCAGCTACATCATTTACCTGCTCGTGCACGACGCGAATCTCGCGGCGCAGACAATTGAGGTCAGCAACGGGCCGGTCGGCGCGAGCCTCAAAAAGGCATTCACGCACGATTTGACGCTGCTGCTGCCGTTTTTGACGAATCCTGCAAGCCTTTACCTCGACCTGCCGCTGCTCGATGACTATGAGCCGACGGTCCGCCAGAGCGATGAGGCTTCGGCGGCGCTTGAAGCGCTTTTGAAGGATGCGAAGACGGCCGAAGATTACGCGGGGGCCCTGCTCTCTTATTATGGAGGCTTTGGCTACGGCGATATCGCGTCTTTCAAGGCGTTCCGCTGGGATACGAAGCAGCAGCGCCTGATCGGCATCCGCCATTTCGAGGCAATGCAGATGGACGATATCATCGGCTACGCGCATCAGAAGGAGCAGCTCATCGACAACACGGAGGCTTTTGTGCAGCGGAAGCCGGCCAACAATGCGCTGCTCGTCGGCGCGCGCGGCACGGGCAAGTCGTCGGGCGTCAAGGCACTCGCGAATCTCTACTACAGCCGCGGACTGCGCCTCTTGCAGCTGACAAAGCCGCAGCTTTCGCACCTGCCGGATATTATGGACGCGCTGCGCTATTTTGCAAGCAAGCGTTTCATTATTTTCCTCGACGACCTTTCGTTTGAGGAGTCGGATGCGGAGTACAAGTATCTAAAGTCGGCTATCGAGGGCGGCGTAGAGTCGCGGCCGGAAAATGTGCTGATTTACGCGACGTCGAACCGCCGTCATCTGATCCGCGAGAGCTGGCGCGACCGCGACTCGGGCAAGGATGAGGTATATCGCGATGACAGCGTCAATGAGACGATTTCGCTGTCGGACCGCTTCGGGCTCATCATCCAGTATTATGCACCGGACCAGAAAGAATATTTGGCAATTATCGACCATATGCTGCGGAAGGCGGGGGTCAAGCTCACGCCGGAAGAGCTGCGGATTGCGGGCGTACGTTGGGAGCTCACGCACAGCGGGCGCAGCGGCAGGACGGCACAGCAGTTTGTGGCGCATTATTTGGGGCAGATTGACAACGGAGCAGAATAAAATTAACATCGTGGCGTGGGCGGAGGGAACTATTTCGGCTTCGGCTGCGTCTCGGCGGGGACCGGGGAAACTATTTCGGCTTCGGCTTGCCGCTAAATGGGCCCCATGCCAGATTTCTTCGTTTTAGCCTGTTCGCCGCCTGCCGCGGCGTTCCTACATCGCAGGACTTGGCTGAGTATACTCGGGGCCCAGCCCTGTGGGCAGTCGCGGCCTGCTTGCAGGCGAAATAGTTTCCCCGGTCCTAGCTGCGGTTGTGTTACATCGATATTGACAAGATGGAGCTTACAGGCGAAATAGTTCCCTCCGCCCCAGTTACGTTTTGCTTCTTAGTTCAGAAAGGGGCTCGCCTGCTTTGCAGGCATTGCCGTTACCGATATTTCTTCTTTATTTGCAGTTTAAAAGAGAGGTCCTGCGGGCCTCTCTTTTTTGTTCAGTCATATGAAATTAGCAGTAGATGGCTACGGCTTTGGGGATGGTGTCGATTTCCAGCGGGAGCATTGGGCCGCATTCGCCGTCGATGTCGCTTTCGACGGGGATGCCGCTTTCGATGCGGAAGTGGCTGGCCTGAATGTGCAGGACGCCTTCGCGCCCGGAGACGGTTTTGCCGCTGACGAGGTCGCGGGAGATGCTCATGAGTTTGGGCAGGCTCGTGCGGCCGATGGTCAGGAGGTCGAGTTTGCCGTCGTCGACTTCGACGCCGGTGGCGACGTTTTTCATGCTGCCGACGACGGGGCTGTTGATGACGACGAAGAGGAAGGTTTCGACGTCATAGGTTTTGCCATCGGCTTCGATTTTGAGCGGGAAGTAGCGGAATTTTGGGAGTTCGCCGATGCCTTTTAGATAATAGGCCATTTTGCCGAGGGCGTTTTTGAAGCGGGCGTCGACTTCGTGGGCGATGCAGGCCATCATGCCACCGCTGGCAACGTTGATGAAGTAGGTGCTGCCTACGAGGCCAAGGTCGACGCGGCGGCTGCGGCCGCTGGCGATGATGTCGAGGTATTCTTCGAGGTTTTCGTTGACGCCGAGGTAGGTGGCAAAGTCGTTGGAGGTGCCGCTGCCGATGATGCCGAGCGGCAGGTCTAATTTTCCTTTCATCATGAGGTTGACGATTTCGTGCACGGTGCCGTCGCCGCCCGCTACGAGCAGGCCGTCAGGCGCGATTTCCTGCACAAACGGGATGAAGGCTTCATTGCCCTCTTTGCGCGTGCGGTAGAAGACAACGCAGATGCCGCGGCGCTGAAAGGCTTCCACTACCCAGTCGAGCTTGTTTTTAAACGCAGCATGCCCCGAGACCGGATTATAGAAGAGCACGAGTTTTTTCAAGATGCTTTCCCCCTAGCACAAAATAGCACAAAATAGCACAAAATTTCTCAAACCACGAACCGACCTTTAGTCCTTGAACACGCCGATGCGGCGCAGGATGCGGATGCCGATGCGGCCAATCATCGGGATGCGGACGAGGTCTTCCTCGAGCAGGCCGCCGATGAGCAGCATGACAGCGATGTAGACGAAGCAGCCGAAGAAGACGGCGCCGAACGTCGAGATGACGCCGAGGTGCCACCAGGCCATCGTCCAGTCATAGAAGAAGTAGACGGCCACGGCCATGACGGCAGCCGCGAATAGCGTCTTTAAGAGCTGCGGGATTTCCATGCGGTAGCCGATGAATTTGTAAATGAAAATGAGGTTGATGATGGCCGCGACGCCCATGTCGGCGGCCGTTGCCCATGCGGCACCCATGATGCCGAGCCAGGGCAGGGCTGTGAGTTCCCAGTTCAGGATGACTTTGGCCGCAGCCGCAAGGATCATGTTGACCATCGGGATGTTCGGATGGCCGAGGCCCTGCAGGATGCCCGTCGAGACCTGATGCAGGCCTAAGAGCACGATGCTGAACGACGAAATCATGACGGCCGGACCGGCGCCCGGGGCGTTGTAAATGAGGGTCGAAATCGGCGTAGCAAGCACGAAGACGATGACAAAGGCCGGGAAGCAGACGAAGTTCGAGATGCGCACGGAAGCTGCCGTCTGACTGTAGACGCGCTTCATGTCGCGCAGGGCCCTCGCTTCCGAAATGGCCGGCACGATGCTCATGGCCATCGAGGCCGTGATGATGCACGAGAGATTGACAAGAGGCACGGCCATGCCTGTGAGGTACCCGAAGAGCTCCGTCGCTTCGTTGACGCTGTAGCCCGCGACTTCGAGGCGCTGCGGCACGATCATGAGGTCGAGGTTCGAGACGACCGGCAGCATAATGCTCGCAGCCGAGACCGGCAGCGAGAGCATGAAAATGCGGCGGATGATCTTGCTGACCGGCTCGTGTTCCGTCCCCGGCAAGGGCTTAATATCATGCCCATAGTCGCGCTCGATATCGCGGTCGAGCTTCCAATGATAGTAAACGAGCACAATGAGGCCCATCACGGCGCCGACAAGAGCACCGAGCGAGGCACCGGCCGATGCGTACTCAAGTCCCCAGGGCAGGAAGAGATACGCGAGCAGAATCATCGTGATGACGCGGAAAATCTGCTCGACAATCTGCGACACGGCCGTCGGCGTCATGCGCTGCCAGCCCTGCAGGTAGCCGCGCGAAGCCGCGAGGAACGTGACGAAAAAGACCGTCGGCGCAAGCACGACCATCGAGAGGTACGCGCGCGGGTCGCGGATGAAATGCCACTCAATGAGCCAGTCGGCCGCGAAATACGTCAATATGGAGAAAAACAGGCCCGTGACGAACATGAGCCGCATGGCAATCTTGAACACGCGCTTCGCGCCGAAGATATCCTTCAGGGCCACGCGCTCCGCCGTGATGATGGAAATCGCGACCGGCACGCCGGCCTGCGAAACCGTCATCGCAAAGAAGTAAATCGGAAAGGCCATCTGGTAAAGACCGATACCTTCACCGCCTAAGATACGCGAGACAAAAATCCAGTTCAAAGAGCCGATGACCTTGACGACAAAGCCGGCAATCGTCAGGATGAACGTGCCCTTCAGGAACGACTCACCCTTGCTCGACTTCTTCTCTTTGTCATTGCCGCCATTTTCCGGCTGTCCGCCCTGCGGCGCGGACTCCGCCTGCACTGCCGTCTCTACTTTTTCCTCTATACCTTGCTTATTAATTGAAAACACCGCCTACGTGCATGGATATGCCAAAGTGAAAAAATAAAAGCAGGTCTCCCCGCCTCATTCTCTTCTTCAAAAGACAGACTACCACCTATAAAATGGTACTCAACATTGTGATTATATCATCATTGGGCGAATCATTCCAGTACTTCTTATAGAAAAAAAGAGACTTGCCCCTCGGCAAAGCCTCTTTTTGCATCAATGCTTCTATTATACTTCTATTATGCCTCTTTGCGGTCAAACGGCACATGGTTGAGAATGAGGTCCGGATTGTTGTCCATGATCCAGCCCAGCGCCCATTCGTTGCTGACGAGCAGCACCGGATTGCCCTTGCGGTCGTAGACGAACATGCCGCGGTCCGCGCCCTTCAGCGATGCCGGCGTGACCTCGCGTCCGTCTTTATACGCAAGCCAGCGCGCGACTTCGTACGGCTGCATATTCATCTCGATGTCGACATTGTACTCGTTCTTCAAACGGTACTCGAGCACCTCGAACTGCAGGGTGCCGACCGTGCCGACGATGTACGATTCCATGCCCGCACCGGCCTGCTGGAAGAGCTGAATCGCGCCTTCCTGCGTGAGCTGCTCGATGCCCTTGACGAACTGCTTGCGCTTCATCGTGTCCTTGGCCTGCACGCGTGCGAATTTCTCGGGCGGGAAGACCGGGAAGTCGGCGTATTTGAACTTGTGGCTCTCGTCGCAGATTGTGTCGCCGATGCCGAAAATGCCCGGGTCAAACAGGCCGACGATATCGCCCGGATAAGCCGTATCGATGATCTGGCGGTCCTGCGCGAGGAACTGCTGCGGCTGCGCGAGCTTGATCATCTTGCCCGAACGCTCATGCCAGACGCTCATATTGCGCTCGAATTTGCCCGAGCAGATGCGGATGAACGCGAGGCGGTCGCGGTGCGCGGGGTTCATGTTGGCCTGAATCTTGAAGACAAAGCCCGAGAATTTCTCGTCGTCCGGCGCAATGAGGCCATCGCTCGACATGCGCGGCTGCGGCGTCGGCGCCATGCGGATATAGCCCTCGAGGAAATCCTGCACGCCGAAGTTCGTCATGGCCGAGCCGAAGAACATCGGCGTGAGCTCGCCGGCGTTGACCTTGTCCATATCGAATTCCTCGCCTGCCTCGTCAAGAAGCTCGATATCATCCTTCAGTGCCTGCCACGTGTCCTCGCCGACGCGCTCGATGACTTCAGGGTCATCCGGCTCGTAGACATCGGCGATGCGCGCCTGCTGACCGTGCGTCGTATCGGCGGCAAAGAGCAGGACCTTCTTGTTGCGGCGGTCGTACACGCCCATGTACTGGCCGTCCTGACCGATTGGCCAGTTCATCGGATACGAGCGGATGCCGAGCACGTTCTCGATTTCGTCCATGATATCGATTGGCAGCTTGCCGTAATGGTCGAGTTTGTTGATGAACGTGAAAATAGGAATGCCGCGCTGCTTGCAGACCTTGAAGAGCTTTTTCGTCTGGGCCTCGACGCCCTTCGCAACGTCGATGACCATGACGGCGCTGTCGACGGCCATGAGCGTGCGGTACGTATCTTCCGAGAAGTCCTGATGGCCCGGCGTATCGAGGATGTTGATGCGGCAGCCCGCATAGTCAAACTGCAGCACGGACGACGTGACCGAGATACCGCGCTGTTTCTCGATTTCCATCCAGTCGGACACAGCGTGGCGCTGTGTTTTGCGCGACTTGATGGAGCCGGCGAGATGGATGGCACCGCCGTAGAGCAGCAGCTTCTCCGTCAGCGTCGTCTTACCGGCATCCGGGTGCGAGATGATCGCAAACGTACGGCGCTTCTTGATTTCTTTATCGAGTTCTTCGCTTAAAGCTGACAAAATGTTTCTTCCTCCCAAATTACTTCCAATTTATATGAATGGCAATTGTCAAGTTACACTGCTTTTCATTTTATCATAGCGGCCGCGCTTTCTGCAATCCCGCCGGCGCAAAAACGCCTGAAAATCAGGCACTCAGGCGCGCGGCGAGCACGAAGCCGAGAAAAGCGGCCAAAAGTCCGAGCACGATATTGCTGCCGATGTTGCAGGCCGCGTAGAAATAACTGCCGCCGCGCAGCAGCGTCAGCGTCTCCATGCTGAAGGACGAAAACGTCGTGAGGCCGCCGAGGAAGCCGACCGTCAGGAGAAGCCTTGCGTACTCCGAAATGCCGCTGCCCATGCGTTCGACGAGCAGCAGCAGCAGGCCCATGATAAGCCCCATGAGAAACGAACCAACGGTATTCACGACGAGCGTGCCCCACGGAAAAAATGTGCCAAAGCGCGCGCCGACGTGCGTCGTCACGAGATAGCGGCAGACGGCCCCGAGACCGCCGCCCACAAAAACAAGACCAAGATTTTCTGCCATATATACCCTTCCTTTCTTTCCTAATAAATAACAAAATAACGTCCCTGACAGCAAAAAAGCCGATGACCTGCACAAGAGCACAGAAGTCATCAGCTGTAAAGCAGTTTTGGCCCAAGGCCACGGGAGAACCTCATTCCCTTTTTTATCCACGTTTTTAAAGCGGCCTGCCGTCAAGGACTTTCTCGACGAGCTCATCGTCGATGTAGCGCAGTTTGAGTGAAAAGACACGCTCACGTTCTTCCATTAAATGAAAGAAAATCTTGTCGCCTTCCCAAATCGGCAGGTCATAGACCGCTTTTTTCGGCACCCACTCGAACGTGCCCTCGCGGCAGCCGTCGCGGCCGACGAATGTGCCGTGGAATTTGTCCGCTGTATAAAGGAACATATACTCCGTCTGCCATTTGTCCGACATAAACGTGATGATGCCGCGCAGGCGGAAATCGTCGAGCACCAGGCCCGTCTCCTCTTTGACTTCGCGCAGCAGGCATTCTTCGGGCGTCTCGTCGGGCTCGAAGTGGCCGCCGACGCCAACCCATTTGTCGTGGTTGATGTCGTGTTCCTTTTTAACGCGGTGCATCATGAGGTACGCATTATCCTGCTCAATATAGCAGAGCGTCGTGAGATTTGTCTTTTTATGGCCCTTCGCAGCAGCCGTCATAAGTTCAGCTCCAATCCGACCGGGCAGTGGTCGCTGCCGAAAATCTCGTTGTGAATCGTCGCATCGGCAATCTTGTCCTGCAGGCGCTTTGACGTGACGAAGTAGTCGATGCGCCAGCCCGCGTTCGTGTCGCGCGCCTTGCGCAGATACGACCACCACGTGTAGATGCCCGTGCGTTCCGGATACAGCGTGCGGAACGTATCGATAAAGCCCGCGTCAAGAAGCTCCGTGAACTTGCCGCGTTCCTCATCCGTGAAGCCCGCGTTATGATGATTCGTCTTTGGGTTCTTCAGGTCGATTTCCTCGTGCGCGACATTGAGGTCGCCGCAGACGATGACGGGCTTTTTCGCGTCAAGGCCCTGAAGGTACGCGCGGAACGCGTCCTCCCACTCCATGCGGTAAGCAAGGCGTTCAAGGCCGCGCTTGGAGTTTGGCGTATAGACCGTCACAAAATAGCAGTCTGGAAATTCAAGCGTAATGACGCGGCCCTCGTGGTCGTGTTCCTCGATGCCGAGGCCGTATGTCACCTGCAGAGGCTCAAGGCGCGAAAAGACCGCCGTGCCCGAATAGCCTTTTTTCTCCGCGCTGTTCCAGTACTGCTTATAGCCCGGCAGGTCGAGGATGGCCTGCTCTGGCTGCATCTTCGTCTCCTGCAGCGCAAAGACATCGGCATCGAGCTTGCAGAAGGATTCCATAAAGCCCTTTTTGAGGCAGGCCCTGAGGCCGTTGACGTTCCAGGAAATGCATTTCATGCTGATTCCCTCCCATTAAGGCAGCGTCTTAAACGCGCTGAGCGGCCAGAAGACGAGGACGGCCTTGCCCTTGATGAGCTTGTACGGCACGAAGCCGACATCGGCGAAGCGGCTGTCCTCCGAATTGTTGCGGTTATCGCCCATGACGAAGACCGTGCCTTCCGGGACCGTGGCCTTCGGGTATTCGCTGCGCGTCTTCTCGAGGATGTAGTCTTCCTTCAAAAGCTGGTCGTTGACGTAGACATTGCCGCCCTTGATCTCGATCGTGTCGCCCGGCGTCGCGATGACGCGCTTGATGAAATCGCGGCTCGGATCGCGCGGATACTGGAAGACGAGGACCTCGCCCTTCTGCGGCGCGCGGAAGTCGTAGATGAACTTATTGACGACCAGGCGTTCCTGCGACTGCAGCGTCGGACGCATGGACGGACCGTCGACGATGTAGAGCTCGACGACAAACTGACGGATGACAAAGGCCAGGGCAATCGCGATGATAATGGATATGACCCAGTCTTTTGCCTCTTCTCCTAATGAACTCATGGAAGTTCCTCCTGTCTTACTTCACTTGCCTAAAAAACTGCATAAACAAATAGGGACTGCCAAAGCAGTCCCTACCGTACGCAGATTAGCGTTTTTCTTTGATACGAGCAGCTTTACCCGTAAGGTTACGCAGATAATAGAGTTTTGCACGACGAACGATACCCTTGCGGAGAACGTCGATCTTCTCAATGCGCGGGGAATGTACCGGGAACGTACGCTCAACGCCGATACCATAGGAGATGCGGCGAACCGTGAACGTCTCGCGGACACCGGAACCCTGACGGGCGATGACGACACCCTCGAACATCTGGATACGCTCGCGGGAACCCTCGACGATCTTAGCGTGAACGCGGACCGTGTCACCAGGTGCGAACTCCGGGATATCCGAACGGAGCTGTTCTTTTTCTAACGTTTCGATGATATTCATTTTTTTCCTCCTTATGTCAGACGTTCATGGCAAGCCTTATGCTCACTCAGAGGACCGCCCATATACTTAATTAGTCTACCATAAAAAAAGGACGGTTTCAACCGTCCTTTAAAAATTTTCTTTTGGCCTACAGAAATTCCTGCTGCGCTTATTTGCCGATGCGTGCGGCCATGGCAGCGCGCACGATGTCTTCCGGCACATCGTTGCGGCAGGTCACTTTGCCGATGCCCTCCATGAGCACCCAGTTGACCTTGCCGTTGATGGTCTTCTTGTCGTGGAAGATGTCGCGGTACATCGCGTCGACCGTGCAGCCCTCGGCGTAAATCGGCAGGTGCAGCGCCTCGATGAGCTTCGTGACGCGCGCAACATCCGCTTCCGGAATCATGCCGAGGCGCGCGCTGATGTCAGCCGCACCGACCATGCCGATGGCGACGGCCTCGCCGTGATTGTAGCGGATGTAGCCCGTCTCCTTCTCGATGGCATGGGCCATCGTGTGGCCGAAATTCAGGATACGGCGAAGTCCCGCTTCCTTCTCGTCCTGGCTGACGACGGCGGCCTTGATTTCGCATGAACGCGCGATCATGTGGACTGTGGCCTCGCGCTCGAGCTTCAGCACGTCATCGACATGGCTTTCGAGAAACGCGAAGAAGTCCGCATCGTAAATGATGCCGTACTTGATGATTTCGCCAAGGCCCGTGTAAATCTCGCGCTTCGGCAGGGATTTCATGAGATTGAGGTCCATGAAGACGCCCTTCGGCTGATAGAACGCGCCGATGAGGTTCTTGCCGAGCGCGTGGTTGACGGCGACCTTGCCGCCGACGCTCGAATCGACCTGAGCGAGCAGGCTCGTCGGCAGCTGCACGAAAGGCACGCCGCGCATGTACGTCGCCGCGATGAAGCCCGCGAGGTCGCCGACCACGCCGCCGCCCAAGGCAAAAATCGGGGACTTGCGGTCGAGGCCAAGCTCGATGGCCTTCGTGTAGAGGGATTCTGCGACCTTCAGGCTCTTCGAGCTCTCGCCGGCCGGTATGGTCACGAGCGTGGCCTTCAGGCCCCCCTCTTCGAGCAGGCGGCGGATCTTTTCGCCGTAGAGCGGGCCGACATTGCTGTCCGTCACGAGCATGGCCTGTTTCGAAAAGCCGGCCTGCCGCACAAAGGCGATGAGCTCACTGCTCAAATCATAACCAATCCTGATATCATAGCTCTCTTTGCCGAGAGCAACGTGTACCTCACGCATGCAACACACCTCGTAATTTCAGATAATGAAGGATCTCGTCGACGACCTGCAGCGGCGAGAGTCTGCTCGTGTCAACCGAGAAATCCGCCTGCTTGTAGAGCGCACGGCGCTCTGCGATGAGCTTCTCGATGGCACGGCGGCGGTCGCCCCGGTCCTCCTTGTCGAGCACCGGACGCTCGCCCTTGCTCGCCGTGCGCGCGAGAATCGTATCAACATCGGCCTGCAGGCAGACGACGACACCGCTTCTGCGCAGGGCTTCCATATTCTTCGGGTCCTTGACCGTGCCGCCGCCCGTCGAAATCACGGTGTTTTGGCGCTTTGCGGCCTTCTCGACCATCGCGTGCTCGCAGCTGCGGAAGTACGCCTCGCCCTTTTTTGCAAACATATCAGGGATGGCCATGCCGTATTCCTTCTCGATTTCCTGGTCGAGGTCGAGAAACGATATGCCGAGCTTCTGCGCAAGCACGCGTCCCGTGCTCGTCTTGCCCGTGCCCATGAAGCCTATGAGTACAACATTCTTCATCGGCTCACCATTCCTTCCCGATGCGCTCTTTGTACGCCTCGATGGCGGCCTTGAGGTCGACCATGGCATCGGCTCCGAATTTGTCGCAGATGGCCTGTGCGATGACGAAGGCCGTCATGGCCTCGCCGACGACCGAAGCAGCCGGCACGGCACAGGTGTCGCTGCGCTCCTTGCAGGCGAGCACTTCTTCGTGGCTCTCGATGTCGACGGAATGCAGCGGCGTCATGAGCGTCGGAATCGGCTTCATCACGGCCTTGACGATGAGCTCTTCGCCGTTCGTCATGCCGCCCTCGAGACCGCCGGCGCGGTTCGTCTTGCGGTAGACGTGGCCGTTTTCATCGAGGAACATTTCATCGTGAATCTGGCTGCCCGGCAGAATCGCGCAGTCAAAGCCCGCGCCGATTTCGACGCCCTTGATAGCCTGAATGGACATAAGAGCGCCTGCGAGTTTGCCGTCGAGGCGGCGGTCCCACTGGATGTGGCTGCCGAGGCCCGCGGGCAGGCCGCGCACGGTGATTTCAAAAATGCCGCCGAGCGTGTCGCCGTCTTTTCTGGCCTGCTTGATTTTGGCAATCATCTGCTCTTCGGCCTCTTTGTCGTAGCAGTTGAGCTGTGAATCGCCAAGTCCTTCTTCTGTGCCGAGCTTCGTGCGGTCGACCTTCGCGGGGTCGACTTTCACACCGCCGAGGCAGACGACCTGTGAGACGACCGTAATGCCAAGGGCCCTTAAAAATTCCTTGCAGACGGCGCCGACGGCCACGCGCATCGTCGTCTCGCGCGCACTCGAGCGCTCGAGGATATCGCGCACATCCTTGCGGTTGTACTTGCGGATGCCCGTAAAATCGGCATGACCCGGACGCGCGGCCGTGACTTTCTCGCCCTCAGGCTCGCCAAAAGCAGCCATGCGGCCGCCCCAGTTCTGGAAGTCGCGGTTGACGACCCGCAGCGTAATCGGGCCGCCCAAAGTCTCATGGAAGCGCACGCCCGACAGCACGTCGACGTGGTCCTTCTCAATCTTCATGCGTCCGCCGCGGCCGTAGCCCTGCTGGCGGCGCGCCAGTTCCTTGTTGAGCGCCTCTTCATGGAGCACCAGACCTGCCGGCAGACCCTCAAGGATGGCAGTCAGGCACGGGCCGTGCGATTCGCCGGCCGTCATAAAACGTAATTCACTCATATCTTACACCTCGCGTATTCAAAAATCATATTGCTTATAGTTTAAGATATACGCGAGTATAAATCAAGTCTCTTTCTAAACAGCAAATATCCTTATCTGAAAGACGAGCCTTCCAAACAGTAAGTAATGCCTGCGTAAGGCTATTCTGCTTCTTTTGCTTCTTTGACTTCTTTTGCTTCTTGGGCCGGCCAGGCGTACGCCGTAAGGCGCAGATGGCACTGCAGAGATTCTCCGCCCGTCCCTTTGTCCGCAGCGGGCGGCCCGATTCGGCTTTCCTCGAGACAGAGCACGCGCTCCGACTGCTGCAGCCTGCGCAGAAAATCGAGCAGCGCAAAATACGAGCCCTCGCATTCGACAATCACGGCCATTTCCTGCAGACCAGCTGCATCTGCGTCATGATTGGCATCTGCGCCCCGCAAATTCTGTTCAGGCGAAACCTTCGCAGCTGTTTTCTCCTGCCCCTGCATGGGCTGCAGCTCAGACGGCACGACTTTATGCAGCTGCACCTGACTTTTCAAGGCCTTCTGCTGAAGTTCGTGCAGGAATTCCCCCTGCACGAGTTTTTCCGGCAGGGCCTTTCCGCTGCGCGCATCGTGCTCCGCGAGTTCTTTTTCATAGGCCTCCATATCGCGGTGCACATTCTTGAAATTCATGACCGCCGCCGTGTCGCCGCGCGCCTGCTCCGCCCTGGCCGCATACGCCTGCGCGGCCCGCTGCAGCGGCAGGTGCAGCGCGAAAAAATAAATGGGCACGAGCGCGAGGCAGACAAAAAACGACAGCAGGAAAAAGCGGCCGTCGCGCGTCTCCGCTATATCCCTGAACCTACGCCCTATTGCTCCGGCACCTTTGCTTTTCTTTGTACCTGCCAGTCCTTCTAAACGTTCTAAGCCCGCCGAATCGCTCAAACCCTGCAGGCCATCGCCGTCACTGCCCTTTCTTCCTTTGCGAATACCAAACATTTTTCGTTTCGCCTCCCTCGCCCGCCTTTTTCTATCCTATTATTTTTCTATCCTAATTATAGAGAAACGCTCATGCGGAAACGGATGTCTTTGCCCTCGGCCGAGGATTCTTCGAGCACGGGCCCCTGCGTGAAAAAATCACGGTCCTGCTCGAAGGACTGCAGGAAAACCGACAGGGCCGCATAGCTCATGGCAAGGCCGCTGATCTCGATTTTCTTATCGCGCCGCAGCAAAATATCCTGCAGCCAGACCCCGTCCGTCTGCAGCTCCGGCCGGCCGAGGTGCACCATGACGCTGTACCACGGCAGGGATTTTTCCATCAGCATCGCAATGCGCCGGTCGCGCTGACTGACCTTGGCCTGCAGGGCTTTCGTCATCTGCATGACCTTCTGGTCATGGTGCAGCAGGGCCGTCTCCTGCTTCTGCTGACGGAAATCCGCCCGCGCCTGAAAATAAGCCCGCGCATCGAAAAAGCTCCAGACCGAAAGCGCGGTCAGCGTGACGAGCAAAGTCAGCACGGCGAGGCGTTTATAGCGGCAGCGGCGCACCGAGAGCTGCCTGCCGGCCAGCAGAAAACCGAGTGCGTCTTCGCCATGAATAAGGGACAGCGCTGCACAGAGGGCCGGCAGATAAAGAGCCGGCACGGACTCGTGCTGACCTGCATGCCCTGACATCTGAAGCTGCCCAGTCAGTCCAGACTGTGCGGCCCAGCCGCCCTGCCCGTTTTGCACGGCTGGTCCCAGCGGAGCCAGCACGGCAAAACCGCGCAGCGAAAGCTCCTGCTCAGCAAAATCCTCCTGCATGGCCTTGAGCTTAGCACTGGGGGCCGCTGCGAGCCAGTAACTGTGCCCGACCGTCTCATCATAAGGACCAGTCCCAGCGGACCCGCTCCCTGCCGCTGCCGGATTTGGATTTGAATTTGGATTTTCTGCGGCGCGCCTAACGGCCATGGCGTAGGCATCGGCGTCAAGCCCGGCTTCCGTCAGCCGCGCGTCGAGTTCCCAATGGGCCGCTTCCCGCTCCTCGCGTGAAGTCAGATTCGGCGGCAGCTCCGTCTTATAGAGAAGGAGTTCTTCGCCGGTCAGGCACAGGGCAAACGGCAGCTCCTGCCAGCCCTCGCGCACGGCGCGCATGCGCACCTGCTCGCCAAGGCTCAGTTCCGCCTCGCGCGGTTCGGACACCATGCGCAGAACGTCCCAGCTCCCGCCCTGTTCCTTCTTTTCGGCCTGCAGCCGCAGATAAAGGACCGTATCGGCGCGCACGGCCAGGCCGACGACAGACTGCGCGGATTCCCAGAAAAAATCGTCCCATCGGCCGAGACTTGGCTTCGCTGACCTTCCCCAAGACAGCCCCGCCGCCTTCTGCCGCAGACAGGCCACTGCTTCTTTGAATTTACCGGCTCCTTCCTTTCCAGACATAGACAAAGCCACCTTCCTTTTCTCTCTTCTCAAGGCAGCCCCGCACGAGCTTATGGCGCTGCCAGATATCTCCGTCCTTTTCCTCGGCTGCTGCAATCAGCCACGCCTGCTGCTCCTGTTCCACGGCAACGACCCGCACGGTGATGATTCCGTACCCGCCCTTGATTTCCCGCTTCGGCATAATGTCTTTGGCGAGCTTTGCCGCCGGCGGCTGCTGCTCCACCTGCCGCGCAGCCTGCTCAAGGGCGCCTTCAGCTGCAAGGCGCAGCGCGGCCTCGCGCCCGTACGACACGGCCATGCGCTTTGTGTTCCATGAGGTATAGCAGACGGCCGAGCCGAGCAGCAGGACAAAAACTGTCAGCAGCGCCGTCCAGATGACCGCGGAGCCGCGTTCATTCTTCATATTTTTCTCCTCTATCTACTATCTGCCTATCTGTCTATCTGCCTATCTACGGCATATCGGGGCCATAGACCACGGTCTTCAGCGTATAGCGGTGCTTTGTCACGAGGCTCCGACCTGTCAGGCGGATTTCCACGAGGCGCGGCGCGAGCTTCCGGCACGAAAATTCCGTGATGTCGACGCCCGCCAGCGCGTGATTGCCCGTCAGAGGCCGGCTCGCATCCTTCCAGACGAGCTTATGGATTTTGTCCTGCGTCACATTGACCCAGTACGAGACCTGATACGTGCTCTGCCCCTTGTCATCGACGCCGCGGTACTGCCTGAACACGCAGCCCTCTCCGCGCCACCGCACCTCATAAGAAGAGCGCGCCTCGTCCGCGACCTGACGCACGGCCATCTGGATTTCCTGCTCGAGCTCGCTGTCCGCCATGAGGAAAAAAGCGGAGCGAAAGGCCAGTGCGGCCACGGCAGCTGCGCCGGCCAGCAGCAGGACGAGCATGGGCAAAGAGACCATCATATCGAGGAGCAGCGCGCCGCGTTCTCGGCTGCGGGTACCAGTGGCACACTTCCCGCGCTTCATGAGATTTAAATAAATCATAGATATCATGGACAAATCACCCTCTGCAAGGTCACACTCTGCTCCCTTTCGCGCCGGTCCTGCCAGCTGACGCGCACTTTGGCAAGATACACAGCCTGTGCCCCGCTGCCGGCAGCGTCCGTTCCCCTCTCAAGATTGCCGGACTGCCGCGGCACATCGGATTCCTTAAGCCGCCCGATTTCCCGCTGCACGCGGAAATCCGCGCCACCCTCACTGGGACGTGTCGAAAACGGCACATACATAGGCTGCTCCGACGAACCAGCCGCAAAAGTCTCCGGCTTTTCCCTGGCATCATATTCCAGATACGCAAGCTCCGATTCGGCAAGGCTCACGGCCGCCGCTTCAAAACGGGTCTGTTCATTCAGATGCAGGCCCTGACGGTAAAGCAGCAGTCCGCCCGTCATCACGGCGAGCATGGCAGCCAGCACGATGGTTTCGAGCAGGAAAAAGCCACGCTCCCCTCGTTTTTTCCATTTTTGCTGCTTCTGTTTTACCATGGGGACCCCCTTTCCACGCGGCAGCGGCCGCCCGCGCTCAGGATAAAGCGCCTGCCATTGCTCTGCTGCCCTGCAAAAAAGAGATACATCGTGCAGGGATTCACCAACACGCCATTGTCACCGAACACCAGCGGCCTTTTCGTCCCGACATCGCTCAAAAGAGGCCCGCTCATCTGGATGCCCTCAGCATATCGATGCTCGCGAAACCTGTGACCGCCGGTCATGATCACATAGCCATTGCGATGAAGATACATCCCGGCACGAATTTCCGGCCGTCCGTCGTAGTCCCATTCCAGAGCCTTTGGCCGCGGTTCCGTGCTGCGCGAAAGCTCGCGCATATAGCGGATATCGCTCAAAAGGCACTGCGTCTCGTATTCGAGCACGGCCTCGCGGTAAAGCGCCATGCCGCGCGGCACGGCCACAGACGCGAGGATCATGACCACGAAACAGGCCAAGACCGCTTCAACGAGCAGAAAGCCCCGCTCCGAAGACCTCCCTGCCGTCAATCGTCTCTTTTTCCCTATCAACACATATTGCCGCCTCCTAAGTCCCGCCGCACCGCCCTCTGCTCCGCCACACAGTTTCTCCTATTAAATAGTAGACTAAATAGTAAACAGCAAACCTACCAGAGCAAGCCGAGATAACTGAGGTAGGCCCCTGCCGACAGAAACGGCCCGAAGGCCAGCTCGCTGTCTCTCTGCAGCCGCCCGCAGGCCAGCAGCAGAAGGGCCAGCACCGCGCCAATGGCAAAAGACAGCAGCAGCGCAAGCAGTGTCCCCTGCCCGCCGAGCCAGATGCCAAACGCCGCGGCGTACTTAACATCGCCGAGCCCGAGCCCGCCATGCGAGAGCCGGCGCAGCAAAAGCAGCACACCGGCCCCGACCGCGGCGCCAAAAAGGGCCTCAGGCAGGCTGCAAGTCGTTCCCGTCAGCACAAACAGGAGCCCGAACCCTGCCAAAAAAAGATTTCCGCGGTCCGGCAGCAGGCCCGTACAGCAGTCGATGGCCGCCATCGTCACCAAAAGCAGGCAGAACACACTGCCCGAGAGGATGGCGGGGCTTTCCAGCTCAGCAAAGACAAGGCCGGCCAGCATGACCGAGAAGACCAGGACCAGCAGCCCCCGGCTGTACAGCCCCATCATCATTTCTGCCCCTCTGTGTTGGAGCCACCGCCAGCGTCATCCTTCTTTGAATCATCCGCACCTGCAGTTTTTGCTTTTTTGAAGAATGCCGCCGTCGTATTTCCTGTACCGCAGACGGCTCTGCCCTGCTCTATTTTGTATTCCTTATCCGGAACGGTTTTCTTTTCGCCCTGCAAATAGCAGTCACCCGTCGGCGGTTTGACATTCTTGTCCTGCAGATACTCTTCAAGCTCCGCGATTTGCTTTGGCGTTTCCCCGTTCTCAATCGTGTAAACCGCAATGGCCGTATCAAGCGTAGAAAGGTCCGACTGGATTTTGGCCGTATTCGCCGAAGCAATGGCCGAAGTGAATTTTGGTACCGCAATCATCGCGAGGATGGCCACGATGCCCACGGCAATCAGCATGCCAATCAGGGTGAAACCAGCTTCTTTGCTCTGCCTGTTGTTTCGCATTCTGCTTGTCATTTTTGTCTTCATGAAAACGACTCCTTTCTTACCAATACTAAATTTCGCTGCACTAATTTGAATATCTTTCACTACAAAAGTACAAGAGGCCTCATTGTCCTTCTATAGCGGATACTACCTTCTTCTCCACGCCTCTTAAAACTCCTGCCGAAATTTAAAATATTTTTAATTTTTGTAATAACAGTTATAAAGAAAGAGCGTTCCCTCGGGAATGTCCATTCCCAGAGGAAACGCTCTGCTAAGTGTTCACTGTGACAAGAGCAAAATGCTCTTTGCCGACAATCAATACCAATGTGTAAAGCCCAGCGAGAAGCCGACGCCGTTGTAGCCCGGATTGTGCGTGCTGAAGCCATTCGACGAATGATGGAAGAGGTAGGCAAGGCTCAGGGCATCGCGGTCCGTGTAGTTGTACGTCAGGCGCGGGCCGATGCGCCAGAGGAAGCCGAAGGCGCGGCCGTTGCCCGGATGCGCGTGGTTGTAGGCGAGCACGCTGCCCGTGGCATCGAGCGAGGCATCGAGCTTGCCCGAAACGTGTTTCGTCCAGCGCAGCATGTACGACGGACCAAAGCCCACGGCCTCGGCATCGCGATAAATATCATCCTCGGTCGTGTAGCCGAGCGCGCGCTCAAATGTCAGGCCGTAATGCAGCGACAGGGCGCCGAGTTCCCTGTACTGCTTGTAGACATGCACATTGTAGAGGTCGACATTGCGCTTTTTGAAGAAACGGCCGTCAAGGTACTCGAGCTGCACTTCGATATTGCCGTCTGCATGCCTTTTTTCGGCCTGACTTGCCTTTGCTGCGTCAAGAGCCTGTACACGCTTCATTATGGGAACCGGTTTAGCCTTTTCAGTCTGTCCGCCCGCATTCCCTGCCTCAGCACCTGCCGCAGAATCTGCCGTTTTTGCCTGCTGCTCCGTTTTCAGAGCTGCAGCTGACTGCGTCTGATTCTGCACAGCCTCAACGTGCACATTTTGCGCCTGCTCCGCCGAAGTCACGGAAGCCGCTGAAACAAGCGGTGCCTGCCATGCCATCAGCCCGAGTGCCGCTGCCGGCAGCAGGAACAGCCCCTTTTTATACTTATTATACTTACTGTACGAATCCTGTTTTTTCATACCAATACGCCATCCTTCATCCATTACTATGCCGATTGCCAGCACACTTGTGATTCTTTTTCTTGATTTCTATCTATTCTATCGATTCTATCGATAGAACTCCTTATTCCCCAATGTTTCTATCATAGCATAAATGCAGCCGACTCTCAAACGCTCAGTTCTTTGCCCCCAATCTGCAGTAATGCCGCATCTTCAGGCAGAAAATCACCGCGCCAAGGCCCATAAAGACGACGGCGAGAATCGTCAGGGCCTGACAGTCAGCCGCGAGGCGCGGCGAATGGCCAGCAAGGAAGAGCTCGCGCACGGTGTTCGAGAACCATGAGAGCGGAAAAAGGCCGGCAATCTGCTGCAGCCATACAGGCATGGACTCCTGCGGCCACGTGTAGCCCGAGAAAATGAAGGCCGGTACCGGATACATGATGATGGCCCGCACGAATTCCATCTCGCGGTTAAAAAGCGACGAGAAGAACACGGCAAAGGCAATGGCCGCCGTGATGAAAATGGCCGCGAGCGTCAAAAGCGTGCCCAAGGGAGCCTTTAAGGGAATCTCAAAAACCTCCTGCACGAGGAAGACTACCAATAAATAGGAAAGCATCGCGAGGCACCAGTATAGGACGAATTTGGCCGCGAGCAGCAGCAGCGAGGAATTCTGCCAGTCGTGTGCGCCCGCCTGCGCCTGTTCATATTCGCCGTCAACGGCCGCGCCCACGGCAAAGAATATGCCCTGCTGGAACGCGACCATCGCGAGGCCGAGCAGGAAGAAGAACATATAGCCCTGTGTCGTGTTGTAGAGCACGCGCAGGTGCACGTGCACGGGCGCGATCATGTGCTGCAGCAGCTGTTCATCGCCGCCCGTGCGCAGGGCCGTGCGTTCCGCGGCCGCGCGGTCCGAGAATGCCGCGAGGATGTCCTGCATGGCCGAGCTCGTAATATTCGTCAGGATGATGTTCGCGCCGTTCGCCATGTAGAGCACGTCTGCTCCCTGCCCTGTCTTGACTTTTTTTGAAAAGTCCGGGGGAATCTCGATGGCCGCATACGCCTGCTTTGTGTTGAGTGCGTTCTGCATCTCTTCCTCGCTCGTCACAAAGACCGCGGCCTTCATGCTGTCGCTGCTCTCGATGTCGCGCACGAGTTCGCGCGAGAAATGCGAGTTTTCCGCATCGTAGACGACGCACGGCACATCCTTGACGAGATTCGGCACGTACAAGAGGCCAAAGACAATCAGATAGGCTACGGCCGCGCCGAACAGGAACACGAGACGCCGCGGGTCACGTACAGCAAGCAGCAGTTCACGCTTCATTGCCTGCAGAAGTTTCATCGTGCTCCCCCTTTCCCTCATTTCCATGAGATGTACCGGATTCGTCCGTCCAGATATGGAAACGCCGCCGCAGATAAAAAATCCCTGCGGCCACGAGCTGGCAGCCAATACCGCCGAGCAGCATAATCTTACAGTTGGTATAGAGTGTCGGTGCCGTGCCGTTCAGCAGAATGTCGCGCAGCGTGTCGCCGCCGTACGTCATCGGCATCAGCATGCCGAGCACGGACGCGATGCTGCTCATATCAAAATTTGGCCACGACAGGCCGCTGTACAGAAGGCCCGGCATGATGTAGACCATCGGGGCCTGCAGCGACAGCACGCGGCTCGGGCAGCAGCTCGAGAAAATGTGCAGCACACTGCTGACAAAGAAGATGAACGAAGCCCCTAAGAGCATCGCCTCTCCCCAGCTGCCGCGCATCGGCACGGCAAACACATGGATAATCAGGTAAAGCGACAGAAGATACGCCGCAAATGAAAGCAGCCAGTACGGGATACTTTTGCCCACGAGAATCAGAAACGGATGTTTCTTCCGCCAGCGCGGCTGCAGAAGCTCCGTCACGAGGGCCGGTGCAAGCGACAGCATGACGCCAATCTGCAGGCCGTTCATCATGAGGCCCGACAGCATGAACGAGCTGTAGCCGTTGGCCGGATTGCCGAGGATGCGCACGCCCATGCGCACGGGATAAACCGAATTGATGGCATCGTCCGGCAAAAGCCCCTGACTCTCAAGCAGCTGCTGTCCTGCCGCGACCGAGAACGAGCGGCTGACTTCCTGCGAAGCACTGATGGCCGCATTGCCGAACATATTATTCGACGAATCGACCATGAGCATAAAATCCGCGCCGCGCCCCGATTTGAGGTCTTTATCGAAATTCCGCGGGATGGCCAGAGCCACGCGGGCCTCGCCATCGTGAATGGCCTCCCGCATCGACGCTTCGTCCGAAACCTGCGCCACAAACGTGAAGCGGTCTGCATCGGTGTACGCCTCGATGAGTGAACGGCTCGTCGCCGACTGGTCCTCATCCCAGACCACCATTGGGATATGATTGACAACGTTCTCCTGATAAATCAGGCCAAACAGCACAGCAAAGCCCAGCGGCACGATGAACGGCACGAGCGCAACCGGCGGCCTGCCCTTGATGAGATAGAGAAATTCCTCTTTGGCAATCGCATAGAGTGAGGCAAAAATACGCCCGATACTGCTGATACTGCCTAAGCCCTTCATGATGCACCACCGGACGACCCTGCCTGATCGTCGTCCAGCCCTTCAAGACGGAAGCGCATGCCCGGGCGCAGCACATCGGAGTTGACCTGCACCTTGACATTGAAGCTCACGATATCCGTCTCATCGCCGCGTTCACTCGTCGCACGCTGCGTGGCAAACTCAGCCTTCTTGCTGATATCCGTAATCGTGCCCGTGACTTTTGTCGCGTTGTCGCGGCCAATCATCGTGACTTCCTGACCGACATAATACTTCGAGAGCTTCGTCTCCGGCACCTTGATGTCAATCCAGTTGTCCTCAGGGTCCTGCACGGCAACAAGCGGCGTGCCATTTGAAATCATCGAGCCCTCTTCGATGTACTTCTGCGTGATGACGCCGTCAAACGGCGCGCGGATTTCCGTCTCATCGAGCGATACCTCGATGTTCTGCAGCGTGGCCTCGGCCTGCTCAATCTTCATGGCCAGAGCCTCTTCGTTCGCGCGCGATGCATCCGTCTGCAGCGTGCCGGCCTGTGCCTGACGCACGGCGGCCTTTGACTGCTCATAAGCGGCCTGCGCCGTCTTGTACTTCGTGTCAAACTGCTCAAACGTCTGTTTCGAGACAGCCCCCTCAGACAGGAGCTCTGCATAGCGGTCATGGTCGGCCTGCGCGAGAGCGAGGTCCGCCCGTGCCTGATCCGTCGCTGCCTGTGCTTCCGAAACCGCCGAAGCCGTCGTGCCCGACTGCATGTTCGTCGTCACGGCCGCCTGCGCCTGCTGAGCCCGCAGTGCCCGGATGCTCGCCTCAGCCTCGGCCTTTTGCGCCTCAAGGCTGCGTTTATCGATGCGCGCGATGACCTGACCTTCCTTGACCGTATCGCCTTCCTTGACAAGCAGTTCCACAACACGGCCCGCAATCTTTGAGTTCACGTCGATTTCCTTCGCGTCCGCACGGCCCCACGTCGTCTGGTCCGCATTGGCCGTCCTGCCGCAGCCCGCGCAGAGCATCATCATCAGCAGCACAAACGCCAGCAGCAGCCCCAGAGACCGCTGCCCTGCCTTGCTCATCTTTCCTTGCATATCTACCATCTCCCTATTTTGAACGCGTTCAAATTCAGTGCAAAAAAACCTTAGGCCATCACAGCCTAGAAAAAATATAGAGAAGCTCGCCAGGCTCAGATTGCCAGCGGCATCTCAACGAGCTCCTGCGCAATCTTCTGCCAGATTTCTTCGCGCTCGGCCATATGCTGCAGCGTAGCCTCAATCTCTGCCTCCGAAATGCCGAAGAGCTTCAGTGCGGCGCGGATGACCTCGCGGCGGGCTTTTTCCGTATTCATCGCCGTCTCAAAATTCATGGCCGTGATGCAGGCCCCCATCGCGCCCTTAATCAGCAGATTCTTCTGGCGGTATTCTTCTTTCGTGAAACGCTCCCCAAAAAGCTGCTCCGCATAAGCGGCGAACAAATCGACCATGCGCTCAAAGATAATCGGCGAATGGTAGCACTCGTAGTAAATCTCGCGAATGCGCGGATCGTCCTGCATCTTCTTGAGCTCGACCTCGCAAATCACCGCGTACTTGAACGCCGGCGATTCCCCCTCGCTGCAGGCATCGATTTTCTCAATGCACTGATGCACGATGGTCGCGATCATATCGGCAAAAATCATTTCTTTATTCTTGAAGAAATAATAGATGCTGCCCGTCAGTACCCCCGAGCGGTTCACGATGCTGCGGATTGTCGTCTTCTTGTAGCCCTGCTCGATCAGCAGCTCTTTCGCCGTTTCCAGCACCTTCTGCCGGATTTCCTTTGTGTGTTCCTTCATCAAAAATCCCCCTGTCCTTTCCCAAACAGAATTTGTTGAACGTGTTCAACTTGATTTTTACATTTATATTATAAAAAAATCAGACAAATTCGTCAAGCACTTTGCTCAAAAACAAGGACAAAACAAAAAGAAAAACACGGCTTCACTAAAGAATCCGTGTCTTTCCTTCCTATTATAATAGGCGCATATTCTGCTTTATTTTATTTTTCGTCAAGCAGCTCGACGAGCTCGTCGTAGTCGGACTTGAGCTTGTCGTATTCGTCGGCAATCTGCAGTGCCGTGAGCACGGCGATTTTTGTGCTGTCGAAGCTGCGGACGCCGCGGGCCATCTGCTTCATCAGATGGTCGACGCCCTTTGCGAGTTTCTTCAGGCGCTCGGGGTCGTCCGTTGTCTTCAGCGGATACGTCTCGCCAAAAATCTCGACGGCCACGCGCTGCGCGGGCTTTTTCGCCTGCTCAGCACCTTTTTGCGTGTTCTGCGTATTTCCTACTGCCTTTGCTTCAGCCATGGAAATCCCTCCGCTTCCCTGTATCGGCAAAAATCAGGCGCGCAGCTCGGCTGCGAACTGCTTCTCGACGGCCTGCAGGATGTTCTTGAAGGCTGCATCAGCCTCTTCATCCGTCAGCGTCTTGTCCTTCGACTGGAACTGCAGGTTGAAGGCCATGCTCTTCTTGCCCTTCGCGACATGCTCGCCCGTATAAACGTCAAACAGCGTAACATCCTTGAAGTGCTTGCCGCCGTTCTTCGCGATGACGCGCTCGATGTCTGCTGCAGCAACATCCGTGTCGACGACGATGGCGAGGTCGCGCGCGATGGCCGGATACTTCGGCAGCGACTCGAAGTGGAAGTTCTTGCCCGTGTACTTCATGAGGACTTCGACATCCATCTCGAAGAGGTAGACCTTCTGCTTGATGCCGAAATTCTCGGCAGCCTGCGGATGGAGCTCGCCGACAGCGGCGATTGTCTCGCGTCCCTTCTTAAACAGGGCCGTCTTGCCCGGATGCATCGCAAAGTGTTCGCCGGCCTCGACCGTGTACTTCGAAATGCCGAGTACGCGGAAGAGCTCTTCGACAATGCCCTTCATATCGAAGAAGTCGACCATCTCGTTCGACTGGTTCCAGCCGACTTCGTTGCGGCGGCCCGTAATGAGGCCCGCAACCTTCAGGCGCTCTTCCGGCAGTTCCGTAAGAGGCAGTGCCTTCGGCAGGAAGACCGGCGCGACATCAAAGAGCTTGAGGTCGTTGTTCTTGCGCGAGAAATTGCGCACGGCGTTTTCCATGATGGACGTTAAGAGGCACGTGCGGACGAGCGGGGCTTCATCCGTCAGCGGGTTCATGATTGGGATGGCGCGGCGCAGCTCCGAATCAGCCGGCACGAGCAGCTTATCGAAGAGGTCCTCGCTCGTGAACGAGAACGAAAGCTCCTCCGTCATGCCGAGGCTGGCGAGCGTGTGCTTAATTTTATCGACAAAATTCTGCTTTGCACTCTGTTTGCCCTGTACCATGCGGCCAAACGGCGTCGTGCTCGCAATTTTGTCAAAGCCGTAAATGCGCGCGACTTCTTCCGAGAGGTCTTCCATGTACGTGCAGTCATTGCGCCACGACGGCACCGTGACATGGTAGTGTTCCTCGCCCTTCGCTTCGACTTCAAAGCCAAGCGACGTCAGGATCTTGACCATCTCCGTGCCCTCGATGTTCGTGCCGAGGCGGCGGTTGATCTCGTCTGTCGTGTAGTCGATCGTGACCGGCTGCTTTTTCTCCGGATAGCAGTCGACGATGCCCTGCGTGACCGTGCAGGCACCCATGTCCTGCAGCAGCTGTGCAGCGCGCTCAAGCGCACGCGGCGTATTCGTCACATCAACGCCGCGCTCGAAGCGTCCCGAAGCCTCGGAGTGCAGGCCGCAGGCGCGGGCCGTGCGGCGGATGCTCGGGCCGTTAAAAGAAGCTGCCTCGAGTACGACCGTCGTCGTCTTGTCCGTGACTTCCGTCTCGAGGCCGCCCATAATGCCCGCGAGTCCTGCCGGATGCTCGGCATCGGCAATGACGAGCTCCGTGCCCTTCGCGAGGCGCGAGCTGTCGTCGAGCGTATGGAGGTTTTCGCCCTCTTTGGCGAGGCGGGCCGTCAGGCTGTGGCCCGTGATTTCATCGTAGTCATAAGCGTGCATCGGCTGGCCGAGCTCGATCATGACGAAGTTCGTCACATCGACGACATTGTTGATGGCGCGGATGCCGGCACCTTCAAGGCGCTGCTGCATCCATTCCGGCGACGGGCCGATTTTGACATTCTTGATGACGCGCGCGCTGAAGCGGTCGCAGAGGTCGCGTGCCTCGATGCCGACCGAAATCATATCCGCAGCTTTGGCTGTATCGTCTTCCTTGCAGGCAATGACCGGCCATTTCGGCTTATTGCCCGTGAGGACCGCAATCTCGCGCACGAGGCCGAGCACGCTGAAGCAGTCGCCGCGGTTGGCCGTGAGCTCGAACTCGAGCACGACATCGTCGAGGCCGAGCACGTCCTTGGCCGGCACACCGACCGGCGTATCCGCCGGCAGGATATAAATGCCGTCTTTTTCTTCTTCCGTGAGCTTCGTGAGGTCGAGGTGGAGCTCACCTGCCGAGCAGAGCATGCCGTTCGACGGCAGGCCGCGCAGCTTGCCCTTCTTGATGTGCATGCCGTTCGGCAGATGCGCGCCGACCATGGCGACCGGTACGACCTGACCCTCAGCGACATTCTGTGCGCCCGTGATAATCTGAATGAGATCCTTTTCACCGACATTCATTTGGCAAATCTGCAGATGGTCGGAATCCGGATGCTTCGTAAGCTTTTCGATGCGGCCCGTGACAACGTGGTCGAGGCCCTCATCCGCGCGGATGACGTTCTCGACCGGCACGCCGGCCATCGTGAAACGGTCTGCAAGCTCTTCTGCCGACCAGTCAAAATCAATATAATCCTTTAACCATTTGATGGAAACCTGCATTGTTTATCCCCTTTCTCAGAACTGGCGCAGGAAGCGCATGTCATTGTCGTAGAACAGGCGCAGATCGTCGACGCCGTACGAAAGCATCGCGATGCGCTCCACGCCCATGCCGAAAGCGAAGCCCGAGACCTTTTTCGGGTCGTAGCCGCTCATTTCCAGCACATGCGGATGCACCATGCCGGCACCGAGAATCTCGAGCCAGCCCGTGCCCTTGCAGACCTTGCAGCCCTTGCCGTGGCACATGACGCACGAAATATCGACCTCAGTCGAAGGCTCCGTGAAGGGGAAGAAGCTCGGACGCAGGCGGACCTTGACGTCCTCGCTGAAAATCTGGCGCAGGAAGAGCTCAAGCGTGCCCTTGAGGTCCGCGAACGTGATGCCCTCATCGATGACAAGGCCTTCGACCTGCGTGAACATCGGGGAATGCGTGGCATCGTACTCATCGCGGCGGTAAACGCGGCCCGGCGCAATCATGCGGATCGGCGCATTCGGCTCATTCTTCTGCATCGTGCGGGCCTGCACAGGCGACGTCTGCGAACGCATGAGAATGTCCTCTGTAATATAGAAGGAATCCTGCATATCGCGGGCCGGATGGTCCTTCGGCAGATTCAGGGCCTCGAAGTTGTAATAATCCTTTTCGATTTCCGGACCTTCCTCGACGGAAAAGCCCATGCGGAAGAAAATATCCTTGATGCGCTCAAGCGTCAGCGTCAGCGGATGAAGATGGCCTAAAGGCTGCTGACGGCCCGGCAGCGTCACATCGATTTTCTCGCTGGCGAGCTTCTCCTGCATCGCGCGGGCCTTGAGCTCCTCATTCTTCTGCTGAATGAGCTCGGCAATCTCGGCCTTGGCCTCGTTGACAATCTTGCCGACCTTCGGACGGTCTTCCTTGGCCAGTGCGCCCATGCCCCTGAGGATTGTCGTAAACTCGCCCTTCTTGCCGAGGAAGCGGACGCGGATATCGTCGAGCTCCGAAAGATTTCCTGCGGCATTCTTGATGGCCTCGGCAGCTTGTGCCTTCAGCTTTTCAATCTTCTCCTCCATTAAAAAACCTCCTAAAAATAAAAAACCTCCGTCCCTCATACGAGGGGCGAAGGTATAATTCGCGGTACCACCCTGATTTGTAGCTTCATTACGGCTCTAACGCAGCCCTGCGTCCGCCCTTGCCTGCGGAAACTCCGAAGCGAACGTTCACCTGCCCTCATCATCCCGCTCCCAGTCGCGGCGGGACTCCCTGAAGACGAAAGACAGGCTACTCTTCTTCATCATCGTCATGATGTACTAATATACCACATCGCGGCAAAAATTGCAACTGAGCGAAAGGAAGGGGTTACGCCTCTGCGCTCCGGAAATACGCGACCGTACGGCGCAGTCCCTCCGTAAGCGAAACTTCCGGCTCCCAGCCGAGCCCCGTCTTAGCCTTTTCATTCGCGAGCATCGAGCGGTAAATGTCGCCCTCGCGCGCCTCTTTGTAGGCCGGCACGAGCGCCCTGCCCTCGACCTGCCCGAAGATTTCCACGAGCTCCTTGAGGCTTGTCTCCGTCTGCGTGCTGAGGTTGTACGCCGTATTGACTTTTTCCGTCACCAGCGCCCTGCAGATGCCGCGCGCGATATCCCCGGCGTAGATGAAATCGCGCGTCTGCCCGCCGTCGCCGAAAATCGTCAGGCCCTCGCCGCGCGCAACGCGCTTCGCAAAAATGCTGATGACGCCGCCCTCGCCCTTGTCGCCCTGACGCTCGCCGTAAACATTGGCAAAGCGCAGCACGACGTAGTCAAGGCCGTAAAGCTCATGATAAAGGTCAAGATAATGCTCGACCGTGACCTTCGTCAGTCCGTAAAAAGACAGCGGCGCCAGCCTGAGCTCCTCGCGAAGCGGCAGCAAATCCTCCGTCACATCGCCATACGCCGCGGCCGTCGAAGCAAAAATCACGCGTGAAACGCCGCTTTCCCGCGCGGCTTCAAGCACATTGACCGTGCCCATGACATTTTCGGCCGCATCAAAATGCGGGTCCCGGATCGAGGCATCGACCATCGTCTGCCCCGCCAGATGCACAATGGCATCAAAATGACCCGCCGCGATTTTCTCACGCGCCGCCGCCTCGCGGTCATCCATCTGCCAGAACGTAAATCCCCCCGCCGGCAAATGCTCCCGCGCACCCGTGCTCAGATTATCGAGCACCACGACCTCATGCCCGAGCTCCATCAGCTGCCGCACAAGATGCGACCCAATAAAACCCGCTCCCCCTGTAACCAAAATCTTCATGAACCTTCCCCGATCTCCCTTAAACTGCTGTTTTAAATCGTATTATTTTATTATAAGACAGTTTTCATCTTTACACAACCCAAAAAGCCCTGCAGCGCATAAATCCACAGGGCATTTCATATACAATCAGATTCATTCTATCAAAGAGCCAAACCATTATCCCGCGCCAGCTTCTGCACCTCTTCCAGAGAAAGCTGCGTAGTTTCCGCAATAAGATTCACCGACAAACCCTTTCGCAGCATGGAGCAATTAATGGTGTTTGAGGTTAGCTAAAACAGCATCACAGCAGCCGCATCCGTATTTCCCTCATGACCTTTAAAAAGCTTTGAAATGATTTTATGTCATCCATCGCCATAACGCGAGAGCGTATGTCTGATAGATATGATTCATTGGCCACGTATCCCGGACTTCGTTTGCTATAGTTCTTTCGTACGCTGCAGCGAAGCATTTTCTGCAAATAGCGAAAATGATACATCGAATTCGATTCCTGAAAATCAGCGGCTCTCTCCATATCTTCTGGGTCCTTTTGATTGACCGGGTAATGATTCGCAAACGGAGCAAAATCATCTGAGATGACGGCCGGCCATGCCGCCCGATTGCCTAACAGCCAAGTTTCAAAACAGCGTTTCATTGGCAGGACATGAAATGAATACGATACATCTGCCTGTTGAAAATACGAGGCAAACATAGCCCGATCAGACTCAATCTGCTCCTCGTCAGCATCATCTGTATCATAACAAACAATGAAATAATCTGGCGGCGGCACGTCCTGTTGAAAGGTCTTGATTGTATCCTGCAATTGTTTCTTGATGCGCGGATACCCACCGCCCGTCTCTACCAAGAAAGAATTGTCATGAAAATCGGCCATGCCATCAGCCTCGTGAAATTCCGGCAGCATATATCTGAGCCAATGCGGCAGGACATAAAAGAATGACTTCGAATCCTCAGTCAGAAAATATATCTTCATCGTTTCTGCCTCAGCATGTAATTCAACAAGTCCACAAATTGTTCACGGCTGGTCTTGCCAATACCGACGTCTGCTGCTTTTTTTCCTGTGATCACACCTTTTTTCTGTGAAATTAGCAGCCAGTCGTTCACGGGGATCTGATTGATGATATACGGGTGATGGCTGGTCAAGATGAACTGCGTTCCCTCTTCAGCCGCTTTCAGGCGAATCCTTTCTACCACACTGTCAAGGCAGTTTATGCCTAAACTATTCTCCAGCTCATCAAACAAAATGGTCGTATGACGGCAACGGAAATGCAGCAAAGCAAAGATCCAGATGGTCCGCAGCATACCGCTTGATACGTTCTGCTGCTCAATATCGCGGCCATCAATCTTTACGCCGAGCACATATTTTCCTGTAAAAACGGTGGAACTGACTAACTCAATCCCTTCAATCTCGGGAAACACATCCTGCACATCCAGCAAAAAATCATCATACAAATCCGGCATATGCAGTTTGGCTATATGGATATCTGCACCAATGGGCAGGATTGATTCTGCCAGCATATGTATATGAGAACGTCTCGCCGGCTCTTCCTTCGTCGGAAACAAATCCGCAAGATCGTTCATCCACTTCACAGGGATGGGCTCAAAGGCATTTCCCTGCTTATAAAACGACGATACCAGACGCATATCCTGCGTGATCCGGTCAAACGGCCGATTCCCTTGAAATACATATAAGATGCTCTTGTCTTTCGCAATGGCAGGAATCCGGTCATAATCCTTGATTCTGATTTCCTGTTCATGACGCGAAAAAAAAGTTTCTTCTCCCGAAGTCAATTGCTCTTTGACAATCTGATGGGCTGGCTTATCATTCTCTCCCTGCAGCGAGTAACGGCTGCCCGTTTCGATTTCCCATACAAACGACTTCGTTGAATCCTCCGCAGCATAAGGATTGTCCGACATTTGAAAGCCTATCTGGAAATGACAGGCAGTCGGTATGGCCTGACCGTATACTGCCACCTGCAGGAAATCCGACAGCACCTTTAAAATCTGCGTCTTGCCTGCAGCAGACGGTCCTACCAATAAATTCATCCGTTCAAAATTCAAACGTTCGATTTTCTGCCCTGTCGTCTTATTTTCATAAGCCATCCAATTGATGAACATCTCGCCCCTCACCTCTATCCAAAAAGCTATGCCCACGACCTTTCATTGTCACAGGCATAGCTTTTACATATTACACATATCTTACTTGGCATAGAACGGCCCCTGCGACAAAGCCTTACATGCTACCATCAGTATATCATGGGCAGGAACAGGATAGCAAATGACAGCCCAAAAATCCGAAGATACCCGCAAAGCGCTGGCGGGCAGGGGCTTTTGTTGTACGAGAGCGCACACATCCTCATGGTTGCCGGCCCCCAAAAAATCAGGTAAAATATAGGTAAGAACAGCAAAGGGAGTGATGACATGCCATCCAGCGAAGACCAACAGACCGACGAGCTAAAGAAAGCCTATGATGCCGTCTGCAAGAAAGTCCTTGCGGAAAAAGGCATCATTGCCAACATCCTGAAGAGCTGCGTCAAGGAATTCGAGGATTCTTCCATCGATGAAATCGTGCACCACTGTATTCAGGGCACGCCCGAAGTCGGCACGGTCCTTGTCGAACCGGATGCCGGCATCACGCGCATCCAGAACGTACAAACCGAAGACAAAAGCTCGACCGAAGGCACTGTCTTCTACGACATCCGCTTTACGGCTCTCGCCCCGGCAGACGGCCAGCCCATCGAGCTCATCATCAACATCGAAGCGCAGAACGACTTCAACCCGGGCTATCCGCTGCTGAAACGTGCCATTTACTACTGCAGCCGCCTGATTTCCAGCCAGTACGGCACGGTTTTTACGAAGTCACACTACGAAAAAATCCAGAAGGTCTATTCCATCTGGATCTGCACCGCTCCGACAAAAGCCTGGTCCTACACGATCACACGCTACAGCATGAAGGAAGAAAACCTCATCGGACAGGCCGAAGCCCCAAACAGCGACTATGACCTGTTGACGCCGATTCTCGTCTGCCTCGGCAAGAAGCATTACACCGAGCTCACAGGCCTGCTCAAAATGCTCAACCTCGTCCTGCTCGACAACATCAGCTCCGACAGCAAAGTAAAGACATTGTCCGAAGAATTCAAAGTAACAACCACGCCTCATTTAGAAAAGGGGGTCGCAAAAATGTGCAATCTCAGTGAAGGAATCGAAAAACGCGGCATCAGCATTGGTAAAGCAGAAGGTATCAGTATTGGTAAAGCAGAAGGTATCAGTATCGGTGAGACTCGCGGCGAAACTCGCGGAATTGTGCGAAGCATTAAAGCCTTAATGCGTAAAAGCGGCCTGACGATTGATGCTGCCATGGACATCCTCGACGTCCCTGAAGCCGACCGGCCGCGCTACGCCGAGATTATCGAAAAAGGCATACATTGATAAATATGATATCTGCCTCGCAGCCATGCGAGGCTTTTTGCTCATCATTGCCAATATCCTGAAAAGCTGCGTCAGCGAATTTCAGGATCTCTCCATTGACGAAATTGCCCGTCACTGCATTCAGGGAACGCCTGAAGTCAGTACGATCCCAGTCGAGCCGGATATCAGCACGACACGCATTCAAAGTCAGCAAACCGAGGACAAGACGCTGACCGAAGGCACAGTTTTCTACGACATCCGCTTTACGGCTCTTGCCCCGGCAGATGGCATGCCCATTGCGCTCATCATCAACTTCGAAGCGCAGAATGACTTCGAGCCGGGCTATCCGCTCTTAAAACGTGCCCTCTATTACTGCAGCCGCATGATTTCCAGCCAGTACGGCACCGTCTTTACGAAGTCGCACTACGAAAAAATCCAGAAGGTCTATTCTATCTGGATCTGCACCGCGCCGACAAAAGCCTGGGCCTACACGATCACTCGCTACAGCATGAAGGAAGAAAACCTCATTGGACAGGCAGCAGCGCCACGCAGAGATTATGACCTGTTAACGCCCATCCTCGTCTGCCTTGGCAAAAAACGTTACACCGAGCTCACAGGCCTGCTCAAAATGCTCAACCTCGTCCTGCTCGACAACATCAGCTCGGACAGCAAGGTAAACACACTGGCTGAAGAATTCAATGTCGAAACCACACCACATCTAGAAAAGGGGGTCGCAAAAATGTGCAATCTTAGCGAAGGAATCGAAAAACGCGGCATCAATATTGGTAAAGCGGAAGAACGCGACAACATCACGGTCAAATATGTGCAGGCCTTAATGCGAAAAAGCGGTCTGACGATTGATGCCGCCATGGATATCCTTGAGGTCTCTGAAGCCGACCGTTCGCGCTATGCCGAGATCATCGAAAAGGCATACACTGACAAAATATGCTAGCTGGTCAAAGAGCTGCATGAACAACGGCGAGCCTGCCACTGACACGGCTAAACACAACAGCATACCGAATCCAACCAAGCCAATCATCCAGAGCCCTCGCAGCGAAACCGAACGCTGCGAAGGCTTTTTATTATGCCCTTATGCATCCTTGTCATCAATAAAACTCATTCTTATAAATCCTCTTGAATTTTTCGGTTATATCCTTGCCAGAGAAAACATGCTCCGGCGCCTTCTGCATCCCTTTGTTAAGTACCAAAGTGCCATCGTTCAGGTCATACTTTCTCACTCTGCTCTGATAGACAAAAATCAATTGATCTCCGTCACGCAAGATTCTATGTAGTCGCTTGTTGATCAATCCCTGATTCGGAATCTCTTCCAACTCAAGTTCATAATGCCAATGACCGTTACTATATCGCAAAAGGAATACTCCGGCGTTCATTCCCCGCGCCACAAGCAAACAGATGGAATCATCAATGAATACTGCACCGTTCATAGCTGTATTGAAGATCCTTACAAGCTCCACAGTTTCCTTGTGGGTATCTTTAATCTCAACAATTCTACCACGTCCAACAGCTTCCCATCGTCCGCTGTCAGAGTATCCAAGACTTTTTTCTTTGTCCGCCTGTTTTACAGGCTGCTTGTTGTTTACATCCTCAATCGGCTTCGTCCTGATTACATCCGTCCGAAAGATATGTACTTTGCCATGTGGAATTCCAAAATGCTCTGTAAATGTGTCGATTCTTTCCAAGTCTCCTCGTCCAAAACAGCCGAAATACCATTCTATGTCATCCGGGTTTTGATTCTGACGAATGACTTCTTTAAAATACGCCCAGTCGGCCGGATATAACGAGTGCCCGATCGTGATGACCTTGTTGATGTCCAACAGTTTCTTGAAGAAATTCTTGTGTTTCTCGATGTTCTTACCACAGTACTTCGTAAACTCCTCATCCGCATCTGTCACATAACGAAGTGCAGTCTCCTTCGCGTCATAAATCATCTGAGCCCGGTTTCCCGACAGATTCAAGCCTGACCAGTTTTCCTTAAAATCATATTGCTCATCACTGGCTCCAGGCCTATGGCCGATAATCAGTCGTTCTCTTGGCTTCTCTTTTTTCTTGCGCCGATTTCCGTGAATGTAGCATACATCATCTTCATGGATGCCATATAGGGTCTCGATGAATTCCGTGTAATTCCTGATCGAAAGTTATGGCATCAGCTTTTTTGCGTTCCTTCCATAGCCTATCACTCTGAATCTGCTGTTCTTTATCCCTCAGTTTCTTGCGCTTCTTCCGGCATAAAGGACAATGCGTGGGCAATGGGAATTTTCGCTGCCTATAGTACTCCTGCTCCGATCTCCGAATCACAAATGCCCGGCCGCAGTCCTTACATTTTACTTCAATATCTTTCAATGATATCACCTCTGGTTAAAAGTATTTTCTCTTATTATGTTCTTCTCACAAGGCAAACCGCATAAAATAAAATCCCTTATACTATAATGCTTACAGTATAAGGGATTTATCTATAGCAAAATCCTTATTTTAACGATATGTTTAATTTATCAGAAATATATTTTTTTACTCCTTCATCCGTTTGAAAATCATACTTTTCAGCTAACGAATCAAAAAAGATGCGTATACTTTTTTTATCAATCACAGCATCTGATCCCATATCATCAGGCAATCCATGTCTAGCTCTAATCCATGGCTTTTCCGTATGCGTAATTCGTTCCAACGTTTTTCCACCATAAGATCCAAACGTATTTGCGATTCTTTCAATGATCTTTTTTTCTGTAGAATCCAATCTATTTGCTAAATTTTCGAATAAACAAAATCTCAAATCATCAATGGGATTATAATGGAAATCACGAAATAAATC
Organism: Mitsuokella apri; assembly: GCF_047974105.1. NCBI lineage: Bacteria > Bacillati > Bacillota > Negativicutes > Selenomonadales > Selenomonadaceae > Mitsuokella > Mitsuokella apri. The sequence continues at coordinate 116,875 of NZ_JBHYRS010000001.1, forward strand.
GTAAACAGAACGATACACCGGTCCATGCACCCATGCTTCGCAGTCCTCATAGAATAACTCACGGTGTGTTGTAGCCATGCAGATTCCCTGCGCGTAATACAATAATTTTTGCAACATAAGCGGTGTGATTTCATCCAGTAACATGAACAGTGTATAAATAACAGCCAACAGTTTAGGAGACACCTTTTTAAAGCTATTACGGATATTTTCTATTTCATTTTTTGCTTTTTGATAAGCAACATCAGTAAGAAGATCTTTATGTTCATCCAACATCTTTTCCATATAGTCTGTCGAATGAAGTGCCTGTCGAATTCGATCTGAGTACTCTTTTGATGGTACCTGCCCATTTAAATACCGCTTAATCGTAATTTCACCAAATCCAAGCGCCAATGAAAGCGACGACTTATTTAAGTTATACAGCTTCATTAATTTATCAATTTCTTCAATGGTAACAATATTTTCTTTCTGACGGTACTGCTGATCAATCATGGCAACATTTTTATCCATCAATCCCCGCGGACACATATTAGCTCCACATACAGTACACACTGCATTCATCACACGAAATTTATATTTTTTCCCACGAATCGTTTTTTCAACACAAACAGGTTTCAGTATATACTCCGTTTCCCTTCTGCATTCAGTGCAGAAATCTTTCACCTTTCCTTTCATAATAAATTCCTCCTAATCACAATGAATCCTTATTTATGATAATTTTTATTTATATCAGCATACAACTTCAGCGGATGTTCTTCTTCATGAAATGAAATAATGATCAAGTACTTGTCATTAGTACGACGGATACAATTAAATTTTATATATATCCCCACCATATCTTCTTGATTCCCAAATCGTTCTTGTAATAACAACTCTTTCCGAAAAATATACAGAATTTCATGCTTATATCTAGGATGTACATTTCGAACCCGCTGGCAAAAGTCTTCTGGAGTAAGTTCTGTACATATTCGTGCAACATCACGTTCTGACAATAGATATTTCTCCAAGAGCTCCTCATTTTTATCGCGATTGCTCGCAAAAGAAAAGCATTCTCTCTTAATTAAATTTGCAACCTCATCTAAATAGGATACAATTTCATCATAAGATACATCCGGTAACTCCACCCAACATGCACCTCCTTTTTTCTTTATTATAGCATGTATGATACGATTTTGTAAATATCATATCATATACATTCTCTCTTATATAGCATCCGGAGCTTTGCCGCGACGGTATTCTCAACCTCACGCACGAAAAGCGCAAGCCTATCTACCGTCTGCTCGTCGATCTCGATGACAACTAACTCAAAAGCTGACGACGTACTCGCGAGCCGCATCATCAAGAATCAGGGCGCGGACACCTTCTCCCCGCCGCTTTATGCCTGACCGCCTGATTTGGGCTGGGATTTGACCGTCAAATTTCGTGCTTGCACTTGACACTCACTTCCCCCATAATGAAATCAAGGCAAGGGCAGAAGCCCAAAGCCAAGGCCCAGGCAGCCGGCCTCAAAGCCTGGGCCCGAGGCCAAATCCCACCTCTACTAACTGCTACCGAAAGGAGAATGCTTTATGGCAGCACATCGCATCAACGTCACCACGGCACTCAAAATCAAGGTCGAAAACGGCACGACGGACACGGGTCTCGTCAAGTACGCAACGCGCTCGTACAACTCCATCAACCCGGAGATCACGGACGACGACCTCTACACGATCGGCCAGGGCCTTGCAGCCATGCAGACGCACGAAGTCGGCGACATCCAGCGCACCGAAACGGCGACGCTCTCCGCTGACTGACCCTTCCCTCCTCTCCCGAGGCGCAAACGCGCCTCACTCCCTTTTTGCCTCTATATAATGAAAGGAGCTATGCACTATGAAACGCACGCTGCAGATCACCTTCGTTCTCGACAACGCCAAGACGAAGACTCTCTCCCTCACGGACCCCAAAGAAGACCTCGCCAAAGACACGGTCGAAGCCTGGGCCCAGAACGTCATCGCCAAGAAGGCCATGACGATTGACGGCGCCCTGCCAGTTGCCTTCAAGGAAGCATCCTTCCGCAAAGTCGACGTCGAGCTGCTTGTCTGAGCCTAAACCAAAGGCAAGTGACCATGGAACAGAACCTGCTCACGGCCATCTCCAGTGTAGGCTTCCCCATCGTCGTCACGCTCTACCTCCTGACCAGCTTCCAGCGCTCCATGGACCGCTTCACGGGCGAACTCAGTCAGCTGGTCAAAGAGCTGCATGAACAACGGCGGGCCTGCTAAGAGTCGGCCAGACACAACAGCATATCGAATCCAACCAAGCCAATCACCCAGAGCCCTCGCAGCGCAACTGAACGCTGCGGGGGCTTTTTTGTGTGCACGTCTTATATAAAACACAACATTCCAACTATTGTCAGAAAAAGAAAAACCGCCATCTTGTGATGACGGTTTATTTTTGTAAAATTGGCACGACAAGAAAGCAGCGCAACTCCGTGATATGGGCAGAAGCTGTAAGCAGCTATTGGTGCTTAGGACTATCTACTGTACTCAGCAATTTCTCGCTACTGAAATTTATATACTCAATCCCCCGACATTGCATTAAAAGATCAAAAAATTCGCGTATTTTTCGTCTAGAACGGGTAAGGTCTCTCATATTATGTCGTAACAAGCAAGAAGTAAATACGACTTCTTCTTTAGCTCTTGATAATGCTACAAAAAACGCACATCGATCTTCTTGTTTATGTTTAGAAAAATTCCAGAAAGTTTCATCTTCCAATCCGACAAAATATACAATTCGATATTCTAATCCTTTGCTTTTATGTATCGTCATAATTGGTATCGTATTTTCCCCTCGAAAATTTTGCAAAGCCCTCAATACATTATCTTGTTTTTGTAACTCATCTATAAATAGTTTAATAAACTTATCTTTTATTTCAGTCAAATAATTTCCGTGATTATATTCTGGATAATTTGATCTAATGTTACCCTCTCCAACAAAACCAATAATTGAATCAGATAATTTTTTTATATCCACTTTTGCTAATATTTTTTGTCTCAACTCTATAAGGTATTGATTCATATCTCTTTGAATCTGAAAATAACTTTTTTCATCTTCAATCTTTTGCAAAATACATAATTGCTCCAATAACTTATCCCAGAGTTCTGCATTCCTTCCATAAGCGGCTAATTCTAAAAAATTAGTAATTATTTCGACGATAGGTTCTTTTAATAAATCTTGATAAATATTTTCGACTCTGGCTTCTACATTATACTTTTTTAAAGATTTAATAATTTCATCTGCAAATTTATCCGCTGTCTGCTTACATAAAATACAAATATCCTTTTCTACAACACCATTTTTATTTTTTCAACTATGTTTTTAGCTAAATGATATGCTTCATCTTTTTCGTCGTTAAAAATCCATAAAGATACCTTTCCATCATTTGCTTTCCATTTAGATGATGTTTCTATATTTCGTTCTCCATCATCACATAAGGATTGATACATAGATTTTTGAAGAGCCACTAACTTAGGTGCAGATCTATGATTCATTAATAGATACAATGTTCGAGCAGAAAAATCACGTTCAAAGTCCTGAAAAACTGTTTCTCTAGCACCTGCCCATAGCATAATTCTTTGCTTATTATCTCCCACAGCAGTAACTTGTGTTGAAGAATTACAGAAAGATTTTTTTACCAAATTATACTGTAGATCTGTTGTATCTTGAAATTCGTCTAAAAACACATATTTATATGTATGGCGTAAAGCACGTAAGATATATGTATTATGGTGTAATATGTATATTACGAGCAATGTGATTAGTGAAAAAGTTAAATTCGTATAAGGCTTAATCTCACGATGAAATATCTGTTTATATATTTTTTCTGGTAGAATAATTCTCTCTTTTTTTATGGCTTTTATGATATTATTCAAAAGAGTTTTCTCTGCTTGATGTAAATCCGTATTCCAAAACTTCAAATACTCAGTTTCCTGAAGCATCTGTTTTATCTGATTTGTATTAGTAAGTATAACATAGTCCTGATCCGGTCGAATTGACTTCGGCAAAACTTCTCTAAATTGATCTAATAATTGCTTAGCAAAGGCATCATAAGTAAGGGAATCAATACGGATAGCCAAATCTTTTCCAGATCGATTAACTATTCTTTCTTTCAGATTCTTAGCTGCATCCTTCTTAAAACTAATTGCTAAGATTTTTTTTGGTGGAGGACATAAATTAGTTCTCAAAAGGTAGTCGGCCTTCTGTGCCAACAACTCTGTTTTTCCGCTTCCTGGTCCAGCAACCACCAACACATTGCCCTCAGTTCTTATAGCTCGACTTGCATCTGACTCTAATTCTATACCAGCCAAAGGACACCAGTTATCTGGTTCGATGATCTGCATCCTTCATCACCTTAATTCATTTATTAATTTTCACTTAATAAAACTTCTGCGTCATCAAATAATCTACGAAAAACACCTGGCATATTATTAATTAATTCGTCATCGGATACATGTGTCATTGCTTCTATATGCGTTGTTGGTTTTCCTCTATTTAAAAAGAAATATGTATACCAAATTAAAAGACGTTTTTCATCTTTTGTGTATATATCACGTTCCTTTCCATTCTTTTTTAAGGCATGTTGTACATCTTTTTTTATTCTTGATTCATATGCTTTTGTAAAAATCCCTTTATCTGTTTCTCCTTCTATATCGCGAATATATTTTGTTTCCTTGTTTTTACTAGATCCTACAGTAATAGAAGGACCTTCAGCGAAACTCAACATACTTTTATAAATAGCTCCATAGGATTCCAACATCAAAAAGTCAATATCTAACGGGGCAGAAAAGTAAACATGTTGTTTTTCCAATAAATTTATCCATTGCTTTAATTTTTTCTTGTTGTTAGCTGTATAAGATCGTTGATGCATCTGTTCTAATAAATTATCATCCAATTTATCAAAACCGTTATCAAAAAGCTCTTTCTTTTTTTCCTCGTCATTCAAAATCAATTGTTGAATTATATATTTTATGCGTCCCCATCCAGCACCTTCTCGTCCAAGGTCCAGATCTAATAAAGTTATATGTGGAATATGTAAATCACTTAATAAACGCCAAAAATGATTTACGTACCGTCCGCCTAATGGCACTACTGAGATACCATTTAAGTCTGGCTTTTGGTTTAATCTTTCCCAAAACTTTGATAAAATAATTTCTTCACTATCGCCTTCACCCAAAATCACTAATTGAGCAAAATAAATCTCAGGATATGCTTGAATTGCTTCTTTTAAGAACTTATATTTTTCTGAAATCTTTTTATCACATGAAAAACTAATTCGTGAAACATAAGTGGACTGATCATTTTTATTTAGACGTAGATAACGTAAATGAATAGGATCCACTCGCTTCACCATAGATGGAGAATGCGTTGTAATTATAACTTGGGAATTTTTATTTTGAGCAATAGATTGTAGGTTATATAGCACTCTTCCTAACAAATGTGGAGATATATGATTTTCAGGCTCTTCTAAAGCCACAATTGTTAATATTGGACATTGAGATACCCTTCTTTTTTCAAATGATGATTCATTGTATTCTTCTTCAATCCGTAACAAACTATTCACTAAAGAAATGTAAAACAAAGATTTAAACCCATCTCCCATTTCATCCACTGTGTAATCGCGTTCCGTTTCAGTTGGTGAAAATACAATATCGGAGCGTTTGAAAATGGCATCAAAATCGGGAGTAGAAAAATTTAACTTGGCATTTGAGTAACGTTTATCCTCATCATATTGCTGCCATTCCGAGCTAATCGAATTCGATATATCTGCAATATCATGCTTTTGAATAAATGTTTTATTCAATTCATCTATTTGATGATTTATCTCGCTTTTCTCTGATTCACTCCATTCTATGTTACTAAGCATCTGATAAATCATACTTCCTGACACATTGTGCAATTGATGTGTTGGATTACGCGTCGCAGGAACATATAAGACTCTGATATTCGCTGATAAATCAAAACGATTTATCGGTTTTTTATTCTCATCTTTGATATCATCATTTTCGCTGCAAGTAACATAATATATATGGCTATCAACATCGCCATCTATACTATTATTACGTTGCCAAGAAGCTTCTAAACGTATTCGAAGATAAGGCTTTGGATCGTTTTCATCTACAACAAGATAATGAAAGAATGCAGGAACAGCTTGATCATTGTCTTCATCTTTTTCTTCATCTAATTCATCGAACGTAAAATCTGCTTCGACAGATAAATCTAGATGATTCACCTGATCCGGCTTCTTTCCTGCAGGTAGGTGAAAATCACTACGTACCAAGATTCGATCTGATGGATTTGAAGAAAACATTTTATTCAATGCTATCATAGCAGCTGTTTTCCCTACACTATTCTTTCCGATTAAAACAGATAAATTGTCCATCTCTATAATCTTTTCTGTTTCGCCAAAGCTACGAAAGTTACGAATTTTTAATTTCGATATTTTCAAGGCTGTTCTCCTTATACATATAGCAAGCAATTCTATATTCTTCATGTAGGAATACAATCACTCAGTTAAGCCACGAATTAATCTTAAATACAGTTTGTTCCTATATCAAATTATAATATTCGCTAAGATATTCAAATTTCCTTCTTATAAAATTTCAACAACTACTTATTGACTTCATACGCATTAGGACTATGCTATCCTTTCACCATGCATGCTTGCCTACTGCTGGAATATCCTGCAGACGATGTCGAGCAGGTCTTCGGTACCGTTCTTTATGAGCTGGAATTCATTAGTGTAAAGATAGTGATTGACGGTCTGATGCCACTTTCAGTTGTCCCATATGACATCTTTCTTTTTCGCGTTAATCTGCATCGAACTGTCCTCATAAAATGTACACCAAGGCAAAAACGTTTCATTTCTGTTATTGTGGTGTTATCTTTATTCTCATAGTATTATCAGTGCATAATTTTGTGGATAAAATGTTGATAACTCATGTAAGATGTTGATAACTTTTCAAACCGCCTACGTCACGGCCAGTATACCGACGGCGTCACAGACGGTGTCACGGGCAATATTTGCCCTGTGGATAGCCGCTGGGCGTTGTGACGTCAGGGCTGCGGGGTTCGCTAACCTAACACGTAACCTAAAGAAAAGAAAAATAATAGTTACCGCGCGCGCGAGAACCGCTGCTCCGAAATCCTCTCTTCCTCATCTTTGCTTCTGTGAGTGTTACAAGTTTACAAATACATTAACTTTTATGCCAAATAACTGAATTTCTTGTAAAAAAGTTTTAATTTTATGCTTGACATTGACACTCACCACCTGTAAAATGTGTACACATAGGGTGGATCCCATAGAAAGACTTAAGCACGATAGTACGACAAACAGAACTCCAGAAAGCCTGCTTGTTCCTGTAAGATCTGATCTGAGCAGCTTTTCTTGAGACAGCTGGCTCGATCTCTCTGCAGAGACATGGCAGGCTTTTATCATCTCTGTTTGCCCCAGAGTTTTCCTGTACGTTATTATACAACATTTTGTTCTCGTCTGTTGTCAAACATGCGAACAAAATTATCATACTCTTTCAGCAAAACTAAGAATCACTAGGTAACAAGCTGCTTTTCAGGTAAAAAGGAGGAATTTCTATGTCTAAAGTCCCCGGTTGGATCAGCGAAGAACGCCACTTCTTTATGCGCCTCACGCGCCATCCGCTCAATGCTTCCGCTCAGGCTCTCTGGCACGTGCTCATGAACAAGGCCAATTCGTCTTACTGGCATTTCCCGCTCAAGATCCACACCTGTGAGCTCGCCGGCATCCTGAACGTCTCGGTCTCAACTGTCAAAGCAGCACGCAAGGACCTGCTGCAGGGCGGTTACCTGATCTTTGCCAACGGCAAGGGCGGACGCCAGCCGGCAAGCTATTATCTCCTCAGCATGGTCTATGAAGGCCAGCTCCTGTTCGGTCTGCCGAATACCGAGACATTCGCAAAAGATAAGCATAAGACAGAGGAATAACCCCACGTCTCCTGCTTTCTGCCATAAATCCCCCACTAATTTTTCTTCAGAAAGGAGCTCTCTATGAAAGAAATCATGATGTCTCAGCATGCCAAGGAACTCTGCTATGCCATCAAGAAGCTCGGCGAAGGCAAGCTCACGGAATGGTCACTGCACCGCATCACCGGTCATTCGCACGGCACATTCACGGCCGCACGCCAGGAACTTTGCCGCGACGGCATCCTCGAACTCGGGCACGAAGGCCGCAAGCCCGTCTACCGCCTGCTCGTCGAGCTCGATGACGAATGGCTCAAGAACTGATTTCCCTGACACGCATATTTTCACAAGAAAGAAAGGAGCAGCATTATGAAGATCTTTATCAATCCCGGTCACTCCCCGAACGGCGATCCGGATCCCGGCGCACTCGATATGCACTACGGCCAGCGCGAATGTGATGTCGCCGCCGGCATCGCGGCCAACTGTGCCTTCGTGCTCGAAAGCCTCGGCTACGACCAGGTCCAGATCCTGCAGAGCAACAACCTGCGCGGCGAAGCGCCGGGACAGCCAAACGTCACGGCACGCGCGAACAGCTGGGATGCCGACATCTTCGTCTCCATCCATGCCAATGCCTGCAGCGGCCATACCGCACGTGGCTGCGAAACCTACTATTGTACAGGCTCGGATTGGGGTTTCCTGATTGCCCAGTACGTGCAGGCTGAGCTCTACAAGTCGGTAAACAACGTCTCCCCGAACTTCCCGAACCGCGGCGTCAAGCCGGCATCCAGCCTCGCCGTGCTGCGCTGGACGCGCATGCCGGCCATCCTCGTCGAGACGGCTTTCATCGACGAAGAGAACGATGCCCTGCTCCTGCAGGACTACCAAGGCGTCTTCGGCTACGGCATCGCCAACGGCCTGCACCGTTTCCTGACTGACTACAAACGGCCGGAAGACGACGTCCTCGCCAATCACATCATCGAGGACCAAGGACGCGACACCTTCTTCCCGCCCTTGTACGCCTGATTCCCTAAAGCTTTTGCCGTCTCTATAGCTCAAAGCCCTCACAGCGACCGAACGCTATGAGGGCTTTTTCTGTGCATCCATATCAAAATCATAAACTCGTTACCAAGAACACCTTAATGCTTACATCTTCGATATAACATGCTCAATACGGCAACTGCCATGATGCCGATACTGCAGCCCACCGTATCAAATACGACATCATGCCAGGTCGATGTCCGTCCACCAGAAAACTGCTGAATGTATTCGTCAATGGCCGCAATACAAATGCCAGCCAGCAGGACCCATATCTTTCTCTGTCTTCCCGACAGAATCAAAGAAGCACAACTCATGGACAAGCCTAAAGATGCATATTCCGTCAAATGGGCGAGCCGTCGAATGCGGCCATCACTCAAATATGGTGCCAGCCATGTGCCATCTGCATAAGATAACATGATGCTCAACACGTAGCGGCTCTCTGCATGGGACGCTGTACCTGGCTGCAGGGAGTGCCACCAAATGAAGACCACTAGCAAAATAACGATAAACAGCGTGATGATGAAAATTACATTTCGTTTACTCATTTCTTCCCTTCGACATTTCAAGCTTCCTTCTGCAACGAAGATCTTGTATATGTATCGTCAATCGATTCCCATTTTAAAGACGCTGTACGACGGATTTTCGCATTACCTATATACAGGGTACCTTTCTATCACCAAGGGTCTCTACAGGCTGTACAGAGCGCATACAACAGTGGTATAGATAAACGGTATGTAGTTATTGGCATTTAAGATTAGCTGCCATAGCTTTTAGTCTGCTATACCATATACCAACAAAAACAGGAATACTAACTCCTACAGCCGTATATGCCAGCCACCAATAGCCTCCAGGATAGAGTGTTGGAAATGCTGCTACTGTAAATACTGGATCATGATAAAGCATGACACCAACATAACTGACAATCTTAAAACACAGAAAATGAAATATAATAATGGCCATGGTATGTCGTCCGACTATAATAAATATAGATTTTATCCTTGACAGGGCCTTATCGACAAAATACGAAATTTCATATATGAATTGCCAGCCGGCAAGGGATACGATTATAAAATATACTGGGTTCGTATAATCATTAGAACCAAGCTCAACGTGTCCCCATTGATTAAAAATCAACAATATCATAAAGCAGCTGCTAAAGATCAAAATATGCTTTATAATTGAACGCTCTGCACTGGATATCTTATATTTGCTAGCTATGATGCCAAACCAGAAAAGCCAATAGAATGAGGCTACGAGCTGAAAATAATGGAAATGAATATTTTGTAAACTACAAGCATATCCGATCCCAAGCATTACAATTGATACTCCACATTGTAACTGCAGAACAGAATATTTTACCCTTGCTACTACCACTCTCTTAATTATATAATCCATAACACAATAAGTAATTGCCAACTCAAATAGGCAAACCAAGAACCAACAGGCCCCAAGCAATTGTTCATTACCAATCATAAAAATTGCTTTAGCAATTCTCTTAACAATCTCTAGGTTCGAGTAGCAGTCTATTAAACGAATATACTTTCCATGAACATATTCTAAAAATAATGGATTATTCGTATAGATATTTATTTTTAGGAATGCATTATGTAATAGCGTAAATAAACTTGCAGCTGCAAAAAAAGGCCACCATAATGATTTTATTTTTCTTATGACAAATTTCTTTACTGCATTAAAGTTATCCGATTTATAACTTTTAAAGAAATAACCCGATGCGATAAAAAATATTGCCATGTGAAATAAATATATAAAATGCGTGAACGGAGCACCACTGTGTCCGCAAACCATTAAGGTAATACCAATAGCCTTTAATATGTCGATGACATTATCTCTTTTTCCGGCATTACGCAGCAGTTCCTCTTGCTTGCTTGCTTGCTTGCTTGCTTGCTTGCTTGCTTGCTTGCTTGCTTGCTTGCTTGCTTGCTTGCTTGCTTGCTGAGTATAAGCTTCTTCTGTTATTTCGTCAAGTTTATTTACCAAAATATCATACCCCTTTACCCTCTTCGCAAAATTGTCCTTATCTCTTTTACCTGCTTACGATGAGCAAACAAATATATTACGTACGCAAAACCATACACAAAAAGACAGAACCAATTATCCAGGCATACACTGGATATGATAAATACAGCTACCATAAGCAACTCTATCCCAATATCCCGTTTTAATTTAAGTCCCAGAATCTGCCCCATGTAGTGTTCCGCCAGCTCACAACGGAAGGCGTAAAGTAGAATAATAGAAAATACAGCAGCGTTTAAGTCATGCAGAATTTCTATTGTGAACAACGTAACGATCAGGGCTACGCCAACACTCATCAAGTTGATTTTCAGCATCAATGCCTCTTTACGCAGGCTCTTCAAATATGTATTGATCAACAGGCTGACCTTGCTCTCAAAGAGGCAGATAGGAAACAGCACCGACATGTAAATCAAGCTGTCTGCATACTTTGGCAGCCACCAGGAAAGAATCTCCTTGATCGGATAGTAAAAGACCAGCATGAAAAACAGGACACAGGCCAGAATGGTCCGGATCTGCCGATACATCTCTGGCAAACGCTGCTGGTCCATGCGCTTCAATATCGGGAAAAAGACGACACTGACCGAGTTGATGAAGACCATAAGGAAATTCGATATGCCTAAAGTCAGGGATACCTTGCCAAATGTCGAGACGTCCCAGCCAATGGATATTCCGTAACGCACGATGCCGATGATCAGCATACTGGCAATATTGGCAAACATCAGCTTGATGCCGACTTCCAGATTCAATCCAGCTTCATGAGCAATCTCCTGAACGCTGCCAATATGTACCGTCCATAAGTGACGGCACAAGTAAAAGCATACTCCAGAAACAATCAGCAACGAGCCCAGCTTTGAAAGATACATGTATTGAAACTGATTGAAGCCCAACAGCAAAAAGGAAAATACCAGAATCAGCAGTATGATTCGTTCCGACAAAATGATACGGGCATAGTCCTTGATCCGGTTCGTAATCTGCATAACAAGATTACAGCCTGTATTAAAATTAACAAAAACTGCTAAACTTATTGCACAAATGAATACGGTCTGCTTAATCGGATCCGTAATAAAAAATTGAGAAAAACATATCGCAATTCCTGCCAGTATTAATTGCAGAATGATGATTCCCCAAAACTGTCCAGAAAGCACCCGTGGTTTTAGATCATTAAAATCTTTTCCTGCATAACGTAAATACATTCCGTCTTCCCAGCCGAAATGTAGAAATCCCAAATATGAAAAATAGAACAAAAATAATTGCCATTTACCATAATCTTCAACAGGCATCAGCTTCGGTACAAACATAACCATCAGAACTGAAACACCTAATGATACAATATTTGCCCCAAAAGAATATATGATATTTTTAGCAATTTGTCCAAAGTTCATAATATAACTTTCCTCAGCATTATAAAATACAAGAATACGTTATTCTGCCGCTAATATCATTCGTGTAAACATATCCTTTAAATTCTTTGTAGCCTTCCAACCAAGCTGCTGGATCTTTTTAGTATCTAAATTCATATACAATTCTGGTGGATATAATTTTCCATTATTCTTTGACTCATCAATTACTACAGATACAGGCTCGTTGTACTTTTCTTTAATAACGTCCAGATTGGCTACAGTTTCAGCCATTTCCTTAATTGAGCAGTAAGCCTGCTCATTGGCAGCATTATACGCTTCTCCGATTCTTCCTTTTAATAATACTGTCAAGATAGCGCTTACTGCATCAGCTGTATATAGATAAGAATGCTCCGTTCCGCCTTTCGTGAACATTACAATGTTTTCATGGCGCATAGCAGATCTTGCAAATTGAGCAAATACTCTATTCTCACTCTTCCGAATCCCCGCGCCGAAAGTCTGCGTCAAACGGATTGATTTTGCTGGTACTCCATATTCGTCGGCATAACATGCACATAGAGATTCAACCATGCGTTTTACCTCTGGATAGCTGTTACGTGGTATCATGGTATCGACAAAGCTGGCATGTTTTTCATCTACTTTTTCTCTGCAATGAATACCACCATATACTTCCATGCTTGACAAAAATAAAAAACCTTCAGAACGATTTTCTCTGGCAAGTTCTAAAAGATGCGTTGCACCTTTTAAATTCATCATGATTGTTTCGACTGGATGTTCGGCAAAATACCGGCTTGCAGTCGGGCTGCCACCATGAACGATATAATCAATATGTTCATGCACAGGTGGTATATGCTCCAAGTCTCCTACCATAAATTTCAACGGAGCCCCTGTTGATAAAATTTCATGGAAACGTTCCTTTGCCTGATCTTCATCACGTACTAAGGCAATTATTTTTACCGGAATCTCCTTGTAAAGTGATGCATACGCTAAAGCGGAAATCAAATTAAAACCAATAAGTCCAGTAGCACCTGTGATAAAAATGGTTTTATTCGACAGTTTTTCCCAAGGAATATAATTTGCCTGTGTAACTGCTTCCATATCTTCATGAAAGATCTCATTTTCAATCCACATAACAGACTCTCCTTAAAATCCTACAATCTGTAAATTTTCTTTTGCATCCAATAAAGCTCGAAATAGATAGAAGTCTGTTGGTGTCGTAATTTTGATATTTTCTACAGGCCCATCTACCATATAAAGCTTTGCCCCATAATGCTGCATCAACATAGCTGAATCAATAAAATCACCACGATGTTCAGCCTGCGCCTTGAGATGAGCTGCATAAATATCTTCCAAATAAAAGCATTGTGGCGCCCGTGCCATTGCACACTGGGAACGATTAAAGATTTCTCCAACACGCCCAGCTTCACCATTGACAAAGATTGTTTCAATTGCCGGAGTAGTCGTAATTGCATTACCGTGCTCTCGTACACAGGCAAGACATTGACCGATAGTCTCCTGATCAATCATAGGACGGACCCCATCATGAATCAGGACAATATCTTTTTCATCCCCCATATGGTGATATGCAGCATCTAATCCATGGAAAATAGATTCTTGTCCAGTTGCCCCACCTGGAACAACGGATACCACTTTTGCTATTTGAAACTTCAATAAAAGTTTTTTGGCATAATCGATCCAAGATTCCAAACAAACTAATATAATTTGGTCAATCTCTGGATGTCTCTCAAATTCTTCCAAAGTATAGATGATAACAGGTTTTCCATGAACCTCTAAAAACTGCTTAGGCAGTGATTTCGTGTTCATCCTTTTACCTGTACCACCTGCAAAAATTACAGCTGTATTCATATCAGTCACCTTTGATTTCAAATAAATATGCCTTAAACGCGACGAATGGACAGCACTGATGCCAAAGCCATCTATCTATCTAAACAATATGCTTCCATTTCATGAGTCTTTCTTTTTTCAACAGGGGGCAATTCCATATAATCACCATATAAATTTGATAAGTAACTTTGCCAACACGAAAAAGCAGGATATCGATTTCCCTCAAAGATTACTTCTACGGATTTCTCAAATTCACGTTTTAACATTTTTTCACGTACGCCATATATGCCCCATGTTATGGCTCCTACATTTTTACTGTTTTCATAATCATAACTACGTGCAATGCTTTCAATATTTTTTATGAGACGATCTTCTCCATATAACCGTGCTAATGGTTGTAAAAAATATTTACTCATACGCCGTAAGAGGGTCTTTCCAGTTCCAAGTTTGCATCTAGTTAAATTTAAAATATTTCTATATCTCTCGCATGACTGATAAATTTTCTTTATTTTATCTTCATCATCCGGCAATCCATCAACAGGCATCACATCAATCCATAAATGTTGTTCATCGTCACTAGTTTTTGCTACCACTTTGGTAGATAAATCTAAGATTTTTGCATACGGACGATAGCTATTACCTACATCGTATGAAGATAGAGAATACCTTTTGTCAGCATTATCTTTAAATGTTTTTATAAGTCTTTCATAATCAGGACGTGGCATACAGACATCGATATCATCATCCCATGGTATAAAACCTTTATGACGAATCGCTCCTAATAAAGTTCCACCTACTAAATAATATCTCATTTTATATCTCTTACAATATTCATCAAAATATTGTAGAATATGTAATATCGATAGCTGAATCTCTCTTTGGCTTAATTTTCTTTCTATCATAATTCTTCCTTGCCTTTTACTTTACTCATGAGCACTCGAATTGGTATTTTTAATCTTTCTTCAAAAACAGATACGGAAAAACATAATTTAGCAAAAATCAGCTGAAATTTATTAACCTTTAGATAGTCTTGCAAATAGATTAATCGACTTTTATATATCATTTGAACACGATTTACTATGCTAGGAACACTTTTCTTTATACTTGTCGACTCATAATGATCGTATTTTTCGTCTACAAGCAAATATGTCTTATAGCCTTTTTTCTTTAACCGATATCCTAAAGTTGACTCTTCACAATAAAGAAAAATCTTCTCATCATAGGCGCCAGCTGCCAGAAACTCGTCTATTTTTACTGCTAAAAATGCTCCTGTAACACAATCCACTTGTTGATTATATGACAGATTATACCTTTTTGATGGTAAAAAGTGCCTTAAAATATATAGCGATCCAATAACATAACCGTTGTAGGTTGGCAATGACCATGCTGTATTATCTAGTCTCTGCTTGCTGTAGCCATTATATTGAACGGGCGCAACTGCTGCATAATCATCATTTTGTTTAAGAAACTCTATCATATGCTGTATGCAGGCTTTTGTATATGCTACATCCGGATTTGATACAAACGCTATCGCACATCCAAGTTTTTTTGCCAGCTTGATCCCATAGTTGTTCCCTGCCCCGTATCCCCCATTATGTGATGTTTTACAAACAATAACGTTTTTTTCTTGAAACTTTAGCAGCCTTTCGTAGGAATCATCTGGAGAACAATTATCCACCACTATGATATAATCATATACTGCAATTTTTTTGGCAAAGTTTATATAATCCGCTGTCGTCTTTGAATCTTTATAATTTAAAACAATACATGCTATTTTCCATTTTAACATATTATTTCCTCATTTAGTTATAGACTAAGTTTATAAGAAACTATTCCTGATATTGCTACTAAAATTAAGACAAATGTCCCCGAAGCCAACATATTTAATGCAAGCATCAAGACAAAAAAAGTAGCCACGATTTCTAATAAAAACACTATATTCCCATAGACAATGTTCATGATATACGAGAAAAATATAATCATGCCTATGATTCCAGTTGATACTAAAACCTCCGCAATAGCTCCCATATATGCACTGCCAAAAGAAGGATCATATGGTGTCGTAATGCCGTACGTGATTAATATATTTGATATATTTCCAAAGCCTGTACCTATGAACTGCATGATTATCGGTAAGTTATACCATACTGCAAATCCACGTACAATTCGTTGGTTTCCTGAAGTCGAATCCGCTCCAGCAGATGTATCAACTTCACTTAATCTTAGGATGAGTGTTTGCCCCCAATCGCTTGTTTGTATATAATAAAAAACTCCTAATATAATCAAACAAAAAAAGATACCGAATACTATTGCATAAACAATATTAGTTCTCCATAGTTGTTTCATTGCCGTAATCAGGTATATGAGCATTAATATAGTTACTCCTGTTGCAGACGTTGATATAAAAATCGCTATACTACAAATAACTATTGCGATATGAATTTTTCTTTTCGATATACCAAGCTTCCATTTTTTTATATCCACAAAGTTCATAATCAATAATATTGCTATTAAAGGCAATATATATGCTGCAAAACTTGTAGGCTCTGTAAAACCACCTGTGGCTCTCAAGCTATCACCATAATGATAATACTTAGGGATATAACGAGCATAATAAGTAGCCTGGTCCACGATTGTATAATTCAGTGGCAAACCTGGAAATAACCAGGGGATCGTTATATTAAAAAAAAGGAATGCTATGTTTTGAAGTATTAAAAATATAGATGCAGTCATACCACCTAATATATAGTATTTCAGAAAGAATCGAAGATTAAACAACTGTGTTCCTAAAATAGCTATTAACAAAAACTGCACTATATTCCTTAAAGGTCTATTTATTGGCCGCATATCTCCCATATCAGGCAGTGTTGTAAATATTAATAATGAAATAACTGTCGAATAAACAATGAAGATTAAATATAGAATATGATAATTTTGCATACTTACCTTCATACGATATGAAAGTAAATATGCAATAATTATCAGCATACCTAACAGCTCATTAAGACCTAAAAAGGTGATTCCTGGAACAGCATATGTTCCGATAAACGGGTACAGTGCTATCAAAAAATTAAATGCCAAGATAATTTTTTGATGCGATTTATCTCTAACAGTTATATCATCCATCTTAAAGAATCACCTCATTCATTAGCATATATATCTTATAAAAAGCAGTCCCATAACAATAGTATTTTCCTGCTGACAGGCATTTTCCATTTCATTAACTTAAATAGATTACTACGAACTATCTTTTTCAATGAAGAATATGAATTTTTTACCTCTGTATCATTTTTATCGTATCCGTACAATTTCATTTTCGATAATATTGTAAATTGAGATCGCAAGACATTCATCTCTGCATAATACGAAAATTCCGGTATATTTTCTTTTATAAACTTATATATCCTTTGAAATGCTTTTATATACTCAAAATCCCGCTTTGTAACCTTGCTCTTTGTCACACCGGAGTTATTTTGAAAATAAATATACATAGGTTCATGGATCACTATTGTTTTCGGACTATGTACACACATAAAAAAAGCTGCCGAAACATCTTCAGATATGGTTCCTTCTATGAATCTAAAATTTTGTAAAATTTTCTTATCGATTAAGCGCCCGCATGTGCTAATAATGCTGGAATCTTCTCCATTCACCCGAAAAAAACGTTTCAGCATTCCTTTCGTATCCTTAATGGTATACTGAACTTCCGTTATGTCCAAACTCACCGGTTCTTCATAATGAGTTTTACTAATCATACCTGTCATTGCGATAGGAGCGGAAGTCCTTCGAATTAATTTATATAATATTTCATACATCTGTGGGGCAATCCAATCATCACTATCAACAAAGTTAATATAATGTCCCCTTGCAATAGCCAGTCCAGCATTCCGCGCAGCCCCCGCTCCTGCATTCTCCTGATGAATCACTCTAACACGGTTATCTTCCTTCGCCCATCGGTCACAAAGCTCACCTGATTTGTCTGGAGAACCGTCATCTACCAGAATTAGTTCAATGTCTGAAAAGGTCTGTCCCAATATAGATTTCACACATCGATCTAAATATTTTTCCGCATTATATACTGGAACAATCACGCTAATTTCTGGCATCTAAACTGGCCTCCCATTGTTTACCGAGAAGATGAGCATACCTTCGCTAATTTTTCTATAATCTCTTTATCTACGTTCAAATCAAATTTACGTGCCATCAGAAACTTTGACTTTACCAGATTATCAAAATCATTCACTGTTAAGACATTCGGAGAATTTACAGGTCTGCCATCTCGACTTGACCAATCAACATAATGAAGGTAATCATACCTATTCTCTTTATAAGGAGACATCATAAACAATGTTTGAAAGAAAGATTCATCTGGCGTTAGGCTGTGCCGATATCCCTCTGCATACCAGGGGTTTCTCTTCAAATAATCAAGCAGCCAACTCACAAAATTGTTTGTAATAGCAATCCACTGTGGGCCAAAATAAAAAGGAACTGTGGAAAATTTGTCTTTTCGCCGGAACACATTGTAGGTATGTGTCCACCCCCCCGACACTTCAATATAAGCACGTTTGATCACACGCTTTAATATGCTTCTTCCCATCATAAAATGAGGAAATTTCAATATATTGCGCTTATCTTTATGAGTCTCTTTTCTCTCTGTTCCGTATTGATAAGATGGCCAGTAGCTAATAAAGTTATTTCCTTTATTTTTTTGGAAATAGTCTAAGATATATTCTGCTGATTTTATCGGAAAATCTTGCCCGCTGCAAAGCCAGTAATAATCAAATCTTTTTTCTTTATACGCTAATCGAATAAGATTGAGAGTGGCTTCAATCATAGAAAAGCCACTCCACTTAACATCAACACGAAGATGATCTGGTAAAATATGAATATCCTGTCTCATTTCTATCTGATTAACGATATCAGCCTTTTTATCCATATGGATAAAAAATTCGATATCCGGATGTTCCATTATATCCAGAAACATATTGATCTGCTCTGCATTTTTATGACAGAGTAGCAATATTGCTAATTTCATTACCAGATTTCCCTTCCATCAAATTTATTTGTAATGCTTTTTAATGCCATTTATCAGGTAAAAGGTAAAATAGTACGCAGCTTGTAAAAGAGATAATTTCTGACTCTCTCGATAAACCTTCCAAGTCCACACCAGACTTTTCTTCTTATCTCCTGAAAGCGACTCGTCAGACAGGCGATACCTCGCAAGATCTTCAGGCAAGGAATATGCCCTCTGCCCGTATTCACACAGGATATTGAGCCATGTAATATAGTCTTCATGCTTATCCGGTGGCATCTCAATATGCGGAATCTGAACACGGTCAATCATGACAGTCAGGCAGCCAATATCATTGCCCTTTAACAGCTTCCTATAGTCGACAAACTCCTTTGTACGAACCAGTCGGACCGGCTGTTCCGGCGACTTTTTAAACTGACTGTACCAAGTATAGGTAAAGGCATATTGATGTTCCTGCATAAACACCAGTTGCTTTGTCAGTTTTTCCGGCAGCCAAAGGTCATCACTATCTAGGAAAGCAATGTACCGGCCTTTCGCAAGGGCAATACCTGTGTTGCGGGCCTTAGCTACACCGCTGTTTTCCAACAGGCGCACGTAGCGGATTCTCGCATCATGAAAGGATTCCACAATGTCTGCTAAGGGTTCGCTGGAACAATCGTCAATGACCAGTAATTCCCAATCAGCAAAAGTCTGCGCTGTGACCGATTTGATACTCTCAGCCAGTGTTGCCCTGCAGTTATAAGCAGGCATAATCACGCTGACCGTAACGGCAAATTCAGGTGAGTTCTCTTTATGCATAGGCAACACCGCACGGTCTCCCTATGCGAGGAATAGCTAATCGATTATGATTAGTTATTGCCCCCCCCCGAATTCTTGCTCATGGTTCTCAATGCCTTACTGAACAGAAGGCTTCGTAAGCTGTCTGGTGCCATGGATGCTCCTAATCTGACGAATACGCCAAGTAGATATTGTCTCCCTGAGATGAAGCCGGTTCGATGCATGTACTGCAGAAGATGGCGCTGGGACAGGAAGTATTTCCATCCCCCGCGTCTCTTGTACATGTCACTTCCCGCCCGCATCCAGAGCAGCGGTTCCTGGATATTGCAGCCCTGCAGGCCCTGCTGGAGCATGCGGATCCAGAGGTAGTAGTCTTCGAGCAGGAAAAAGTCCTGGTAGCCGCCCGCTGCTTCGACGTGGCTTTTTTTGTACATGATGCAGGGATGGTTGAAGGGATTCCGCTTTTTCGCAAAGGCGAGGATTTCTCTTTGGTGCTCCGGCACGATGCGTCTGGCGTAGACGTGCTCTTTGGTACCGGTGAATTCCTCGACGATGCCGCTTATGAGGCTGTACTCGGGGTGGCTTTCAAAGAGCTGCAGCTGGCGCTCGCAGCGGTCGCTGCGGCTGATGTCGTCGGAGTCCATGCGCGCGATGAGTTCATGTCTGCACATTTTCATGCCGAAGTTCAGCGCACGGCCAAGGCCCTGATTTTCAAGAAGCCGGCAGACGCGCAGCCTTTTGCCGAATTTGGCCTGCATCTCCGCGATGACTGTATCGAGCTCTTTTGTCAGCGGGCCGTCGCAGACGAGCACAAAATCGTCCGTTGGCACGGTCTGGCCGTAGATGCTCTGCATGCTTTCGCGCAGGTACTCCGGCTTTTCCTTATGGTAGACGGACATCAAAACAGAATACGGACTCATACTTCTTTCCCCTGTTTCTCCCGCTTTTTCTCTGCCGTGTAGTCCTGAAGGTTCAGGTCGAGTTTGTCGAGGTCGACGGCGCCTTCGGTGGCACTTTTGGTGACGAGGATTTTGATGGTCTGGATCATGATGACGAAGTCTTCGACGATGCTGTAGTTTTCGATGTACATGAGGTCGTAGACGAGTTTGTCGTAGGGCGTGGTGTTGTATTTGGCGAAGACCTGTGCGAGGCCTGTGATGCCGGGCTTGACGTTGTGGCGATAGGCGTACTCGGGATTTTTCGCGGTGAACTGCTCGACGAAGTACGGACGCTCGGGGCGCGGGCCGACGAGGCTCATGTCGCCGTTGAGGACGTTCCAGATCTGCGGCAGCTCGTCAAGGCGCGTCGCGCGGATGAAGGCACCGACTTTCGTGATGCGCGGGTCGTGGTCCGTCGCGAGCTGCGGGCCCGAGTATTTCTCGGCGTCGACGCGCATCGAGCGGAACTTGTAGACCTTGTAGGGTTTGCCGAAGCGGCCCGTGCGGACCTGGCTGTAGAGCGCAGGGCCGTGGTCCTCGAGCTTGATGGCGATGGCCGTGGCGAGCATGAACGGCAGCGCGATGACAAAGGCAATGCCCGCGAGCACGATGTCGACCGTGCGCTTGACGGCGCGGTCCTCGACGCTCAGGCGCAGGCTGCGCGGCCGGAAGACCGGCACATCGTCAATGCGCTGCAGCTTTGCACCGTTGCAGAAGACCTCGTAGGCACTCGGGATGACAAAGGGCTGGATTTCCTTGTCCGTGCAGTAGTTGACGATTTCCGCCTTGACGGGAATCGGGATGTCGGAGCAGATGATGATGACATCCGTGTGCAGCAGGTCCGCTTCTCTCTTCCAGTCGGCGTGCGGCCCCATGACGACCTGATGCAGCTCGAGGCCAAGCTGGGGCTGGGCGCTCATGCGGTAGTAGACGTGGCGGCACTGCTCCTCGTTGCCGATAATCAGGGTGCGGCGGTCGCGGTGCAGGCCCTGCTCGCAGCGCTGCGTGACGCGTTTCCAAAGGGCGAGCAGGACGAACTCGACGCCGGTGCTGACGACGGCCAGCACACGCGAGTACGCGAATTCATGGATGAAGAAGCTCAGGGCCATGATCATGACGAGCACGAGGAACAGGCTCACGGCGAGGCCGATGAGGACTTCGCTGAAACGCTTGTGTTCGATGGTGTAGAGACCGTTGATGGAAAACATCATGATGGTCAGCAGGATGACGACGGGCAGCATGCCGGAGTAAAGCACGGCATGAGCTTCGAAGGTACCGGTGGCCAGGATGAGCGCGGCACTGAGGCCATACGCGATGACGATGATGGCGATATCGCCGAGAAGATGTAAGATTTTACGCGATTTTGGATAAACGCGGGTCTTCATGCACTCAATCCTTTCTTATTTATTGCGCTTATGCTTGACGTGGTTTTCGTCGTAATAGTAATAGTAGTAATAATTGCCCTGATGCTGCTGCGGGACCTTGTTGAGGATGACGCCGAGGATGTTGACGTGGGCTTTCTCGAGCAGGGCTTTGGCCTGACGGCCTTCGTCGGGGCTGATGTCGCCGCTGCCGACGACGAGGATGACGCCGTCGGTCTGGCTGCCGAGCACGGCGGCATCGGTGACGACGAGAATCGGCGGCATGTCGAGGAAGACGTAGTCGTATTCGGCCTCGGCCTCTTTTAAAAGCTCCTGCATTTTCGCGGAGCCTAAAAGCTCGGCGGGGTTCGGCGGCACGGGGCCGCTCGTGACGACGTCGAGGTTCTGGGCGATGTCGTGCTGGATGACGTCTTTGAGGCTCAGATTGTCGGCGAAGCAGTTGCTGAGGCCGCGGTTTTCCAGGCCGAAGCGGCGGTGCAGCACGGGACGGCGCATATCGGCGTCGATGAGCAGCACGCGCTTGTTGTCCTGCCCCATGACGAGGGCGAGGTTGATATCGGTCGTGGACTTGCCTTCGCTCGGGACGGCTGAGGTGAAGACGACGCTCTTGATGGTCTTATCGGCACTGGCAAACTGCAGGTTCGTGCGGATGGCGCGGTAGGCCTCGGAAATCGGCGAGAGCTTGTCGCGCTCGGTGATGAATGAGATATCGGCCATTATTTGCCCACCTTTCTCTTGAGTCGTTCCCAAAGGCTCGTCTGCCCCGGGACTTTTTTCTTCGTCGTGTCCGCGTCGGGAATCATGCCGAGCACGGGCAGGCCGAGCTCTTTCTCGATGTCCTCAGCGGTGCGCAGCTTGCGGTAGAGCATGGCGTGGGCAATGACGCCGCCCATGCCGACGAGCAGGCCGAGCACACCGGCAATGGCCATGACGAGCAGTTTGCGCGGCTTGACGGGTCTTTCGGGAAGCGTCGCTTCGTCGACGACCTGGACTTCATTTGGCACCATGACTTCGGCGATTTTGGCTTCTTCAAGGCGTTTGGCGAGCATGACGTAGATTTCGTTCGTGACGTCGACGTCGCGCTTGACGCGCACGTAGCCTTCTTCTTTTTCCGGCAGCGAGGCGATCAGGGCCTCGTTTTCGGCGTCCATCTTGGCGAGGGCTTCGGCCTTGCTGTTCGCGACGGCGATGGCGGCTTCGTCCTTGAATTTATCGGCGAGCAGGCCCTGCTGCACGGGGCTTGAGGACGGTGCCTGCTGCGCGACGATTTTGCTGATTTCGTCGTTCAGAGACTGCTGGGCCTGGGCAATCTGATTGTCGACTTCCTGCATTTTCGGGTGTTCGTCGGTGAATTTGCCGGCGTAGCTGGCCTTCGTGGCTTCAAGCTGCGCGAGCTGCGTCTTGTACTGCTGGATGGCCGGGCTATCGGCGATGGAAACGCCCGCGGAGTCGAGCTGCGAGTTGACGCTCTTGAGGCCGGCCTGCGCCGTCTCGAGGTTCAGCTGGTTCTCGGCCTTGGCCTTGTCGACGATGTTGAGTTTTTCCGTGACCTGCTTCATCTGGTCGTCGGTCGAGTACATCTTGTTTTCGGCCTGATATTTCTGGAGCTTGTCCTCGGCCTTCGTGAGTTCTTCCTTGGCGTCGCCGAGACGCTGCTCTAAGAACTCGCGCGTGTCCTTCTGTTCCTCATGGCTGAGGTCCGTCAGACGCTGGATGAAGCCCTGCACGAGCAGGCTGTTGGCTTCCTGGGCCTGCTCTGGCGACTTGCCCGTCACGGATACCTGCAGGATTTCCGTGTCTTTGTAGGGCTTGGTGACGATATGGCCCTGGACGTAGGCTTCGTAGGTCGGCAGTTTGCCCTTTTTGTCGGGCTCTTCGGTCGCCTCGATGACCGGCATGACGACGTTGCGGCTCTTTAAAATCTCGGCATCGGTCATCATGCGCTGCTTGTCGTTCGCGGCGTTGCCGGACGGCAGATTTGCGAGAATCGAGTCGCCGAGTCCCTTTTGCTGCTTGATGCGCAAAAGCGAGTCGGACTGATAGACGGGATGGGCGAAAAAAAGGTAGATGCCGCCCGCGGCGAGAAAGGCTGCGGTCGTCGCCGCGACTTTCTTCTTGTTGGCCATGACGACCTGGGCGAGCTCTCTGAGGTCAATGGTGATTTCTTCCAAGCTGTTCTTCCTCTCTTATCTCAGAATGATAAGCATGCGCGTGCTTATCGCTTATTAATTGTCGTCGAGATTGTCCTTGACTTCGGTGATCATGTAGATGCTGCTGAGGATCGGCGCGATGTCGCGGGCAAAGTCGATGCGGTTGTTGCGCGTCATGTAGAGAAGGTCGCCTTCGCGCATGACGTAGTTCTCGGACATATCGCCCGTGCGCAGCATATTGTTGAGGTTGATCTTGATGAGCGACTGCGGCTCGTCCTGATGAATCAGGTAGACTTTTTTCTTGGCCGTGTCGCGCGTGAAGCCTTCGGCCGCGCCGATGGCGTCGATGACGGTGTGAGACTTCTCAAGCTCCACGGCACCGGGCTTCTTGACCTCGCCAAAGACGTAGACGCGCGTGCGGCCGAGCTTCGTGATGTTGACGGCGACGTCGGGCGAGACGATATAGCGCGAAAGGCCGTAGGTCAGGACGTTCGTGAACTCGCTGACGGTCATGCCCTCGGCGTGAATCTCACCGACGAGCGGAAAGGAAACATTCCCATCGGGACGCACGGTAAACGGCGTCTGGTTCGCCGAGGAATTGCCGAGGTCCTGCTGCTGCGTCACGACGATGTTGAGCTGGTCGCCGGCGCGCAGCAGATAATCCTTGGTGTTGAGTGCGGGCGAAGCCTCGGGGCGCGGCGTCGCGGCCTCGACCTGCTTGATGATGTCGGATTCCCTGAGCTTTTTCTGCTTTTTTGGCTTTTGGGCCTTGGCAGACTGAGCTGCGGCTGCCTGCGTTCCCTGAGCTGCCTGAACCGGCTGGACTGGCTGCGCGGACTGGGCCGCGGCCATATCGGCGGCGACGCGGCTCGGGTCCTCGTAGGAATATGAAGAAGAGGCGGCGAAAACTTCGGGCGCGCTGAGGGCCAGACAGACGGCCAGCGCGAGCATGGATTTTTTAAGCAAGATACGTTCCCTTCCTAATATATAGATAGAGATGAATGCGGATTGATAATTGATAAGTTCGGCTGCGTTCAGCCAAACAGGCGGCTGAAGAAGCCTTTTTTCTTTTTTTGCCATTTTTGCGGGACGTCGGGATAGAGCACTCTGCCCTTCAGTATGAACTGGGCATTGGCTTCGGCCTGCTGCCAGAGGCTTTCTTTTTTCTCTTTGGCCGCGAGTTTGTCGAGGACTTCATGGGCCTCGCGCAAATCCGTCGTGCGGAATTCGACGCGGTGGCCGTCGCTGCCGAGGAAGTGAATGAGGCCGTTATGATAGAGTTCTTCGACGCGCGTCTGGCATTTCGGACCGAAATAGCCCGTGAAGCTGCCCGCGTTGCACTGGTAGAGGATGCCCTTTTCGGCCCAGCTCAGCAGGCGCTCCTTGTCGGCTAAAATTTGCGGGAAACGCTCGATATGCGCGAGGACAGGCCAAAAGCCCCGCAGCTGCAGGGCAAAAAGCATATGTTCCGCGATGTCGGGCTGGGTCTGGTCCGTGAACTCAAGCAGCACATAGGGGCTGCCCGCCAGGCAGTAGTCGCGCGAGCCCTTTTCGAGAAAGCGCATGACGTCGCCGTTGAACTCGATTTCCGCGCCCGTATGGATACGGATGGGAATTTGCTGCTCCTGTGCGGCCCTCTTCAGTTCTTCGGCCTTTTCCTCAATCGTCTGCCACGCGGGAATGACGCCGTGCCGGTTGACATGCGGCGTCGCGATGATGTCCGTGACGCCCGAAGCGACGGACGTGCGCAGCATCGCTAGGGACATTTCCATATTTTCGGAGCCGTCGTCGATATTCGGCAGAATGTGGGAGTGAATGTCAATCATTTATCAAATCGTTCCTTAATGTAAAAGATGTATTGCAAAATGATTTATCTCAGTGTATAAAGCATACTGTTTTGACAGTATGAACGCTTATTATAATAGCACAGGCAACGGGCTGTGACAAGACAGTTTTTTTCCTATATATAGGAGATTTGTCACAGGCAGGCCGGATTTTGGCACGAAGGTTTCGCTAACGATTATTAAAAAATTTTTATGATGCCAGGGCCCGCCCTGCCGATATGTCTGATTGCTTGAATCATAAATACCTGATATAATTGATAATTAGATATCTGTGTTGTCTTTTCGTGATTTTTCAAAAAGTTTCCAAAGGAGTATTATATATGATTCTGAATCGCAAATCCGTCGAACTGCTCGCGCCGGCCGGCACGTGGGATGCCCTCGTCGCTGGCGTGGAGTCGGGTGCTGACGCCGTTTACCTCGGCGGCAAGCATTTCAACATGCGCATGCACGAAGGCGGTTTTAATTTTGACGATGCCACACTCAAAAAGGCCATCGACTACGCCCATGAGCACGGCGTGCGCCTTTATGTCACGCTGAACAACCTCATCAGCAACGAGGAAATCCCGGCGCTGCGCGAATACCTCGCCTATCTCAACGAAATCCGCCCCGACGCCATCCTCGTACAGGATTTTGCCGTGCTCGAGCTCGTGCATGAGATGGGGATTACCATTCCGCTGCACACGTCGGTCATGATGAACACGCACAACGAGCACGCCATCGAGAAGCTCAAGGAATACGGCATCACGCGCATCGTCGTGGGCCGCGAGATGACGCTCTCCGAGCTCAGCCTGTTCCGCGAACGCACGGGCATCGAGGTCGAGTACTTCATGCACGGCGATATGTGCATCAGCGAGTCGGGCCAGTGCATCCACTCGGGCGTGCTGTTCGGCCAGAGCGGCAACCGCGGCCGCTGCCTGAAGCCGTGCCGCTGGGCGTACAAGCTCATCGACGAAAATACGGGCGAAGTGCTCGACGAGGACAGCGAAGGCCCGTACAAGCTCGCGCTCAAGGATATGTGCATGTACAGAGCCATCCCGCAGCTCATTCAGGCCGGCGTGTTCTCGTTTAAAATCGAGGGCCGCATGCGTCCGGCGAACTTCATCCGCCGCATCGTCTCGACGTACCGCAAGGCCATTGACGCGTACATCGCGGACCCGAACGGCTACACGACGGACGAAGAAGGCTGGAAGAATCTCTACGACAACCGTGCGCGCGATTTCACGACGACGTTCGCGTTTGGCCAGCCGGGCAAAAAGGACATCGGCTTCACGGGCGAACGCGAGCCGCGTTTCTTCAGCCACGCCGTGAAGGAAGCGGGCTTCCAGGACGAAGTGCTGCGTCAGGAGCGCGACATCGAGAAGGAAAATGCCCCGCACCGCACTTTGTCGGTCCGCGTCAACACGATGGAGTCGGCCAAAGCCGCGATTGACAACGGCGCCGATACGATTTACGTCGGCGGCGAGGCCTTCCGACCGCTGCGCCCGTGGAAACTCAAGGAGTATGCCGAAATCCTCGCCTACGCGAAGACGCACGGCGGCGCCAAGGTCGTCGTCAACACGCCGCGCACGACGATGCGCCGTGAGTGCGGCGAGCTTGAGCAGTTCTTTACGGAGCTGCGTGACATCCGTCCGGATGGCCTGATGGTCAGCAACCTCGGTTCGCTGAAACTCGCGAAGAGCATCACGGACCTGCCGGTGCAGGCCGACCTTTCCTTCAACCTCTTCAACCAGCTCGCCGCGAAGTTCCTGAAGGAAAACGGCCTCACGATGGCCGCCACGTCGTACGAGCTGTCTTTCGAGCAGCTGCGCGAAATCGTCGAGACGTCCGAGCTGCCCTTGGAGACCGTCGTGCACGGTGCCTACGAGTCGATGATCTGTGACCACGACTTCCCGGCCATGAGCCTGCCGGAGTTCAACGAGCTCGACAATCCGGAAATCCTCGACCGCCACTATGCACTTCTCGACACGGCCGAAGAGAAGCACCCGATTCGCATCGACCAGTACGGCCGCAACCACATCCTCTTTGCCAAGGACCTCTGCCTCTATCCGTACCTCGCGAAGTTCAACGGCCTCGCCTCGTACCGCATTGAGGCGCAGGACTACACGCCGGAGCTCACGGGGCTCGTCACGAAGCTCTACCGCGAAGCCCTCGACAAGCTCGCAGCCGGCGAAAGCAGCGATGAAGCGCTTGATTCGCTCGCCTTTGAGGAAGTCCGGCAGCAGAGCCCGCGCGAATTCGGCCTCGGCACCTACCGTTTCCGCCAGAGCCGCAACTCGATTTAATTCACGGTGAAAACTGGGGCTTAGGGGCAGTCTTTGGGGCTGCCCCCGAGCTTTCTATCCATATAAATATTTAGGAGGGGATTTTCTTGGCTGAAAAGCATTACATTGGACCGGAAGCCATCATCGAAAAGAAGAAAAAATACATCATGCCGTGTCTCGGGCATTTTTACAAGCATCCGCGCGAAATCGTCCGCGGCGAGATGCAGTACCTCTACGACAGCGAGGGGCGCAAATACCTCGACTGCTTCGCCGGCGTGTCCGTCATGAACTGCGGCCACTGCAATCCGGAAATCACGAAGAAAGTGCAGGAGCAGGTCGGCACGCTGCAGCACGTCTGCAACATTTATCTGACGGAAAACTTCGTCAACCTCGCCGAACGCCTCGCCGAGGTCACACCGGGCGACCTGCAGAAAACGTTCTTCTGCTCGACGGGCTCCGAAGCCACGGAAGGCGCGCTGCTGCTCGCTTCGATTTACACGCATAACAGCGAGATTATCGCACTCAGGAACGGCCTGCACGGCCGCACGAAGCTCGGCATGAGCGTCACGGGCATCCAGATGTGGCGCACGGACGAAAATCCGGTCGGCGGCATCCACTTCGCCCCGAACCCCTACTGCTACCGCTGCCCGCTCGGCAAAAAACCGGACACCTGCGACCTCGCGTGTGCCAATGCCGTCGAAGATTTGATTCAGACTTCTACCGCGGGGCATCCGGGTGCCTTTATCGCCGAGACCATTCAGGGCAACGCCGGCATCGTCGTGCCGCCGAAGGGCTACTTTAAGCGCGTGAAGGAAATCCTCAAGCAGCATAATACGCTCTTTATCGCCGACGAAGTCCAGACGGGCTTTGGCCGCACGGGCAAGATGTTTGCCATCGAGAACTTCGACGTCGTGCCGGATATCATGGCCTGCGCCAAGGCCCTCGGCAACGGCGCGCCGATCTCCGCGTTCATCGCGCCGGCCAAAATCGCCGACACCTACACGCGCCCGGGTGCCTCGACGCTCGGCGGCAACCCCGTCTCGACCACGGCCGGCCTCGCCGTCCTCGACTACATCGAGTCGCACCACCTCTGCGAAAACGCCACGAAGCGCGGCGAGCAGCTGCGCGCAGGCCTTAGGGAGCTGCAGAAAAAGCACCCAATCATCGGCGACGTCCGCGGCCTCGGCCTCATGACCGGCGCCGAATTCGTCCACGCCGACAAGAGCCCGGCAGCAGCCGAACTCGACGACGTGCTCGAAACCCTCAAAGACCGCGGCTTCATCATCGGCAAAAACGGCGTCGCCCGCAACGTCATGGCCTTCCAGCCGCCTCTCGTCATCACCGAGGAGAATGTAAACGACATCCTCAACGCACTGGAGATGGTGCTGACGGAAAAGAAGCTTTGATGCATAGCAAACTCGAAGCAGAGAGCGTTCGAGGCAGAGTGCTGTGAGGTGAGTCAGGGCGCTCGCGGGGGCTTGCGGTGACGAGCGGGGCTTGGCAAGGGGTCGGGAGCATGAAAGCGGCTTATTTCTCCTTTCATGAGGAACAGCCCTAAGCGGAGCGACAGCGAACGCGCCTCGCCCCCCATCCGCTCCCATCAAAAACGCAAAAGAAAGGCGGAGCGAAGCAAACGCCGGCAATCTCCGCCGCTCCGAGCCCTGCAAGATAAAAGAAAAAGACATAGCAAAAGCGGCTGCTTCCAGTTTAGAAAAGGAAGCAGCCGCTTTTTTGCGATAGATAGCGGAAAGCAAAGTATCCCGATAACCCGCGATGTAAGCCGCGCTGAACTAAGGGCGGGGGAATATTTTCGCCTGCAGGCGCTGAGCGACCGCCCGCAGGGCTGGGCCCCGAACGAACCGCAGCGAGGTCCGCCCGATGTAAGAACGCCGCGGCAGGCGGCGAAGCCCCTAAAATCCGCTAAAGCCAGTTGGGGCCCATTCAGCAAAGCGCCGAAGCCGAAAATATTTCACCGCCCATTTGCCGCCCGTCACCTCTCGCTATCGTCCCCCTCGCCATCGCATTCATGCTCGTGTTCATGCTGATGCACTTCCGCCTGCTGCTGGCGCAGTGCCTCGATGCCAATCTTAAACTCATCCATCGTCAGCTTGAAATAAGGCAGCGTCTTCAACGCCTCGTACACTTCCTGCTGCGATTTCGCCCCGTCGAGTTTTTCGCCGATGCTTTCCTCCGTCAGCGCGTGCAGCAGAATATGCGTGATTTCCTCAATGGCCTTCTGTTCCTCACTGTAATTCTCGCTCATCTTCCTGTTCCTTTCTTTATTACAAATCTCTCGTTCTCATTTGAACGCAATTGCACCGTTTTCCCATTCATAGTATAATGAAGATATATTAAAATGAAGAGGTGCTATAATGGCAGATAGATTTTATGATTTGAAGATTGCCGGCCTCACGCGCAGGCTGCCGGTACTCAATGTCACGGACGAGCTCGCGATTGCCGGCTTCGTCATGCTCGGCGACCTCGAGCTCACGGACGCCTGTGCGCGCGAACTCGCGAAAAAAGTGCCGCCCGAGACCGACTACGTCCTGACGGCCGAGACGAAAGGCATTCCCCTCGCCGAAGAACTCGCCCGCGCTCTCGGCATGAAGCGCTACATCGTCGCGCGCAAGTCCGTCAAGGCCTACATGGAAAACGCCTTGTGGGTCGACGATGTCTCCATCACGACCAAAGGCACGCAGAAGCTCTGCCTCGACGGCACGGATATCGAGCGCATCAAAGGCAAAAACGTCCTGCTGCTCGATGACGTCATCAGCACGGGCGGTTCGATGAAAGCCCTCGTCGAGCTCACCGAAAAAGCCGGCGGCAAGGTCTGCGGTCAGGCCTGCGTGCTCGCCGAAGGCGACGCCGCCAAGCGCAAGGACATCATCTTCCTTGAGCCGCTGCCGCTTTTTGACGCCCAGTGATTGGTCCAATTTTACAATGATAAGACAAAAACCCGCGGTAAGGCGGGTTTTTCTTATGCAAAATCATGAAAAATCGGGGCAGCCTGAAACAATCAGAACTTAACCGATACGCCGACACCGACGCCGTTTTCGCGGCTGCCTTCATCGGGTTTGAAGTTGTGGTAATTGACATTGAGGTCAACGTTTAAAAGCAGGTTCTTGTTGACACCGACCTGCGTCTCGTTGAAGTCCTTGCCTGCGACATACGAAGCATAGGCGTCGAAGCCCATGACACGCGGCATGCTGACTGCAAGGCCGGCAAAGGCGTTGTTCTTGTCATTCGGCAGATTCCAGCGGTAGCCGCCGATGATTTTAAGCTCCGAACCCACGACATCGTACTGGGCATACGCATCCTTATGATCGCCCTTTTCGTCGCGGTCCGCATACTGGAAACCGACCGTGGCCTTGTCCGTGACCTTATGTTCAATATAACTTTCTTTCGTGCCAACGCCCACAGCCGTCTCATGACCAGTCATCTGGTTAATCGGCTGCGCCATGGCATAAGAAGAACTGACGAGGAGCAGGGCCGCCGTCAGCAGTGCTGATTTTTTCATATTCTGTCCCTCCAAAACAAATCATACTCTTACAGAATAAGACTACATGATTTTGCGGGAAGTGTCAAATTAAATTTGCGCTAAGTATACTACGATGCTTTCATCGAAATACTCGGTTTCGCGATTGCGTGCTTCTCTTTGGGATACACGCTCGGCAAAGACCATAGCAATAAAAAATGACCGCCAGGCTCTCAAACTTTGCGGTCATTTTGACTAAAAGATAGAGGACAACCGTCTACGGTGGCCTTTTTTGTACATTTAAATTATATCATTTCCACGGACGTATTGCAAGAATCGGCTTATTTCGTCCACGTAACACTGTTCTGCAAAAGACTCTTGCCGTCGGTCCGTGTTGCCGTATCCATAGAGCCCGTATCCTTGTAGTTAATATTCGGCTGATTTTTGACTGTTGTCGCGTCGCCGCTGTAATAATGCGTCGTATAGGTGCCATTGCCATTCGACACGATACGCACGCCGGTCCAGCCGCTTTCCTCGCCCATATTCATCTCATACATTTTTAGCTCAGTGGCATTCCACAAATTCTGGAAAGACGTATATGCATTCCCATTAATGGAAAGCAGCGCCTTATTCTTATAAGCACTTGGACTTGCGCCACCATCTACATTGTAGCCATTGCCTGACTGTTTATTCGGATCCTGCTGCACATCAATCTCAATCCATTGATTATCGCCCAATTGGATGACTCCGCCTCTGATGGCATTTTCCAGCGCATCGGCCAAACGATTCTGCACGCGTTCCTGTTTCGTCGAATTACTGGCAGCCTCCTGAATGGCCTCCGACACATTAAAGAATGCCTCTCCTATCGCGTTGGCCAGCCCGTTGCTGTTAAACAGGGCCACGGCCACGCCGACTATGAATGCGAGAATTAGCGCATATTCGACAATGCCCTGTGCTTTTTGCTTTTGATATGTCATTTCATGTCACCTGCATTTAGAACAAAATGATATATTTCCTCATCTTCATTATAGTATGCAGGCAGAAGAAATGCCAGCAAAAAAATACTAACGCAAAAAGTCATGTTACGAGATTACAAAAACCAAAAAGGGACTGTCACAGTGGGCAGTCCCTTTCTCCATCCTGATTTAAATTTTGTTTCAGGCCATAATCTTGCGGAAGAGGTCTTTGACCTGTTCCTTCGTGGCTTCGCGCGGGTTGCCTGGGTAGCAGGCGTCCTTCAGGGCGTCTTCGGCGAGCTGGTCGAGGTCTTCTTCCTTGATCTTGTCGAGGGTCTTCGGGATGCCGACGTCTTCGGAGAGCTGCTCGACGGCCTTGATCGCGGCCGTGCGGTATTCTTCCTGACTCATCTCGTCGACGCCCTCGACGCCCATGGCGCGGGCGACTTCACGCAGGCGTTCGCCCGTGTATTCCTTGTTGAATTCCATGGAAATCGGCAGCAGCATGGCGCAGGCAACACCGTGCGGCGTGTCGTAATGGGCCGAAAGCGTGTGGGCCATGGCATGGTCGATGCCGAGGCCGACGTTCGAGAAGCCCATGCCAGCGATGTACTGGCCGAGAGCCATGCCCTCGCGGCCCTTCGGGTCGTTCGCGACGGCGAGGCGCAGGTATTTCGCAATCAGGTGAATAGCCTCATAGTGCATCATGTCGGTCATTTCCCAGGCGCCCTTTGTCGTGTAGCCTTCGATGGCGTGCGTCAGGGCGTCCATGCCGGTCGAAGCCGTCAGGCCCTTCGGCATCGAGGACATCATGTCGGGGTCGACGACGGCGTAGGCCGGGATGTCGTGCTCATCGCAGCAGACGAATTTGCGGACCTTCTCGGGATCCGTGATGACGTAGTTGATGGTGACTTCGGCAGCCGTGCCGGCCGTCGTCGGCACCGCGATGGTTTTGACGGCGTGATGCTTCGTCGGCGAAGCGCCTTCGAGCGAGCGCACATCGGCAAATTCCGGATTGGCGATGATGATGCCGACGGCCTTGGCCGTATCCATCGAAGAACCGCCGCCGATGGCGATAATCGAGTCCGCGCCGGCTTCTTTGAACGCCTTGACACCGGTCTGGACGTTTTCAATCGTTGGATTTGGTTTGATGTTGGAATAGAGCGTATACTCAATCTTATTTTTTTCGAGCAGGTCCGTGACCTTGGCCGTGACGCCGAATTTCACGAGCGACGGGTCGGAGCAGACGAAGATTTTCTTGAAGCCTTCGCGCTCGGCAATGCCTGGAATCTCTTCAATTGCGCCTTTGCCGTGATACGATACCGTGTTGAGTACAATGCGGTTTGCCATAATAAACATCCTCCAATCTCACATTTTCCGCTGTGATTCTTTTTAAGAATCTTTTCACAATGTCTATTATAGACCATCAGTACGGTAAAATCAATGATATTTATGTTGTTTTATAGGAAACATTTTCGTTGTTTTTCTTTTATCTTTCATGCCTAGCCAAAATCCACCCTGCTTTGCTTCATCCGGCCTTTATGATATAATCGGTTTGTACTTATCTTCTATATATATTGGAGAATATTATGCGTCTAAAACATTACCGTACTTCCATTATCCTCGCGGTGACGTTCACGATTCTCTTGTCGACGTTCTGGTTTCTGCCGCAGCTCGCGTTCATCATTTTCATCTCGCTCCTGCTGCAGCTTTTGCTGACGCCGTTTGTCGACCGTCTCGAACGCCGCCTGAACCGCGGGCTCGCGGCGGCCATCGTGCTGTTCTGCTTTATCGCCATCTGCGCAGGGCTCGTCGTCCTCGTCTCGAGCACGTTCATCCCGACGTTCACGAACTTCGTCACAGATTTCCCGCAGATTACGGAGAAACTGCAGCAGTCGCCGCTGCTGGAGAACAATGAATACCTGACCGACGAATTCGAGCAGTTCTGGCTCGAGCTCAAGGCCGCGAGCGTCGACGCGCTGAAATCGTCGCTGACTCTTTTGCTCTCGATTTTCAGCAAATTCATCGACATGGTCATCATCCTCTTTGTCACGTTTTATCTCCTCAAAGACGGCGATGACATCAAGGTGTATCTCGCGAGCCTGTTCCCGACCAATGATTACAGACGCGTGCTCGCGCTCTTCAACCGCATTCTCTCGGCCCTGCGCACCTACATCTGCAGCCAGCTCGTCATCTGCTGCCTGACAGCTACGGTCGTCTTCCTCTACTTCACGGTGCGCAGCCTGCCCTACGCCTCGGTCTTCGCGATGGTCTCGGGCATCAGCGAGTTCGTGCCCGTGCTCGGGCCGACCGTCGCTTCAATCTTCGGCATTCTGCTGACGGCCACGGTCGACCCGTGGATTGCCGTGCAGACGGCCGGTTTTTACCTCATTTTGACACAGGTCAACCACAACATCGTCTATCCGACACTGATCGGCAAATCGCTGAACCTGCACCCCGTCGCGATCATCCTCGGCATCATCCTCGGCGGCGAAGTTCTCGGCCCTGCGGGCATGTTTCTCGCCGTGCCGTTCATCGTCATCTGCAAGCTCGTCATCGAGGATATTTACAGGGACCGCATCGAGACCATAAAAAATCTTCATGAGTCAAGGTGGCTGGCCAAGAATCATGAAGACAAGTGATTTGCTATAAAATTGCAGCAGCGCTTTGCGAAGACTTGGCGGGGCTTAAATGCCCTCGCCGTCGAGTCCCGTAAAGCGCTGTTTTTCGGTGCGCTCAATCTGCATGAGCCGGCCCTTGCGGATGACGAGCACGAGTTTTCCGTACTGCAAAAGGCGAAATTCCTTGCGGATGCGCGCGGCGAGCTCCAAAAGCGCCTTTTCCGAATAAGCGCTCTCGGTGTCAGCCGTATCGTGCCAGCAGTCAAGACGCCTTTTTTCGTTCCACTCGACCTGCATGAGCACGCCGTCCTGCGCGACGAGCACCATCTCGCCAAAACCAATCGTGCAGAGTCCGTGCAGGACGTATTTCATCGCCTTCGGCGGGATCTCCCCTGCCTGTAATCTGAGTCCGGCCATCTCGAATCGCTCCCCTTGCTGTCTATATCATATCTAATATATATGTTTTCTATTAGTTAATAAAAGGATACTATAGCGCAGGGGAAAAGTCAAGGCAAAAAGAACTGCCCGCCTGTATCTTCAAGGCTCCGCAAAGGGAATCCTCGAAGTTAGGACGGACAGTTCTTCATTTCCGGTAAAGATACCGGTGATATGCAGCATTTATTTGATGACCATGACCGGAATCGGCGATTCCTCAACGACTTTCTGGCTGACGCTGCCGATCAGGGCGCCCTTAAAGAGGCCGAGGCCGCGGCTGCCCATGATGATGAGGTCGCTGTGTTCCTCCGCAGCTACGCGCATGATGGCCTTCGGGATGTTGCCGGTCTCGACATGTTTCGATGCCTTAATGTCTTCCGGCAGCTTCTCCCAGATGCGGTCAAAGACGATATGACTCGGGATATCTTTGTTGATATTGCTGGCAACATAGACAAAGTCAAGATCGGCATGGCATTTCTGAGCAAAGAAGATTGCCTCATCGACTGCTTTGCAGCCATTGACGGAACCATCGACTGGTACCAAGATTTTCTGGATTCTGCCCATAAATAAAACCTCCTAACCGAAGTAGATTTCTGATTATAATGTGTATTTCGTGCTCAGGGCGGGAAAATCCTTCTTTTATCTTGTTTTTTTGTGAGGATGCGAACATATTTTTTGGAGAGGGTTCTGCAAAAAAAGTGTTGACAAAAGAGATTTTAGCCAGTATAATATCATTTGTGACTACGGGATGTGGCACAGTTTGGTAGCGCGCTTCGTTCGGGACGAAGAGGCCGCAGGTTCGAATCCTGTCATCCCGACCATTTGAAATTTGAGTCGTCAGCTTAGGCTGGCGGCTTTTTTCATATTCGTAAAAAATATGTTGACAAAGGATGCTGTGGCTAGTATAATATCACTTGTGACTACGGGATGTGGCACAGTTTGGTAGCGCGCTTCGTTCGGGACGAAGAGGCCGCAGGTTCGAATCCTGTCATCCCGACCATTTGAATGTTTAGGTCGTCAGCTGAAGCTGGCGGCCTTTTTGTATGGAAAGATTATGCGTACTAAGCAAAAAGCTGCCCCAAAAGGGGCAGCTTTTCTGCTAAAAGAAACGTCTGTAACTAGGGCCGGGGGAATGTTTTTCGCCTGCAGGAGCGCAGTGACTGCCCGAAGGGCTTGGCTCCGAGGCAAATCCTGCTAAGTCCGGCGATGTCAAAGCGCCGCGGCAGGCGGCGAAATGGTTAAGTAAGAACAGCCCCAATTGGAGCCAATTTAACGGAGCGACGAAGCCGAAAAACATTTCCCCGGCCCCCTGCGAATGCCCCGCTCGTCTGCACTCTCCCCTGCCCCGCGTACTAAAACTTATTTTGCCAGTCTCTCAAGTGCGCGGTGTGCAATATCGTTGCGGTGGAACGCACCTTCGAACGAAATCGCGTTGACGCCTTTGTAGGCTTTATCGACTGCACTGCGCACGTCGTCGGCCTTAGCGACTACACCGAGTACGCGGCCGCCGTTGGTGACGATTTTGCCGTCTTTTTCGGCCGTGCCGGCATGGAAGACGAGTGTGCCTGCGGCTTTTGCCTTTTCCAGGCCGTCGATGACGAAGCCCTTTTTGTAGGACTTTGGATAGCCGCCCGAGGCGATGACAACGCAGACGGCAGCGCCGTTGCTCCATTTGATATCCTCATCCGCGAGCGTGCCGTCGGCGCAGGCAAGCATGATGTCGACGAGGTCGCTTTCAAGGAGAGGCAGGACGACCTGCGTCTCCGGGTCGCCGAAGCGTGCGTTGAATTCGACGACTTTCGGGCCCTCTTTCGTGATCATGAGGCCGGCGTAGAGACAGCCCTTGTACGGACGGCCCTCTTTGGCCATGGCAGCGATCGTCGGTTTCAGGATGCGCTCGGTCGCGGTCTTGACCATGTCCGGCGTCATCACCGGTGCCGGTGCGTACGTGCCCATGCCGCCCGTGTTCGGGCCCTTGTCGCCGTCATAGGCGCGCTTGTGGTCCTGCGAGCTGACCATCGGATAGATGGTCTTGCCATCGGTGAAAGCGAGCAGCGAGGCTTCCTCGCCGTCCATGAATTCCTCGATGACGACGCGGCTGCCGGCCGTGCCGAAGGCGGCGTCGTCCATGATCTCGTGGATGGCATCGAGGGCTTCGTCCATCGTCATGGCGACGATGACGCCCTTGCCGGCCGCGAGGCCGTCGGCTTTGATGACGATCGGAGCGCCTTCTTTTTTAACGTACTCACGCGCTTCGTCAGCATCCGTGAAGACTTCGTATTTGGCCGTCGGGATGCCGTATTGTTTCATGAGGTTCTTCGAGAAGGATTTCGAGCCCTCGATTTCAGCCGCGAGCTTCGTCGGGCCAAAAGCCTTGATGCCGGCCGCGTTCATCGCATCGACGACACCGTTCGTGAGTGGCACCTCAGGACCGACGACGACAAGGTCAATGGCTTTGTCTTGCGCAAGCTTTACGAGAGCGTCGTTGTCCGTGATGGAGACGCCTTCGATGCACTCGGCGATGTCCTTCATGCCCGGATTGCCCGGTACGGCGTAGAGTTTCGTGGCCTTCGGCGACTGTGCGAGCTTCCATGCGAGCGTGTGCTCACGTCCGCCCGAACCGATTACTAAAATATTCATACTAGTCCCTCCACAAAAACAGCCCTCTCCCAAAGGCAGACCGTACTTAGACTGTACCTTTGGGGGAAGGCTCTTATTTTTTTTTATTTCTTGAGCTGCTCGGCGAGATAATCCTTGATCATCGTGTCGTAAGCGGCCGTGTGCGCAAAGGCTTCCTGGGCAAGTTCCATGCGCGTGCGGTCGTCAACGCAGCCGTTCTTCTTGACCTGCTCGGCGATTTCGTCGTAGCGGGCCGGATTCGTGATGACCGTGACGAACTTGAAGTTCTTCGCAGCGGCGCGGACCATGGCCGGACCGCCGATGTCGATGTTCTCGATGGCCTCAGCGAGCGTGACGTTCGGCTTGGCAATCGTCTCTTTGAACGGATAGAGGTTGACCGCCACGAGGTCGATGCCCGTGATGTGGTGCTCTTCCATCTCTTTGACGTGTTCCGGATTGTCGCGGACGGCGAGGATGCCGCCGTGGATGTACGGGTTCAGCGTCTTGACGCGGCCGTCCATGATTTCCGGGAAGCCCGTGACGTCGCTGACATACGTAACAGGGATACCGGCTTCCTTGATGGCCTTCATCGTGCCGCCCGTCGAAACGATCTCGACGCCGGCTTCGTGGAGTTTCTTGGCGAATTCGACAACACCCGTTTTATTCGATACGCTGATAAGCGCGCGTTTGATCTGCATGATTGTTCCTCTCTGTTTCTCTAAAATGAGCGGCAAAGCCGTTATTTGCGGATGCGGACATGGCGTCCGTCTACCTCGAGCCTGCCTTCGCAGTAAAGCTGAATGGCCT
This sequence comes from Mitsuokella apri, assembly GCF_047974105.1. NCBI lineage: Bacteria > Bacillati > Bacillota > Negativicutes > Selenomonadales > Selenomonadaceae > Mitsuokella > Mitsuokella apri. Next base: position 156,415 of record NZ_JBHYRS010000001.1, read on the forward strand.
TCGGGTAGATGATGTGCTCTTTTTCGAGCACGCGGGCACCGAGCGTTTCTTCCGTGTCGTCATCGAGCACGGGCACGGCTGCCTGCAGGATAATCGGGCCGCTGTCCGTGCCTTCGTCGACGAAGTGAACCGTGCAGCCGCTGACTTTGACGCCATAGGCGAGCACGTCGCGGTGTGCATGGGCACCGGGGAAGCTCGGCAGCAGGGCCGGATGAATGTTCATGATGCGGCCTGCGAAGTGGCGCACGAAGTACGGCGTCAGGATGCGCATAAAGCCTGCGAGCACGACGAGCGTGACACCGGCTTCGTCGAGGGCCTTGACGAGGGCTTCCTCAAACGGCTGACGGCCGTCGAACTTCTTGCGGTCGATGCAGACGGCCTTGATGCCGGCTTTTTCGGCGCGCGTGAGTGCGTAGGCATCGGGCTTGTCCGCGAGCACGATGGCGATTTCGGCCGAGACTTCGCCGCGGCCGATGGCATCGATGATGGACTGCAGGTCCGTGCCGCGTCCCGAACAGAGGACGCCGAGAATTTCCTTATGCATTGAACACGCCGCCTTTGATCGTTACATCGTGGTTGCCGCGGACGACACGGCCGATCTCGTAGACCGTCTCGTTTTCGCTCTTAAGATACTGCTTGATTTTCTCCGCTTCTTCCGGGCTGGCCATGATGACCATGCCGATGCCCATGTTGAACGTGCGGTACATCTCGTGCCAGTCGACATTGCCCCACTGCTGCAGGAGCTTGAAGATCGCCGGCATCTGCCAGACGGAGCTGTCAATCTCGACGGCCATATCCTCAGGCAGAGCGCGCGGAATATTGTCGTAGAAGCCGCCGCCCGTGATGTGGACCATGCCGTGGATGTCGAATTTCTCGATGAGCGGCAGGCAAGTCTTCGGATAGAGGCGCGTCGGCGTCAGGAGCTCCTCGCCAATCGTTTTGCCGAGTTCGTCGATGTACTCATCGCCCTTGAAGCCCTTGTGCTCAAAGACGATTTTGCGCACGAGCGAATAGCCGTTGGAGTGAACGCCCGAAGACGGCAGGCCTAAGAGCACATCGCCTTCCTTGACGCGCTCGCTCGTGATGACCTTCGACTTCTCGACGACACCGACGGCAAAGCCCGCGATATCGTACTCGCCGACCGGGTAGAAACCGCTCATTTCAGCCGTTTCGCCGCCGATCAGCGCACAGCCCGACTCCTTGCAGGCACCCGCAACCCCCTTGACGACGGAAGCAACCTGCTCCGGGTCGAGTTTGCCGACTGCGAGGTAGTCGAGGAAAAAGAGCGGCTCGGCACCCTGTACGAGGATGTCGTTGACGCACATGGCGACGGCGTCCTGGCCGATGGTGTCGTGCTTGTTGAGCATGAACGCCAGGCGCAGCTTCGTGCCGACGCCGTCCGTGCCCGAAACGAGGACCGGTTCCTTGTATTTGCCGGAATTCAGCGCAAAGAGACCGCCGAAGCCGCCGAGGTCGCCGAGGACCTCCGGACGATACGTCGCCTTGACGCTGTCCTTGATGAGTTTGACGGAGTAGTTGCCAGCGTCGATATCGACACCGGAATCTTTATAGGTAAGTCGTTCTGCCATTTTTTGTTTCTGGTTCCTTTCCTATTTACATGTACAACGGCCAAAATTTCAGCACTTCTTGCGCTGCTCGAAAACGTACTTGCTGTCGCCGGCCGGTTTTGCTCCGTCCTTGATTGGGTAGGAGCTGTTGAAGCAGGCGTAGCACATATCATCGGCATTGAGGTGCGGCACGCTCTTCTTGAGGCCTTCGATGCTCAGGAAGTGCAGGGAGTCCGCGCCGATGAACTGACGAATCTCCTCGACGGACTTCGTCGCGGCGATGAGTTCCTTGCGGACGCTCGTGTCGATGCCGTAGAAGCACGGATAGCCGATTGGGGGGCTGCTGATGCAGACGTGGACGGCCTTTGCGCCGGCATTTCTAAGCATGCGGACAATCTTGCCGCTCGTCGTGCCGCGCACGATGGAATCGTCGACCATGATGACCGACTTGCCCTCTACAGCGGAGCGAATCGCGTTGAGTTTGAGCTTGACGGCCGTGTCGCGCTTTTTCTGCGTCGGCTGGATGAACGTACGGCCGATGTAGCGGTTTTTAATCAGGCCTTCGACGAACGGAATGCCGGCTTCATAGGCAAAGCCCGTGGCTGCCGTCGTGCCGGAGTCCGGTACCGAAATGACGATATCGCCCTTAAAGCCCGACTCGCGCGCGAGCTCGCGGCCCATGAGGAAGCGTGCTTCGTGGACGCTCTGGCCGTCGATGACAGAATCCGGACGCGCAAAGTAGATGTACTCGAAGATGCAGCCGGCCTTTTTCTCTTCCGTGGCGAACGGATACGACTTCAGGCCGTTCTCGTCGATGACGACCATTTCACCCGGTTTTACGTCGCGCACGAATTCCGCGCCGACGACGTCGAGGCCGCAGGTCTCGGACGAGAGAATCCAGCTGCCCTCCTCTGTCTTGCCGATGCAGAGCGGACGGAAGCCCTGAGGGTCGCGCGCACCGATGAGCTTGTCCTCGGTCATGATGGTCAGGCAGTAGCAGCCCTTGACCTGCTTGAGGCTCTCGATGATGCGGTCCTCGATGGTCTCCTTGTGGGAGCGCGCAATGAGGTTCACGATGACCTCCGAGTCGATGGACGTCTGGAAAATCGTGCCCTGCTGCTCGAGGTGGTGGCGGATTTCCGCGGCGTTCGTCAGATTGCCGTTATGTGCGAGCGCAATCTTGCCGCCCGCGTAGTTGACGAGCAGAGGCTGCGTGTTCGCGAGCAGGCTCGAGCCCGTCGTCGAATAGCGCACATGGCCGACGGCGATGCACTGGTTCTCCATATGCGGAACCTGATGGCGGAACACCTCATTGACGAGGCCCATGCCGCGCGTCACATCCATCCAGGCGCCGTCCGTGATGGCGATGCCCGTGCTTTCCTGCCCGCGGTGCTGCAGGGCATAAAGGCCAAGATACGTCAGTCCAGAAACATCCTCCGTGTGCGAGTATACGCCGTAAACGCCGCATTCCTCTTTCCACTTCGGTTCTGGGTTGTAGCCATTATCATACATGGTATTTCTGTTTCTTCCTTTTCTCTTTCAAACATTCATTGCGGGACAGACATTCAGGAAACGCGAAGCCTGTGCTCAGAGCTGAGCGGCAACGCGTGCTGCCTTCTTGTCGACTTCCTGTACCATCTTGGCACGGTAGTCCGCAAGTTTCTTCTTGAGGTCGTCATCGGCAATGGAGAACATCTCGACGGCAAAAATCGCGGCGTTCTTCGCACCGTTGATGGCCATCGTGCCAACCGGAATGCCAGACGGCATCTGCACCGTCGACAAAAGGGCATCCATGCCGTTTAAGGACGTGCCGTTGATGGGGATACCGATGACCGGCAGCGTCGTGTAGCTTGCGACGACACCGGCGAGGTGTGCGGCAGCACCTGCACCGACGATGAAGACGCCCACGCCTTTTTCCGGAGCGGACAGAACAAATTCACGAACTTTGGCCGGCGTGCGGTGTGCCGAGGCCACCGTGACTTCCGACTCAATACCAAACTGTTTCAAGAGCTCGACGGCCGGCTTCATAATGGGCCAGTCGGAGTCGCTTCCCATGATAACAGCTGCTTTCATGGATGATCATCTCCTATATCAATACAAACAGTGATTCTATGTTATGCTGATCAGTCGAGGTCTTTGCCCGTGATCATCTTGTAAGCTTCTTCGTACTTCGCAATCGTCTTGTCGATGACATCCTGCGGCAGCTTGTAGTCGCTGTCCGGATTTGCCTTGAGCCAGTCGCGGACGAACTGCTTGTCATACGACGGCTGCGGTTTGCCGGCTTCGTAGCCTTCAAGCGGCCAGAAGCGGGAGCTGTCCGGCGTCAGGACCTCGTCGCCGAGGACGATCTGGCCGTTCTCGTCGAGACCGAACTCGAACTTCGTGTCGGCGATGATGATGCCGCGCGAAAGAGCGTATTCTGCGCATTTCTTGTAAATGGCAATCGTGTAGTCGCGGAGTTTCTCTGCGTACTCCATGCCATGGCCGGGGAATTCCTTCTCAAAGACGGCTGCGCCCTGCTCGAGCGAGACGTTCTCGTCGTGGTCACCGAGCTCTGCCTTCGTGCTCGGCGTGAAAATCGGCTCCGGCAGTTTCTGGGATTCCTTGAGGCCTTCCGGCAGTTTGATACCGCAGACCGTACCGTTCTCCTGGTAGCTTGCCCAGCCGCTGCCCGTGATGTAACCGCGGACGATGCACTCCATCGGCAGCATCGTGAGTTTTTTGCACTTCATGCTGTTGCCGAGGAACTGCGGCTGACGGAAGAACTCCGGCATGTCGTTGTTGTCGACCGAGATCATGTGATTCGGGATGATATCCTTCGTGAAGTCGAACCAGAACTTCGACATCTGCGTCAGGACTTTGCCCTTCTTCGTGATCTTGTTTTTGAGGATATGGTCAAAGGCCGAGATACGGTCCGTGGCAACCATGATGATGCTGTCGCCTGCATCGTAAACCTCGCGAACTTTTCCGGATTTGAACGGCTTATACTCTTTCATTACTTATCATCCTCCGTCACATACGAATAGATAGGATTTTTCTATCTCCATCATAACGGCAGATGAAAAAAAAGTCAAGAAACAGGGTCATATGTCCTTGCGTTGGGGAACGCGCGCCGGGGAATGGTTAACATCTCACAAGGGGCGGGGGCCTGTATTTCGGCTTCTTTTTTGTTTACATCTCATAAGGGCGGGAGGGCACCATTCCGGTTTCGTCACTCCGTTAAATGGGCCGCAGGATACGGCTGCAGCGCTTTTGCTGCTTCGCCGTCTGCCACGGCGTTCCTACATCCTGAACAAAGAACGTACGCTGTGCGGCCCAGCCCTGCGGGCAATCACTCCGTTCCTGCAAGCGCAATGGTGCCCTCCCGCCTAGTTACGTCGTACATTTAAGCTCGATGAGAAAGATACTCTGCAGCTAGGGCGGGGAGACCTGTTTCGCCTGCAGGCGTGCAGCGACCGCCCGCAGGGCTGAACCTCAAGAAGCACTCAGCAAAAAGATACGATGTGAGAACGCCGCGGCAGGCGGCGAAGCGTCTTAGAAAAACTCTATGCCATGAGGTTCATTTTAGCGGAACGCCGAAGCCGAAACAGGTCTCCCCGCCCCTTTGCCAAACGTAACTTCTTTCCCCGAACTCCGAATCCTGCAAACTACGCAAACTAAAAAAGAAGGGAACTATCCGAATCTGCTGGACAGTTCCCTTCTTTATCGAAGTATCTTTAGAAGTATCTTTAATTGTGCGTTTCAACGCTGCTCTGCCTCGCGGCTTTCTTCTTCGGCGATTTCTTCGCCCTTTGGCCCGCGCTCTTTTGCTACGGCGAGCATGAGTTTGAGGCGGTTGAGCTGGTTGACTTCGGAGGAGCCTGCATCGCAGTCGATGGCGGTGAGGTTTGCTCCTTTATAGCTCTCGCGCAGTTCGTGCATGACGCCTTTGCCCGTGATGTGGTTCGGCAGGCAGCCGAACGGCTGGAGGCAGACGACGTTGGGCACGCCTTCGTCGATGAGTTTGACCATTTCGCCTGTCAGGAACCAGCCTTCGCCGGCCATGTTGCCGAGGCTGACGTGGCGCGAGGCGAGTCTTGCCGTATCGTCAATCTTATGCGGCGCGCGGAAGTGGCGGCTGTTCTTTAAAGCCTTGCGCATCGGCGCGCGGTAGAAGTTGATGATGTTGATGAACATGCGGCCAAAGAAGCTGCTCTTTTTCTGGCCGTCGAGCAGTTTGTGCTTGACAATTGGGTCGTAGGCCGAATAGAGGAAGAAGTCCACGAAATCCGGCATGACGACTTCGGCGCCCTCTTCCATCAGGACCTTCTCGATGTGGTTGTTGGCCACCGGATGGTACTTCGCGAGGATTTCACCGACGATGCCGACTTTCGGCTTCCAGAGGTCTTCGTCAATCGGGATGTTGTCGAATTCCTTGACGATCTGCTTGACCGTGCGCTGGAATTTGAAGTAGCCGCAGTCACGCAGCACTTCCTTGCATTTTGCCATCCACTTGTCGTAAAGGCGCTGGGTTTCGCCCTTCTGCAGTTCGTACGGCATCATGCGGTTTTTGACATTCTGCAGGAGGTCGCCGAAGATCGCGGCCTTGATGGCGGCGACGAGCATCGGGCGCGTGAGGCGGAACGAATCCGTCTCTTCGGGCAGGCCGTGCACGGCGAAGACCGGCACCTGCGGGAAGCCCGCGTATTTGAGGGCCTGACGCAACACGCTCATGTAGTTCGTCGCGCGGCAGGCACCGCAGGTCTGGAACATTGCGATGCTCGTGTGGTCGGGGTCGTATTTGCCCGACTTCAGGGCCGCGAGCAGCTGGCCGATGACGACGATGGACGGATAGCACATGTCGTTGTTGACGTAGCGCAGGCCGAGGTCGATGGCCGCCTTGTCCGGCATTTTCGGCACGACGAGGTTGTAGCCGAAGTCACGCATGACGGATTTGATGAGCTCGAAGTGAATCGGAGCCATCTGCGGCGCGAGGATCGTGTGCGTCTTTTTGCATTCCGCCGTAAAGTGCGGGCGCTCGATGGGCTTAATTTCCTGATACGGCACGGGTTTGCGGCGTGCAAGCGCGGCCATGAGAGAACGCAGACGGATGCGCGCGGCGCCGAGGTTCGAGACTTCGTCGAGCTTGATCATCGTGTAGATGCGGCTGTGCGACTCGAGGATGTCGCGGACCTGTCCCGTCGTCAGCGCGTCGAGGCCGCAGCCGAACGAGCTGAACTGAATCAGCGTGAAATTCGGATGCTCCGCGACGAACTGCGCGGCGTGGTAAAGGCGCGCATGATAGCTCCACTGGTTGACGATCTTGAGGCGCGCAGCCTTGACCGGCATATGGTAGACCGCGTCTTCCGAAATGATCGGCAGATGATAGCTCTGGATCATCTCCGGAATGCCGTGGTTGATCTCGGGGTCGATGTGGTACGGACGGCCGACGAGCATGATGACCTGCTCGCCCGTCTTTTCGGCGCGTTCAAGGATTTTTTTGCCGTAGTCGCGCACATCCTGACGGTACTGCGCGAGCTCCCTGTAGGCCTCGTCGACGGCTTCGGCAATTTCCTTTTTGCCGAGGCCTTCCCGCTCGCCGAGTTCTTCATAAAGGCGCTCAGCCATGCGCTTTTCATCGTTGATTGGCAGGAACGGCTCGATGAAGTCGATGTTCTTCTCGCGCAGGATGTCCATGTTGCCGCGGATGTTCTCGGCGTACGAAGCGACGATTGGGCAGTTGTAATGGTTCTCGGACGGATGCTTGTCATCGACCATGTTGTAAGGCTCGCACGGATAGAAAATCTTCGTGACGCCCTTTTCGATGAGGTCCATGATGTGGCCGTGCGCGAGCTTCGCCGGATAGCACAGCGAGTCGGACGGCACCGTCGCCATGCCCTTGAAGTACATCTTCGCGCTCGATTTGCCCGAAATGACGACCTTGTAGCCGAGTTTCGTGAAGAACGTGAACCAGAACGGATAGTCCTCGTACATGTTCAGGACGCGCGGGATGCCGATCGTGCCGCGTGACGGATGCTCAAGCGGCTCGTAGAATTTGAACATGCGGTCGTATTTATATTGGTAGATATTCGGCGTGTCCGATTCTTTTTTCTGGCCGCCGATGCCGCGCTCGCAGCGGTTGCCCGTGAAGTACTTGCCGCCGTCGGGGAACTTCTGCATCGTGATCAGGCACTTGTTGCCGCAGCCGCGGCAGCGGTACGAGCTCGTCGCCACTTCGAAATGGTCGAGTTCGTCTGCTGAAAGCAGGCTCGATTTTTCCGTACCCGCTTCGAGAGCCAGGATGGCCGCGCCGTACGCACCCATGAGGCCCGCAATATCGGGGCGGATGACATCACGGTCGAGGAGTTTTTCCATGCAGCGCAGCACGGCGTCGTTGTAGAACGTGCCGCCCTGTACGACGATGTGGTCGCCGAGTTCGCGGACATCCTTGAGCTGCATGACCTTAAAGAGCGCGTTCTTGATGACGGAGAAGGCAATGCCGGCCGAGATGTCGGCGACATCGGCGCCCTCTTTCTGTGCCTGCTTGACCTTCGAGTTCATGAAGACCGTGCAGCGCGTGCCGAGGTCGACAGGAGCTTTTGAGTCGATGGCCTTGGCCGCAAACTCGGCCGGCGTCATGTGCAGACCTTCGGCGAAGTTCTGGATGAACGAACCGCAGCCGGCCGAGCACGCCTCATTCAGCGTGATGTTGCCGATGCTGCCGTCCTTGACGAAGAAGCACTTCATGTCCTGACCGCCGATATCGATGACAAACGTGACATCGGGGCAGAATTCCTGTGCCGCCCGCAGGTGCGCGAACGTCTCGACCTCGCCGCCGTCAGCGTGCAGCGCAGCTTTGACAATGGCCTCGCCGTAGCCCGTGGTCATGGCACCGGCGATATGCGTGCCCTCAGGCAGGGCCGCATAAAGTCCCTTCATCTCTTTGACGACCGTCTTTAAAGGCGAGCCCTGATTGCTGCCGTACGAGGTGTAGAGGATTTCCTTGTCCCTGCCGATGGCCGTGATTTTCGTCGTCGTCGAGCCCGCGTCGATGCCGACGTAGACCGGGCCGCGGTACGATTTGAGGTCGCCGCGCTTTACCTTGTCCTTGTCGTGGCGGGCCTTGAAAGCCTCGTAGTCCGCACGGTTCTCAAACAGCGTGAAGTCGGCCTTGCGCGTCTCGCGGGCCGCGGCCTGTTTGGCCTTCTCGATGCTTTCTTCGAGGCGTTTGACGTCGATGACCTCGGCCTCATCGGAAAGCGCCGCGCCCATCGCGACGAAGTAGTTGCCGTAGTCGACCTTGACGACGTGCTCATCGTCGAGCTTCAGCGTCTCAATGAAGCGTTTGCGCAGCTCCGGCAGGAAGTGCAGCGGGCCGCCGAGGAAGGCGACGTGACCGCTTATGGGACGGCCCTGTGCGAGGTTGCCGATGGTCTGATTGACCACGGCCTGGAAAATGGAGAGCGCAATGTCTGCCTTTTCCGCACCATCATTCATGAGCGCCTGAATATCGGTCTTGGCAAAGACGCCGCAGCGCGAAGCGATCGTGTAGATCTGCTTGCCCTTGGCCGCAAGGTCGTCAAGCCCCTTGGCATCCGTTGATAAAAGCGATGCCATATGGTCGATGAAGGAGCCCGTGCCGCCCGCGCAGACGCCGTTCATGCGCTGCTCCGGTGCATCGCCGAAGTACGTGATTTTCGCGTCCTCGCCGCCAAGCTCCACGACCGTATCCGTCTGCGGAATCAGCTCTTTGACGGCCGCCGCGCAGGCGATGACTTCCTGCACGAAAGGCAGGCCGATGCGCTGTGCGATACCCATGCCGGCTGAGCCCGTCAGGGCGAAAGAGAATTTCCTTTCACCAACGATGGATTTCAGATGCGTCAGATTCTCCTGCAGGGCGTTGCCGATCTCCGAAAAATGGCGGGCATAATTCTTGTAGAGAATTTTCTTCTCATGGTCGAGCACAACGAGCTTGATGGTCGTCGAGCCGACATCAATCCCTACGTTCAATACTGATTTCATTTTTACACCACCTAGTGTCCTGGATTTATTCTGAAAAATATATGAAGACCCCCCTTTTCAGGGTCACATTATATTCTAACCTATATAAAGGGACCGTGCAAGTCCGGAAGTTACTGACAAATTCAAAAGCCCCGCTTCTTTTTGAGGAAACGAGGCTGAAAATGAGATATCTTATCAAATTTTAGCGGCAAAGACGCCAAAAATAAGCATAAATGCTGTATTTTGACTTTTCGACATTTTACTTTTCAAAAGTGAAAGGACTCGCCATAATCGACTTCGGCGAGAAAAAGGCCGCAGGCAGGGGCCGTGGCCGAAGCTTTCTGACGGTCCTTCGCTTCGAGAATCTCCTTGAAACCTTCCGGCGTGATATAGCCGAGACCGACATTCGCGAGCGTCCCGATGATGTTGCGCACCATGTGGTAGAGAAAACCGCTGCCGTGGATGCGGCATTCGAGCTGCCCGCCCGCAATTTCCGTGAGTGAGACGTCGTACATCGTGCGCACGGGACTCATCGGCGCGCCGCCGCTCGCGCGAAACGACGTAAAATCATGTGTGCCGAGAATCATATTGAGAGCTTCGCGCATGGCCGCGAGGTCGAGAGGACGCCGGATGTACCACGCGTAGCGCGCCGTCATGGGATTCGGCACCCCGCCCTGCTGAAGGCGGTAAATGTACGTCTTGCTCTTGGCGCTGTGACGCGCGCTGAAGTCAAAATCCGCCTCGCCGGCAGCCTGAATGGCGATATCACTTGGCAAAAGGCTGTTGACGGCGCGCACGATGCGGTCTGTCGGAATGCGTCCGTTCGTAAAGAAATTGACAACCTGCCCGTAGGCATGAACACCGGCATCCGTGCGGCCCGCAGCCGCGAGCTCGATGCTGTCGCCAAAGACGACGGCGAGTTTTTCTTCCAATATATTCTGCACGGCCACAATCGGCGGCGTCTGACGCTGAAAGCCGTGATAGGCCGTGCCGTCATACGCGACCTTTAAGACAACATTGCGCGCGCGGGCCTTCATCTCGGCCTTGTGTTCCCGTTTCATAAAATGGCAAAATTCCCTTCTATTTATATAGTATCAGCGCACGGCGATGACGGCGGCAATCAGCAGGACCGTAAAGCCCCAGGCCACATAGTCAATGCTCGTGACTTTCAGGGCCTTCATCTGCGTCCGCCCCTCGCCGCCGCGGTAGCAGCGCGCCTCCATGGCCATCGCGAGGTCATCGGCACGTCGGAAGGCTGAAAGGAACAAGGGCACCAGCACCGGCACAAAGGCTTTAAGGCGTTTGGCGATGCTGCCGTCCTGAAAATCCGCACCGCGCGACTGCTGCGCTTTCATGATGCGGTCCGTCTCCTGTATCAGCGTCGGCACAAAGCGCAGCGCAATCGTCATCATCATTGCGAGTTCATGGGCCGGCACGCCGAAACGCTTAAAAGGAGACAGCAAGTCTTCCATGGCATCCGTCAGCTTAATCGGGCTGGTCGTAAAGGTCAAAAGCGACGACAGCAGAATCAAGAGCACCAGTCTCAGCGAAATATAGAAGCCCTCGACAATGCCCTCCCAGGTCAGGCTGAAAATCCAGACCTGCGCGAGCTCCTCGCCCGGCGTGCTGAACAGGTGGATGACAAAGGTGAAAAGGATAATCCACCAAAGCGGCTTTAACGAACGCAGCATCGTGCCCATTGGCACTTTTGATAAGAGCATGAGCACAAACGTCAGAGCCGTCAGCATGGCGTACGAAATCGCACTGCGGCAGACGAAAATCAGCACGAGGTAGAAGAACAGCAGCACGACCTTCGTGCGCGGGTCGAGCCTGTGCAGGATGGAACTCCCAGGAAAATACTGGCCAATCGTGATATCGGATAACATCTCAGCACGCCCCCTTCCCGTTCTTGTCTTCCTTATCTTTTATATCTTTTCTGTCTTTACTGCCGTTTTTCTCTCTATGGTCCTGCAGCAGCCTGCGGCAGACGTCTTTAAGGCATTTATGAGCCTCCTCGAAATTCAGGCAGTCCGTGCGCACGGGCAGGCCCGCCTCTTTCATGCGCGCTAAAAGCTCCATGACATGAGGCGGCCTGAGGCCTGCCTGCGCAAGCATCGCGTTATCCTGAAACACTTCTTTTGGCGAGGCATCCGCGATTTTTTCCGCCTGACTCATGATGATGACATGGTCAGCAAGGCGCGCGATGTCGTCCATGTTGTGCGAGACGAAGATGATCGTGACGTTCTTCTTTTCGTGCAGATAGCGGATGGTCCTGGTGAGTTCCTCGCGGCCGCGCGGGTCGAGCCCCGCCGTCGGCTCATCGAGCACGAGGTACTCCGGCTTCAGCGCGAGCACGCCCGCAATGGCCACGCGGCGCTGCTGGCCGCCGCTGAGTTCAAACGGCGAACGCTCTTTGTATGTCTCGTAGTCGAGGTGCACGAGCTGCATGGCTTCCCTGACGCGCGCTTCAACTTCTTCTTCGGCAAGGCCGAGATTGCGCGGGCCAAAGGCGATATCCGCAGCAATCGTCTCCTCAAAGAGCTGCTGCTCCGCATACTGGAAGACCATGCCGACCTTCAGGCGCATGCGCTTGGCAGATGCGCGCTCCTTTTTATTTTTCGGGTTGATGTCGACGCCATCGACAAGCACGCGGCCGCTTGTCGGCTGCAGCAGGCCGTTGAACTGCTGCAGCAGCGTGGACTTGCCCGAGCCCGTATGGCCCGCAATGGCCGTGAACGAACCTTCCTCGATGGTCAGCGAGACATCCTTGAGCGCCTGATGCGCAAACGGCGTCTTCGGCATATAAATGTAGTCGACATGCTCCAATGTAATGGCCAAGGTCAGCAGCCCCCTTTCGGACTCGGAACATCCCGCACCGCTTGCTTCGCCTGAACAGGCTGAACGGGCGTATCTTTACCCTTTTTTGCTGTCTGCCCCGTTTGCAATGCCAAAACAGCCTGCACGAGTTCTTCGTCGGTCAAAATGTCTTTGGGCAGAGGCAGGCCGTCATGGCGCAGCGCGAGCCCCAGCTCCGCCGCGAGCGGCACATCGAGGCCGAGTTTTTTGAGCATGTCCGCTTCGGCAAAAACCTCGCGCGGCGTGCCGTCCCTGACGACATGGCCTTTGTCCATGACGATGACGCGGTCCGCAAAACTCGCCTCTTCCATGAAATGCGTGATGTGCACGATCGTGATGCCCTGCTCCCTGTGCAGGCGGCGGATGGTCTCCATGACCTCGCCGCGCCCCTGCGGGTCGAGCATGGCCGTGGGTTCATCGAGCACGAGGCACTTTGTCTTCATCGCGAGGGCCCCGGCAATCGCCACGCGCTGTTTCTGACCGCCGGACAGCAGATGCGGCGCGAATTTGCGGTAATGCGTCATATGGACGCTTTCGAGCGCCTGCAGCACGGACTCGCGAATCTCATCGGGCTTCATGCCGAGGTTCTCGGGGCCAAAGGCCACGTCGTCCTCGACAATCGCCGCGATGAGCTGGTTGTCGGGATTCTGAAAGACCATGCCGACCTGCTGCCGGATTTTCCAAAGGTCTTCCTCGGACGCCGTATCCATGCCCGCCACGCGGCAGCTGCCCGAAGACGGAATCAAGAGGGCGTTGAGGTGCTTCGCCAGCGTCGACTTGCCCGAACCATTCGCGCCGAGTATCACCACGAATTCGCCCGCCTCAATCTGCAGCGTGATATCATCGAGAGCCCTGTGCTCCTGCTCTGTCCCCGCATGGTAATCATGCGAGAGATGCTCGAGCTCGATAAAAGCCATGGCGTCTCCTCCTTAACTCAAAATCTTATCCATAAAATACAACGCTCTCATTATACCGCAGATTCTAAGTCAACACAAACAAAAACCTCGGTTTACAATCCACGCAGCCGGTGAATTTCCCTGCAAAAGGGCAGAAAAAAAGACCGTCTGCAAATGCAGACAGCCTCTTGAAATCCGTATCAGATTACACCAATTCGATGATGACCATCGGAGCAGCATCGCCGCGGCGAACGCCGAGCTTCAGGATACGCGTGTAACCGCCCTGGCGGTCAGCGTACTTGCCTGCGATCTCATCGAAAAGCTTTCTTACTACATCTTCATCAGCCAGCTCAGCGATTGCCTGGCGACGAGCGCTGAGGTCACCGCGCTTTGCGAGCGTGATGAGATTTTCAGCGAACTTGCGAAGCTCTTTAGCCTTAGCTTCCGTCGTCTCAATGCGGCCATATCTGAAGAAGGAAGTGAGAATGCTCTTAAGCAGCGCCTTGCGGGCTGCAGAGTTACGTCCTAATTTTCTGTAGCTCATTGATTTCCCTCTTTCCTGTCAGTCGTTGTTTTGTTTGAGCGTTAAACCGAGTTCCTCGAGCTTCTTCTTGACTTCCTCAAGAGATTTGCGTCCGAGGTTGCGGACCTTCATCATGTCGTCTTCCGTCTTCTCAGCAAGGTCAGCGACCGTGTTGATGTTGGCGCGTTTGAGACAGTTGAAGGAACGTACGGAGAGGTCGAGGTCTTCAATGGTCATATCGAGGACCTTCGAAGAATCGTCCTCTTCCTCTTCCGGGAAGGATGCTTCCTCTTCCTCCTCTTCCTCCGGCAGACCGTCCATGTTCTGGAACAGCTTCAGGTGCATGACGAGAATGCCAGCAGCCTTGCTGACTGCCTCTTCCGGACGAAGCGAACCATCGGTCCAGACTTCGAGGATCAGGCGGTCATAGTCCGTGACATTGCCTACACGCGTATCCTGTACCGTGTAGTTCACGCGTTTGACCGGAGAGAAGATGGAGTCGATTGGAATGACACCAATCGTATCGTCCGGCTTCTTGTTCTTGTCAGCCGGAACGTAGCCGCGGCCGCGCTCGACGGTCATCTCAATCTTGAGTTTGCCGTCTTCGTTGACCGTAGCAATGTGGAGGTCCGGGTTAAGGATCTCGATGTCGGCATCACAGATGATGTCGGCAGCCGTTACCTCTTTTTCTCCCTCAACATCGATGCGGATGATTCGCGGCTCGTTGCCTGACATCTTGAGGCAGAGCTCTTTGAGGTTGAGGACGATGTTCGTCACATCATCCCGGACGCCCGGAATCGTGGAGAACTCATGGAGTACGCCATCGATTCGGATGGAGGTAATCGCAGCACCTTCGAGAGAAGACAGCAGCATGCGGCGCAGGCTGTTGCCAAACGTCGTGCCGTAACCGCGCTCGAGCGGTTCGCAGATAAACTTGCCGTAGCGGTTGTCTTCACTGATTTCCGCAATTTCAATTTTCGGTTTCTCGATGTCTATCATCTTGAATGAACCTCCTCAATAACACTATGCACAAAGGCACAAATATTCATTATTTGGAGTACAACTCGACGATAGCCTGCTCGTTGACAGGAACATCGATCTCGTCACGGTTCGGGAAACGCGTTACCGTGCCCGTGAGGTTGGCCTGATCGGCCTGGAGCCATGCCGGAGCAGACAGTGCGTTGCTCGACTCTTTGAGCTCTTTGAAGAAGGCATTGCTCTGGCTCTTCTCAGCTACAGCAATGACATCGCCTGCGTTAACGAGTGCGGACGGGATATCAACGCGTTTGCCGTTGACCGTGAAGTGGCCGTGACGAACGAGCTGACGAGCCTGACGGCGCGTGTTAGCGAGGCCAAGGCGGTAAACGACATTGTCGAGACGGCGCTCGAGAAGGCCGAGGAGGTTTTCACCCGTAACGCCCTGCATCTTCTTTGCTTTATCGTAGTATCCACGGAACTGCTTCTCAAGCACACCGTAGATGAACTTTGCTTTCTGTTTTTCTTTCAGCTGCGTGCCATACTCGGAAACCTTGCGGTTCGTGCGGCGGAGCTGACGTTTCGATTCTTTGGAACGACCAATAACAGCCGGCTCGATGCCAAGTGCACGGCATCTCTTCAGGGCTGGTACTCTATCAATTGCCATCGGTTAAATGCACCTCCTATTATACTCTTCTACGCTTCGGCGGACGGCATCCGTTGTGCGGAATCGGGGTAACATCTTTGATCATGTTGACCTCGAGGCCCGTTGCCTGCAGGGAACGGATTGCGGCTTCACGGCCGGCACCAGGACCCTTGACGTAAACTTCGACCTGCTTCAGGCCGTGTTCCATAGCTGCCTTTGCAGCCGTCTCAGCTGCCATCTGTGCAGCGAACGGCGTGCTCTTACGGGAGCCGCGGAAACCAAGGCCGCCTGCGCTGGCCCAGGAAAGTGCATTACCGCTCTTATCAGTGAGCGTAACGATTGTGTTGTTGAACGTAGAGCTGATATGTGCTACGCCATATTCAATGTTCTTACGAACTTTTTTCTTCGTGCGAACTGCTTTCTTAACTGCCACCAGTTAACCCTCCTTTATTAGTCCTTTTTCTTGCCTGCTACAGCCTTTTTCGGGCCTTTACGCGTGCGGGCGTTGTTCTTTGTGTTCTGTCCACGGACAGGAAGACCAAGACGGTGGCGACGACCACGGTAGCAGCCGATATCAACGAGTCTCTTGATGTTCATCTGGCGCTCGCGGCGAAGGTCACCTTCGACCACGACGTTCTTATCGATGACATCACGAAGTTTTACAACTTCGTCCTCCGTGAGGTCTCGCGTACGAGTATCCGGATTGATGCCAGTAGCTTTCAGGAGATCCTGAGAAGTCTTGAGACCAATACCAAAAATGTACGTCAAAGCAATTTCAATTCTCTTGTCACGGGGTAAATCTACACCGGCAATACGTGCCATTAATAAAGCACCTCCTTATTCATTCATTAACCTTGTCTCTGTTTGTGTTTCGGATTTTCGCAGATGACCATTACACGGCCTTTGCGCTTGATGATTTTGCATTTCTCGCAAATCCGTTTTACTGACGGTTTTACCTTCATCGTTATATGCCCCCTTTTCGAGATTGTCAGTCTTGTCATTTTGCTAGTATACCATGTTTCCACGGTTCTGCCTAGTGGCAGAGACGAAAAAAGTCAAAAATTTTTTCGCAAAGGGCAAGATGAACAATATGACTTATTTGAATCGGTAGGTTATACGGCCACGCGTTAAGTCATAAGGCGTGAGTTCAATCGTGACTTTGTCACCGGGAAGGATGCGGATGAAATTCATGCGGATCTTACCGGATACATGCGCCAGTACAACATGACCATTCTCCAGCTCCACCTGGAACATCGCATTCGGCAGTGCTTCCAGGACTTTGCCTTCTACTTCAATAACATCTTGCTTCGACATGTCATTCTCCCTTTATCAAATTGAAATTGGTTGGGCCAAACGCCATGCCCAACAACAGGTTATCTTCTAAAAATACATATATCATTGTAATGGGCGGCCTAAGTGGCCGCCCTTACAATAACATCTATCATTCGGTCTGCAGCGGCGGGAAAATCCCCGCCGCCGGCAGTTCACCTTTTAAGCCTTCTTCAGGACATCGATGAGGTCCTGCGTGACTTTCTCGATGGACTGTCTGCCATCGACTTCCGTATAGAGACCGGCTTTTTCGTAGTAGTCGATCAGAGGCTTCGTCGAAGCTTCGTATACGGAAAGGCGATTTTTCATCGTCTCAGCGTTGTCATCCGCACGCTGGAAGAGCTCGCTGCCGCATTCATCGCAGATGCCCTCTTTTTTCGGAGGGTTGAACTTCGTATGATACGTGGCACCGCACTTCTTGCAGATGCGGCGTCCGACTGCGCGCTCGATGAGGTCTTCAGCCGGAACGTTGATGTTCAGGACACGCGTGAGCTTGAGGCCGAGGTCCTTCAGGATGCCCGTCAGGGCGTCTGCCTGCTCGACCGTGCGCGGGAAGCCGTCAAGGATGAATCCCTTCTTGCAGTCGTCTTTGGCGAGACGCTCGCGCACAATGCCGATCGTGACAGAATCCGGAACAAGCTTGCCTGCGTCCATGCACGCTTTTGCCTGCTTGCCGAGCTCCGTTCCCTCTTTTACCGCTGCACGGAACATATCGCCCGTGGAGATATGGGGAATGTCAAATGCTTTGACAAGCTCAGCCGCCTGCGTGCCTTTGCCAGCACCCGGGGGGCCCATTAACAAGATATGCATAATATGCTTCCTCCTCTTATTTCATGAACCCTTCGTAATGACGCATGACGACCATGGACTCAATCTGCTTCATCGTCTGCAGGGCAACGCCTACGACAATGAGCAGGGCCGTACCGCCGAAATAAACGCCCTCAATATGCGTTGCCGCAGCAATCATATTCGGGAGAACGGCGATGAAGGCCAGGAACACGGAACCGGCAAGCGTGATACGAGTCATGACATGATCCAAATAATCTGCCGTTGGCTGACCTGGGCGGATGCCCGGGATGAAGCCGCCGTATTTTTTCAGATTGTCTGCCATATCCGGAATCTTTATCGTTACGGCCGTGTAGAAGTAAGTGAAGAAGATGATCAGGCCGACATAAAGTGTCGTCTGAAGCGGCTTGCCCCACTCCAAGTAGCTTGCAACCGTCTTGACCCAGGGCACATCGATGAACTGGGCCACGGTCACCGGGAACATCAGCACGGATGACGCAAAGATGATAGGAATGACGCCCGCCTGATTGACTTTCAGCGGGATATGGCTGGAATGGCCGCCGTACGCTCTCTGACCAACCACGCGCTTCGCGTAGGAAATCGGAATGCGGCGGAAGCCCGTCTCAATGTGGACAACGAAGACGACCATCGCGAGCGCGATGACGCCAAACATGAACACACTGAAATAGCTGATGGTACCAGCCTGTACATAGTGATAAATCGTTCCGATATTTTTCGGCAGGGCCGCGACGATACCGGCAAAGATGATCAAAGAGATACCATTGCCGACACCCTGAGCCGTGATCTGCTCACCAACCCACATGAGGAACACCGTACCGGCCGTCAGCGTGATCGCGATGATCAGAATATTGACGGGGTTCGGGTTCAAAATGGCAGCCTTCAGGCCGATGGACATGCCAAGAGCCTGGAGGAATGCCAGAACCACTGTGAGATAGCGCGTGACCTGCGTCGTCTTCTTGTGCCCCTCTTCGCCTTCCTTCGACCACTGTTCGAGCGTCGGGATGACGACATTGAGGAGCTGGATGATGATGGCCGCATTGATGTACGGCGTGATGCTCATCGCGAAGATGGAAAACTTACTGAACGCACCACCGGAAAAAAGGTCTAAGAGACCGAACAGATTACCATTTGCAAAGAGTTTCTCTATTGCAGTCGGGTCAACTCCCGGAACAGGGATGTGCGTCCCCAAACGGAAGATGGCAAACATGATCAACGTGAAGATGATCTTCTGCCGAAGTTCGGGTATCTTAAAGATGTTGCTAAGGGCGGAAAGCACCTCAGATCACCTCGACTTTGCCACCTGCTGCCGTAATCTTCTCTTCTGCGGATTTCGTGAAGCCGTTTGCACGGACCGTCAGCTTCTTCGTCAGTTCGCCGTTGCCGAGGATGCGGATGCCGTCCTGAACGTTCTTCAGGATGCCGGATTCTACGAGCACAACCGGATCAACCGTCGTGCCATCCTCAAAGCGATTGAGCGTCTCAACGTTGACTTCTGCGAACGTCTTAGCCCAGACATTCTTGAAGCCGCGTTTCGGGAGACGGCGGTAAATCGGCATCTGGCCGCCTTCAAAACCCGTGCGTACGCCGCCGCCGCTGCGGGAGTTCTGGCCCTTCATGCCGCGGCCAGCCGTCTTGCCATTGCCGGAACCGAGGCCGCGGCCTACGCGGTTGCGGACCTTGCGGGAACCAGCTGCTGGCTGTAATTCATTTAACTTCATCTAGTGCACCTCCTGTCTCGTCTTAGTCTGCGATTTCTTCTACCTGAATCAGATGCTCGACCTTGTGGAGCTGGCCACGGATGGCCGGATTGTCCGGAAGCTCAACAACGGAGTTGATCTTGCGCAGTCCAAGAGCACGAACGGTCTTGCGCTGCGTTTCCGGGCGGCCGATCAAGCTTCTTTTCAGCGTGACTTTAACTTTTGCCATTTTGTGAGCCTCCTATTAACCTAAGATTTCCTGAACCGTCTTGCCACGGAGCTCAGCGACTGCCTCAGCACGCTTGAGTGCCTTGAGGCCTTCCATCGTTGCACGAACCATGTTGTTCGGGTTTGCAGAGCCGAGGGACTTCGTCAGGATATCGCGGATACCTGCGAGCTCGAGAACGGCACGAGCCGGGCCGCCGGCGATAACACCAGTACCTTTTGCAGCCGGCTTCATCATGACTTTGCCGGCACCGAAGATGCCGATCATCTCATGAGGAATCGTGCGGTTGTCATAGAGAGCAACTTCGACGAGGTTCTTCTTTGCATCCTCGACGCCCTTGCGGATTGCCTCTGGAACCTCAGCAGCCTTGCCGAGGCCAACGCCTACTTTGCCTTTCTTGTTGCCAACGACAACAAGGGCACTGAACGAGAAACGACGGCCGCCTTTGACGACTTTTGCTACTCGATTGATATATACAACTTTCTCCTCGAATTCAGGAGTCTCGTTGTCCATATTTCTAGCCATTCATTTACCTCCTTTGGACTTTGTCTTAGAATTTCAGCCCAGCTTCACGGGCTGCTTCAGCGAGTGCGGCAACGCGGCCATGGTAAACATAGCCGCCACGGTCGAATACGACTTCCGTGATGCCCTTTTCAAGAGCGCGTTTGGCAATTTCCGTACCGATAGCTTTTGCAGCTTCGATGTTGCCACCGTAGTTCTCGAAACCCTTGTCCTGGGAGCTAGCGGAGACGAGCGTTACGCCCTTCTCATCATCGATGACCTGCGCATAGATGTTTGCGAGGCTGCGATATACGTTGAGGCGCGGACGAGCTGCCGTGCCTGCGATATGGTTGCGGACACGCAGATGACGTTTCTGACGTGCCTTGTTCTTATCTGCTTTAAGAAGCACAGAGATTCACTCCTTTCCCAAATCTGGTCCTTATTTCTTACCTTTGGCGCCGGCTTTACCTTCCTTGCGGCGGATGTGCTCACCAGCGTATTTGATACCTTTGCCTTTGTACGGCTCCGGCTCACGGAAGCTGCGGATTTCAGCAGCGATCTGGCCGACAACTTCCTTGTCGATACCTTTGACCGTGATGGCGTTGGCCGACGGAACATCGAATTCGATGCCCTGCGGCGGCTCAACAACAACCGGATGGGAGAAACCAAGGGAGAGGTTCAGGTTCTTGCCCTGCTTCTGGGCACGATAACCAACACCATTGATTTCAAGGCTCTTGGAGAAGCCCTCCGTTACGCCGAGAACCATGTTGTGGATCAGCGAACGAGTGAGACCATGGAGAGATCTGTGCGTTTTATCGTCGGAAGGACGCGTTACCGTGATAACGTTGCCTTCGACGGTTACTTTCATATCCGGATGAATGTGGCGGGAAAGTTCACCTTTCGGGCCCTTTACTTTCACCAGATTGTCCTCGCCGAGCGTAACCGTTACGCCAGCCGGGATTTCAATCGGTGCTCTACCAATTCTTGACATCTGTACACCTCCTGACTACTAATTACCAAACGTAAGCGATGACTTCGCCGCCGAGACCAGCCTTGCGGGCCTGCTTGTCGCTCATGATGCCCTTCGACGTGGAAATGATGGCGATGCCAAGGCCGCCCAGAACACGCGGAAGCTCATCGTGCTTTGCGTACTGGCGAAGGCCCGGTTTCGAAATGCGTTTGATACCGGAGATGACTTTCTCACGCTGCGGACCGTATTTGAGGTCGATCGTGAGGACGCCCTGTTTGTTGTCCTCCGTGAACGTGTAGTCTTTGATGAAGCCCTCTTCCTTCAGGACCTCTGCGATAGCAGTCTTGATTTTGGAAGCCGGGATTTCCACCTTCTCGTGGAATACAGAGTTTGCATTGCGCAAACGGGTCAGCATATCTGCAATAGGATCAGTCATTACCATGTGAACCGATATCCTCCTTTCAAATGTTAAGAATTACCAGCTGGCTTTCGTTACGCCAGGAATTGCACCTTTGTAGCTCTGCTCGCGGAAGCAGATACGGCACATATCGAATTTACGCATATAACCATGCGGACGGCCGCAAATCTTGCAGCGGTTGTACTTACGAGTGGAGAACTTCGGTTCCTTGCTCCACTTTTCAACCATAGACTTCTTAGCCAAGTTTCCTTACCTCCTTATGCTTTGAACGGCATACCCATGAGTTTCAGGAGCTCTCTGGCTTCTTCATCCGTCTGTGCCGTCGTAACAATTACAATGTTCATGCCACGGATCTTATCGATCTTATCGTATTCGATTTCCGGGAAGATGAGCTGCTCTTTAAGACCAACAGCGTAGTTGCCGCGGCCGTCAAAAGCCTTGTCAGAAACACCACGGAAGTCACGGACGCGCGGGAGTGCAACGTTCATGAACTTATCGAGGAACTGATACATACGCGTGCCGCGCAGCGTTACTTTGCAGCCAATTGGCATGCCTTCACGCAGTTTCCAGGCAGCGAGGGATTTCTTTGCGCGAGTCAGAAGCGGCTTCTGGCCCGAGATGATCGTCAGATCATTTACTGCAGCATCGAGGGCTTTCGGGTTGCCAACGGCTTCACCGACACCCATGTTGATGATGACTTTCTCGATTTTCGGAAGCTGCATGACGTTCTTGTAGCCGAACTTCTCCGTCATAGCCTTGCAGACTTCGTTCTGGTATTTTTCCTGTAATCTATCCACTTATGCTCCTCCTTTCTTCAATTATTTCGTCTGATCGATGACTTCGCCGCACTTCTTGCAGGCACGAACCATCTTGCCATTGACCTCTTTGTGAGCAACGCGCGTTGCTTTCTTGCAGGCCGGGCAGACGAGCATGACTTTGCATGCATGCATCGGAGCTTCTTTGACGAGGATACCGCCCTGCGGAGCCTTCTGGTTCGGCTTCGTGTGACGTTTTACTTTGTTGACGCCTTCGACGACAACCTTACCCTTCTTCGGCATAGCTGCGATGACTTTGCCCTGCTTGCCTTTATCTTTACCGGACAGCACGACGACCGTGTCGCCCTTCTTAACGTTCAGTTTTACGAGTGACAAAATAGCACCTCCTCACAATTAAAGTACTTCAGGAGCCAGGGAAACGATCTTCATGAAGTCTTTTTCGCGGAGCTCTCTGGCTACCGGTCCAAAAATACGCGTGCCTCTCGGCGTCTTGTCGTCTTTGATGAGGACAGCTGCATTCTCATCGAAGCGGATGTAAGAGCCATCTGCACGGCGCAGGCCCTTTACGCTGCGGACTACGACTGCCTTTACGACATCGCCCTTCTTGACCGTGCCGCCAGGAGCAGCAGACTTAACTGCAGCTACGATAATATCACCAATGTTGGCGTATTTGCGGTAGGAACCGCCGAGAACACGGATGCACATGATTTCTTTTGCACCAGTGTTGTCACCAACATTCAGGATGGTTTGCTGTTGGATCATTGTTTGACCTCCTTCTTCGATAATTTGGGATTATTTCGCGCGTTCTACGACTTCAACGACTCTCCAGCGCTTCGTCTTCGACAGCGGGCGCGTTTCCATGATAGCAACTTTGTCGCCTACATGTGCGTCGTTCTTCTCGTCATGTGCGTGGAATTTAACCGTTCTCTTGACCGGCTTCTTGTAAAGCTTGTGCTGCTCGAGTTCCTCGACTGCAACAACAACGGTCTTGTCCATCTTATCGGAGATGACTTTACCAATCTTAGTCTTACGTACGTTTCTTTCGCTCATCAGGGAGCCTCCTTCCTTTTGCATATCAGTGTCCGTGATTAAGCCTTGAGCTCGTTCTCACGCTGGATCGTCTTGATGCGGGCGATCGTCTTCTTTACTTCTTTGATACGCATCGGGTTTTCAAGCTGGCCGGTGGCGAGCTGGAAACGGAGGTTGAAAAGTTCCTCTTTGAGCGAAGCAAGCTTCTGGTTGAGTTCCTCAGCGTTCATCTCGCGAATCTCATTAACCTTCATTTACTTCACCGCCCTCTGCTTTATTGTCTTCCTTCATAACGAATTTCGTCTTGATCGGGAGCTTATGGCCTGCGAGACGCATTGCTTCCATAGCGATCTCTTTCGTAACGCCATCCATCTCGAAGAGCACACGGCCCGGTTTTACAACGGCTACCCAGTACTCCGGCGAACCTTTACCAGAACCCATGCGCGTCTCAGCCGGTTTAGCCGTTACCGGCTTATCCGGGAAAATCTTGATCCAGACCTGGCCGCCACGTTTGATGTAACGCGTCATGGCGATACGAGCTGCCTCGATCTGACGGTTCGTGATCCATGCCGGCTCGAGTGCTACGAGACCAAAATGGCCATGGCTCAGCGTATTGCCGCGATGAGCCTTGCCCTTCATACGGCCACGGAACTGTTTACGGTATTTGACTCTCTTTGGTAATAACATTAAGCTTCGCTCCCTTCAGCTGCAGCCTTCTGCTGCTTTCTTTCCGGAAGGACTTCGCCCTTGAAGATCCATACCTTTACGCCGATGCGGCCGTAAGTCGTATGAGCTTCTGCCGTACCATAATCGATATCAGCGCGGAGCGTATGAAGTGGAATGCTTCCTTCACGATAGGATTCCTTACGTGCGATTTCAGCGCCGCCAAGACGACCGCTGCAGGCGATCTTGATGCCCTTGGCGCCGAGACGCATCGTGCGGCCGACGGCCTGCTTCATAGCACGGCGGAAAGCGATGCGGCGTTCGAGCTGCTGAGCGATGTTCTCAGCAACGAGCGTTGCGTCCATATCCGGCTGCTTGATTTCAGCAATGTTGATGTCCACGCGCTTCGTCGTGTACTTCTTCAGACCCTCTTTGATCTGCTCGATGCCCGAACCGCCACGGCCGATTACCATGCCCGGCTTAGCCGTATGGATCGTGATTTTCAGACGGTTCTTGCTGCGCTCCGTCTCGATTCTGGACACACCGGCTGCCTGAAGGCTGTTCTTCAGATAGTCACGGATTTTGATATCTTCATGCAGGTTATCTGCAAAATCTTTGTCTGCATACCACTTAGCATCCCAAGTCTTAACGATGCCAAGACGAATGCCATGCGGATTTACTTTCTGACCCAAACCGTTTCCCTCCTTACTCAGTTCTTCTCGTCAACGACGATGGTTACATGGGACGTACGCTTCAAAATCTTGAAGGCCTGTCCACGGGAACGCGGATGGATACGCTTGAGCGTCGGGCCCTGATCAGCGAATGCCGTCTTGACGTAGAGCTTATCGACGTCCATATCAAAGTTGTTCTCAGCGTTTGCAACAGCAGAACGCAGAACCTTCTCAACTACCTCGGCACCAGCCTTCGGCGTGAATTTCAGAATCGCGAACGCTTCAGCGACGTTCTTGCCACGGATGAGATCCATGACGACACGAACTTTGCGCGGAGCGATGCGAACATATTTAGCTACTGCTTTAGATTCCACAAGGATTCTCCTTTCGCAAAATTATTTCAGAGAGGTCTTTCTCTCTTCGCCGGCATGGCCCTTGAAAGTACGCGTCGGAGCGAACTCACCGAGCTTATGGCCTACCATGTCTTCCGTGATGTAAACCGGTACGTGTTTGCGGCCATCGTGAACGGCAATCGTGTGACCAACGAAATCCGGGAAAATCGTGGAACTTCTCGACCAGGTCTTAACAACTTTCTTATCGTTAGCCTCGTTCAGGGCCGTGATTTTCTTCATCAGGCTCTCTGCAACGTAAGGTCCTTTTTTAATAGATCTTGACAAAGTGTCTCCTCCTTTCGTCAGGCGGCACTAGGCTGCCTGTCGATTTCTATTATTTCGTACGTCCTTTGACGATGAGCTTGTCGGAAGCCTTCTTGCGGCGGGTCTTGGCACCCATAGCGCATTTGCCCCATTTCGTAACAGGGTGTTTGCGGCCAACAGGGGAACGGCCCTCGCCGCCGCCATGTGGATGGTCGTTCGGGTTCATGGCAACGCCGCGGTTCTCCGGGCGAACACCGAGCCAGCGGTTGCGGCCAGCCTTACCAAGCGTGATGTTCTCATGCTCGAGGTTGCCAACTTCACCGATCGTAGCACGGCAGTTGATGTGAACTTTGCGAAGCTCACCAGACGGCATGCGGAGGAGTGCATAATCGCCTTCCTTAGCCATGAGCTGTGCGGACGTACCAGCGCTGCGGACGAGCTGTGCGCCCTTGCCGATCTTGAGCTCGACGTTGTGTACCGTAGTACCAACCGGGATGTTCTTGAGCGGGAGTGCGTTGCCGACCTTGATATCAGCATCCGGACCGGAAACGACCTGGTCGCCGACCTTGAGGCCATTCGGTGCGAGGATGTAGCGCTTCTCACCATCAACGTAGTTGAGGAGAGCGATGCGGGCGCTGCGGTTCGGATCGTACTCAATCGTAGCGACGCGAGCCGGGATACCGTCCTTCGTGCGCTTGAAGTCGATTACGCGGTAGAGGCGCTTATGGCCGCCGCCCTGATGACGGACGGTCAGACGGCCCTGCTGGTTGCGGCCGCCGTTTTTCTTGAGGCGTTCCGTCAGGGACTTCTCAGGCTTGCTTGCCGTGATCTCATCGAACGATGCGACCGTCATGAAGCGTCTGCCTGCAGAATATGGTTTAAAACTCTTTACTGCCACTTAAATTTACCTCCTTTTCTCGATTATGCTTCGAAGAACTCGATGCTTTCGCCAGCAGCGAGCTTTACGATAGCTTTTTTATAGTCAGGGCGCTTGCCAGACGTGCGGCCCATGCGTTTCGTTTTGCCAAGTACGTTAACCGTATTGACTTTTTCAACTTTTACTTTGAAGACGTCAGCGACTGCTTTGGCAATCTCGATCTTGTTGGCTGCTTTCGCAACAACGAAGACGTATTTGCCTTCAGCCATGAGCTGAGTCGTTCTCTCTGTGATCAGCGGACGGATCAGGATATCACGTGCTTCCATTATGCGAATACCTCCTCGATACGGGTGATGGCATCCTTCGTGATGAACAGCTTGTTATGATTCAGGATATCATAAACATTCAGTCCAAGCGCGTCGATGGCTTTTACACCCGAGATGTTGCGTGCGGATTTCTCAACGTTCTCAGCTTCATCAGCCGTGATGAAGAGAGCTTTGGAATCTACGCCGAAGTCGCCGAGCATCTTGACAACCTGTTTCGTCTTCGGAGCATCGAAATTGAGGCTCTCGAGAACGATGAGGTCGCCGCTCTTGACTTTATCGGAAAGTGCGCACTTCAGTGCGAGGCGACGCTGCTTGCGCGGCATGCTGAACGCATACTTGCGCGGATGCGGTCCGAAGACCGTACCGCCGCCAACCCACAGCGGGCTGCGCGTCGAGCCAGCACGTGCACGGCCCGTGCCCTTCTGTTTCCAAGGCTTGCGGCCACCGCCGCGGACAAAGCCGCGCGTTTTCGTGGCATGCGTGCCAAGGCGCTGAGCTGCGAGCTGCATTACAACGGCCTGATGCAGGAGGCCTGCATTCATCTCTACGCCGAAGATGCTGTCATTCAATTCGATATCGCCAACCTGATTGTTGGTGATGTCATAAACTGCTACTGTAGCCATAATTGTTGGTGTCCTCCTTCCAATCAGTTTTTGCCCGGTTTAACGGTGTTCTTGATCACAACAAAGCTCTTCTTCGGGCCCGGAATAGCACCCTTGATGAGGATGAGGTTGCGGTCTGCATCCACACGGACAACCGTGAGGCGCTGAACCGTAACGCGCTCGCCACCCATGCGGCCTGGGAGTTTCTTGCCCTTGAGGACACGACCACCAGGACCAGAAATCATGGCACCAGTGGAACCCGGCTCACGATGGGATTTGGAACCATGTCCCATAGGACCGCGAGCGAAGTTGTGACGTTTGATACCGCCGGCAAAACCCTTGCCCTTGGAAGTACCCGTAACATCAACAAGTTCTCCAGCACTAAATATGTCAACGCCGATGCTGTCACCGACTTTATATTCAGAAGCATCTGCAAGACGCATCTCGCGAATGAATTTAACCGGTTTTACGCCAGCTTTCTCGAAATGGCCTTTCAGGGGTTTGTTTACCTTATTATCTTTAACTTCACCGAAGCCGAGCTGTACTGCGTTATAGCCGTCGGACTCAACCGTCTTGTTCTGGATTACAACGTTGTTGCCAGACTCTACGACCGTAACCGGGACAACCTTGCCTTCTTCCGTGAAGATCTGAGTCATACCAAGTTTTCTACCTAAGATAGCTTTAGACATTCATTCCACCTCCTCGGATTAAAGTTTGATTTCGATGTCTACGCCTGCCGGCAGGTCAAGACGCATCAGTGCATCAACCGTTTTGTTGGTCGGCTGCAGGATGTCGATCAGACGTTTGTGCGTGCGCATTTCAAACTGCTCACGGCTGTCTTTGTTGACATGCGGGGAACGCAGGATCGTGTAAATGTTCTTTTCCGTCGGAAGAGGAATCGGACCGGATACCATTGCACCAGTCTTCTTTGCCGTATCGACAATCTTTACGGCACTCTGATCGAGGGCTTTATGATCATAAGCCTTCAAACGGATTCTGATTTTCTGATTCTTAGACAATTTGTTTTCCTCCTTATCGTCCAGGCTCTTGGCCCAAACATTTCTCCGTAACAGTTCCCTCGGGTACACCCGAGCCATCTGCCACGTCATCGCATTGGGGGGTACCATATTTATTTTAACCTTTAAATAAGAGCGACGCGAGCGCCGCTCTTATGAAAAGATTAAGTTTGAAGATTAGCCTTCGATTTCCGTTACGCGGCCAGCACCAACCGTGTGACCACCTTCGCGGATAGCGAAGCGCAGGCCCTTCTCGATAGCGATCGGGGTGATGAGTTCAACTTCCATCTCGACGTTATCGCCAGGCATAACCATCTCCGTGCCTTCCGGCAGTTTGACAACGCCCGTAACATCCGTCGTGCGGAAGTAGAACTGCGGACGATAGTTCGTGAAGAACGGAGTATGACGGCCGCCTTCTTCTTTCGTCAGAACATAGACCTGACCTTTGAACTTCGTGTGCGGATGAATCGTGCCCGGCTTTGCGAGAACCTGGCCACGCTCGATCTCTTTGCGGTCGATACCACGGAGCAGAGCACCGATGTTGTCGCCAGCTTCAGCGAAATCAAGCATCTTACGGAACATCTCGATGCCCGTAACAACCGTCTGTTTCGGCTCATCCTGCAGACCAACGATCTCAACCGTATCGTTCATCTTGAGCTCACCACGCTCAACACGGCCCGTAGCAACCGTGCCGCGGCCAGTGATCGTGAAGACGTCCTCGACCGGCATCAGGAACGGTTTTGCGTTATCGCGTTCCGGCGTCGGGATGTATTCATCAACAGCTTCCATGAGCTTGAGGATGTTCTTCTTCTGCTCTTCGTCGCCTTCGAGGGCCTTCAGAGCGGAACCAGCGATAACAGGAACATCATCGCCCGGGAAATCGTAGCTGGAGAGCAGCTCACGAACTTCCATCTCAACGAGCTCGAGGAGTTCCGGATCGTCAACCTGGTCAACCTTGTTCAGGAAGACAACGATTGCCGGTACACCGACCTGACGAGCGAGCAGGATGTGCTCACGAGTCTGCGGCATCGGGCCATCAGCTGCGGAAACAACCAGGATAGCACCATCCATCTGAGCAGCACCAGTGATCATGTTCTTGACATAGTCAGCATGGCCCGGGCAGTCAACGTGTGCATAATGACGTTTCGGCGTCTCATACTCAACGTGTGCCGTGTTGATCGTGATACCGCGTTCACGCTCCTCAGGAGCCTTATCGATATCAGCGTAATCTTCGAAAGAAGCTTTGCAGCCCGGAGTCTCGGAGAGAACCTTCGTGATTGCAGCCGTCAGCGTCGTCTTGCCATGGTCAACGTGACCGATGGTACCGATGTTAACATGCGGTTTCGTTCTTTCAAACTTTTCTTTAGCCATTGTGATTTTTTCCTCCCTTATTCACCTTTGTTTTTTGCGACAATCTTGTCAGCAATATTTTTCGGAACTTCATCATAGTAAGCAACTTCCATGCTGTAGTTCCCTCGGCCCTGAGTCTTGGAACGCAGGTCAGTCGAGTAACCGAACATCTCGGAGAGCGGAACGTAGCCAGTGATGACCTGAGAACCGTTGCGCGCTTCCATACCATCGATACGGCCGCGGCGGGAGTTCAGATCGCCGATGACATCGCCCATGTACTCTTCCGGTACGGTGACTTCGACTTTAACATACGGCTCAAGCAGAACCGGATTTGCTTTTTCAGCACCATTGCGGAATGCCATGGAGCCGGCAACTTTGAATGCTGCCTCAGAGGAGTCGACTTCGTGGAAGGAACCATCGAAGACCGTTGCTTTGATGTCGACCATCGGATAACCAGCAACAACGCCGGCTTCCATAGCCTGCTTAACACCATCTTCAATCGGCTTGATGAATTCTTTCGGGATAGCGCCGCCGACAACCTTGTTCTCGAATGCGAAACCTTCGCCCGGTTCCTGCGGCTCGAGTTTGAGCCAGCAGTGACCATACTGGCCATGACCGCCGGACTGACGTACGAACTTACCTTCGGACTCAACGGATTTGCGGATCGTTTCACGATAAGCAACCTGCGGCTCGCCGACTTTGCATTCAACCTTGAATTCGCGTTTCATGCGGTCAACGATGATCTGGAGGTGAAGCTCGCCCATGCCGGAGATGATCGTCTGACCCGTTTCCTGGTCCGTGCGGACGCGGAACGTCGGATCTTCTTCAGCGAGTTTCTGAAGAGCAACGCCCATCTTCTCCTGGTCGTTCTTCGTCGACGGCTCAACCGCAACGGAGATAACCGGATCCGGGAATACCATGGACTCGAGGATGATCGGATGTTCTTCATCGCAGAGCGTATCACCAGTCGTCGTGTCTTTGAGGCCGACAGCTGCAGCGATATCACCGCTGTATACGCGCTCGATTTCTTTACGATGGTTGGCATGCATCTGCAGGATACGGCCGATACGCTCTTTCTTGCCCTTCGTGGAGTTGTACACATAAGAGCCGCCATCGAGGATACCGGAGTAAACGCGGAAGAATGCGAGTTTACCAACGAACGGATCCGTCATGATCTTGAATGCGAGTGCCGAGAACGGAGCCTCGTCACTTGCCGGACGATGATCTTCCTCGCCCGTTTCCGGGTTGACACCAGCGATCGGCGGGATATCCGTCGGAGCCGGCATGTAATCAACGATTGCATCGAGGAGCGGCTGAACGCCTTTATTGCGATAGGAAGTACCGCAGGTAACCGGGCAGAGTTTGCATGCGACCGTACCCTTGCGGATTACTGCCTTGATTTCATCTTCCGTGATGTCTTCGCCGCCGAGGTATTTTTCCATGAAGTCATCATCGAGCTCGGAAAGAGCCTCGAGGAGGATTTCGCGGTATTCCTCAGCCTGGTCTTTCATGTCATCCGGAATGGCAACTTCGTCTTCGACTTTGCCGAGGTCGTCTTCATAGACGATGGCTTCCATCTTGACGAGGTCGATGATGCCTTTGAACGTATCTTCAGCGCCGATCGGCAGCTGGATTGCAACTGCGTTTGCGTTGAGGCGTTCTTTCATCATCTTGATGACATTGTAGAAGTCCGCGCCCGTGATGTCCATTTTGTTGACATATGCCATACGCGGAACATTATAATTCTCAGCCTGACGCCAAACGGTCTCAGTCTGAGGCTCAACACCGCCGCGGGCAGTCAGAACTGCTACAGCGCCATCGAGTACACGCAGGGAACGCTCAACCTCTACCGTGAAGTCCACGTGACCCGGCGTATCAATGATGTTGATGCGATGACCTTTCCAATGGCAGGTCGTTGCAGCGGACGTGATCGTGATACCACGCTCCTGCTCCTGAACCATCCAGTCCATCGTTGCAGCACCATCATGTACTTCACCGATCTTGTGGTTGACACCCGTGTAGAAGAGGATACGTTCCGTGGTCGTCGTCTTACCGGCATCGATGTGAGCCATGATACCGATGTTGCGAGTCTTTTCAAGGGAATACTCTCTTGCCACTTTCTTTGTTCTCCTTCTCTATCTGTCCCTTCTATTATAATAGAAGAAACATGCGTATTACCAACGATAGTGAGCGAAAGCCTTGTTGGCTTCTGCCATCTTATGCGTATCTTCCTTCTTCTTGATAGCTGCGCCAGTGTTGTTGGCTGCATCCATCAGCTCACCGGAAAGACGCTCATCCATCGTCTTCTCACCGCGGAGACGAGCATAATTGACGATCCAGCGGATGCCGAGAGTCATACGGCGGTCCGGACGGACCTCAACCGGAACCTGGTAGTTAGCACCACCGACGCGGCGTGCGCGAACCTCGAGGACCGGCATAACATTTTTGAGAGCAGTCTCAAAAACTTCGAGAGGATCCTTGCCCGTCTTGGCACGGATCGTCTCAAACGCATCATAAACGACGCGCTCAGCAACGCTCTTCTTACCGGAAAGCATTACTTTATTGATGAATTTCGTAACCGTCTTGCTGTGGTACACCGGATCCGGCAGTACGTCACGCTTTGGTACGGAACCTTTTCTTGGCATTGTTTTACCTCCTTCTTCATTAGCATTTTTCCTGCCTAAGCAGGAACCGTTTCATTATTTCTTCTTCGCTTTTGCTTTCTTCGCACCGTACTTGGAACGGCCCTGGCCGCGATCCTGCACACCGGCAGTATCGAGCGAGCCGCGGATGATGTGGTAACGAACACCTGGCAGGTCCTTAACACGACCGCCGCGAATCAGAACAACGCTATGCTCCTGAAGATTATGACCAATGCCTGGGATGTATGCGGTAACCTCGATGCTGTTCGTCAAACGAACACGGGCAACCTTACGCAGAGCCGAGTTCGGCTTTTTCGGCGTAGACGTGTAAACACGCGTGCAAACACCACGTTTCTGCGGGCAATTCTTGAGTGCTGGTGCTTTGGACTTCTCCTGCATGCTCTTTCTGCTCTTACGAACTAACTGATTGATAGTAGGCATACATGCACCTCCTTCCTTCATATTGAGAATTTATTATTTATTAAAACCCCGAAGCAAAGCTCCTGAGTTTTTAACAAATAGGCTGTTTGAGGACTGCCGCGGCTGCCGCGCCGACTTCGATGCCACAAGCGTGGCCGAGGTCTGCCATCGTCACTGCATGTTCTACGGGAACGCTGTGTTCCTCGCAGAGCTTCATGAGCGGCTCCGTGACCCGCACATCGGCGTCATCCGCAAGGAAGACGTTTTCTGCATCGCCACGTTTCACAGCTTTGGAAACCTGCTTGATACCCATCACCCGATTGGCACTTTTCAGTGCATCCAGTGTCATTGCTTTCACTCTCCTGTATCACTAAATCGTGCGCTTAAATCAGGCACTCCTATAATATAACACCCTCCAAAACCCTTGTCAACACTTATTTTATAAAGATTTGTGTGTACACGTTGTCTAGCGTGTCTTTTTTATATTATAACACAAAAACAGGTCTTTTTGTCTATTTTACAAGGACAGCTTATAAAAAAGATTACAAAAAACAGGAGCCTGTTCTAGCGCAGGCTCCTGCAGTATACAAGTTCCCTCACGGGAATTTTTTATTCGTTGTTGGCAGCGATGACCTTCATCGCAACTTCTGCAACATGCTCTTTCGTGAAGCCGAACTTCTTAAAGAGCTGAGCAGCCGGTGCCGAAGCGCCGAAGCTTTCCATGCAGACCGTCGCACCGTCGAGGCCGACATAGCGGCCCCAGCCAAAGCTCGAAAGCGCTTCGACAGCGACGCGGGCGCGGACTTTCTTCGGCAGGACGCTCTCTTTATAAGCAGCATCCTGTTTCTCAAAGAGGTCCATGCACGGCATCGAGACAACGCGGACATCGAGGCCGCTCTTGCCGAGTTCCTTCTGGGCTTCGATCGCCAGCGAGACCTCAGAGCCCGTAGCAATGAGGATGCCGTCCATGTTCTCAGCATCGTGTGCTTCCGAAACGACATACGCCCCCTTGAGGGCTTCCTTCGAGGAACCCGGCAGCTGCGGCAGGGCTTGGCGCGTGAGTACGAGGGCCGTCGGAGTCTTCGTGGCCGTAGCGGCGAGGTACCAGCCGGCAGCCGTCTCCGTGGCATCAGCCGGACGGAAGACGTTGATATTCGGCAGCGAACGCAGCATGGCGAGCTGCTCAATCGGCTCATGCGTCGGGCCGTCTTCGCCAACGCCGATGCTGTCATGCGTGAAGACATACGTCACAGGAATGCCCATGAGTGCTGCGAGGCGGACCATCGGCTTCGTGTAATCACTGAAGACGAAGAAGGTCGCGACATAAGCGCGCAGGCCGCCGTGCAGCGTCAGGCCGTTGGCGATGGCTGCCATGGCGAGCTCGCGGACGCCGAAGTGCAGGTTGCGGCCCGCATAGTTCGTCTTGCTGAAGTCGCCCTCGCCTTCCATATGCGTCTTATTGGACGGCGCGAGGTCGGCGCTGCCGCCGATGAGGTTCGGCATGATGTCTTTGAGACGGTTGATCATCTTGCCGGACAGATTGCGCGTAGCGACGGCCTTGTCCTCATAAGCCCAGAATTCGTCGTTGTTGTAGAGGGCCTCGGCGTTGACGGCCGTGTGGTATTTCTCCCAGCGTGCCTTGTCTTCCGGGAACTTCTCGCAGTACTCGGCAAACATCTTGTTCCAGGCTTCTTCAGCAGCCTCGCCCTTCTTGGCGAGCTCTGCATAGTGGTCGTAAACATCCTGCGGGATGTTGAAGGACTTATCCGGCTCCGGCCAGCCGAGGTTCTCCTTCATGGCCTTGACGTTCTCTTCGCCGAGCGGCTCGCCGTGAGCACTGGCCTTGCCCTGCTTTGCCGGGCAGCCGTAGCCAATCAGCGTCTTGACCGTGATGAAGGACGGATGTTCTTTATCGGCCTTGGCTTCTTCAATGGCCTTGCCGATGGCCTCGAGGTCGTTGCCGTCCTCAACCGTGATGGTCTGGAAGCCGAACGCACGCATGCGGGCCTGAACATTTTCCGTGAAGGCGATATTCGTGCTGCCCTCGATGGAAATCTTATTGGAATCGTAGAGAATGATAAGCTTCGACAGGCCGAGTGTGCCAGCGAGCGAGAACGCCTCGGAGGAAATGCCCTCCATCATGCAGCCGTCGCCGCCGAGTGCGAACGTGTAGTGGTCGACGACCGGATAGCCCGGACGGTTGAACATCGAAGCGAGATGTGCCTCAGCCATGGCCATGCCGACAGCCATGCCCATGCCGGCGCCGAGCGGGCCCGTCGTGGCTTCAACACCGACCGTGTGGCCGTACTCCGGATGGCCCGGCGTCAGCGAGCCGTCCTGACGGAACTGTTTCATGTCGTCCATCGTCAGGCCGTAGCCATAGAAATGGAGCAGCGAGTAAAGAAGCGTCGAACCATGGCCGCCGGACAGGATGAAACGGTCGCGGTTGGCCCATTTCGGGTCCTTCGCATTATGGTTCATGTGGTTGGCCCAGAGCTCATAAGCCATCGGTGCGCTGCCAAGGGGCAGGCCCGGATGACCGGATTTTGCTTTCTGGATGGCATCCGCTGCAAGAACACGGATGGCGTTTACGCATTTGGTGTCGATGTTACTCAAAGTGTATCTCTCCTTACCACTTGATTCTGAAAATTCCTAATGAATCCTCTCACAAGGTATATTCTACAAGATTTTCTAGGAAAAGTACAGGGGCCATTTCAAAAATTTATGACCTGATATCAATTCCATATCGTTCAGGCGATGTCAGGACGCAGGGAAACCGCGCGTCCCATATAGACGTGATGGATATCCGCCTGCTTTTTCTCCGTATCTGCGAGCACAAGCACGCGGATGCACATCGGCAGACTGCCTTCGATGGCACACTGGCGCGCATCGAAGAGCGGCACAAGGTCAAAGCCCGGCAGTTTCCGTACACCGGCCGTCGGAAATGCCGCCGTGAGGTCCTCCGTCATGCTGAAGATCACCGCGCCGATCTCCTCCGTATGCAGTTCATTTTTGGCCAGCAGCTCTTTCATCATCGCCGCTGCTGCCTGCCAGATTTCTTCCTTTTCATTGTGCTCCACAGTCGTCGCACCGCGTATGCCTCTCATGCTCATGCTCGTTCTTCCTTCCCAGATACTGTACTTCCAGATACCATATTGTCAATGCCTGAACCAAAACAAAAATTTCTTATGTTCATTGTCATTCTATCATGTCCTCTCAAAACGCGCCACTCAAAATAAAAAGACCTGCCGCAAAAGCAGCAGGTCTTCATTGACCATTTTATATTTTTGTCAGACGCCCTTGTGAATTTCCCAGATGATGCGGATGCTCAGGAAAAAGGCAATGAGGTAGCCCACAAAGCCGAGCAGCGGGATTTCCATGATTTTCGGGGTCATATTCGTCGTGCAGATGGTGCTTGAACCTAAAAGCAGGGCTGCACAGAGCACGGCCAAAATGATTTTGTTGATCATCTTGTCGAGTCGGTTTAAGGGCTCTTCCGAGCCCGTCAGGTCGAGATTGACCTTGGTCTGGCCGCTCATCGTCATCTTCAGGATGTCCGAGATCTGTTCGGGCAGCTGGGCCGACTTGCGCATGAGCACGAGGCCTTCGCGCTTGACCTTGTCCATTTCGTCGCGCCAGCTGAAATTCTTCTTGAAGTCAAGGGACAGGCTCTTGGCGAAAATCTCCACAAAGCTGACCTTCGGGCAGCAGAGGCGCATGACGCCCTCGATGGTCAGCACGCCGCGCGCGAACATCGAGAGCCCCTGCGGGCAGGCGATGTGATGGACGCGCAGGATGTTCATGATCTGGCGCGTCAAAACGCCCATCTGCAGCGAATTGAAGTCAAGCGAGCTGTACTGCGCCATCATGGCATCGATGTCCTGATACAGGGCCGTGTGATTGATGCGGCCGCGCACGACACCGAGTGACAGCACGGCTGCCTTCATTTCAAACGTATCGTGATTCGCGAGGGCCAGTACCGCCTTGCGGATGGAAAGGCGGTCACGGCTCGAGAGCCTGCCGACCATGCCGAGGTCGAGCCAGATGATGCGGCCGTTGCGAATCCAGATATTGCCGGGATGCGGGTCCGCGTGGAAAAAACCGTCCTCGATGATCTGCTTGACGTAATTTTCGCCGAGATGGCGGCCGAGCTGATTGATATCGTAGCCATTGGCGCGCAGGGCATCGAAATCATCGATGCGGATGCCGTCGATGAATTCAAGCACGAGGATGTGCTGGGTCGAGAGCTGACGGTAGACCTTTGGGCAGCCGACGTAGTCGACATCGCGGTTCAGGTGCTCGAATTCTTCGATATGGTCCGCCTCCATGAGAAAGTCCATCTCCTGCTTGGCAATGGTCCACATCTCATCGAGCACCATGTTGAAATCGAGGACATCCTGCGAATGACTGATGATCTTGAGGAGGGTCGCCGCACGCTTTAACAGCACGATATCCTTGCTCATGATTTCGTAAATGCCGGGGCGCTGGACCTTGACGACGACTTTCTCGCCCGTGGTCAGCACGGCGCGGTGTACCTGCGCAATGCTAGCCGATCCTAGAGCCTCTTCGTCGATGAACTCAAAAATCTGATTCCAGCGGCGGCTGTATTCGCGTTCAATCACCTCGAGGATGACGTGGAACGGCAGCGGCTTGGCGCCGGTCTGCAGCTTCATGAGCTCATCGCAGTACTCCGGCGGCAGAAAGTCGGGGCGCATGCTCATGATCTGTCCGAGCTTGACAAAGGTCGGGCCGAGGTCCTCAAGGACCTGACGCAGTTTGACAGGCGTCATGCCGCGCACGACCTCGCGCTTTCTAAGAACCGCAATCATTTCCCGCAGGCGCGCCGTGGCACCTGCATCCTCTATCGCATTCTGCAAGAATTTATCGAGCATAGGACCTTATCCTTACTTCTTATACTTCTCCTGAAGCTGCTGTTTGACCGTTTCATTCGCTAAGAAATCATCGTACGTCGAGAGCCGGTCGACGACGCCGTCCGGCGTGATGTCGATGATGCGATTCGCAATCGTCTGCACGAACTGATGGTCGTGCGAGGCGAAAAGAGCCGTGCCCTTGAAGGCAATCAGGCCGTTGTTGAGTGCCGTGATGGACTCGAGGTCGAGGTGGTTCGTCGGCTCGTCGAGAATCAGCACGTTGGCACCCGAGAGCATCATGCGCGAGAGCATGCAGCGCACGCGCTCACCGCCCGAGAGGACCGAAGCCTTTTTCTGGCTTTCCTCGCCCGAGAACAGCATGCGGCCGAGGAAGCCGCGCACGAACGTCTCGTCCGGATCCTTCGAATACTGGCGCAGCCAGTCGACGAGGTTCAGGTCCACGCCGTCAAAATACGCGGAGTTGTCGGATGGCAGATATGCCTGTGTCGTCGTCACGCCCCATTTGAACGTGCCCTCGTCCGGCTGCTCCTCGCCCATGAGAATCTTGAAGAGCATCGTCTTGCCGAGCGTGTTCGGGCCGACAAAGGCGACTTTATCGCCGCGCTTCAGCGTGAAGCTGACGTTTTTGAGCACCTGCTCGCCGTCGACGGACTTTGAGATGCCGTCGACCTGCAGCAGCTGGTCGCCGGCCTCGCGGTCCGGCGTGAAGGCGATGTACGGATAACGGCGCGAAGACGGCTTGATATCCTCGACCTTGATTTTGTCGAGCAGCTTCTTGCGGCTCGTCGCCTGCTTGGATTTGGCGGCATTGGCGGCGAAACGCGCGATGAAGTTCTGCAGTTCCTTGATTTTCTCCTCGGCCTTCTTGTTCTGCTCCTTCTGCAGCTGCAGCGCGAGCTGGCTCGACTGGTACCAGAAATCGTAGTTGCCGGCGTAGAGCTTGATTTCGCCGTAGTCGACATCGCAGATGTACGTGCAGACCTGATTGAGGAAATGGCGGTCGTGCGAAACGACGATGACCGTGTTCGGGAAGTTCGCGAGGAAATCCTCGAGCCAGTTGATGGACTCGACATCGAGATGGTTCGTCGGCTCGTCGAGCAGCAGGATGTCCGGGCTGCCGAACAGGGCCTGAGCGAGCAGCACGCGGACTTTTTCCTTCGCCGTGAGGTCTGCCATCTTCATCGTGTGCTCATTTTCCGGGATGCCGAGGCCATTCAAGAGGCGCGCAGCCTCGGATTCCGCGTCCCAGCCGTTGAGCTCGGCAAACTCCGCTTCAAGCTCCGAAGCACGCATGCCGTCCTCTTCCGAGAAATCCGGCTTGGCGTAAAGCGCGTCCTTCTCGTCCATGATTTCCACGAGGCGTTTGTGGCCCATGATGACCGTGCGCAGGACCTCGTAATCATCGTAGGCGTAATGGTCCTGCTGCAGTACGGCGAGGCGTTCGCCCGGCGTGATTTCAATCGTGCCGCCCGTCGGCTCAATGTCGCCTGCCAGCAGCTTCAAAAATGTCGACTTGCCGGCGCCATTGGCACCGATGATGCCGTAGCAGTTGCCCGGCGTGAATTTGAGGTTGACATCCTTGTAAAGGACACGTTTGCCAAACTGGAGGCTGACATTATTGACTGTAATCATCTAGTGATTTCATCCCTTTCTAATAAAACAAACACGACAAAGATATGTATGAATTCTTCTAATATAGTATGGCTGCCCGAAGGCAGCCTCATATTTCACTCGTTATTCGGTCAGCATGGCGCGGAACATCGAGAGAATGCTCTGGCCGTACGTATAGCCAGGTACGGCCCAGCGGCCGTTGAGGTCTTCCCATTTGCCGAGCGTGCGCGTGCCGTAGGAATCGCGCACGAGCTGATAGCGCGGGTCCACGACCGGCTCACTCGGTTCGCGCGTCGAGGAATAGGCCAAAAGGTGCTGGATGTGGGCGCGTACGCCGAGCTGTGCCGTCGGGAAGAACGCGCCCTTGACGCCGCCGCCCGTCGTGCCAAGACCGCAGTAGTTGTTCTGCTGCGGGATAACATCGCCGCCATAGCGGAAGAAGCCCGTTTCCTTCAGGGCCTGAGCAAAGGCAACATCCGGACGGATGCCCTCGCGCGCGCCTTCTTCATAATAGTAGGCAACGAGCTGCTGCGGCGAGACCGTGATGTCAGGATACGGATTGTTGCTTAAGAGATAGCGCACGCACTGTTCCTGACTGGCAAGCGGCGTACCGATGATGGAATCATCGTAGGCAGAGACCGTGGCCGGCACGGCAAGCGGCGTCATGGATGAAGCCGCCCCATCCGACGGATACAGGATATTGTGAATGCGCGACTGGAAATCGCTGCCGCCCGAAAGTTCTTTCTCGGACGTCGCATGCAGCTGGTCTTCCCCGCGCAGGTCCTGATGGATATCGAGTTTCGGCTCCGTCTGATGCGCACGCACGCGCGTCTTCTGTGCCCTCTCAGCCACATCCGGTACCGCTACCGTGACTTCCGCGCTGCTCTGCGGTGCCTTATGGACACGCTTTGCCTCTGTGACGGTTGGTGCATAAAACAGGAACGAACCAAGAACAACGCCCGTTAACAAATATTTTCCATAAGAATTCCAATGCTTTGACACGAATACGAACACTCCTTATCAAACTACAAACTCAAACGCACTTTAAAACTTCAATACTGCAAACTACTTTAAACCTATACGATGGACCAAAAGCCAAAGAAAAAATACAGGATGAAGAGAACGGCCAGCAGCCGCTGGAATACGCTGACTTCCCTGCTTTCGCCGGCCAGGATTTTGAGGCTGACATAGGCGATACAGGCAGCGCCTATTCCCGCTGCAATGTTCTGCGTGAGCGGCAGCAGCAAAAAGAGCAGCCCTGCCGCCGTCTTCTCGGGCAGTCCGCCCGCAAAGGCGCGCGCAAAATCCTGCAGCAGCACGAGCCCCGCACCGAACAGGGCCGGCGCGAGAATGGCCGTGAACGAAGCCATGGACCGGAGCGTCGGCTCGGCAAAGAGCAGCAGCAGCAAAAATGCCGCCGTAAAGTAAGCCATGCGTCCGGAGCGTCCGCCCAGGGACTGCCCCACGGCCGACTCCGGTGCGGGCGCAAGGGGCATCGAGCCCAAAAGGCACGAGACGAAACTCAGGCCGCTGAGCGTCAGCACGGACTTTGCCATCCGGCCCTCTTCCTGCCGTTTTTCCTGCGGCATCAAGGCCGAAAGCCCGCCCCAGCTCGTAAAGCAAAGGTACAGCAGCAGGAAAAGCGTGAGATTGACATAATCACACGCTCTTATATTATCCCACCCGTTCATGAATATGAGCTGAAGACCCGTCTTATCGAGGCCTTCGGGCAGGAAAAAAGGCGCGTCCGGCAGGACCCAGAAGCCGCCGATAAAAGCCAGCAGCGCCGTGACAAAGACGCCGCCGAGCACGGCATAGCGGTTTTTGACGGCCATGAGCGCGAGCATCGCGATGATGCCCGCAAGACTAAGATACGCCACGGGGTCCGAAAGATTGCCGAGCTGCAGAAGCCCGGTCGGGCTCCCCAGCAGCAGATGCCCCTGATAGAATCCCTGAAAGACCAGCATGAGCCCGAGGGCCCCGCGCAGGCCGTCCGCAATGCACGCAGGAAAGAGACTGCCCAGTCTTTTAAGCCGGCCCGACTTTATGAGAATCCCCAAAAGCAAAGTCAGCACGAGCGAAACGGCTGCGCCCATGAAGAGCACCATCTGCCAGCTCACGCCGTGCGCAAGGATGATGACGGAAACCAGCCACGCCGAAAGCGCTGCGGAAGGAGCTGCCGCCACGGGCAGGCCGAGCCTGCCAAAAATCAGGCAGCCCGCTATGGCCATAAACATGGACGCCGTGTAAACGCCCATAAAATCCGCTCCCGCCTGCACAAAAAGGGTCGGCAGCAGCAAAAGAGAAACGGCAAGTGATACAGCTGTCAGGAAGCCCGGCAGCATTTCCCGCATATTGACTCCTCCTCGCTAAAAGACTATACCCTCTATTTTATCATAGAATCGGACGAATCTCCATCAATCCGGCAAATGATCCGGCAAAACTCGTCAAAACTCTGCGGAAAATCGTGCCATCTCCATACAATCTCCATAGAAGAAATGATATAATGACACTGTGTCTTATTGAAACTGCTGAGCCTCTAGAGAAAGCCCGCAGCAGTTTGAGGAGGGTCTGCTTTTGCGTATCAAAAAATCCATGAACATGGTCAAGGTGGCTGCAGCTCTGGCCATCGTCCTGCTCATCATCATCATTCATCTGGCTAATCCGG
Organism: Mitsuokella apri; assembly: GCF_047974105.1. Classification (NCBI taxonomy): domain Bacteria; kingdom Bacillati; phylum Bacillota; class Negativicutes; order Selenomonadales; family Selenomonadaceae; genus Mitsuokella; species Mitsuokella apri. Next base: position 198,006 of record NZ_JBHYRS010000001.1, read on the forward strand.
CATTTTTTCCGCACCTTGTGGGACTTTTGTCGCGCGGCGATATCAAGGAAACAGCGGTCTACATCGCTTCATTTGGTCCCTGGGCCGTGCTCTTCAGCTTTCTGCTGACCCTTTTTGTCAACGCGCTCGGCTTCCCGCCGGCCATCATTTTTTCTACGGCCAACACGCTGATTTTCGGCATTTTCTGGGGCATTTTCCTGTCCGTCGTCGCTGAGACCGTCGGCGTGACGCTGAGCTTCGTGCTGCTGCGCTTCTTCTTCCGCGATGCGGCCGAAAGAATCATCAGCAAGCACAGGACGCTGGCGAACCTCGATAAATACAGCGGCAAGCGCGGCTTTGTCGTCATGCTGATCGCGCGCATGGTCCCGTACTTCCCTTCCATCCTTCTGAACGCACTCGGCGCCATCTCCGCCATGTCGATGCGCGATTACGTCATCTCCTCATTTGTCGGCAAATTCCCCTCAACGGGCATCGAGGCCATCATCGGCCACGATACAATCACGCATCAGGAGGATCCGACACGCCTCATCGTCGTCTGCATCTTTGCCGTTCTGCTGATTGTCGGGGCCTGGATTTACGAAAAGCGCGCGGCCAAGAAAGCCTCGGAAGCATAAAAAGCATAAGTCAGACATTGCCGAGATGGACAAAACGCAGATGGCGCCCCGCGATCGCCGCTAAGTTTTTCAGCGTAGGATACGGCGTCATGGGGATCTTTACATGATAGCGCGGAAAATACCGCGAGAGATGCAGCGGGATTTCAGGGGAAATCCCGGCGAGCCACTCTGCCTCCGCTGCCATTTCCGCAGGGCTGTCATTTTTCCCCGGAATCACGAGCGTCGTGACCTCCACATGTACGTGATTTGCTGCCGCCATGGAAATGGCGGCTTTTGTTGTCTCAAGACTGCCCCCAAGCCAGCTGTAAAAATCCTGCGTAAAACCCTTGAGGTCGATGTTCACGGCATCGACGTAAGGAAGGAGTTTTCCCCAGGGCTCTTTCTCGATTTGGCCATTCGTCACAAGCACGACGGCAAGATTTTTCTCCTTGAGCAGTTTCGCCGTATCATAGACGAATTCATAGCCGACTAAAGGCTCGTTGTACGTGAAGGCCACGCCGATATTTCCAGAAGTTTCTTCAAGGCGCTGCGCGGCAGCCGCGATTTCTTTTGGCGTCACCTGCTCCGTGGGCAGCCTTTCCCCCTCGAAGCCATCAGCCCCGGCCTGCGAAATCGTGTAATTCTGGCAAAACGGGCAGCGCAGATTGCAGCCAAAGCTGCCGACTGACAGGATGAAACTGCCCGGATGAAAGTGGTAAAGCGGCTTTTTCTCAATCGGGTCAAGGGCCGCCGATGTCAGTTTGCCATAATTCAGCGATACGACTCTGCCATGTTCATTTCTGCGGGCACGGCAGAAGCCGACGGCCCCTTCCTTTAAATGGCAGTGATGCGGGCAGAGCGTACAGATGGCATAGGCGGCTGTTTTTTCTGCAGGGTCAGACATGGCGCGTTACCTCAAAGCGCCAGAGCGTGTATTTTTCTTTGGCGCCGATGTTGCCCTTGCGCCGTGCGATGTCAATCTGCTGCGCGGCGGTGTCGACGCCGGCGAGGTCCGGCAGCAGCACGCCGCGGCGTTCGCCGCACTGCACGATGACGCCGTAGCGCTTGACATCGAGCTGTTTCGGCGAGTCGATGGGCTCAGGCTCCGAGAGCACATCGACATCGTAGACGAGCCGAGGAAGTTCCTCGGGCGTGACCTGCGGGAAGCGCGGGTCGTGCATGCCGGCTGAAACGGCGTTACAGATGATTTCTTCGGCGAGATTGCGCCTGCCGGGGGCCAGCGTGCCGATGCAGCCGCGCAGGCGTCCTTCCTTCTTGATGGAGACAAAGCAGCCGGCCTGCCTGTCCTGCAGGTCTTCGGGCAAATCCTTCGGCACGGGCAGAAAGACATGGCTCCTGACATACGTCTCGAGGCTCAGGCGCGCGAGGTGTACATAGCCGTCTTCCTTCGCGCGCAGGGCTTCGATGTCCTTCTTTTCCTTCTGCAGCAGCTGCCTGCCGATATCGCGCGAATCATCTTCGCTTAAAGGCTTTAAATACGCCACGCCGTAGCCGACGCCAAAGGTCCCCTCATACGACAGAAGCTCGCCTGCGACTTTCTGCCGGTCCAAAGCGCCCGTCATAATCCAGAACGAACGCAGTCCGCACTCGGCCGCGCCCTCGGCGAGGTCGTGGCTGATGGTCAAAAGCGAGAGGAAATCCGCGCGGTCCAGAGCTTCCGTGACATCATGGTCAAAGACAGGCCCTTCCTTGGCAAAACCGTAAGGGCCGTCGGCCTTAAGCTTATGCGAGAGGTCGCCGCTCGCGATAAAGACTACACGGCGGCCGAGTTCTTCGGCTGTCTCGCGGATGAGCTCGCCAAAGCGGTAATGCACGTCGGCAGAAAGCCCCGAAAGGCCGATGCGCACGACTTTCACGGGCTTTTTGAGCTCCGGCTGCAGAAAATAGAGCGGTATCATCGTGCCGTGGTCGAGAGAAGGTTCGCGCTCGCCGAGGAAACCTGCGGGCAGGTCCTCCTGCATGCATTTAGCCGCGAGCGTCTTCGCAAAAGCCTCATCATAATCGACTTCAATCTGCACTTCCGGTGCGCGGAAGGCCGCAAAATCCCCCGTAGCCTTTTTGCCCGGTGAAATATGAAAATAATCGCTGTACATCGTCGCATGCGGGCTCGTGATGACGACCGTATCCGGCTCAAGTGCCGCGACGCGCTGCATGACCTCGTGATACGCCGCACTCGTCTTCGCAATCTTTTTTTCCTCGCCCTGACCGACTTCCGGCAGAATAATCGGCGGATGCGGCACAGCCACAGCTGCAAGAATTGACATGGAAATCCCTCCTCTATCCTGTAATCCATGTTTTTTCCATGGTGTTTCTTTACATTACTAAGTTAATATTACGAGAAAATTTGTGAAAATCCTGCCATATCACAGCAAAATCATAAGAAGTACGGCTCATTCTGTATTATAATAGAAGAAAAACGGAGGCATTATGTCCCATATGACCAGAAGAAATTTCCTAAAGCTCTGCACGAGCGCCCTGATTGCCTTAGGTCTTGGCCGCTTCGTGCCGGCCGCCGCCATGGACCTCAAAATAAAATTCCCACGCCAAATCATCACGAAGGACGCTTCGCGCAGCCGCACCATTATGTGGCAGACAGACGGAGCGCGTGAGAATGCTTCTTTCGTGCTCAAAAATCCCGACGGCACGGAGGCGTCTTTTACACCCGAGGCCAATACCCTGCTGCAGGATGATACGACCACGACGTTTTACACCGTACATCTTGAAAATCTTCAGCCCGCTTCGACGTACCACGGCACGATTATGATGGCCGATGAAGCCCTTTCTCTCGCCATCGTGACGCCTGCGGCAGAGCTCACGGCCTTTACGGCTTTGTTCATCGATGATTCCCAATGCGGCGAGACGTACGAGCCCTTTGCCAATCTCCTGACGAAAGCCCTCGCCCGCCAAAAAGATGCCGCTTTTCTCGCGGACCTTGGCGACCTCACGGACAACGGCCAGTCTTCGTGGCACTGGGATTCGTTTTTTTCCGTGCTCGACGAATGCAGGGCCAAAACGCTGCCCTTTGTGCCGGTCATGGGCAACCACGAATGCTACGGACTCGACTGGCAGTTTGCCCTGCCGCGCCGCTATCTCGCCGCCTTTTCCGTGCCGCCTAACGGCAGCCGGAACTTTGACGGCTATTACTATTCCTTTGACTACGGCCCCGTGCATTTTCTCGTGCTCAACACGCAGTTTGAAGAGCTCGACGAGTTAAAGCCCGGACTCTTGCAGGAAGAACTGCTCTGGCTCAAACACGATGCCCAGAGCTCACAGAAACCGTGGAAAGTCGTGCTCATGCACAAGGACATCATTGCCTACGACGAATATCAGCCCGTTGCGGGCCACGCCGGCGGCATCAGTGATGTCGGCCACGATTTCATGAAGGCCTTTGACGCGCTCGGCATCGACCTCGTGCTCACGGGCCACATGCACACCTACCGCAACCGCGGCCATATTTATGACGAAAAGCCCGCGGACCACGGCCCCGTCTATCTGATGTTCGGCCCTGCCGGCAACGAGCGCTACTTCGTGCCGCCCGACACGACCTTCGACAAAGTCAGCCTCGACCAGTCCGACCCGAAGACTTACCGCAACTACCTGACGCTGACCGCCTCGCCGCAAAAACTCAGCACGGCCTGCTATCTCGAGGACGGCACGCTCATCGACCGCGTCGTGCTGACAAAATAAAAGTATAAAAGAAAAAGACGATAGAAGAGACACTCACGACAAGGCATCGTGGCATATTTCTTCTATCGTCTTTTTTTGCGGTCAAGCCCTTTTCAGCAGGAACTCTCGCCCCAAATCGGGTGCTTCGCCGGCTTCAGGCTGCGCACGCGGATAAGGCGCAGGGCTTCGTGCATATCAACATCGAAGCGCCCTGCCCCGTCTTCATAAACGCAGACGGGGTCCTTGACGCCGAGTTCGCTGCCCGGCATGTAGACGTATTCGTGATTCTCAGGGTCGCCGTAAATGACGCCGACCCGAAGTTTTGCTTCGGCAAGTATCATCGTTTTTCCTCAAAACATATCGCGGTGCCAGAGCACATAGGCACTGACGATGCTGATGCCGAACGCGATGCACATGACGTAAAGGAAGCCATGGCTGTTGTCGGCAAACGGCACGGGCACGTTCATGCCAAAGAAACTCGAGACAACCGTCGGGATGGCGAGGATGATCGTCATGGCCGCCAAGAATTTCATGACGAGGTTCTGGTTGTTCGAGATAATCGACGAGAACGTATCGGCGAGGCGCGCGAGGATTTTGCTGTACATCTCGACCATTTCCTTCGCCTGCTTGTTCTCGATGATGACATCCTCGAGAAGGTCCTCGTCCTCTTCGTACGCCTTGAGAATTGGCGTCAGGCTCGTGTTGTTGCGCATGCGCAGCAGCTTGTCGAGCACGGCGCCGTTCGAGCGTATGGCCGCGTTAAAATACGTCAGGCCCTTCTGCAGCTCCAAAAGGCGCAGGATTTCACTGTTCTTCATATCGTGGCGCAGCTGATCCTCGATTTCATCGGAGAGCTTCGAAATCTGGCGCAGATAGCGCAGAAAGTACGTCGCCGATTTATAAAGAATCTGGAACAGAAAGCGCGTTTTTTTATAGGTACGGAACAGGCGCGATGTGCGCTCATTGAATTCCGTGATGACGGGCGTTTCTTCGAGGCAGACGGTGATGATGTACTCATCCGTCACGATGATGGCCAGAGGCAGGGCATCGTAGCTGTCCTCGCCGCGGAACACCGGCACATTCGTCAGGACCATGACCGAGTTCTCTTCAACATCGGTGTGCGAGCGTTCCTCATCATCGAGTGCGGAGCGCAGGAAGTCCGGGTCAACCTCGGTGAGATTGCTGACGACCTTGAGCTCGTACGGCGTCGGGTCGACGATGTTGATCCAGGCCCCCTTCTCGAGTGTTTTGAGCGTCAGCTCCTGCAGCGGGCCGCTCTCAAGGGATTTATAGATTTGCAGCATGGATAGAATCTCCTTTCAGCGGGAAGACTCCACCAGCTGTCAAAGGCAGGAGATGGACGTCATTTCCCTGTTCGTATCTGTTCTTCGCTTGGGATCTATCGTACTAGGGTGATCGTCCATGTTCCCACCTTCCTTTCTCATTGCATACTGCCAACTTTTCCGCATTTCATTATATTACCAACGCCGCGATTTTGTCCAGCTCCCGCATGTAAAAAATATGTTAAGCGGCAGATGCCTGCAGGCTGCTGACCAGCCTCATAAAAGCAGGATTCCCGCCGAAAAAAGCGAATAACATACAAGAGGTGATTCCCATGGAATATACGAAAATTGATAAGAAACATCTGCTCGTGCGGCTCGACCCCAATGACGAAATCGTCGCATCCCTCATGAAGGTCGCGGCCATGGAAAAAATCGAGCTCGCCATGGTACAGGGACTCGGTGCGGTCAAGAAGGCCGTCATCGGCGTCTACAATGTGCCGGAACAGAAATACTACGCCAATACGCTTGAAGGTGCCTTCGAGATGCTCTCGCTGACCGGCACGATTGACACGATGAACGGCAAGCCCTACAGCCATTTCCACATCGCGCTCGGCGACGAACAGGGTCTCGCGCACGGCGGCCACCTGAACGAAGCCTACATCAGCGCGACGGCGGAAATCGTCATCACGAAGCTCAATGGCACGGTCGACCGCGTCAAGAGCCCCGAAACCGGCCTGAACATTTGGAAATTCTAAAGGAGCTTTCTTTCATTATGAAATTTGCCATCTTCGGCGTCGGCGGCACGGGCGGCGTCATCGGCGGCTATCTCGCCAATGCCGGCAATGACGTGACGTTCCTCGCGCGCGGCGCACATCTAAAGGCCATGCAGGAAAAGGGCCTGACCATCCACACGAACCATCGCGGGGATATCCATATCGAGCCCTGCAAAGCCGTATCTGCCGATGATTACCACGAGACCCCCGATGTGCTCTTCATCTGCGTCAAGTACTACAGCCTTGAGGCGGCCATCGAGCTCACGCGCCGCATCGCGGGCCCCGACACCCTCGTCATCCCGATTCTCAATGTCTTCGGTACAGGTGCCGTCATGCAGGAAAAACTGCCTGATAAGACCGTGCTCGACGGCTGCATCTACGTCTTTGCCAAGCGCAGCGGCCCCGGCGTCATCGAGCAGCCGCAGGAAATCTTGCGCGTCTTCTACGGCTTCCGCCCGGGTCAGGACAGCCGCCTCGCAGAAAAGGCTGCAGAGCTTGAAAAAATCATGCGCGCGGCCGACATCCACGCCCATTTCACCGATGACATTCAGCGCGATGCCCTGACGAAGTTTTCCTTCGTCTCCCCAATGGGCGCAGCCTGTCTCTACTTCGGCGTCACGAGCGAAGCGTTTCAGGAGAATAAGGAAGTCCGCGAGACCTTTATCGGCCTCGTCAAAGAAGTCGAAGCCCTCGGCCATGCCATGGGCGTCACGTTCGACCGCGACCTCGTCGCGACGGACCTCAGGCTCATGGATGCCTTTGCACCGGGCCTCACGACCTCGATGCAGCGCGACGTCGCCGCGGGCGGTCCGTCGGAATTCTCTGGCCTCGTCTCGCGCATTGTCACGCTCGGAAAAAAATACCACGTGCCCACACCGCTTTACAAAAAAATTGACGACTGGTGCAAAGCTCACGGCCTTGCCTGAAGCTGCCTGAACGCGACGACAAATAAAAAAGCCTTGTTCCTTCCATTATATAAGGAGCAAGGCTTTTCTTTTGTCCGGTCCGTATATCAAGGCCTGCGCTGAAGGGCCAACTGCCAGAGCAGCCAGCCCGCTTCGGCAAAGAGCAGGAACATACCAAGCTGCGTCAGGATATAGCCAGCCGTGTCGTACTGCAGAGCCGGCGTCATAAAGACATGTGCGCCTTCCAGCCTCTGTAAAAGCTTATCCTGCAGGGCCGCATAGATGCCGCCCGCAGCAAGCAGCAGTCCCATCACGCCCATCAGGGCCTTCGCAGGAAAAGGACGGCTCGTGATGCCCGCCGTGCGTTGGAGCTTTTGCCACCAAACACTTGCATGCAGGCCAAAGTGCAGACCGGCAAAAACAAGGAACCACCTTGCCGAGGCGCTGTGCAGCGAAAACAGCACAGGATTGCTGCGCAGCGACAAAGGCATGATATCGGCAAACAAAATATTTGAGATCAGACAGCCGCTGATCATCGACGTCAGGCACGCTGCAGCGAGGAGCAGATTGACAGCTGCCCCGAGCACGCGCGGCAGAGACCATCTGCCCTTTGTCAAAGCTTTGAAGAAAAAACGGTTTTGATAGAGGTGCACGAAAATCGGGATGAGCAGAGCAGCCCCTACGACTTCATGGAAAAACGGCGGCAGATAGAGAAAACTCATCTCAAAGACGAGCAGCAGCAGCAAAAGTACATCGAGTAAATATCTCATGGCCGTACCTCATTCAAATTCTTCTCATAGTCCCAAGCGGCCGGCATAGGCCCCTCTTTGACGCTGTCTTTCACAATCTGCTGTGTCATATGAACATAGTCATCTTCCGAAACGTGCCCCTGACGCAGGACGCAGGTAAAGCAGAGCCAGGCGTAGACAAGGCCTGCCAAAACGAGCAGACTCATCAAAAGGCCCGGCAAATCTTTTCTATATCGTTCCAGCATGTTCATCTTCCTTTCTCAATAAATCTGCCCCGATGGTCTTTTCCTTTTCTGCTTTTATCATAGCAAGATATGCCCGTAATGTGAAATGCTTATATCTTAGGCAGTGCAATACGTTTCATCTATGAAAGCTTTCTCTATAGAAAAAGCAGGAATGATGTGTTTCGATCACATCGTTCCTGCTCTTTCCGCTAAAAATCTTTTTTGTCCGCAGATTACTTCAGGGATTTGGCCCATTCTGCGACCTTGGCATCGTCAATGCGGCCCGTGAAGCAGGTACCGTCCTGCCAGTCGCCCTTACCCCCGGCCATTTCCTTCAGCAGCTGTCCGCTGCTGCCGAGCGGCGAGCTCGCGGCCGTGGCAAACGTCACGACATGTTTGCCCGTGAAGTCATTGCCCTTGACAAAGGCATTCATCGGCCAAGCGGCAATGCCCCACCAAATCGGGTAGCCGATGTAGACCGTGTCATACTCGGCCCAATTGTCCGGTGTCGTCTTCTTCAGCGTGATCTTGTCGCGCAGGGACTCGTCGTCATGCTCCTTGCTGACGCGGCTGTCGGGATTGTTGTAGTCGAGGTCCTCTTTCGTATATTCATTTGTCGGTTCAATTTTCATGATGTCGGCGTTCTTGGCTTTTGCGAGATCCTTCGCGACCTGTTCCGTGCGGCCCGTATTCGTGTAGTAAACGACCAGAGCCTTCCTGCCCAAAGCCTGCTGCGTTGAATCCGACGAAGACGAAGAATTCTCACCTACGACGGCCTTCTGCGAAGAAGAGCCCGAAGCACCGGCCGAATCACTCGAGCCGCAGCCGACCAGAGCCACGGCCATGATAACGCCCAGAACGAGCATCAGGATTTTCTTGATTTTCATAAGTTCAGCTCCGTTTCTTAATAGGATTTAGCCCAGTCTGCGAGTTTGCTATCCGAGAAACCGTTGAGTACTTTGCCCGCCTGCCAGTCGGCTTCGGGGCAGATGCGCCTGAGGTCTTCTACGGTCCTGCCCATGCCGCTGCCGCCCGAGGTTGCAAACGGCACAATTTTCTTGCCTGCGAAATGATAGCTTTCTACAAATGTGTAGATGATGCGCGGCGCGATGTACCACCAAATCGGGAATCCCAGATAAATAGTATCGTAGTCCGCCATATTCTTGACCTTGCCGACAATCTCCGGACGCGACGCATCGTCATCGCGCTCGAGGACGTTGCGGCTCTTTTTATTCGTCCAGTTTAAGTCTGCCGAAGTATACGGCTCGGCCGGCACAATCTCGAAAAGGTCCGCACCGGCGGCTTTAGCCAGGCGCTCCGCCACGCGTTTTGTCGTCCCCGTGGCGGAAAAATAAGCTACGAGCTTTTTGCTCACAACAGTCACCTTCTATAAAATATCAAAATATCACAGATTTTTACCCATCTTCTCGGCCATGTCGCCAAACTGAGAATGTTCGACAAGGGACCGTGAGCCGCAGCCGATGCCGAGCACTTTGCCGGCATCCTGCCACTCCATGTAGCGGACCAGCGTGTCGTAATGGTCGACAAGAGCCGACATCGTCCAGTCGTCGCGGTTGTAGGCCGTGGCAATCAGGATGGACTTTTTGTTATGCAGTTTGCCCGTGCGCGAATAAAAACGGTCGACGATGGTCTTGAGCTGTGCCGACATGCCGAAATAATAAAGCGGTGTCGTTAAGACGAGCAGGTCGGCTTCGAGCATCTTCGGCATCAGCGTGTTCTCGATGTCATCCTTGAAGATGCACGGACCGTCCATATGGCACTGGTCGCAGCCGCGGCACGGATGCGTCTCGCTGTTGGCAGCGTCAAATGTGAACACCTCATGTCCGGCAGCTTCCGCGCCTTTCGTAAAGCGGTCCGCGAGATAAATCGACGTGGACTCATCGTGTGGATGCGGACTGCTGGTAATCACCACTATCTTCATATTTTGCCTCCCGAAAACAGCACCGGGACTTGAAGCCGCGCCCTGTGCCTTATCCTTTTGTCCATCGAGCAGAGCCGACAGGCCGCAGCCGCTCAACAATATCGTCATCGCGCCCATGCCGGTCAATTTTAGAAATTCTCTGCGGTTCATGTCCTCATCCCGCTTTCTTTTCCGCACATTCAATCTGTGTTATTCTGCATAAACTTCCTTGGCATAACGGAATGCTGCCCAGGCCTTCGGCCAGCCGCCGTAGAAGCCAACCTGTGTGATGATTTCAGCCATCTCAGCCTTTGTCACGCCGTTTTTCTTGGCCTCGCCGATATGATACTTGAGCGAGCTGTCCGTAATGCCCTGCGCGATGAGCGCGGAAACCGTCACAATGCTGCGGTCGTGCAGCGAAAGCACGTCGTTCTTGCTCCAGACCTCGCCGAAGAGAATATCATCGTTGTAGCGCGCGAAATCCGGTGCAAAATCGCCGAGCTGGTCACGTCCGGCCGTCTGCACAACTTTTACGGCCTTTTTCTGCGTTTCTGTCTTAACGTTATTATTCTGTTCCATAGCACTTGCCTCTTTCATCGAAAAACCACTGCCGAAAAGCATGACACCTGCAAGCAGGGCAGCCATAATTTTTTTCCTGCCACTCTGTTTCATTCTTTTACCTCATGGATTTCAGTATTTCATAGTATCACTGCAGAGCATCGTAGGCAGCCGGGTCCACCGGCTCGCACCACTCATTGCTTGTCTCTTCGCCCGGCACCTCGATGGCCAGATGCTGAAATGCACTGTCCTTCGCCGCGCCGTGCCAGTGCTTGACTTCCGGAGGGATATTGACAACATCACCGGCCTTAAGCTCTCTTGCCGGTTTGCCCCACTCCTGATACCAGCCGCGGCCGGCCGTGACGAGAAGAATCTGGCCGCCACCCGATTTTGCATGGTGGATGTGCCAGTGATTGCGGCAGCCCGGCTCAAATGTCACATTGCCGACATAAACCTGCTGCAGCGAAAGCCCATTTAAATAGCTCTTGCCATCAAAATACTGTGCATAGTTGACATTTTCCCCGCCGATGGCAAAGGGACTTGCTTTCTTGATTTCATCGAGCGTCATACGATCTCCCGTCCTTTCGAATGCTGTTCAAGTGTAAAAATCATATAATCGAGGCAGGAAAGCATTTCCTGCTGCTGGTGCAGATTCTCAACCAGATGACGTCTATGCCGTTTCAGATAACAGAGACGCGCCTCATCGTCGGGCAGGGCATCGTACTCTGCCTGACATTCCGGCGAGCAGCCAGCGTCAAGGAGTTCATCGTGCATATCTTTCGCTCCTTTCCTCTCTTGATAGTTTTATCATAGCAGGATGGCATCGTAATGTGAAATGCTTATACATTAGGTCGTATTATGTATTTTTCGTATTATAGAGATTGTCAAAAAATCATCGGCCCTGTAAGATGAGAGCAGATACTACAGAATGAGATGATAGATCATATATGGAAAGAAAGGCTTGATAATATGGAACTTCGCACGCTTGCTTATTTTTTGGCCGTGGCCCGCGAGCAGAACATGACGGAGGCCGCCAATGTGCTGCATGTGACGCAGCCGACCTTGTCGCGGCAGATTGCCGACCTTGAGGACGAACTCGGCAAGAAACTATTCACGCGCACAAGCCGCAGCACGCTTTTAACCGAGGACGGCATGCACCTCCGGCAGCGCGCGGAAGAAATTCTCGCGCTCGTGAATCAGACCGAGGACGAAATCAAGAACGACACCATCGATCTTTCTGGCAATATCCGCATCGGTGCGGGCGAAACCTACTGCATGCATCTGCTCGCCGAGCTTTTTGCCGACCTGCACAGCCGTTATCCGAAGCTAACTGTGGACCTTTTCACGGGCAATGCCGATACGGTTGAGGAAAAACTCGTGCACGGCCTCATCGACTTTGCGCTGATGATTGAGCCGTTCTCACTTGAAGATTATCATTATATCCGCCTGCCCGAGCCCATTCACATTGGCATCGTGACGCGCAATGACAGCAAATGGGCCACCAAAAAAGGCATCACCCCCGAGGACCTCAGGGAGATGCCGCTTTTCATTTCCTCACGCCAGAACACGAGGACTTATGATTATGCCAGCTGGTCAGGCGGGAAAATCTCCCCAGGGCAGCTCCATATTGTCGGCCGCTTCGACCTCATTGGCAATGTCTCGCACTTCATCCGCGCGGGCATTGGCAACGCCATTGGCATCGATGAACTGCTGCAGCTTGAGACCGGCCATCTCAAATTCATCCCGTTCGAGCCGGCCCTCACGACCACGGCCGTCGTCGTCTGGAAAAAATACCGCCTGCTGTCAAAATCCAGCGAGGCCTTCCTCAACGAACTGAAAAAACGAGCACAGCCCCCTGCCTGAAAAAGACACAGAATGCTTTTTTAGGCGATGTTCAGGCCTTCTGCCACCAGGACGAGAACGTTTCCATCCGGTCAAAACGCACCAGAGCGCCAATTTCCGGTGTCAGCATCTGGTAGGATTTTCCTTTGCTCACTGCCTGCAGTTTTGCCATCGGCTCCTGCCACGGATGGCGCGCCAAGGCGAATTTGCTGTTGTGCGCAGGAATGACGAATTTCGCCCCGACATCTTCAGCAGCCTTGGCCGTTTCCTCGGGCAGCATATGAATCGGATGCCACGCAAGGTTGTACTGGCCGTTCTCCGCGAGCACGCAGTCAAAGCCGCCGAATTTTTTGCCGATGGCCTTGAAATGTTCGCCGTAGCCGCCATCGCCCGTATAATAGAGGCTGCGCTGCGGCGTGATGAAGGCCATGCCGCACCAGAGCGTCGGATTCTGTTTGAGAAAACGGCCGGAAAAATGCTGCGACGGCAGAATATGAACGGAGAGCGTATCCGAAAGCTTGATTTCCGTATCCCAGTCTTCCTCATGAATACGATTCACATCAAAGCCCCACTGCTCAAAATAGGCGCCGACACCGAGCGGGCAGACGACCTGATGAACCCTTGACTTCAGGGCCATGACCGTCGGATAGTCGAGGTGGTCCCAATGATCGTGGCTCATGGCCAGCACATCGATTTCGGGAAAATCCTCGGCCGTGTAGACATTGGAGCCGGGGAATGCGCGGTTGATAAACCATAAAGGCGAAGCATAGCTGCTGAATACGGGGTCAATGAGGATGCGATGGCCGCCGAGCTGCACATAAAAGCTCGAATGACCGAGCCAGACAACGGCATCCTGCTCGCGCGGCAGAGCCAGAAGATTTGTTTTTGCAGATGGCAGGGGATTATCGGGCACCAACCCTTTTTTATCACCGAACAGGAATTTCCACGTGGCCACAAGGCGGTTTTCATGCTCGCCCTCGTCTTCCGACATCACGGGCACAGGCACGAGGTTTTCAAAATGGTCCCAATGGTAATGCGGCGAGGCCTGCATGCGCCTTAAGCGTTCCCCCGATGGCAGCTCGCCAAATTTTGGCCGATGCACGTAGGAATAAACACCGCCCGCAGAAGCTGCGCCTATGAGCCCGAGGCCGGCTAAAATAAATTCACGTCTTGTCATTCATTGATTCCTCTCATGATGTGAAATTATCGAAATTATATTGAAAACAATTATAGCGCATCTTTTTTCGTCTGCCAACAAAAAAGACCCGCTGACAGACAGCAGGTCTTTTTAACTGCATGAATCGCACGTCAGGCATCTTTACATGGCCTGACGGAAAATCGTGCGGATTTCTTCTTTTGTCAATATACGATAGCCGCCTTGAAGAATCAGCGTGCCGTTCACGAGGTCGTCGAGCATGGTCTCATCCGCGCCAAGTTCCTTGAGATGAAGAACAAGGCCCAGTTCCTGCATCCAAGCTTTCATCTTTGCAAGGCCTTCTTCGGCAGTCTGCTCATCGCTCTTACCTGCAGCATCGACGTTCCATACGTTTTTCGCAAAGCGGACAAATTTCGGCAGACCATCCTTCATGATAAACTTGTAATACGGCAGCGATACAGCGGCCAGCGTCATGCCATGCGTGGTATTCGTGCAGCCGCCCACGGACTGACCCAGCATATGGACCATCCAGTCCGTCGTCTTGCCCTTGGCAATCAGGGTGTTGAGTGCCCAAGTCGCATCCCACATCAGATTCGAACGGGCCTCATAATCTTCGGGATTCACGACAGCTTTGCGGCCGGCCTCAATAACATTGCGCATCAGCCCTTCGGCGAGATAATCGCTCGTGTTGTCATCCGTGCCGGAGAAATACTGCTCGCAGATGTGATTGAAGATATCGTAAATGCCGGCTGTCATCTGATATTTCGGCAGCGTCATCGTGTAAACAGGATTCAGGATAGAAAAACGCGGCATGATTTTTTCATCAGCAAACACATGGCCAATCTTGAGTTTCTTCTCTGGATAGGTAATGACCGAGCCAGCGTTCATTTCCGAGCCCGTGCCGACCATCGTGAGGACCGTGCCGACGGGAAGCGTCGCGCAGTCCGGTTCTTCAAATTTGACGAAATACTTCTCCCAAGGGTCCTCGTCACAGTGGACCGAAACCGACAGAGCCTTGGCATAATCGATGACGGAGCCGCCGCCCACGGCCAAAATGAACTCCGTGCCCTGCTTTCTGGCAGTCTCCACGCCTTCGCGCAGCTTATGGATGGTCGGATTCGACATGACGCCGGCGATTTCGACGACATCTTTGCCTTCTTCCTGAAGAATCTTCGTCACAGCATCATAAATGCCGTTTTTCTTGATGGAGCCGCCGCCATAGACCAGCGCGACTTTCTGGCCATATTTTTTCAATTCGCCATGCAGATTTTCCAAAGCTTCTTTACCGAAGTAGAGTTTCGTCGGATTGCAGTATGTAAAATTGCCTAACATCTTGATATTCTTCCTTTCCTTCTTATATACTTCTTATATAACTTATATAACCTGAAAGCCTGTCGGGCTCAAGCAAAAAACTTTTCTCGATTCCCTGTTTGCCTTTATTTTAGCAGGATTTCCCTGTCCGTTGAAATGCTTATCATGAAGACGGTATTATGCATTTTATCTATAGAAGTTTCACCTTCATACATCGATTTCCGTAAACAGAAAGGATGCTGCCCCTTGCCTTTTCCCACGATACGTCTTATACATCAAAAAACAGTCCTCTCGTTCCTTTGCCTGAGCTGGCTGATTTTACTGCTCGTCTCGCCGCTGATTTCAGCGGCAGTTCCGGCAGAACCAGCCTGGCGCCTTGACGCGGCCGTCAGCAGCGGCGAACCGATTCATTTTCGGCGTGACGAAAGTCTTAAAATCGCGGGCGGCGGGCAGCCGACACCGGCAGTCCTTCTCCATCTGCCCAAGCTCCTTGAAATTTCTCCCGATACCCCCATTTGGGATATTGACCTGCGGCAGGAGTCCCACGGCTTTTTAAATGATGCAGCCGTGAGCTGGCACGGTCCCCAGAATGCGGCGAACCGCGGCCTTGCAGCCAAAGCAGTCGAACAAGACGAAACGGCCCGTCTGCAGGGAACGCTTGGGCAGCATGTCCAAGCCCTGCCGATGGGCCGCTACGATGAAGAACATATCAAAACATCTTTTGCTGAACCAGTAGAGAGCTGGTCAACGGAACGCGGACTTGCGCATAAGTCAGGTCTTGGCTATAAGCGCTTGGCCGCGACCGATATGGAATGGCCGGGGCCTGCGGTCATCGATGACTTCGTCGATTTTTACCGCAGTCTGCCGAAAAATCACGGCTGGCTCTTCTTCCACTGCCAGGCCGGACAGGGCCGTACGACGACGTTTATGGTACTCTATGAGCTGCTGGAACATCCATCCGTCACCGCAGATGAGGCAATTGCGCATCAGCGCGGCCTAGGCGGCGCCGACCTTTCAAGCGGGCCGCGTTATCATGGCCTGCAGCTTTTCGCCCATTATGTCAAAGAAAACTGTGCGTCAAATTTTCAGCAAACATGGAGCCAGTGGCTGGCTGCCCGACAAAATTCTTACTAACAAATTTTCTCATCTCATCATTTCAGATACTTCTGGAAGAATGACGTGATTTTGTCAAACGGGATTTTTTCCATATTGTCGTAAAGATCCGTATGGTTGGCACCGGGGATAATCATCAGCTCTTTGTTATCGCCTTTGAGCTTCTTGAAGGCATCCTCACCGAAGTAGCGCGAATGCGCTTTTTCCCCGTGGATGACCAGTACGGCACTTTCGATTTCATCAGCATAGGTAAGCAGCGGCATATTCATGAACGAAAGAGCAGTCGTCAGATTCCAGCCCTCGTTGGAATTCAGGGAACGCGGATGATAGCCGCGCTTCGTCTTGTAATAAGCGTAGTAATCCTTGACGAACTGCGGGGCATCGGCCGGCAGCGGGTCGACGACACCGCCCGCCCGCTTGTACGTGCCCGTGCGGTAGTCCTCGGTGCGCTGAGCATTGAGTGCCCTGCGGTTTGCCATGCGCTCTTTCTTGATGGTCGCTGCGTCCTTATCGTAATCGAAGTAGCCATTGGCCATGACACGGCTCATATCGTACATGGTCGAAACCACCGTAGCCTTGATGCGCGTATCCATGGCCGCCGCATTGAGAGCCATGCCGCCCCAGCCGCAGATGCCGAGAATGCCGATGCGGTCCGGGTCGACATCTTTTTCATTGGACAGGAAATCGACGGCTGCCGAAAAATCCTCGGTGTTGATATCAGGAGATGCCACATTGCGCACACCGTTCACGCCGCCGCTCTCGCCCGTAAACGAAGGATCAAAGGCAATCGTCAGGAAACCGCGTTTCGCCAGTTCCTGTGCATAAAGCCCTGAAGACTGTTCCTTAACCGCGCCGAAAGGTCCGCTGACCGCAACGGCCGCGAGTTTGCCTGTAATTTTTTTCGGCTCATAGAGGTCGGCGGCAAGTTCCATGCCGTAACGGTTGTGAAATGTCACTTTGCGATGGTTGACATCCCTGCTTTCCGGAAAAACTTTATCCCATTCTGTTGTCAGTTTCAAATTGCTCTCCCCCTGTACTTTCGTGTCTGCGGCAGCCTGCTGTGTCTGCATGTTCGTCTGTGCCTTATCCGTCTGGGCGGCGGCTTCTGCCGTCATGCCCACTGTGCCTAAAGCCATGGTCACGCCTAACGTGGCCATAACCAACATCCTTTTCATGTATTTTTTCTTTTGCATCAAAAACACCTCTCATCGTGTAAGCAAATCGTCATTTTGTTCCTTGAACTGATTTAATTATACAATGAGAGGTGTTTTATTACCAATACTTATTATTAATTCCTTTCCATGCTCAGTAAGCATATTATTCGCGAGTGCCGAAAATTTCGTCCAAACGGGCACGCACGACGCCGGCAGCCCGCGAAAAGGTCTGCCCTTCCTTCCAAATCAAGTAATTATGAGAGTACAAGGCCGGCTGCAGCGGACGAAACGTCAGCTCCGGATGATGCGCTTCGTCGGTGGCAACTACGTTATATTTATTATAAATACCAAATAATGATATTTGTATTTTTAATAAATTTCGCTGTTCACTCTTTCTCACATCAGGCGCAGCCTGAGCTGCGACGAGCGCTCATCGAAAGAGTTACTACAGCTGGGCGCAACGCTACGCCCTCTATCCCGTCTGCGTTCACATTCGGGAATACTTTTCGCATGATCTGGTAGGCACCATTGACATCGGCATTGATTTTCCGGCCATCACTTGTCTTGAACAGGCCGCGATGAACCCGGCGTGATTTGTCATAGCAGGCCTTGACCGGGGCCTCTCCATCCAAGAAGGAAGTGCCACTTGTGTAGCTCTCCTCAGTCAGCACGACCTTCATGCCGATTGACTCGGCCTTGTACTGCAGCATCTGGATGAAGCGGGCGAAAGGCAGCTGCACAAAGCTCTGGTTGACTTTGCGCCCAAGATTCGCTTCCTGTTTCCAGCCCTTATTCTTGCCGATGACCAGTACCGACACGTCCTGCCCCGCGCACAAGTCGATGACCTTGCGACTCGCTTTGTGCAGGTAATCCTCGACCTTGCGGTTCCGCTTCACTGTGAGCCGCGCGATTCGCTTCGATGAATGGCGTCCATTCATCCGCTCACAGATGCTTCTGCGCTTGGCCATCTGCTTGTTATAGTACTGGTTGACCGACTTGAGCGGCGTCCCCTTGAGCAGGACAGGTCGCTCGCCTGTATTCCATGCCAGCGCCGCGAGATTGTCGATGCCGATGTCGATAGCGGCATATTTTCCATTGTCCGCTTTCTCTTCGACCTCGGGAATCTCATAGACGAGTTCTATGCAAATCTCTCCGCCATGCGGGATGATACGCGCCTGCTTGAATACAGCATCAGGCTGGCCGACAAAGATGGCCTTTACCGTGAAGCCTTGGAAGGTCCTGGGAAAACAGATGATTCCGTCTTTGAGCTTGCAGTTCTGGTTCGTCAGCACCAGCGGGAAATAGCCTTCCTTCGGCTTGTACTTCGGCAGTTTAGGACGTCCCTTGTACTTCTCGGGATGGGCCTTCCAGTCCTTGATGGCCGCGAAGAACGATGTCCAGTTCTTATCTAAAATGCGGAGTGTCTGCTGCGCCGTCTGCGCAGTCGGCATCTCCCGATAGTCGGGGTAGTCTGCATCCGCCTTCAGCAAACGGTCGACTTCGCCATAGCGCAGCCATTTGCTATCCTTGATGAACGCCTGACGGATCAGGAAGTTTCCATGATTGTAGAGGTTCTTGGAACGATGACAGAATTCACGCAACATGGCATAGAACGGTGAAGAAGGGTTAAGCCGGTGGTGTTCCACTCGTTTCATCATCCTCTATCGCCTCCTTGATCTTCTGCAGCCTATTGCGATTGGAATACAGCTTCATAGAGTAGCAATGCAACAGGCTCACGATATCCTCGAAACTTCTTGATTTTGCGCTTCACATCTTTTTTGAGGAACTTGATGTCGTTAATTTTATATTTTTACTATATCTGCTTTCTGCTCTCAAAGACGCAGCACTAACGGCTTGATGTGTTTGCGGTAGAAGGCGTAAATGCCGATGAGCAGTACAGCTGTGATGACCCAGCTCAGAGGATATGAAATCATGATGTTCGTGAACGTCGGTTTGGCGGCAAACGCCGTATAAATCCACGCGATGCGCACGCCGCAGATGGTCACGAGCATTAAAAGAGCCGGCGGCAGCGAGTAGCCGTAGCCGCGCAAGGCCCCCGAGAGAATCTCGATAAAGACACAGAGAAAATAAAAACCGATGATGTAGAAAATGCGGATACGGCCAATCTCGATGACAGCGGGGTTATCATTGAACAAGGCCAGAAGCTCGTTCGCAAACAGGCAGGCCAGCGCGGAAAGCACGACGGTCACGAGCATCGTCACGCTGAAGCCCGTTTTTGTGGCTTTGCGGCAGCGCGCAAGATTGCCCGCGCCGTAGTTCTGACTCACGAACGTCGTCACGGCCTGGCCGAAGGCGATGAGCAGCACGTAAATGTTGATTTCGATGGTGAACGCCGCCGTCGAAGCTGCCATGACGACCGCACCAAGGCTGTTGATGGCCGCCTGAATGACGAGATTCGACAGGGCAAACACCATGCCCTGAATGCCTGCAGGCAGGCCGATGCGCAGGATTTCCTTCGCGTACGACTTTTCCATGCGGATGGCGCCGGGTTCGAGCCGGATGATGCCGTGTTCATGGCAGAGCGCATGATAAAGCATCCAGGCACTCAGATAATTAGACAGAGCCGTCGCCGCAGCCACGCCGCCCACGCCCCAGTCGAAAACGAGCACGGTCACGAGGTTCAGCACGATGTTGAGGCCGCTCGCTGCGGCCAAGGCCTTGAGCGGTGTCCACGTATTGCCGCGGCTTCGATAGATGGCCGACTCGAAGTTATAGAGCCCGATGGCCGGCATGCCGAGGAAGTAGATGCGCAGATAGAGCTCTGCAGCCGGCATGACGGAATCCGGCACGGCCAGAAGCTCGAGCATGGGTCTTGCGATGAGCTCACCGAGGACGGCCACGAAAATGCCTAGGATCAGTGCCAAAAGAAAAGACGTATGGACAGCCCGTATCGTCTCTTTTAAGTCATGCGCACCGATGAAGCGTGCGATGACGACGTTGGCACCGAGCGAGATGCCGATAAAGAGATTGACGAGCAGGCTGATAATCGGCGCGTTGTTGCCGACGGCCGCGAGGGCATCCGTGCCGACGCATTGACCGAGCACCAGCGTATCCGCCGTATTGAAGAGCTGCTGCAGCACGCCCGTGAGCGCGAGCGGCAGGGCAAAG
Organism: Mitsuokella apri; assembly: GCF_047974105.1. Taxonomy (NCBI): domain Bacteria; kingdom Bacillati; phylum Bacillota; class Negativicutes; order Selenomonadales; family Selenomonadaceae; genus Mitsuokella; species Mitsuokella apri. The sequence goes on from NZ_JBHYRS010000001.1 coordinate 218,404, forward strand.
ATAACCATCGGCCCCGCCATCGAACCGTGCAGCATATCAACCGTCATCTTCTTCTGAACATCCATCATCTGCCGCCTCCTTCTGCTTTTTCAGCTTCTTGAGTGCCTTTTGCTGCTCGCGCCGCATCTTGAAGAAGCGTTTCATGATGCCCGCGCATTCTGCCTGCAGCACGCCGGCCGTGATGACAGGGCGATGATTGAGCGTCGGATTGCCTGGAATATTGAACACCGACTCGCAGGCACCGGCCCTTGCGTCCGTGCTGCCGTAAACGACGCGGTCGACACGGCTCATGACAATGGCCCCCGCACACATCGGGCACGGTTCAATCGTCACATAGAGCGTCAGGCCCGAAAGACGCCAGCGGTCAAGACTTTTGCAGGCCTCGCGTATCGCAATCATCTCGGCATGTGCCGTCGCGTCGTGCCAGATTTCACGCATATTATGCCCGCGCGCAACGATATTTCCCCCGGTATCAACGAGCACGGCGCCAATCGGCACCTCACCGAGGTCATAGGCTTTCTGCGCTTCATCCAGCGCTATCTTCATATAGAATGCATCTTCCTGCATACCATCCCTCCATGAAATTATTTCTCTTTTCATCATAGCGCAGATGTATCCGGCTGGTCAAATGAGACACAAAAAAGCTCCTGCCAAAGCAGGAGCTTTTGTTATGCGGCTTGTAAGAGGCAATTATTTGAGTGCGTCGCCGAGTTTTGCGTTCGTGTTGCGGGCAGCCTGAACGCTTTCCTCAAACTTAGCTTTCTCGTCGCCGTCGAGTTTGATTTCGACAATCTTCTCGAGGCCGTTCTTGCCGAGGATGCACGGTACGCCGATGCAGAGGTCTTTCTCACCATACTCGCCTTCGAGGTAGACGCAGCACGGGATGAGCTTCTTAGCATCGAGAGCGATAGCTTCAACCATCGTTGCAGCTGCAGCGCCCGGAGCAATCCAAGCGGACGTGCCGAGGAGCTTCGTCAGCGTAGCGCCACCGACCTTCGTCTGAGCAACAACATCGTCAAGAGCTTCCTTGCTGAGGAGCTGCGTTACAGGAATGCCGCGCAGCGTTGCATAGCTGACGAGCGGAACCATCGTCTTGTCGCTGTGGCCGCCGATGACCATGCCATCAACGTCAGCCGGCGTAGCCGGATAGCCAGCCTTCGTCAAAGCCTGTGCGAGGAAATAACGGAAACGGCTGCTGTCGAGCATACCGCCCTGGCCGAGGATGCGGTTGCGCGGAAGCTTCGTGTCTTTGAGCGTCAGGAACGTCATAGCGTCCATCGGGTTGGAGATGATGATGAAGTAAGCATTTGGGGAATACTTAAGGGCCTGGTCAACAACGCTCTTAACGATCTTAGCGTTGACACCGATGAGGTCTTCACGGCTCATACCCGGTTTACGCGGCATGCCGGACGTAACAACGACAACATCAGAACCAGCCGTCGGAGCGTAGCCTTCCGGATCGCCAGGTTTTGCCGTGACACCCGTTACCGTCGTGTCAAAGTTCAGCATATGAGCCGTCTGCATGATATCCATGGCTTTGCCCTGCGGGACACCCTCTTTGATATCGACGAGAACGACCTCGCTGCAGAACTTCTTCGTAGCAAGAACGTTTGCGACCGTAGCACCAACATTACCTGCACCAACAACTGTTACCTTCATAATAAATTGCCTCCTTATAATTTGAAAGCGTCTTTCTGCGCATCTTGTCAGAAACCGCTTTTCGGAATGCCAACAAAGTATGCATCAGATTTATGATTCATTACGTGTAAATTATAGCAAAGTATCGTCAAAAAATCAATGCATCATGTATACTTTTTATTTTAGTATTAGCATACATTTATGCCTATAGCATGATTCCGATCTGTCATGATAGTATGTATGCGAGTACCGCAAAGGAAAAGAGGAACCCCGTGGCTCCTCTTCGATTGTCAGCTTTTAGCAGCTGGATTCCCTATGAAACTCTCAGGACTGCTGCTCCTCGAACATGTCCTTGCCAACGCCGCAGAGCGGGCAGACGAAATCATCCGGCAGGTCCTCGAACGGAACGCCCGGTGCGAGATCGTAGTCAGGATCACCCTTTGCCTCATCATAAATCCAGCCACAAACCGTGCAAACCCAAACTTTCATTGAAAAAGCCTCCTTTAAATATGTCTTCTCTATAACATTTTGATTATCAGGCAGATGCCTGCTGCTCCTCAATCTGTTACGCTCTTAAAATTCGCGGTACCCCTGCCGTTTTCCTGCCTTGATTTCATTATTTATGAAATTTTTTGCAGGAAAGAATGACTTTCTCATAAACGTCGTAGGGAATCGCGAGATTGTTGTCAATGCCATGGCCCATCTCAATCTGCGGACGGTTTGTACCGTGAAAATCCGTGCCGCCCGTCATGAGCAGATGGTATTTGTCAATCATGTAGGCAGCAAAATCGCTGTCTTCCTGCGTGTAGTTTGGATACCAGCGCTCCATGCCGTCAAGGCCGAGTTCATGCAGGCGCGCGATGGCCTGTTCCTGCTCTGCGCGCGAAATCCCCTTGAGGCCGATGTTCTTATGGAAATGCGCGAGCGACGTGACGCCGCCGGCTTCATGGATGGCAGGCAAAGCTTCCTCTGCAGGGATATTCTGGTCAAGACCAAGCTGTGCTACGGCCGGGTCGAGATAATGATCCCAGAGTGGCTGCGCGCGGTCGTAAAGGTGCAGCGAGACGAGATAGCGCATGACGGCGTAGCGGTCGAGCGTTTTGCCATAGGCATACGGCAGGACCTTGTCCATCGAGATGTCGATTCCCTTAGCGCGCACATAGTCGACAATTTCAGGAATCCGGCCCTCCTTGACGCGGCGGACTTCCTTGTAAAGCTTCTGGAACGCGGGATGCTCCGGGTCAAAACCGAGGCAGACGATATGGAGCTTGCGGCCCTCAAAATCCGTCGTGAGCTCCATGCCATTGATGAAGTCAAGTCCCTGCTCTTTGGCCGCGGCGGCTGCCTCCGCGTTGCCGGCCATATTGTCGTGGTCGGTCAGGGCAAAGGCCGAAAGCCCGACTTCTTTGGCATGGACAGCGAGGTCATGCGGCGTGTAGCTGCCATCGGAGACGAGTGAGTGGACATGCAGATCTATGATTTTCATATTATTCCTTTCCTTTCGTTTCAGACCGCAGCGCGCGCTGTGCCTGGAAAAAGTGGTAGACGGCCTCAGCCGCGGGGCGGTTCATGCCCGGCGCCTGCAGCAGTTCATCGACATCGGCCTCGCGGATGCGGGCGATGGTGCCGAAGTGCGTGCGCAGGGCCTGACGGCGCTTCGGGCCGATGCCGACGATATGGTCGAGTACCGAGACGAGATTGCGTTTGCCGCGCAGTTTGCGGTGATACGTGATGGCGAAGCGGTGCGCCTCGTCGCGGATGCGTTCAATGAGATAAAGAGCCTGGCTGTGGCGCGGCAGGACCACAGGTTCGCTCTCCCCTTCCCTGAAGACGAGCTCGAACTGCTTGGCTAGCCCCACGACCGGCACATCCTTATGGCCGCCCGCCTGCCGGATGATTTCGAGAGCCGACGAGAGCTGGCCCTTGCCGCCGTCGATGACGATGAGGTCCGGCAGTTCCTCCTCGGGCAGTCCAACATAGCGCCGCGCCGTAACCTCGCGCATCGAGAGAAAGTCATCGGGCTTGCCCTCCGTACTGTGAATCTTGAAGCGGCGGTAGTCCGACTTCTTCGGCAGGCCGCCCTCGAAGACGACCATCGAAGCGACGGTCTCCGAGCCCTGAATATGTGAGATATCGAAACATTCCATGCGGTACGGCGGCTTTTTGAGCCCGAGATATTTGCCGAGCTCGCGCACGGCCCCCATTGTCTGGTCATTGGCCTGTTTCATGCGGGCGGCCTCATCCGAAAGATATTTCTCCGCGTTGCCCTCGGCCATGGCGACGATATCGCGCTTCGTGCCGCGCTGCGGGACGAGCAGCTGCACCTTGATGCCCTTCTTTTTTTCCGTCAGCCAATTTTCAAGCAGCTTTTTTTCATCTGCGGCAATGTCCAGGGGCAGCAGGATTTCGCGCGGCACAAAAGCGGCGCGGTGATAGTACTGCGAGAGGAACGCTTCGAGGATATCGGCATCGCTGTCTTCCTCACTGCCCTGCAGCAGAAAATGCTCGCGGCCAATCATCTTGCCGGCGCGGATAAAGAAAATCTGCACGCAGACGCCGATTTCCGAACGCGCGAGGCCGATGGCATCCTGGTCGCCGGCGCCCGTCACGATATTCTGCTTCTCCGCGATTTTCTGCACGGCGCGCAGCTGGTCGCGCAGACGTGCGGCCGTCTCAAAGTGAAAGAGCTCCGCGGCTTTTTCCATGCGCAGCTTGAGTTCACGCTCGACATCTTCCGTGCGCCCCTCCAAAAAAAGCAGCACGGCGCGAATCATCACGTCGTAATCTTCCTTCGTGACCTTGCCGACGCACGGTGCGAGGCAGCGCTTGATATGGTATTCGAGGCACGGCCGGTCCTGCAGATGGCGGCACGTGCGCAGCGGAAAGAGCTTCCGGAGGAGTTTTAAACTCTGGTGCACGGCCGTGACATCGGTATAGGGGCCAAAATAGCGCGCGCCGTCTTTCAAGACGCGGTGCGTGAGAAAAACGCGCGGATATTCTTCATTGACCGTGACCTTGACATAAGGATAGCTCTTGTCATCCTTGAGGCTGATATTGTAATGCGGCCGGTGCTTCTTGATGAGATTGCACTCGAGAATCAGCGCTTCGACCTCGGAATGCGTCATGATAATCTCAAAATCGGCAATATGCGAGACCATCGCCTTCACTTTGGGCGAATGGTTCTTGTTCTGCTGGAAGTACTGCCGCACACGGTTCTTCAAGACCACGGCCTTGCCGACGTAGATAATCTGCCCGCGGTCATTCTTCATGATGTAGACCCCGGGGCTGTCCGGCAACAGCTTGAGTTTTTCGGCAACGATCTCTGTCAAATGCTCACGGCCTTTCTGTCTTTTTCTCGATTGCTTCTATATAATACATCACGTTCCTGAAAAATCACTTCCCATTATACTCCAAATTACACCGTCATGCTATTATTGCAATTCACGCATGCATGTGATAAAATCAAAGCAGATTAAAAATTAGCATCAGGTTATAATATCTGCTAATTTATTTTGACAAGACACAGCCTATTGACAGTGATTCCAGACTCTTTTTGATTCAGGAGGAATATTTCTATGTTTAAACGCGTTTTGATCGCCAACCGCGGCGAGATTGCTGTACGCATCATCCGCGCCTGCGAGGAACTCGACATCGAGACCGTCGCCATCTACTCTGAGGCAGACGAGAATGCCCTACACGTGCAGCTGGCCGACCATGCCGTACTCGTCGGCGGTGCCGATGCCACGGACAGCTACCTCAATAAGGACTCCATCCTGCGCGCTGCGCTCGAGACGGGCGCCGATGCCATCCATCCAGGCTACGGCTTCCTCTCCGAGGATGCTGACTTTGCCGAGCAGGTCACGCAGCATGGCATCACGTGGATTGGACCGATGCCGGAGACCATCCGCCTCGTCGGCGACAAGGACGTGGCCCGCGCTTCGATGATGCCGTCCGGCATCCCGATGGCCAAAGGCAGCGAGCCGCTCAAGAACAACAAGGAAGCCATGAAGGTCGCTAAAGAAGTCGGCTATCCGGTCATCCTCAAGCCGGTGTCGGGCGGCGGCGGCAAGGGCATGTATGTCGCTCATAACGAAGACGACCTCAAGAACATCCTCGACAACCTCGTTGACCTCAAGAAAATCAATTATTACTTCGAGCACTACATCGAGCGTTCGCGCCACATCGAAGTACAGATTGTCGCCGATAACTACGGCGAAGTCATCCACCTCGGCGAGCGCGAGTGCTCCATCCAGCGCCGCAACCAGAAACTCCTCGAGGAATCGCCGTCGATTGCCCTGACGCACGAAATGCGCAAGCGCGTGGGCACACTGGCCGTCAAGGCAGCTAAGAGCGTCCACTACTCCAACGTTGGCACGGTCGAGTTCCTCTTAGACCTCACGGACAACCAGTTCTACTTCATGGAAATCAATCCGCGCATCCAGGTCGAACACGGTGTCACGGAAGAAGTCACGGGCATCGACATCGTGCGCACGCAGATCCGCATCGCTGCCGGCGAGCCGCTCGACATCACGCAGGCCGACGTCCACTTCCAGGGCCATGCCATCGAGTGCCGCATCAACGCCGAGGACCCGGACAACAACTTCATGCCGTCGCCGGGCCAGATCACGTTCCTGCACGAGCCGAGCGGCCCGCGTGTCCGCTTCGATTCGGGCGTCACGGCAGGTCTCTCGATTGAGCCGTACTACGATTCGATGATCGCCAAGCTCATCGTCCATGGCCGCACACGCGGCGACGCCATCAAGATCATGCAGCGCGCACTCAAGGAATTCCGCATCGACGGCGTCAAGACGACGATTTCCCTGCACCAGAAGATTCTGAGCGACAGCTACTTCCGCACGGGCAACATCGACACGCAGTTCATCAAGAAGCGCATCGCGACGTACGAGGCCCAGAAGAACGGCCAGAACTACTTCGCCTGATTAAAAACAAAAACACAGCAATAAAAAGGAGATATCCGCAGTTTTGCGGGTATCTCCTTTTTTGTGCTTTTTGCTTTTTTACGTTTTGATCTTATGCTCAGATGCCCGCCATCAAGTTCTTGGCCTTTTCCTGCCAATTTTCCTCATAAGCGCCGCTGCCCTGACACGAATTCGGGCGTCCGCCGCCGCGGCCGCCGAAAGCTTCATTGACCGTGCGGATGACCTGCTGGCAGTTCACATCGCAGCCTTCCGACAATGCGAACATGTAATTGATGCGTTCGCCGCTGCGGTAGAAAATGGCGGCAAAGGCCTCAGGAATTTCGCCGAGGCGCTTCATCAGGGCCTTGGCTTCCTTCGGCGTCATATCCGCTTCCGTAAAGACAAATTTTTTCGCGCCGCTTTGCGTCGTTTCGGGATGCTGCTGCATTTCGGCGAGACGGTAATCGAGGAGTTTGCCCGTGCACTCTGTCAGGCGTTCGCCGATTTCCTTTTTCTCCTGCTGCAGTCGCGCCACGCCTTCCGGAAGGTCCGTCTCCTTGATGGAGAGCAGATTCGAGGCTTCAAGGGCTGCCAGCATATAGCTTTCAACGCGCTCAAGGGCTTCGCGGCCGCAGAGGAAGCTGATGCGCGAACCCTCTTTGTGCTTCTCGACCTTGAAAATTTTGACGAGGCCGACCATGCCGCTCGAAGTCGGATGCGTGCCGCAGCAGGTGCACGAGTCACTGCCCTCGACCGAGACGATGCGCAGCATCCCCGTGAGTTTATCGTTGAATTTGCGCAGATGCATCGTTGCCGCTTCTTCGGCCGGCACGAGCTTCGTCGCAATTGCATGGTCCTCCTGAATCTGGCGGTTCGTGAAGCGCTCGGCCTGCAAAGCCTGCTCCCATGTCATTTCCTTGTCGAGGTCAATGCCGACCATGTCCGCCGTCATATGGAAGCCGACATTGTGCGCGCCAAAGAGTTTGAAAAACGCATACGACAGCATGTGTTCGCCGCAGTGCTGCTGCATGTGGTCAAAGCGCACGGTCCAGTCGAGCTCGGCCGTGACTTGCGCGCCGATTTCAAGCGGCTCTTTTGTCTCGTGGAAGACGCAGCCGTTCTTTTCATGAACGTGCAGGACCCTGATTTTCTTTTCCCCAACGGACAGTGTGCCCGTGTCGCTTAATTGCCCGCCGCCCTCAGGGAAAAAGACGGTCTGGTCGAGTACAATAGCATAACCGTCCTTGTACGATTCACAGTTTAAGACCTCAGCCGTGCAGCTCTTCTGCATGACATCTTCATCGAATAAGCGTTTTGTTTCCATAGCCATATCACCGTATCCTTTCTCAAAAATCTTCAGTCTCCCATGGCTCAAAGCGCGGTGAGTTTGCCCAGAGACTCTCTCGAACCGAGGATCAGGACGGAATCTTCCGTTTTCAGGGCCGTCTGCGGCGTGACGTCCACGTGCAGACGCCCAGACGAGCGTACGCCCAGAACGTTGACGTGATAGACGCGGCGGATGTCGAGCTCCCCGACCGTGTGCTCTGCCCATTTCTTAGGCATGGCAATCTCGTAAATGGCATAACTCGGGCTGAGTTCAAAGTAATCGAGCAGATGGTCGGAGCCGCAGCGTATGGCCGTCCAGAGGGCCAGCTGCTTTTCGGGGTAAACGACTTCATCGGCACCGTTGCGCAGCAGGAATTTCTCCTGGATGCTGCTCGAAGCGCGTGCGACGACGTATTTGGCCCCGAGCTCATGCAGCTGCAGCGTCGTCTCCAGGGAACTCTGGAAATCGTCGCCGATGGCCACGATGCAGACGTCAAAATCGCGCACGCCGAGGGATTCCAGAAAATGCGGGTCCGTGCTGTCCGCAATCAGGGCGCTGTTCGTATACGGCAGCACCTGATTGACGAGTTCTTCATTCTTGTCGACGGCCATGATCTCGTGGTGCATGGCGTGCAGCTTGCGCGCAACATGGCGGCCATAGCGGCCAAGGCCTATGAGCAATATGGATTTCATCTTTTCACCTCATGAGAAAAATCAGCCCACCGTGATCTTGCCGACGGGCAGCCGGCACGGCGCGGCTTTGCGGCGTCTGTGCAGCGCGTAAATCATCGTCAGGGCACCGACACGGCCGAAATACATCAAAAACATCAGCAGGCACTTCGAGAACGGGCAGAGATTTTCAGTCAGGCCAATCGAGAGGCCCACCGTGCCGAGCGCCGAGGAAACTTCGACCATCGCATCGAACATCGAAACATGGTCGAGAAAGCCGATGCAGATGCTCGTGCCGAAGAACAGGAACAAATACATCAGGAAGATGGCCAAAGCCTGACGGACCGTTTCCGTCGGAATGCGGCGCGCACTGCATTCGACATCATCGCGCATGCGCAGCACGGCCAGCATGGCCATAAAAAGCGCAAAGGCTGTCGTCGTCTTGATGCCGCCTGCCGTGGACCCCGGCGCGCCGCCCGTGAGCATCAGGATAATCATGATGCAGCGGCTGCCCTCGCTGAGGTCTTCGATATCCATGGTGTTGAACCCTGCCGTACGCGTCGTGACCGACTGAAAGAGCGACTGCCAGAAATGCATGCCCGCGCTGCTGCCCATCGTCTCCTGCGTGTAGAAAATCACGGCCGGCACGAAGATGAGCACGATGGTCATCCCCATGATGATGCGCGTCTGCAGGCTCCATTTCCGCCAATGAAAATGGTTGACCGAAAGGTCAGCCCAAGTTAAAAAGCCAAGCCCACCCGCGACGATAAGCCCCATAATTGTGAGATTCACTAAGGGGTCTGCCGCATACGCCATGAGCGAACCGCCGCCGCGCGTGCCCATGATATCAAACCCCGCATTGCAGAACGCCGAAATCGCATGGAAAAATGCCATCCAGATGCCCTGTGCCCAGCCGTAATCTTTGACAAAGACCGGCATCAGGAGCAGCGCGCCGAGAAGTTCCACGCCGGCCGTGAACTTCAGGATGAAGCGCAAAAGGCGCACGATGCCGCCCACCTGCGTGGCCGAGATGGCATCCTGCATCGTACTGCGCTGCATGAGACTCACGTGCCGCCCCGTGCCCACTGTGATGGCCACGGCCATCGTCACAACGCCGAGGCCGCCAATCTGGATGAGCAGCAGAATGACGCACTGCCCAAAAAGCGACCAGTACGACGCCGTATCGACGACCGTGAGCCCTGTCACGCAGGAAGCGGAAACCGCAGTAAAAAGGGCAGCCATCGGCGTTGCTCCCTGACCGCTCTGCGTGGCCAAAGGCGTCATCAGGAGCAGGGCCCCACAGCCAATCAGCAGGGCAAAGCTCAGCACGATAATCTGGAACGATGAGAGCCTGCCCAGCAGATGTGTGATATTCATGAAAACCTCCCCAATAGAAAACAGGCAGCATCGTGGATGCTGCCTGTCGGTATGTCTGGTGCGGATGAAGGGGCTCGAACCCATACGCCTCGCGGCACTGGATCCTAAATCCAGCGCGTCTGCCAATTCCGCCACATCCGCTCAAATGAACGTGCCTATTATATCATATCCTGATTTTCTCTGTCAATTTTCAGCTTGGTCAGAACCAGCTGAGCGGTGTCTCGAAGAGGCCGACGAGCCACGAACCGAGACCAAAGCCCTCAGGTGCGGCATCCGAGGCCATGTCAACGCTGCCGACGTCCTCACCGTCATACGAGATGACGGCATGGCCGACGACCTGACCGGCAGAGAGCGGACCGTTGAGGACTTTCGGCACCTCGTAGCGAACGCTGAATTTCTTCGCATCCTCGCCCGGCAGCACAGGGAAATCGATATCCGTCACCGGCCGCACGCGCACGCGCGAATTGACGCTGTTCTTGACCCAGACATGGCGCGAAGCATCCTTCGTCGTCGGGCCGTTCACAAGCGTGACGTTGGCAAAGCCATAGTCGAGAATTTTGCGCATATCGGGGAAGCGGTCCTCTTCGGTCGGCGCTTTCATGAGCACGGCGATGAGGTGCACGCCGCCGCGTTCGGCCGAAGCCGCGAGGCAGCCGCCAGCAGCCTTGGTCCAGCCCGTCTTGATGCCCGTGATGCCCTCGTAATTGCCGAGCAGTTCATTGGTGTTCTCGGCTAAAAGCGTCTTGCCCGACGGGGAAAGCCACGTAATCTGCAGTTCCTTCTGGCGCACAAAGTCGCGGAAGACCGGATTTTTCATGCCGTACTGCGCGAGGCGCGCCATATCGTGCGGCGTCGAGTAATGATTCGGGTCCGTCAGTCCGTTCGGATTGGCAAAATGCGTGTCGTTCATGCCGAGTTCTTTGGCTTTTTCGTTCATGCGGTCCGCAAACAGTGCGGTGCTGCCGTCAATCTGTTCGGCAACGGCCACGGCCGCGCCGTTGTCCGACATCATCATCATGCCGCGCAGGAGTTCTTCTGCGGTGATGACATCGCCTTTCGCGATGTGCAGCGGCGTATCCTCCGTGTTCGCGGCATTCTCAGAAATCGTGATTTTCGCATCGGGCGGCAGCAGGCTGATGCCAAGAAGGCACGTCATCATCTTCGTCATGCTCGCTGGATAATGGCGCTCTTCGCCGTTTTTCGACCAGAGCACGCGGCCCGTGTCCGCGTCGATGAGGATGGCGGCTTCGGCCTTGACGGCAGGTGCATCCGCGCCCGCCTCACCTTCCGCAAGGGCCGGTGCAGACTGCAAAAAAAGCAGCGGCAGGACCAGTACAGAAGCGAGCAGCAGGGCTGTTATTTTTTTATGAAGACTGTGCAGGAGTTTCACAGAATCATCCTTTCTCTTCCAGAAATTACATTCCCATTATAACATGGAACGCGCTTTCTGGCATCCATGGGATATTTCCAGGATATTTCTGTCTCAGGTTCTTAAGTGCGCGGCATCGCAAGCCGCAGCGCATCGCCGATGGTCTCGGCGCCGTAAAGCGTGATGCCCCTTGTGCTGTCATTTTCCTGCAGCTGGCGGTAATTCTTCATCGGCAGCACGACGTGCGTAAAGCCGAGGCGCTTTGCCTCGTTGACGCGCAGGTCGGCCTGACTGACGGCGCGGACCTCGCCGGAGAGTCCGACTTCGCCAAAGACGATGGTCTTTGGGCGCAGCAGGCGGTTCGCAAAACTCGAGGCCATGGCCACGCAGATGCCGAGGTCTGCTGCCGGCTCATCGATGCGGATGCCGCCGGCGACTTTAACGTAGACATCGCAGGCACCGATTGAAAGGTGCACGCGCTTTTCGAGCACGGCCAGAAGGAGCTGGATGCGCTTGATGTCGACGGAATCCGCCGTGCGCCTTGGCGGCACATAGGGCGTTGGTGCGACAAGGGCCTGCAGCTCGACGAGCAGCGGCCGCGTGCCCTCAACCGTCGGGATGATGACCGTGCCCGAATCCTGCTCGCGGTCCGACAGAAATAATTTTGAGGCGTCGGGCACGTCGACGAGGCCGACATCGCGCATCTCAAAGAGTCCGAGTTCATTCGTGCTGCCGAAGCGGTTTTTGACGGCGCGCAGCACACGGTATTCCGCATTGCGCTCCCCCTCAAAATAGAGCACGGTATCGACGATATGCTCGAGGACGCGCGGGCCGGCCAAAGTACCATCCTTCGTTACATGGCCGATGACAAACGCGGCGATGCCGTTCTGCTTCGCGATGCGCAGCAAATCAACAGCACACTCCCTGACCTGCGAGACGCTGCCGGGCGCGCTCTGTACATCGGGCTTGAAAATCGTCTGAATCGAGTCGATGACGAGAAGGTCCGGCTTGACATTGGCCACATGCGTCTCGATGGTCTCGAGATTTGTCTCGCTGACAACGAGCAGACTGTCGGCAAGGGCGTGCAGGCGGTCGGCGCGCATGCGGACCTGCCGCGTGCTCTCCTCGCCCGTCACATAAAGGACCCTGCGGCCGCCGCGTGCGACATCGGCGCAGACGCGCAATGTCAGGCTCGACTTGCCGACGCCCGGGTCACCGACAATCAGCACCATCGAGCCTGGGATAATGCCGCCGCCCAAAACGCGGTCGAGCTCGCCCGAGCCCGTCAGAAAGCGCGGCATATCTTCGATTTCAACTTCTGCGATTGGCTTTGGCTTCTGTGCATCAGAAAGGCCGAGGCGCAGACCGCCCTTATCCGCCTCCGGCGCCACCGTCTCTTCGACGAGTGTATTCCACGCGCCGCAGGACGGGCAGCGGCCCATCCACTTTGGGGTATCGTAGCCGCATTCCTGACAGACGTAGACGGTCTTTTTCTTTTTCGGCAAGACAGCCACCTCCTAAGATTTTCCTTCTATATAAATACGATATCACTCAGAACGCTGCAGAAATTTCCTGAGCAGACGTATGGTCCACCGCCCTAACCAGACGATGGACCATAGGCCATTTATGATGAAATTCTGCAGCTGTGCCCAAAATCCTTCCGGACGCAGCTTATTTTTCCGCATGACTCAAAGCCTCCGCCGGCTTTTGTTCAGTCTCAGCGGCTTCTTTCTTGACCGGGTCTTTGCGCACAAAATCGAGCTTATCGCCGTTCTTGCGCACCTGAACCGTATCGCCGGCCTTGAAATCGCGCGCGAGCAGATGCTCGGCAATCTCATCCTCGATGAGTTTCTGGATGGCACGTTTCAGAGGTCTTGCACCGTACTTGAAGTCTGTGCCCTTGTCGACGAGCATATTCTTCGCGGCAGGGCTGACCTCGAGGCGGATATTCTTTTCGGCAAGGCGCTCACGCACATCGCGCAGCAGGATGTCGATGATTTTCGAGAGCTCCGTGCGGCCGAGCGGATGGAAAACGATGAGCTCGTCGATGCGGTTGAGGAATTCGGGCTTGAAGATGTGGCGCACTTCGCCGAGCACGCGCTTCTTTGCGGACTCCTCTGCTTCTTTCTCTTCCTCGGCTTCCGTAGTATGTGCGGCAAACCCCAGCGAAGTGCTCTGTCTGCGCAGAAGATTTGCCCCCGCGTTGCTCGTCATGATGATGACGGTGTTGCGGAAATCGACCGTGCGGCCCTTGCCATCCGTCAGGCGGCCGTCGTCTAATACCTGCAGCAGCACGTTGAAGACGTCCGGATGCGCCTTTTCGATCTCGTCGAGCAGGATGATGGAGTACGGTTTGCGGCGCACGGCGTCCGTGAGCTGGCCGCCCTCTTCGTAGCCGACATAGCCCGGAGGCGCGCCGACCATGCGCGAGACGGCATATTTTTCCATGTACTCCGACATATCGAAGCGGATGATGGCATCCTCTGTGCCGAAGAGGGCTTCCGACAGGGCTTTCGCGAGCTCCGTCTTGCCGACGCCGGTCGGGCCGAGAAACAGGAACGAGCCAATCGGGCGCTTCGGGTCCTTGAGTCCGGCGCGGGCGCGGCGGATGGCCTTGCTGACGGCCTCGACGGCTTCCTGCTGGCCGACCACGCGGCGCGTGAGGATGCGTTCCATATGGAGCAGGCGGTCGGACTCTTTGGCCGCAATCTGCCGCACGGGCACGCCCGTCCAGAGAGCCACGACATCGGCGATATCGTCGGCCGTGACTGTGATGCGGCTCTTGCCGCGCTTTTCGAATCTGCGCTTGGCTTCCTCGAGCTCTTCCTTGGTCTTCTGCTCCTTGTCGCGGATGCCTGCCGCGCGCTCGTAATCCTGTGCCGAAATCGCAGCTTCCTTCTCGACGCCGAGTTTTTCGAGGCGCGAGCGGATTTCCTGCAGCTTTTCAGGCTGCGCGACCTGTTTCATGCGCACCTTCGAAGCCGCTTCATCCATGAGGTCGATGGCCTTATCGGGCAAAAAGCGGTCCGTGATGTAGCGGTGCGAGAGGCGCACGGCCGCCTCAACGGCTTCATCTGTGATATGCGCACAGTGGAAGTCCTCGTATTTCGGGCGCAGTCCAAGAAGGATTTTCTTGGCATCTTCGATACTCGGTTCCTCGACCATAATAGTTTGGAAACGGCGTGACAGGGCCGCGTCTTTTTCAAGATGCTTTTTGTACTCGTCGAGTGTCGTCGCACCGATGATCTGGATTTCGCCGCGCGAGAGTGCCGGCTTCAGGATGTTTGCGGCATCGAGCGCGCCTTCTGCGGCACCGGCCCCGACGAGCGTGTGCATCTCATCGATGAACAGGATGGTATTGCCGTCCTGGCGCACCTCGTCGATGAGGCCCTTGAGGCGTTCCTCGAACTCGCCGCGGTATTTTGCACCGGCCACAAGCGAGGCAAGAGACAGCGAAACGACCTTCTTGTCCTGCAGCATGTAAGGCACGGAGCCCTCGACAATGCGCTCTGCGAGGCCCTCGGCGATGGCCGTCTTGCCGACGCCCGGTTCGCCTAGAAGGATTGGATTGTTTTTCGTACGCCGCGAGAGAATCTGGATGACGCGCTGGATTTCTTTTTCACGCCCGATGACGGGGTCCATGCGGTCCTCCTTGGCCATCTCATTGAGGTTGCGGCCGTATTTTTTGAGGAGCTGGCCCGCCTGGCGGGCTTTCATCTTTTCCGCGCGCGAGGGCTCGGGACCGTCGTCTGCCGGATGCGGATGGTCGATGCGGTCGAGGACCTCGTTCTGCAGGGCATCGATGTCAACGCCCATGCCTTCGAGCAGTTCCGCCGCCGCGCCCTCGGATTCCTCGAGCAGGGACAGCAGGATGTGCTCCGTACCGATATAATTGTGGCCGAGGGTCTGTGCTTCTTCGACAGCCCCCTCCATGACGCGCTTCGCACGCGGTGTATAGTAAGGATTGTCGGCAGGATACTCGACTTCCCCCGAGACCATGGACTCGACGCGCTGCATGACATCGTCAAAGCGCAGTCCGACGGCCTCCATGGCCGCCTGTGCCACGCTGCCGTTTTCATGCAGCAGGCCTAAGAGGATGTGCTCCGTGCCGATATAATCCTGTTCGAGCTCGTGCGAGGCGTATTGAGCAAACTCAATGGCCTTGATGGCACGGCTCGTAAAGTGATTCCGATAGTTCATTTTGGAACCTCCTGGCTCCGGGCATAGGTCAGCAGAGCACTCCGCACATGCTGTGCCCGCAGCCTGTCTATTTCATTCTTGGATAAATTTTCATTTTCGGCGAGGTTCTGCAGATAGCTTGTGCGGCTGCCGATGAGGATTTCGGCAAAGCAGTCCGCGGATACCTCGTTGATAAGCTTGAGGTCGATGCCCAGGCGCACCTTCGAAAGAAGTTCGAGCACTTCTTTTTCCGACAGCAGCCTTGCATAGCGCAGCGTACCATAGGCACGCCAAACCTCATCTTCGAGTCTTTCCTTCATATATAAGGCGAGGGCCTTGCGCGCCTGACGCTCATGCGAGACGATTTCCATGACGGCCGTCTTGAGATTCTCGATGATCTCGGCTTCCGAGAAGCCCAGGGTCAGCTGATTCGAGATCTGGAACAAATTGCCGACGCTCTCTGTCTCGTCGCCGTAGACACTGCGGATGGCAAGGCCGAGCTGCGGCGAGATGTTCATGATGCTCTGGATGTTGCGCGTAAAGACGAGGCCCGGCAGATGCAGAAGGACCGAAGCCCTGAGGCCCGTGCCGAGATTTGTCGGACATGAGGTCAGGTAGCCCATCTTTTCATCAAAGGCAATGTCGACCTGCGATTCGACCATATCGTCGATATGCGAAGCACGCGCAAACGGCGTATCGAGGTCAAGCCCCGAGGCCATGCACTGGATGCGCAGATGGTCCTCCTCATTGACCATGATGCTCGTCGCGCGGTCCGCTGTGATAAAGGCGATGCGGTGCTGCGGATTCTGGACGAAATTGCGGCTGATGAGCTGCTTTTCGATGAGGACATCGCGCTGCAGCGGCGTGAGACGCTCGAGGTCTAAGAGGTCAAATTCCTGCCCGAGGTCTGCGGCAATGCCCGGCAGCAGTTTTTCGGCCTGCAGCCGCACCTCGGCGAGCTGGTTGAAATCCGCGCGGTTCGGGAAGGGAATCTCGCGGAAATTGCGCGCGAGGCGGATGCGGCTTGAGAGCACGACATCACTCTCTTTGCCGCCGGCGGCCAGCCACGAGAGGCGGCTGCTGCGCAAAAGTTCATTTACTGCCATACTCTGCGCCCCCTTCCTTTTCTTCCAGTTCTTTCTCTAAGAGGCGGATCTTGTCGCGCAGTTCCGCAGCTTTTTCGTATTCTTCCTGTGCCACGCATTCCTGCAGCGTCCTGCGCATCTTTTCAATCGTATGCTTGGCCGCAAGCGTGCCGCCCGTGCGGTGCGGAATCTTGCCGCTGTGCGTGCTCGAACCGTGAATGCGGCGCAAAAGCGGCTCAAGCTGACGGCGGAACGTCGCGTAGCAGACCGAGCAGCCGATTTTGCCCGTCTGCTGAAAATCGCGGTAGCTCATGCCGCAGTTCGGGCAGACGAGCTCGGTCATCTGCTCTTCCTGATGCCTTGCATCATCCTTCGTCGGCGCACTGAACACGCCCTTTAAAAAGTCATTCATCGACACATTGCGATGTTTCTGGTTCTCCATGAGGAATTCACCGTATTTCGCCGCGCATTTCTCACAGAGATTCTTCTCGATCTTGCCATCCGGCCCGATCTGGGTAATATGGACGACCGCCCGATTGCGGCCGCAGTCATCACACAACATGATAATTCTCCTTATTATATTCTACTCTTCTCTGCGTTTTCCCGTCAGCCGGCCGCATGGCAGCCGGCGGTCCTACGAGAAATTCTCCACCGTCATCAGCATGGATTTCAAGAGATGCACGCGTTCCTTCGCGGACATCCCTTCCGACTCAAAGACAGACGATACGACCTGCATCATCAGCGCCGCCTCGCGGTTCGTGATCATCGCGTGCTGCAAAAGATAATGGACCATGGACTGCACCGTCTGATACTCCGTGTCTTCATTAATCTTATCCATCATGTCCTGATAGACGAGATTTTTGAGCGGCACCTGCACGATGCGGATGTAGCCGCCAAGACCGCGGCGCGATTCCACGACAAAGCCCTTGGCAGGCGTAAAGCGCGTTGACAAAACATAACTGATCTGGGACGGCGCACACGATATCTCGTCGGCGATATCCGTACGGCGCAGCTCCACCTTGCCATCCTGTTTGGCTGCGAGCTGGCGCAGGATGTATGCTTCAATAAGATCTGCAATATTACTCAAGATAATCACCTTCGTTTAAACTAATTGACTATTTGACTATTATTGATTTTATTATATTTGTTTTTTTGACTTATTGCAAGAGGATTTTCCTTCCCGAGCTCATTTTTTGTCAAAAATAAAAAGCCTTCTCCCTGAGGAAAAGACTTTTGTTTTTTATGAATTGGCCACGCCGATGGCCTTGTCGACATCTTTGTAAAAGCTCTTGAACATCTTGCGCAGAGCGTTGGCATAGCGGTCCGGGTCTTCGGCTTCAAGATGGCGCGAGAGGACGACATTTCCCGTGCGCGAATCGATGAGCGAAAGGTCCGCAGCCGTGCGGTACCAGAAGGAATAATAGCCATAATGGTCGCTTATAAGGGTCTTGTAGTAGACACGCTGCCCCTCATGCTCATTGCCCTTGTCATCGCGCCACTTGAATTTTTCCGTATTATAGTCGGTGACGCTTGTATCAGCATACGGCGGGTTCCATGTCTCGCCGCGCGCATAGTCCGTGATGGCACCCGTTACATAGTAGCGGCCGCCATTCGGCGCATAATCAACCTTGACGCGCTTCAAATCATCGCCGGCTTCATCTTTATACGCATAATAAATCGTCTTGATGGCAAATTCATCCTGACTGGCCGCATAGGGAAGCTCGAGATTGCGGAAGCCCATAGTCGGCGCGCCTGCAGGCACATTCTGGTCATGGTCTTTCTTCAGCCTGTTCCAGTCACCGGTGAAATTCTTGGCAATCTGCTCAAAGGCATGCCACTGGTCGACCTCGTAATTGCGGTAATAGTCGATGAGCGTCATGGCCTCTTTGCCCGTCGCTGCATCGTAGAGGCGAAAATCCATGTCGAGCATCTGCAGCGTCGAATCATGCGCCGGAATCATGTGGCTTGCGTACCAGCTTTGATAATTGCATTTCGACTTGTCGCCGCTCGGGCCGTTTTCGATATTGTAATACGTTTCCATCTTCACGGTCGTCCAGGTCGCCGGCGAGTGGTCGACGCGTTCCTGCTCGTAGCGGATATGCGGCAGCAGATAGCCCTCGGCCCCCGTCGTATCGTAGACGGCTTTGGCCCTGTCTTTCTCACTGTCAAAATGGCGCAGCAGCTCGTTGTAAGCTGGATCCATACGCAGGATTTCCCGCTTTTCCCTTTTCTTGTCCGCGGCCTTTGCATCGCCAGGGTCCTCAAAATTCATGAAGTTCGTGCGCTTGATGCGCTTGTGGATGCGTTTGGCCAAAGCCGCATTATAGCCCTGAAATTCATCCACCTTGCCGTCAGGAGCCTGCAGATAGCGCAGCGGAAACAGCACGACTTTCTTGAAATCCTTGGCCTGCACCTCGGCACTTTCGTCCATCCAGATATTGCCGGCCGCTTCCGCGCCGGCCAGTGGCATCCCCAAAGACAGCAGGCAGCCAAGTGCCAGCGCCTTGATGCCCGTACTTTTTGTAAGTCTCATTTCTTCCCCTCGTCTCTCCCAAAACTCACATGGCCTTCTTGAACTGGTCGGCCAGATTGACGGCAGCGTCGCTCACCGCTGAAGCGATGGCATCTTCCTCGCCGCTGTCATGACGCTGCCAGACGGCATGATAGGAAAGCTCGGCCTTGCGCCGCGAATCCGCCTTAGTCACAAAGACGATTTTGCCCGTATGCGTGTCCATGACGCGCAGCGAAAGCTCCGCGTAGACGGTCTTATCTTTGCCTGAAAGACCGAGCGCGCCGCTCTGGGCCTTGACATTTCCGAGTGTCGTCAGATAGCCGAAGACGAGATAATCCGTCCTGCCCGAGAGCTCCGGCACGATGCGGCCTTCCCCCAAAGCATCGATGTACGCACTTTCATCATAACGGGCCTTCGTGGCTTCCTCACTGAAATCGTAGAGGTCAAATGCCTCATTATCCGCGAGCTCTGCCGTCAGCTCCACGCGGGCCGCATCGAGGATGCGATTGATTTCCTGCGGGTCCTTGAGATCCGTCAGGGTGATATCCGTTTTCTGGACGCGGCTCGCAAAGCCGACGACCGCCACGCTCGGTTTCGCGGCTTCTGCATGGGCGGGCAGCAGCCCGAAGGCAAAGGACAGCAGCGGCAAAAACAGCAGCAGCGCCCAAAACGAAATGCATTTTTTATGGAATTCAATGCGTGAACGACGCCTGTTCATTTCCCTTCACCTCAACCTCACGGAAGCCATGCTTCTTGATGTCACTGGCCACATCCCTGGCCGATGTCTCCATGACCTCGCCTAAAAGCGTATCGACGTCCATGCCCTTGCCCGTCTTGCCGAGACCAAAATTGACCATCTGTGCCGTCTTCCTGTTCTCGACATGACCTTCATACGTTTTGCCCGTCTGCGCATTGATGAGATAATAATCAAGCGAGGCACTGAGTTTCTTGCCCTTCGTCTCGCGTTCCGTATGCGTGGCAAATATGCTGTGCTTGAGGCGCACATCAAAATCCTTAAGGTTCACGAAGAGCAAATAGCCGGCCTGATATTTATGACCGATGCGTGCGGCTTCCTGCTGCTCAGCCGGTGAAAGACGGTACGGCGCCGTGCTCTTTTTCCACGCAGCAATGCGGTCCTCCTGATGAAAGTAGGCCCTGCCCATCGCCGCATCGGCGTAATGCGCGAGTTTCGCCGCCGTGTAGCCGCGGTCAAACTGATGGCCGTGCACGATGGCGTCCATGTGGATTTCCGAAAGCTTCCCGGCCTCACCGCCCGTGCCGATGGCATCATGGCGTCCGGCCTCGTTCGTGAGGTCGGCGCGGCCGCTGACCCCGAAGCCTTGTTTCTGCAGTGCTTCGGACAGCTTGTCGACAAAGGTCGCGCAGGCGTCGGCCTTGAGCTCATAATCCCCATAGCTCTGGACCTCGCCGATAAAAATCGACGGTCCTGCCTGCTTTTTCTCAAAAAGCCCCGCTGCCTGCGCGGCAGGAGAGCCCGCGAACAGCACCGTCAGGGCAAAAAAAGTCCCTGTCAGCAGCATTATATATGGTAGGAATCTTCCCTTCATCCTGCTTCCTCCTAAAATCAACGGTGCGTTTTGCTGCCGCTTGCCTTGCCGTCCATGCGGGCGATGAGGCCACGCGGTCCGTTCACAGCATCCTCAATGGCACTTTCGAGTGCGTCCAATGCCTGCTGTTTATCGACTTCATCCGTGCCGATGCGGATGAGCCCGAGCGGGGCCTTGACGAGCGTATTGTTCTTCTTGGAGCGTCCCATAGAGGCAGCTACGACGCGTCCCGTCTCGACATCGACAAGGCGCATGCTCACGGTCGCCGTGACCTGCGCGCGCTTCGTGCCGGCCCCGACAACCGTCGTTTCTGAATGACGCGTCGTCAGGCCGTTGATGCTGCCGAGCAGCAGATACTGAGCACCGAGCTGATTGCCGATGGCCGCGCAGGTATCCTCGTCGACAAGGCCCGACATGTCGAAGCTGTATTCATTGAGGATATCGCGCTGACGCGTGCGTTCCACAAGTTCAAAGCGGTCGGACTCCAACAGGGCATTATAGGCAAAATCCACGACATCCTTCATTTCCTCGCGGCTGAACTCCTTTGAGATCAAGCCGTTATCGTGAAAGGGCACGATGCCGACCACGGGATGATTGTTTAGATTCGCCGCCATGCAGGTGCTGCTGATGCAGAAGACCAGCAGCAGCACGAGCGGCAGGATTTTTTTGACCAAAAGATGATTTTGACGCATGATTGTATGCTCCCTTTTCTCATTTCAAATTTCAGCGCATTCCGCTTGCCATTTTGCCATTTTGCCATTTTACCACTCATGCAGGCCGGCTTCCGAGCCGAGATGGCGGAATTTCTCTTCCAGATGTTCTGCGGCCTTGGCCGAAGCTTTCGCCGCGGCCTTGGCTTTAGCCGTGCTCTCGCTGCTGCCCACACCTTTGGCCGTCGTCGTGAACGTGCCTACCACTTCGCCCGACGCCGCGCGGATGACTTGTACCGTGAGCGAGGCATTCCCGGTCTTCAGCAAAGTTTTTTGGTAGCTGCCGTTCTCGCCGTCCGGCAGGGAAATATCCGTGGCCGAAGTTTGGAGATTGCCGAGCACGAGATAATCCGCCCCGAGCGACTGACCCGCCGCCATGCGCCCCGCAGCATCGCAAAGGCCAAAGGGGCTGGTCCCTGCCACCTGCTCTGCGGCCGCGACATGCGAAAAACCGAGTTCCAGGAGCTTATCGTCGAGGGCAGACTCCGCCGCCTTTGCATGGCTGCCATCGGCCTGACTGACGACGACGGCAATGCGCGGGTCATTGAGCATCATGACCATGCTGAGATTGTTCATGAGCTGTGCGTTGGGATTTGTGTCGACATCCATGCGCGCACGCAGATGCACGAGGCCGTTCTCCTGTTTTTTCTCGAGAATCTCCGTACTCGTAATGAAGCCCTGTGCCTTCGTATAAATCTGGTCGAGCTTGACCGCGGCATTTTCGACCAGGGTGCGCGAATCGACAAACGTCCCCGCGACTTCCTCCACGGCCGCGCGCGAAGCATCCTTCAGCGCGCTGCGTTCATCCGTGCCATAGCCGTCGACCACCACCGACTGGGCGGCAGCCGTCGCACTCATCATGAAAACGGCGGCCAATGTCAAAAGGCTTTTCTGCCACCAGGATTTCCCCATAAAAATTCCTCCCCCGAAACTGCATTCTTTCCCCAAAATATTCTCTGCTGAAAAGAAATGTTCTAAAATCATCACTAAGTAACATTATAAACAGCCAATAATTTTTTCGCAAATAATTCGCAAATGAAAAGAGCCCTTTGCCAAATCCGCAGAGCAGAGATTGGCAAACAGCTCTTTTTCGTTATTGAAGGGCTTCTTTCAGCACTTCCATATTCTTTTTCATGGCCGTGATGTAGGCATCCATGGCGTCTTCGTTGGCTTCGCCCGTGACGACGGGGTCGAGCTCGTACATTTTCGCGCCCGTTTCGCCCGCAATTGTCTGCGCGGCAACCGGCGAATACTGCGGCTCCGTGAAGAGGACCTTCACGGGCAGGGCCCTGACCTTGGCCACCGTATCCTCGAGTTCCTTTGGCGTCGGCTCCGTGCCCGGCTCGCGCTCGATGACGCTGATGATGTTGAGTTTGAATTCCTTCGCGAGATACGGGAACGCCTCGTGGAACGTCACGATGTCCTTATGCGGCAGATTGTCGAGATTCTCATGCATCTCCTCGCGCAGGGCCGTGAGCTTCGTGACATAATCGAGGGCATTCTTGCGGTAGGCATCGGCATGCTTGGGGTCTGCCTCGCAGAGCTGCGAGGTGATGGCCTCGACCTGTGCGATATTGTACGTCACACTGAGCCAGACATGCGGGTTGATTTCATCCCCATCCTTGAGGAAGTTGATGTCATCCGACTTCGAAGCATCGATGACCTTGAGATTCTTCTGCTGCTTGATGACCTTATCGAGGAAACTCTCCATGCCCGCACCGTTGACGATGAAGGCATCGGCCTTTTCAAGCGTCTTCATGTCCTCCGTCGTCAGCTGATAGTCGTGCAGGCAGCCCGTCTGCGGTTTTGTCATATTGACGACCTCGACGCCGTCAACGCCCTTCGTGATGTTGATGGCATCGATGTACATCGGATAAAACGACGTGACAATGCGGAATTTCTTATCATGGCCGGCATTCTGCGCCCCGCCGCAGCCCGCTGCCGTAACGGCAAAAACGGCCAGCATGATGAAAAGCAGGATTTTTTTCAGATTCAAAAGGATTTCCCTCCCTGTAGACTCTCTTATCTTGATATATGTTCTCAAGTATAGGGGAAGTGCTGTTTTCTGTCAAGAAAAAACAGAGCTGTCAGAAGAGACAGCTCTGCAAAAATTTCAAAATCAGCCAATGATGACAAGGGATTCCTTGACTTTGACATTCTGACCGGCTTCGACGTTGACCGCCTTGATCGTGCCGTCGGCATCCGCCGTGATCTCGTTCTGCATCTTCATGGCCTCGAGCACGAGCAGAACATCGCCGGCCTTGACCGTCTGGCCGACTTCGGCGATGACTTTGACAATCTTGCCCGGCATCGGCGCATCGATGGAATGCTCGCCAGCACCGGCTGCGACAGTCTCTTTGGCCTTAGCTGCCTTTTTCGGTGCCTCGGCCTTCGGGGCGGCAACTTTCGGCGTTACTTTCGGTGCGGCCATCTGCGGTGCGGCAGCCTTTGGCGCATCATCCTTGACTTCTTCGACTTCTACTGCATAGGTGATGCCGTTGACCTTGATATTGAACTTCTTCATGAAAACTTCCTCCAACTGTCTGACTCTATGACTTTACGACGATGCAAATAAAAATCACATCTATATATTATAAATTTAAAAAGCTCAGCGTCTGCCGCCGCGTGCCGAGAGCGACCATTCATCGCTGCGCTTGATGCGCAGGGCAATGACCTTGTGCTCCGGCTTCGTCATCATCTCGACGGCTGCGGCGATGACGGCCACGATTTCAGGCTTCACGCCTCTTACATCCAGTCTCATACGAATTTCCTCCATTAAGGCTTAAAGCGGAATATTGCCGTGTTTCTTGGCAGGACCAACTTCGCGCTTGCTCGCCAGCGCACTGAACGCCGTGATGAGCAGAGGACGCGTTTCCTTCGGCTCGATGACCATGTCGACATAGCCGCGTTCCGCTGCAAGATACGGATTCGAGAAATCATCGATGTACTGCTGCGTCTTGGCCTCTTTGTCGGGGTCGCGGCGGAAGATGATATTCGCTGCGCCCGAAGGTCCCATGACGGCAATCTCTGCCGACGGCCAGGCCATGACCTGGTCCGAGCCGAGCTCGTGGCAGCACATGGCGATATAAGCACCGCCGTAGGCCTTGCGCGTAATGACCGTGACTTTTGGCACCGTGGCCTCGCTGTAAGCATAGAGCATTTTCGCGCCGTGGCGGATAATGCCCGTGTGCTCCTGATTGACGCCCGGCAGGAAGCCCGGCACATCAACGAGCGTCAACAGAGGGATGTTGAACGCATCGCAGAAACGCACGAAGCGCGCGGCCTTGTCCGAAGCATCGACATCGAGGCAGCCGGCCATGACCTTCGGCTGATTGGCCACAATGCCGACGACCTTGCCGTCGAGGCGTCCGTAACCGATGATGATATTCGTCGCAAAGAGCTTCTGGATTTCGAAGAATTCGCCGTTGTCGACGAGGGTGCGGATGACTTCTTTCATATCATACGGCATGTTCGGATTGTCCGGAATGATGGAGTTCAGGCTCTCATCCTGACGGTTCGGGTCATCCGTCGGCTCGATGGCCGGTGCATCCTCGAGGTTGTTGCTCGGCAAATACGAGAGCAGCTCGCGGATTTTGGCGAGGCAGTCGTCCTCGTTCTCGCAGGCAAAGTGCGCCACACCCGAGCGCGTGTTGTGCGTGACGGCGCCGCCGAGTGCCTCCGGCGTGACTTCTTCCGCCGTGACCGACTTGATGACGGCCGGGCCCGTGATGAACATCTGGCTCGTATTCTTGACCATGAAGATGAAGTCCGTGATGGCCGGGCTGTAAACAGCGCCGCCGGCACACGGTCCCATGATGACCGAAATCTGCGGAATGACGCCCGAAGCCGCCGTATTGCGGAAGAAGATGCCGCCAAAGCCCGACAGGGCATCGACGCCTTCCTGAATGCGGGCGCCGCCCGAATCATTGATGCCGATGCACGGTGCACCCATCTTGAGCGCAAGGTCCTGCACCTTCCAAATCTTATGTGCGTGCTTCTCGCCGAGGCTGCCGCCCGAGACCGTGAAGTCCTGTGCATACGCATAAATCAGGCGGCCGTCAATCGTGCCGTAGCCCGTGACGATGCCGTCACCCGGCATATCCTTCTTGTCCATGCCGAAGTTTGAGCAGCGGTGTTTGACGAACATATCGAGTTCGACAAACGAATTCTCGTCAAAAAGTCTTTCGAGGCGTTCGCGCGCCGTATATTTTCCCTGTGCATGCTGTTTTTCTACGCGAGCCGGACCACCACCCTGACGGATGTGCTCCTTCTTCGCGTTCATCTGATCGATTTTTTCCTGAACGCTTGCCATTCTATTCCTCCTACAAGAGATTAAGCATAGTTCTGTATTTTATTTTGCACTATTTCCCCATAAATTGCAAGCTGATACTAAATTTTCTTAGCACCTGCCCATAAAAAATCGTGCTGAGCAGCCCCAGCACGATTTTTCTTTACGCCTTCATCGAGCCCGTCTCGAGATAGCGCTGATGGAACGAGAACGCCTCGTTCAGGAGATGCGGCGTATGCGCATGGCCCGTCGCCTCATCCGCACGCTTGAAGTAATCCATGAGCAGCGGGCGGTAGTCGGGGTGCGCGCAGTTGTTGATGATTTCGAGCGCACGCTGGCGCGGGGATTTGCCGCGCAGGTCGGCAACGCCCTGCTCCGTGATGATGATATCGACATCGTGCTCGGGCTGGTCGACATGCGAGCAGAACGGCACAACGGCAGAAACGTCGCCGCCTTTGGCCACGGACGGCGTATAGAAAATCGTCAGATAGGCATTGCGCGCAAAATCGCCGCTGCCGCCGATGCCGTTCATCATATGCGTGCCGGCGATATGCGTCGAATTGACATTGCCGTAAATATCAACTTCAATAGCCGTATTCATGGCAATGACGCCGAGACGGCGGATGACCTCCGCAGCGTTCGATATCTCCTGCGGACGCAGAATCATGTACTTCTTGTATTTATCGATGTCCTTGAAGAAGCGGGCCATGCCCTCAGGCGAAGGCGAAAACGCCGTGCCCGAAGCGAAATTGAGCTTGCCTGCATCGATGAGGTCGAGCATGCCGTCCTGAATGACTTCAGTGAAAACCGTGAGGTCGTGGAAATCCGAATGGACCAAACCGGCCGTCACGGCATTGGCGACATTGCCCACGCCCGACTGGAACGGCAGCAGATTCTTCGGCATGCGGTCCTGCTTGATTTCCTGCTTGAGAAATTCAAACGTCAAATCCGACATTCTCTGCGACGTCTCGTCGACCGGTGACAAAGAGCGCGTATGGTCGATGATATCACAGGGCACAATGTATTTGATCTTGTCGATGGGACAGGGAATATACGGCGTGCCGATGCGGTCATCGACGTGGATGATCGGAATGGGCAGGCGGTTGGGCGGGTCGAGCGGCAGATACACATCATGCATGCCCTCAAACTCCAGCGGCTGGGCATTGTTGACCTCGACAATGACCGTATCCGCCGACTGCACAAAAGAAGCCGAGTTGCCGACGGCCGTTGTCGGGATGATATTGCCCTCTTCCGTGATGGCACACGCCTCGATGATGGCCACATCAACGTGTCCGAGATACCCGCAGCGCGAAAGCTGCGCGACTTCCGAAAGATGAATATCGATATAATCGACCGTACCATCATTGATCTGTCCGCGCAGCGTCTTATCCGTCTGAAACGGCAGACGCTTCTTGATGCCATGGACCGAAGCCAGCGCCTCATCAAACTCAGGCCCCGTCGAAGCACCTGTCATGATGTTGACCGTAAAGGGCTCCTTCTTCATGCGGTCCGCCAGGGCCATCGGCATGGCCTTCGGATACGCCGAAGACGTAAAACCGCTCGTCGCCAATGTCATGCCCGGCTTAATGAACTCCGCAGCCTCCTCCGGCGTGACAATTCTGGACTGCAATGTTTTATTGCGTACGCGATCGAGGATATCAACCATCAAAAAACCTCCCTGCAAAGCAATGCCATAAAGATTGCTTATCATCTATTGTTTTATCGATTCGTGCGATTCATTCTTCTTCTAAATATTCTCCCTCACTCCGAAAAATCCTGCCTGCATTATAAGTTTATAACTTTGTTTACATCGTAGAACGAAGCGCAAGCCTAGACATTTTCTCCCCAAAAGTAACTCCGGGAGCTGACGGGCATAGCCAACGCTCCGCGCAGCAGGCTGAAGCTTCGCTTATGGCTATGCCCGCCATCTCCCTCCCTGCTGCAAAGCAAAAGTGCAGGCATTGAAGCGGGGACATATATTTCGCCTGCAGACGGCGCAGCGTTTACCCGAAGGGTGGGCCCCAAAAAGTATTGTCTAAGTTTATTGATGTCAGAACGCCGCGGCAGGCGGCGAATAAGCAAAGAGCCGGCATAGCAGCATAGGGTCCATTCAGCGGAGCCGACGAAGCCGAAATATATGCCCCCGCGCTTCGTTCCTCGATGTAAGAGAATCAGAAAAAAAGACCACCGCAATATATCATGCGATGGCCTTCCATATCTTAATTTTACATGCGTGTAATATGGTAGGAAAGTGTGCTGAGTCCGATGGAAAGGTCCTCATTGACAATGTGCATCGTATCGGGAACCTGCATCTTGATCGGCGCAAAATTCCAAATGCCCTTGACGCCTGCATCGACGAGCTGGTCGGCCACGCCTTGTGCAAAGGCGGCCGGCACGGCGATGATGCCAATCTGGATATTGCGCTCCTTGACGATGCGCTTGAGATTGCGGACATCCTCGACCTTGACGTGATTGACGGTCCGGCCGATGACATTCTGGTCCTGGTCAAAGAGGGCCACGAGGTTGAAGCCGAGCGTCACGAAATTCTGGTAGTTCGCCAGGGCCACACCGAGATGACCGATGCCGACGATGGCGATGTTCCAGTGATTGTCGAGTCCCAGTATGCTACCGACGTTGCGCTTGAGCTCATTGACATAGTAGCCCACGCCCTTTTTGCCGAACTGGCCGAATGAAGCGAGGTCCTTGCGGATCTGCTCCGGCGTGATGCCGAGACGGCGGCCGAGTTCATCCGAAGAGATGATGTCGCGGCCTTCATCCTGCAGCAAACGCAGGGTGCGGAAATAAAGCGGCAGACGGTCAATCGTCGCCTTTGATATCGTGCTTGTCTTCTTCATGGCCATCAGCCTCCTTTACAGCTTTTACAGTTTTTACAGGTTTCGTAGTTTCTGCAGCATGTTCTTCTTTTTGCTCTGCCTGCGCTTCGCCGTCCGGCTGCTTCGCTTCTGCCTGAGTTTCTTTTTTCTCCGGCTCAGAGCCTGCCTCTGCTTTCTCTGCTTCTCCTGTTTGTTCTGCTGTCTTTACTTCTTTTACTTCTGCTTCTTTTGTCTCTTTTATTTCTTTGTTTTCTTTTCCTGCTTTTTCTTCAGCGGCTTTATTTTCTCCATTTGCTTTTGCAGACATTTCGGAGCTGACGGCTGCTTTCTCTTTGGCAGCAGCTTCTTCTTCCGCTTTGCGCTGCAGGAGTGCCTTGCGGACTTCTTCGGCGAGCTCATCCATGGGGTCCATGGGCTTCTGCTCTTCTTTTTTATCCGCAGCTGCTGTTTGGTCTTCCGCGGAAGGTTCCTCTGCAGGGGCAGTTGCTGCTGCATCCTTTGCATCTGCAGCCGTCTTGCCGTCTTTCTCTGCTGCAGTGCTCTTGTCCTGTTCCTCAGCAGGCACTTCGACCTCGCGGGTCAGGACGGACTGCATTTTCTCATGCGTCTTTTCGTTGACCTTGCCCCCGACTTCTTTAGCATGATGCCACAGCGACGATGTCAGGCCTGCGAGTCTGCCCGATGCGGCAGAAGCATCTGCCTCTTTAGCTGCCTTTGGCGGGCTCATCAGGGAGAGGACGCCGGCCAGCGCGGCCATCATCCAGAGGACCATGGACGAAGGAATGTTGAAGAGCAGGTCGTCGGTGATGCCGTTTAAGGCAATTGAGAGCACGGCCAGGCCGATGCCCTTCGTGAAGCCTTCGAGCAGAGCGCCTTCATCCCAGTCCTGCCACAGGCGCTGCCAGTTGAATGCTTTTCTCGCGGCAAAAACTTTTCTGCCGGCTTCCGCAGCATCCGTCTTCTTTATCTCGAAGTTCGTGCGCAGGGCCATGACCATCGTGCCGAAGAAGAACCAGAAAAATGCCACGGCTCCCGGGATGCCGATTTCTGCCATATAGTTGAGGTAGATATTGTGCGCATGCACGATGAGCACATTGGCTCCCTGCAGGTAAAAATCGTACTCGGGATAGACCATCCAGTAAGCACCCCAGCCGATGCCGAGGAACGGATGGTCCTGAATCATGGCAATCGTGCTCTCCCAGAAGGCAAGCCTCATTTCGGTCGAAGTATCGACTTTCGTGAAGACCGAGGTGATGCGTTCGTAAAGCACGGGGTCTGCGGCAAACAGGACGGCCACGACGACAATGCAGGCGATAAGGACCCTGCGGTCTTTCAAGGCACCGTAGACCGCGAGAATCACGGCGATGACGAGACAGGCTCCGCGCGCATACGTCATGGCGAGGCACGCAGCTGCTGCGAGCATAAACGCGCCCAGCAGGATGCGTCTTTCCCGGTCTTTGCAGTACATGAACAGACCAAAGGCCAGGCAGATGACGATGTCGAGGTAGCCCGCGAGGATATTCGGATTCTCCCAGGTCGAAAAGACGCGCTTCCTGAGTTCCGGGAAGGCGTCGCCGTCGACCCATTTCATCGAGCTGATATCAATGCCAAACAGGAACTGGTAATAGCCGTAAATGATGACGATGACGGCTGACGCCGCTGCCATCTTGAGGATGGACTTCATCTGTTCCGGACGCCTTACATTCTGCCCAACAAGCAGATACGTCAGCACGTAAACGCCGACGAGGTTGTAATAATTGTAGAAACTGAAGCCACGGTCCGGCGATGCCAGGATGGAAAGGGCACTGATGAGCACGAACAGGACGGCCGGCACATCAAAGTGCAGATGACGGAAGTGAAAGTCCTTGTCGATATAGAACCGCCAGGCCGTGCCCACGGCACCCAGAAGCAGGGCAGCCGTCGCGAGCCCCGGTGAAAGCGGCAAGAAAAAGACCTCTGCGAGCAGGCCGTACCAGGCAAGAGCCTTGGCGCGGTTGTTCCAGCGCTCATGATGAAACGCTTTGCGCTTGGCACGGATGTGCTCCGTCGTCGGATTGTTTTTTTCCTTCATGCCTTCACCCCTTCCGCGCCAGCAGCATCTGGCGCACGCCGCCCACAAGGTACAGGGACCCCGCTATGACGAGCAGCTTTTCGCTGTTGGCAAGCTCCAAGGCACGGTCAAGTGCCTCTTGATTATCGGCAAAGGCCTCGACATGCTGGACAGCCGGCGCCACGCGGCGCAAAAGGTCATCTGCAGAGTCAGCCCGCTCCGACTGCGGTTTTGTCACGACGACCGTGTCACTTGGACGCAGCAGGATGTCGAGCATCGTATCGATGTCCTTGTCCTTGAGGATGCCCAGAAGCAGGACGCGGCCCTCTGCCGGAAAAACCGTGTCGAGGCTTTCGCGCAGGGCCTTCATGCCGGCCGGATTGTGCGCGCCGTCGATGAGAATCTTCTGGGAGCCGAGCTCCAGACGCTCAAAACGCGCCGGCCAGCTCACGAGGCACAGGGCCTCGCAGACCGACTGCATCGTGATGCGTTCATCGATGTTGTGCAGGAGACGCACCGTCATCAGGGCCACGGCACTGTTTTCCACCTGATGGCAGCCGAGCAGATGCAGCTCATACAGCTTTTTCTCGATGCCCAAAAGCTCCGACGTGAATTCGAGCTTCTGCGTATGGCCGTCGCACGACAGGAAGTGCGAGGAAAAATCTTCCCCTGCCACAAAAATATCCGCGTTCTTCGTTTCGGCCGTCTCACGAATGACCTCTAAGGGCTCGCCCTTGGCCGCCGTGACAACGGGGACGCCCTCTTTGATAATGCCGGCTTTATTCTCGGCAATGCTTTTGAGCGTGCCGCCGAGTTTATCGGCATGCTCCATTGTGACATTTGTGATGACCGAGACTTCCGGCGTGATGACATTCGTCGAGTCGAGCGTGCCGCCGAGGCCGACCTCGATGACCGCGTACTCGACCTGGCATTTGGCAAAATAATAGAAGCCAAGTGCCGTGAGCACCTCAAACTGTGTCGGGCATTCATCGCCTTCCGCGAGCATCTCGTCGATTTTTTCACGGATGACCGTCAGGCCTGCCGCAAAATCCTCTTCACTGATGTTCTGCCCGTCCACGCGGATGCGCTCCGTATAAGAAACGAGATGCGGCGAGCTGTAAAGCCCCGTATGAATGCCGCTGCGGCGCAGGACGCCCTCGACCATGGCCGAAACCGAGCCCTTGCCGTTCGTGCCCGTCACGTGAATCGTACGATAGCGGTCCTGCGGCATATCAAGAAGCTCTAAGAGTCTCCTGATACGCACAAGGCCGAGACGGATGCCAAAAATCTTCAGTCCTTCCAGATAGGAAATGGACTCCTGATAATTCATATCGCGTCGCTCCATTTCTCAAAGCTTGGCAAGATCCTCGATGCGGCCTGCCACGGCATTCTTCTTCTCTTCATAACCGGCGAGCTTCTCGCGCTCCTTGGCGACGACAGCCTCCGGTGCCTTTTTAAGGAAGCCTTCATTGCTGAGCTTACCCGTCAGGCGCTTGATTTCTTTTTCGAGCTTATCCATTTCCTTCTGCAGGCGGGTCGTCTCCTTCTCGACATCGATGAGGCCCTTTAAGGGCAGGTAAATCTCAACGCCATCGACGACACCGGCCATGGCATTCTCTGGCTTTTCGGCCGTCTCGGCAAGCAGCGTGACAGGTTCGGCAGCGGCCAGCGCCTTGAGATAGCCCTCATTGTCGGCAAATACCGGACGCAGTTTGCTCTCCGT
Organism: Mitsuokella apri; assembly: GCF_047974105.1. Taxonomy (NCBI): domain Bacteria; kingdom Bacillati; phylum Bacillota; class Negativicutes; order Selenomonadales; family Selenomonadaceae; genus Mitsuokella; species Mitsuokella apri. The sequence goes on from NZ_JBHYRS010000001.1 coordinate 250,651, forward strand.
AAAATGCAGCATGACTTCGCTCTTATGGCCCGGAGCTGCCCCGACTTCTGCGCGCAGGTTGCGGACCGTCTTGATCGTCTCCATGATGGCCGTCATCTGAGCTTCGGCTTCATCATCGATGAATTTTTCGTCGCCTGCCGGCCAGTCGGCAATCATGATGCTCTTACATTTCTCGTCATGCGGCACTTTCTGCCAGATTTCTTCCGTGAGGAACGGCATGAACGGGTGCAGCAGGCGCAGCGTATGCTCGAGAACGTACGAAAGGACATAGAGGGCCGTGTTCTTCGCGCGCTCATTTTCCTTATCGTAGAGGCGTGCCTTCGTGAGCTCGATGTACCAGTCGCAGAACTCGTTCCAGATGAACTCGTAAATCATGCGGCCCGCTTCGCCGAGCTCGAAGTTGTCGAGGCTCTTCGTGACATCGCGCTCCGTCTTCGCATAGCGCGAGAGAATCCACTTGTCTGCCAGCGTGAAGTCGCTCTCCTCAGGCTTAAAGCTCTTGTCAAAGCCCTCAAAGTTCATGAGCATGTAGCGCGAAGCATTCCAGATTTTATTGGCAAAGTTGCGGGCCGATTCGACGCGTTCCCAGTAGAAGCGCATATCATTGCCCGGCGTATTGCCCGTAATGAGCATGAAGCGCAGCGTATCCGCGCCGTATTTTTCGATGACTTCGACCGGGTCGATGCCGTTGCCGAGCGACTTGCTCATCTTGCGGCCCTGACTGTCGCGCACGAGGCCGTGGATGAAGACATGGCGGAACGGAATGTCCTTGCCGAATTCCATGCCCATCATGACCATGCGGGCCACCCAGAAGAAGATGATATCGTAGCCCGTGACGAGTGTCGACGTCGGATAGAACTGCTCGAGCTCCGGCGTCTTGTCCGGCCAGCCGAACGTCTCAAACGGCCAGAGGCCCGAGCTGAACCACGTGTCGAGCACGTCTTCATCCTGATGGATGTGCTTGCTGTGGCAGTGCGGGCATTCCATGAGGTCCGTGCGCGAAACGCTCGTCTCGCCGCAGTCGTCGCAGTACCATGCAGGGATGCGGTGGCCCCACCAGAGCTGACGCGAAATGCACCAGTCGCGGATATTTTCGAGCCAGTTGATGTAGATTTTCGTGAAGCGTTCCGGCACAAACTGGATGCGGCCGTCCTTGACAGCTTCGATGGCCGGCTTGGCGAGGCTGTCCATCTTGACGAACCACTGCTTCGAGACGAGCGGTTCAATCGTCGAATGGCAGCGCGAGCAATGGCCGACAGCATGCTCATGCTCTTCAACGGAAACGAGCACGCCCGTCTCCTCGAGCTCTTTGACGAGGGCCTTGCGGCATTCGTAGCGGTCCATGCCGGCGTACTTGCCGGCGCCTTCGAGCATCTTGCCCGTATTGCCGATGACCTTGATTTCCTCAAGATGATGGCGCTGGCCCATCTCAAAGTCGTTCGGGTCATGGGCCGGCGTGACCTTGACGGCGCCCGTGCCGAAGTTTTTGTCGACGTATTCATCGGCAAAGAGCGGGATGCGGCGGCCGACAATCGGCAGAATCAAAGTCTTGCCGACGAGGTCTTTATAGCGCTCATCGTCCGGATGAACCGCAACGCCCGTATCGCCGAACATCGTCTCCGGACGCGTCGTGGCGATTTCGACATATTTGCCCGGCTCGCCTTCGACTTCGTAGCGCAGATGCCAGAGATGGCCCTTTTCCGTCTCGTGCTCGACTTCGATATCCGAGATGGCCGTGTTGCAGGACGGGCACCAGTTCGTGATGCGCGTGCCCTGATAAATGAGGCCTTTTTCATAGAGGCTGACAAAAACTTCGCGCACGGCGCGGCTGCAGCCTTCGTCCATCGTGAAGCGCTCGCGGTCCCAATCGAGCGAAGAGCCGAGGGAACGCAGCTGGAACATGATGCGGCTGCCGAATTTTTCCTTCCAGTCCCAGACGCGCTCAAGGAATTTCTCACGGCCGAGCTCATAGCGGTTCGTGCCTTCCTTGCGCAGCGCGGCCTCAACTTTTGCCTGCGTCGCAATGCCGGCGTGGTCGCAGCCCGGAATCCAGACCGTGTTGTAGCCCTGCATGCGGTGATAGCGGATCAGGATATCCTGCAGCGTATTGTCGAGCGCGTGGCCCATGTGCAGCTGGCCCGTGACATTTGGCGGCGGAATGACCATGCTGTACGGCTTCTTGCTCTTGTCGACCTCAGCATGGAAGAATTTATTCTTCTCCCAGAACGTATACCATTTCTTCTCAAACGACTGCGGGTCATAGACTTTCGGGATGTTGTTCCCGAGCTCTTCTTTCTCTGCCATTTAAATCCTCCTCAATAAATAAAGCGCCTCCGTCCAAAAGGACGAAAGCGCCTGCCTTCGTGGTACCACCAATTTTCTCAGGCTCCTGCCTGACTCTCGCGTTAACGCCGCCGACGTCCCCGCCTACAATACTTTCAGCACGTTCAGCGAAGCAACTCCGAAGCTACCTTCCGCATTCTCCTGCCAGAGCTCACACCAGCCGCCCCGTCTCTTTGCCAGAAGCAATCCGTACTCCTCTTCGTCATCGTCTTTGACAAAATTTGTCCTATACGGGAATTATCTTATCACAAGACACCCCAAAAAGCAATTCTTTCCCTAAAGTCTCTCCCGTACCTCAATCCAATTCCTTCTGACCATGCAGTGTACGGAACCTTGCTTTGTCACTGTCATAGTCGGGACTCGTCAAGTCATTCTTGTCCTCATAATCATCCGGCACCATAATCCCCATGACAGCTAGCATTGTATTATAGATCAAATCATTTGTAAAACGAACCTGCGCATGTTCTCTAAGTTCATGAAGAACACCTGGATTTCTGCTCATGTACTCATCTGAAAAAATCATATAAAATGGAATTCTTGTCATATCCTGCGTAAAGCGGCTGGCATCGTGCCCAATATTGCGGTCAACATCATCGGCATGGTCTGCAAAATACACCATTCCCTGAAAATTCGGCATCTGTTTCGCCGTGTCATAAAGATGCTGCACAACGTAATCGTTGTAAAGAATGCTGTTATCGTATTCAGCCGTCGCCCCTTGTTCTACAGCAAAATCCTTCGGATAACGATCAGCATAGCTGCCATGATTCCCCATAAGATGAATCACGATGAGCATTTTATCAGTCGGCTTAATTTGTGCCAAATGATCAGCCAATGCGCCATCGTATACAGCTGTCTCGGTTGTTTCGCCAACATGTGTATTAAGCCATTCTTGTTCATCAGCCTCGCTGGCAATCGCTGAAGTCGGTGTATCCCATGCACCATAGCGAACCTGATTGCTGAGCCAGACTGTTTCATAGCCGGCCGCTTTCGCTGCTTCAATTAAAGTTGTAGATTTTGCTAAGTCACGCTGGTCATATTGATTTTTAGCAGTCAATGCATAGGAAAGAACTGGTACCGTATGTGTATGACAAGAGCGGGCATCCGTGAAAAATACCGTGTGCGTATCATTCTTCATCTGGTCAAGCCACGGAGTTGTCTCTTTATCATAACCATACGCTGACATGTGCATCTTGTTTTGCGATTCTCCAATCACAAGTATATAAACGCCGTCACGCCCACTGCTGATGCCGGCAAGATTGTCTTTCAGAGCCGCTGCCCTTGCGTTCCTATAAAGTGTAAAATCACGATAGGCCTGCAAACCGCGCTGGGATTCCCATGCAAGATGTTTATAAAAGTTATCGCGCGTGCGATATAAGGAATATCCTGTCAGCAAAATGCAAAATACGACCAGCATGAATCCCCAACGATTTTTTAGAGAATCCCTCAGGCAAACCAAAGACGGCTGCCATTGGCGCAGTATAAAGACGTAGGCCGACAGCAAAACAGCCATAACGCCCCACGCCTGCCATGGCATAAAGTCAAGCAAATAACTCTTAGCCTCTGCCGGATTCGTCTGAAACACAGCCAGAACAGCCGTAGCGTTAAGCAAACTGTGAGAAGCAAAGAAATATCCCCATGGCAGAAGAAACACTAAAAATACAATTGCATAAAAAAATATTGATACGATTCTTCTTATTTTCCCCAATGGCAGTAAAGACTGCAGGAGGAAAAATGCCCCTGAAATTATCAAAGAGAACGCAATCGTTCTGTACTGCATGGGCAGCGGCAAAGGCTGCTTGGCCAGCAAACCAATAAATGCAGGCGACATCAATAAAACGGCAGTACAAAAGGACCGCATCAGAAACTGCTTTTTCCCGGTCAGGCATGCACAGGCAAAAGTCAAAACAAGCACACACAAGGCCAGATCACCCGATTTTACTTTCCAAAATGGAAAAATTAAATAAATCAATAGTTCCAACAAAGCATACCCAGCCAGTGCACCGCTTGCGTAGATAAAAACGGTCTTAGGGCACCATTTCTTCACCGACAACATCTCCTAACCATTATGAAAAAACTTGATTCCGATTAGATTCGTATTATAAAATTATACATTTTGTACAATACATTTTCAAGTCTTTCCGTTTTGAGCAATACTAAGAGATTTGCCTGTTCTTATAGTATAATCGGGACAAACAGGGAGGGATATGGGTGAAATTTGGCGACCGCATTCGTTATGCCAGGGAATGTTTGGACATTTCGCGCAACGATTTGGCGAAAAAATTGCAGTTAAGTTATTTTACACTGTCAAAATATGAAACCAGTGAACGTGAACCGGATTACCAGACACTCCTGCACATCGCACAAGCTCTCCATGTATCTACAGATTTTCTGCTCGGCAATGAAATGACACAAACCGCCATGGATTTATCAGAATCAGAGCTATCCTTTTTAATGCAATACCGCGTTCTCTCTTCAAAAGCAAAAGCACGCATCCAAAATCAAATGAACTTTGAATTTATACAACAGCAACAAAAATAACGCCATGATTCAAAATACACTCTGAATCATGGCGTTATTTTTGTTAAATTAGAATAAACACTTGAAATCGGCTCAGGCTTCACTCGCCAAGTCCTTTAACGGGACATGATGAACACAGCGGCAGCCATCGCCTTTGCCGCAGCGGTTGTAGTATTCCACTTTGTCGTGATACATGCGGCGGTCGGTGATGCGCAGCGCTTCGTTGAGCGTCCTGCTGTCCGCGGTCCAGTCGCTGCCCACGGCGACAAAAATCTCCTTTTCCTGCTCCAGTTTTTCACGAAGGCGCTTAAAGCTGTTCACAAAATCGATTTTTTTGATGAGCGGCACGAGCACGACGAACTCGTCGCCGCCGGCGCGGTAGGTATTTTCCACGCCATAGCACTCCGTCAAAATGGCTGCGGCCCGCTGCAGGGCCCTGTCGCCGGCCTCATGGCCAAAGTTGTCGTTGATTTCCTTGAGGCCGTTGAGGTCCGCATAAACGACGCCGACGCTGCACGCGCTCTGCTGCACGGCATCCATTTTCTCGATCAGCGCGTTGCGGTTATGAAGACCGGTCAGGGAATCGTAGCGGCTCAGACGCTCGAGCTCCGCCATGAGACTGTGATTTGTGATTTTCGAAGCGATAAAATACGAGACCGTCTCCAAGATATCTGCGGTATTGATAAGGTCACTGACTTCGTAATTATCGGCCCCGAGATAGCCGATGCAGCTGCCATCGTGATAGAACGGCACGGCGATGAGCCTTTCTATGCCCTGCCGTTTTAAGATGTCATAGGCCGCAGGGTCATAGGCCTTGAACGCTTCGAGTTTCTCGATAAGCACGTAGGGTACATCCTTAAGCATTTTCTCCCAACCGCTGAGATATTCCCTGCAGTCGAGATTCTGCAGCGTGTCAATCTCCGGCGTGATGCCCTCTGCGCACCATTCAAACGTATTCGAGACCGTTTTGCCGTCCGTTTCGAGGATATAAAGTCTGTCGGGATGAATGACACGGCTGAGTTCCTGCAGCGCGTGATTCATCGAAGTCTCATAATCTTCTTCATTATTGAGGATTTTGGAAATGCTCAATATGGCCTTCTGCGAGGCATCGCGCTGCTCCATGTTCAGCTTATATGCACGGTCGGCATCGATATTCATAAAGGTATAGGACACATAGCCCGGACGAGACAGCGGCATAATCGTAAAATCAAGCCAGTGCTGAATTTCCGGCGCATAAACGCTGTCGCGGATGGGCCGCCCCGTCTTGATAGCCTGCCCGCAGTACGTCATCCAGCAGGGATCGGCCTCTTCAAATGAGGACATAAACATACTGCCGATGAGCTCCTGCTGGCTTTTCCCCGCCAGCTCGCAGTAAAGACGATTGACATAAACATACTGTGTATCCTTTACCGTCTCGCCGTCCTCGGCAAAAAACACCTTAAAAACGGCATAGGCCACCGGAACATCGTTATAAACATCAGGTGTCCAGCTGTTTTCCATCTTACTCATCCTATCTTATTCCGTCTTGCCAAAACAAAACAGACCATCTGCTCAGATACCGCAAAAAGCTTTGCTCATATCCGAAAGAGATAATCTGTTTCATTTTATTTCTCTGCTTTCATTATAACATAAAGAAAACATTTTGTTTGCTTATTTCTTTCCTTTTGTCTGGAAAGGGCAGCATAATTTACGCTTTATCCACCAGCCTGAGGGGCTGGGCGTGGCGTGCGGCGCGGTGGCCAGTGCCCTTGTCGCGCCGATTGTAATACTCGACTTTATCATGATACATACGGCAGTCGGTGACGCGCAGCGCTTCATTGAGCTTCGTGCTGTCGGCAATCCAGTGACCGCCGACGGCCACAGAGATCTCTTTTTCCTGCTGCAGTTTCTCCCGCAGACGGCTGAGGCTGCTTTGAAAATCGATTTTCGTGATGAGCGGCACTAAAACGACGAATTCATCGCCGCCGGCACGGTACGTATTTTCCACGCCATAGCACTCCGTCAAAATGGCGGCGGCCCGCTGCAGGGCCCTGTCACCGGCACCATGGCTAAAGTTGTCGTTGATTTCCTTGAGCCCGTTGAGGTCGGCATACACCACACCGACACTATAAGTGCACTGCTGCATGGCATCCATTTTTTCGGTCAGGGCATTGCGGTTATGCAGGCCGGTCAGAGAATCGTAGCGGCTCAGCCTCTCGAGCTCGGTCATGAGACTGTGATTCGTGATCTTGGAGGCGATAAAGTACGAAACCGTCTCCAAAATATCTGCCGTATTGATGAGGTCGCTCACTTCGTAATTATCCGCCCCGAGGTAGCCGATGAGCCTGCCATCGTGATAAAACGGCACGTCGAGAATCCGTTTGATGCCCTGCCGCTTCAGATTGTAATAATCAACGGGGTCATCCTCCTTGAGCGTCTCGATATCCTCGATGAGGACATTCGGCGAGTCCTTGAGGAATTTCTCCCAGCCGCCAATGTACTCCTCGTAGTCGAGATCCTGCAGCGTGTCAATCTCCGGCGTGATGCCTTCCGCACACCATTCAAACGTATTCGAGACCGTTTTGCCGTCTGTTTCGAGGATGTACAGCCTATCGGGATGAATGACACGACTGAGTTCCTGCAGCGCATGGTTCATCGAAGTCTCATACTCCTCATCATTATTAAGTATTTTCGAAATATTCAAGATAGCCTTCTGCGAGGCATCCCGCCGCTCCATGTTCATCTTATAGGCACGGTCCGCATCGATATTCATAAAGGTATACGCCACATAGCCAGGTTTCGCGAGCGGCATGACCGTAAAGTCCAGCCAATGCTGGATTTCCTGCGCATAAATGCTGTCGTGAACCGGCCGTCCTGTCTTAATGGCCTGTTCGCAGTACGTCAGCCAGTGCGGGTCCGCCTTATCGTAAGAGGACAGGAACAGGCTGCCAACGAGCTCTGCCTGACTCTTCCCTGCCATCTCGCAGTAAAGCCGGTTGGCATAAACATACTGCGTGTTCTTTACGGTCTCACCATCCTCTGCAAAAAGTACCTTATAAACGACATACGCCACTGGAATATCGTTGTAAACATCAGGTGTCCAGCTGTTTTCCATCTTACTCATCCTATCTTACCCGGTTTTGCAAAGACAAAACAAACCAGACTATCCCTCTCATCACCAAAAACTTCCCTCCTATTCCTTTCGCTTCTATTTGAAAAGAGATACTCCGCTTTATTTTTCTTATCTAATAGTATTATAGCACAATTAAAACATATTGTTTGCACAAATCTGTCCATCACCGGAATAATGTCCCCCCCTAATGGACTAAAACAGCAAAAGGCACGCTGCAGGGCTTTGCTGCAGCGTGTCTTTTCATGACTTGTCGCTTCTATTGATTTTGTTGATTTTGTTGATTTTGTTGATTTTTTGAAGATTTATTTGGCAGAGGTCTGTGCCGAATTCTGCCGATGGCGCAGATAGCTCGGCACAATCAGAAGAGCGCTGACCGCAAGGCCGAAGAACAATGGATTGCCGGCGGCGCCGAGGAAAACAACGGCGAGAGCAGCGGCTGTCGAAAGTGCCATCGAGAGCGTCGCACCGATATTTGTCACGGTATGCGGCGCAAAGATGGCAAAACTCAGCGGCAGGAAAATACCGCCGCTGCGCAGGGCCATGGAAAGGTAGTTCCAGAACAGGACCTGCGAGCCTTCGTTGGCAAAGGCAATGAAGGCCGCGAGGGCAATCACCGCGAGCACGATGGCCCGCGTGACGGCGAGTTCGGAGAAATGATACGGATGATTGACGGTCGGAATTTCCGTGATGTCGATTTCCTGCTGCTCGGGGTCATCGGCGAGCTTGTGAATTTTGCGGGCACGCAGCGTCACGCGGGCGCGGTGGAAAATATCGCGCGAAAGCATCGTGCCGATGCCGAGCGAGAGGCCGGCAATCGAGCCAATCAGAGACAGCATAATGCCGCCCATCGCAATGCCGCCGAGGAGCGACGGCTGCTCCGTCAAAAGGTAGACAGGCAGCGAGAGGATTGGCGTGACTTCCGGATGAGCTGCATGCATGTAGATGCCGACGAGGGCACACGGCAGTCCGACCGGCAGGCTGATGAGCGCGGCAAAAAAGGCGGCGACCGAGGCCGTGCGCGGGTTCGAAGCCGAAAAAATCGCCTGAATGTACGACTGCGTGCAGAGCATGCCGATAACGACGGACAGGAAATTTGCGAGGATATGGCCCGTATCGCCGTGCAGCAGGTTAAACGTGCCGTCCGGAATAGCCGCTGCTACTGCAGCATCCGCGAAAAGCGAATGTGCGGCCATGGCTCCGGCGATGGCCATGGTCACCCAGATGACAATCATCTTGAGGATGCCGCCGACACCGGCACTCTTCATGCCGCCGAAAAACGCATAGGCCGCGACCGCAAGAATCAAAAGGATCGTCGACGGAAAGAACGAAATGCCAAAAATCGCCGAAACGATGTAAATGGCCGGCAGGCAGCTCGCGACGGCGCTGAAGAGAATACCGATGGACGAGACGATGCTCGAGAACACGCCGCAGGTCAGGCCAAAATTCTGCGCGAGGAACTGCGGAATCGTCTCCAAGGCCGTTTTGCGCAGGGGTCTCGCATAAAAAAGTCCCATGATGATGAGGCCAACGCCCGAACCAATCGTGAACCACCAGGCCGAGAGCCCCGCCGTCGCCGCGAGCTGTGCCGTACCGACGGTGGCGCCGCCGCCCACGCACGTGCCCGCAATGCCGCCCGCGACGAGCGGCACACCGGCCGAGCGCCCGCCGACGCTGAAGCCCTTAGTCGAATGGACCGAACCTGCCGCGCGGATGCCAAAACCCAAGACCACGGCAATTGTCGCACAGATGACGACGAGCTGAAATAACGAAATCTCCATGAATTCCTCTCCCTCACGATAAAACTAAAAGAAAAACGCCCCGTGCTCCAAAAGAGGGGCGCATAACATACATCCAGCAGAAAAGACGTCAAAGGGGACTTGCCAACGCTCCGCGCAGCAGGCTGAAGCTGCGCTTATGGCAAGTCCCCTTTGACTCACGATTTGCGTACGACATTATGAAAATATCTTACGCTCGTCTATTTTTTTCGTCAACTATTTTAATTGATTTATCATGTCTTAGCAAAGCCAATGCCTCAGCCAAACCAAATCCAGAGCACACCGGCTACGGCGACGACTACGGCTGCGGTGTTGCGGTGATAGTAATCCGCGAGCCAGTTTGCATGGGTTGTATCGTAGAGCCAGCCGAGCACGCGCAGGGCGATGTAGTGAATGACACAGCCCACGATGTAGGCGAGGCCGACTTCGATGGCAACGGCGAGCATCGTGATGGAAAGTCCGACCATCGCAAAAATTCCCGTGAGGAACAGGCCGAGGATCACGGCAGCTGCGACGATGACAAAGAACGTGCCGCCGAGGGCGACGCCGACACCGGCAAAGGCCGTGAGGATTGCTTTTAATGCGTCCATGATTTTCCCTCCTATCGAAATAAACATCTCCTGAAACGAAATGGTATGAATCTGCCTTCATTATAGAGAGTATCCGCAAAGATGGCAAGAGTGCATTTTGCGTCAGCCATTTTTTTCTTCGAGCAGAGGTTTCAGGAATTTGCCCGTATACGAGGCCGGCACCTTGACGATATCTTCCGGCCTGCCTGCCGCGACAATCGTGCCGCCCTTGTCGCCGCCTTCGGGGCCGAGGTCGATGATGTAATCGGCCGTCTTGATGACGTCGAGATTGTGCTCGATGACGACGACCGTATCGCCGCCATCGACAAGGCGCTGCAGAATGTCGAGCAGTTTGTGGATATCCGCAGTGTGCAGGCCCGTCGTCGGCTCGTCGAGGATGTAGAGCGTCTTGCCCGTCGAGCGGCGCGAAAGTTCCGTCGCGAGCTTGACGCGCTGGGCCTCGCCGCCCGAAAGCGTCGTCGCCGGCTGGCCGAGCTTGATGTAGCCAAGGCCGACATCCTGAATAATTTTGAGCTTGCGCGCAATGCGCGGCACATTGGCAAAGAATTCCACGGCTTCATCAATCGTCATGTCGAGGACTTCTGAGATATTTTTGCCCTTATAGCGTACTTCGAGCGTCTCGCGGTTGTAGCGCGCGCCCTTGCAGACTTCACAGGGCACATAGACATCGGGCAGAAAATGCATCTCGATTTTTAAAATGCCGTCGCCCTTGCACGCCTCGCAGCGTCCGCCCTTGACGTTGAAGCTGAAGCGGCCTGCCTTATAACCGCGCATGCGCGCTTCGCTCGTCTGGCTGAAGAGCTCGCGGATGGCATCAAAAACGCCCGTGTACGTCGCCGGGTTGGAGCGCGGCGTGCGGCCAATCGGCTGCTGGTCGATGTCGATGATCTTGTCGATGTTCTCAAGACCTTTAATTTTCTTGTGTTTGCCCGGCTTGCCCTTCGCGTGGTAAAGACGCGAAGCGATGCCCTTGTAGAGAATCTCATTAATGAGCGTCGACTTGCCCGAGCCCGAGACGCCCGTGACGAGCGTTAAGGTGCCGAGCGGGAAACGCACGTTGATGTTCTTGAGATTATTTTCGGCCGCCCCGACGACCTCGAGGAATTTGCCATTGCCCGGACGGCGCTTAGAAGGCACCGGGATGAATTTGCGGCGCGAGAGATACGCACCCGTGATGGAATTGGGATTCTCTTTAATTTCTTCGGCCGTGCCCTCGGCGACGACCTGTCCGCCGTGCGCGCCGGCCCCCGGCCCGATGTCGATGATGTGGTCAGCCGCGTACATTGTATCTTCATCGTGCTCGACGACAATCAGCGTATTGCCGAGGTCGCGCAGATGCTTCAAGGTCGCGAGCAGGCGATTGTTGTCGCGCTGATGCAGGCCGATGCTCGGCTCATCGAGGACGTAGAGCACCCCCTGCAGCCCCGAACCGATCTGCGTCGCGAGGCGGATGCGCTGGGCCTCGCCGCCCGAGAGCGTCCCTGCCGAACGCGCGAGCGTCAGGTAGTCGAGTCCGACATTTAGGAGGAAATTCAGCCTTGCGTGGATTTCCTTTAAGATCTGCGCGGCAATTTTTGCCTCGCGCGGCGTCAGCGTCAGCTGCTCAAAAAATGCATCGGCCTGACGAATCGTCATGCGCGTGACCTCGTCGATATTTTTGCCGCCCACCGTGACCGCAAGCGTCTCGGGCTTGAGCCTTGCGCCGTGGCAGGCCTTGCACGGGATTTCCGTCATGTAGTTTTCGTACGACTCGCGCATCTCGTCGCTGTCCGTCTCCTGATAGCGGCGCGCGAGCAGCGGCAGCACGCCCTCAAACGGCACGAAGTATTCCTTGTCCTCGCCGAACATATTCGTATAGCGGAATTTGAAACGCTCCTCGCCCGAGCCGTGCAGGAGCACCTGCTGCGTCTTTTTGTCGAGCTCCCGCCACGGCGTCTCAAGTGTATAGCCGCGGTTTTCGAGTATGGCCTTCATCACGCACATCGCGTACGAATGGAGGTTCTTCGACAGCGGCGCAAAGACGCCTTCGCCGACGGAAAGCGCGGGGTCCGGCAGCACGAGCTCCTCGTCGAACTCCATATGGCTGCCGAGGCCCGTGCAGACGGGGCAGGCACCGTACGGATTATTGAACGAAAACATGCGCGGCGTGATTTCCGGCAGGCTGATGCCGCAGTCCACACAGGCGAAATTCTCACTGAACATCAAAAGCTCGCCCCCGACAATCTGGACATAGGCAACGCCGTCGCCGAGCTTCAGGGCCGTCTCCAAGGAATCTGCAAGGCGCGTCTCCATGCCCTCGCGCACGACGAGACGGTCGATGACGACTTCAATCGTGTGTTTTTTATTTTTTTCGAGCTGGATGTCCTCGCCGACGTCCATGACCTCGCCGTCGATGCGCACGCGTACATAACCTTCATGACGAATGTGCGCGAGAATCTTCTTATGCTCGCCCTTCTTGCCGCGCACGACCTGCGCCATAATCAGCAGTTTCGTGCGTTCCGGCAGTTCCTTGATTTGATCCATCATCTGGTCGACGGTCTGCTGCGTGATGGGTTTGCCGCATTTTGGGCAGTGCGGATGGCCGGCGCGCGCAAAGAGCAGGCGCAGATAATCGTAAATCTCCGTGACCGTGCCAACCGTCGAACGCGGATTGTGGCTCGTCGTCTTCTGGTCGATGGAGATGGCTGGCGAAAGGCCGTCAATCTGGTCGACATCGGGCTTGTCCATCTGCCCGAGGAACTGACGTGCATACGACGACAGTGACTCGACATAGCGGCGCTGTCCTTCGGCATAAATCGTATCAAAGGCCAAGGACGACTTGCCCGAGCCCGAAAGGCCCGTGATGACGACGAGCTTGTCGCGCGGGATATCGACATTGATATTTTTTAGGTTGTGGGCTCTGGCGCCCCGAATCTTAATGTATTTTTCCATACTAAAACCTTCTATAATATATACTCAAGCTTTTTGATGAATCATCGTGTAGTAAACGAGAATGCTCAACAGATAGCCGCTGAGCATCAAAATGCCCATGGGCAGCGGATTGCTGTCACCGGCAATGCCGACGAGCGGCATCATCGCACCGCCGAGAATCATCTGACTGAAGCCCAAGAGAGCACTGGCCGAGCCGGCATTTTTCCCCTGCCGCGAGAGCGCGAGCGAGAAACTCGCCGTGCCCATGACGGAAAGCGGCACAATCGTGACGAAGAGCACGGGCAGCGTGTACCAGATGGGCGCGCCGAAAGCGAAACCAGCGAGCAGCAGCGCGGAACCAACAAGCGGCAGAAACAGGGAGTACTCCAAGAGCTTCTCATCGGGCACGCGGCCGGCAAAACGGGCCGGCACCGTGCCCGCCAAAAAGAGGCCGACGCCGATGCCGCCAAAAATCAGGCTGTACATCTGCGCCGAAACATGGTAGACATTCTGAAATACAAAGGAGCTGCCGCCAATATAGGAAAAGAACGAACCAAAAAAGAACAGCTGCAGCAGGCAGTGGCCAATAAAATAACGGTCGCGCACGAGCTGCGGGAATTTGGCAAAGGACTGCCCGACGCTTTTAATGCGCTCGGCAGGTTTCAGTGTCTCGCGGTAAATCAGCGTCGAAACGAACTGCGCCACGCCAATGAGCACGAGCAGGGCAAAAATACCGCGCCAGCTCGTAAAGCGCAGGACCTGACCGCCGATGACCGGCGCTAAGATTGGCGCGAGGCCGTTGACGAGCATCAGGATGGCGAAAAAGCGCGTGAGTTCCGGCCCCTCTGCCACATCGCGCGCAATCGCCCGCGCGATGACGATGCCGCTTGCACCGCTGAAGCCCTGCAGGAAGCGGAACACGAGAAAGGAAGAAATATTCTCTGACAGATATGCCCCAAGGCTTGCCGCCGTAAACACGGCCATGCCGATAAGCAATGGCTTTCTGCGGCCGAACCGGTCGGAAAGCGGCCCCATGAAAATCTGGCCAAAGGCCATGCCGAGCATCGTCATGGTCAGAGTCAGCTGCGCGAGTGACGCCGAAATGCCAAAGGCCTCGACAAACTCCGGCAGAGCCGGCAGGTACATATCGGTCGAGAGCGGCGCCATCGCCGTCATGATGCCGAGGAACACGGTCAAAAATAATTTCTGTTTTGGACTCAAGGTCAAAAAAATCTTCCTTCCTATTATATAGTCTTCTTATATCGTCTTCTCACGCCTATCCCAAGGTATTTGTCACTTTTTCGCACCGGGCAGGCTGCCGTCGAGCTCGAGAATCATATCGCGAAGCTCGGCCGCCCGCTCAAATTCGAGGGCCCGCGACGCCTGCTGCATCTCACGTGTCAGCGTCTTGATGAGTTTTTCCTTATCCTTCTTCGTGAGTTTCTTTTTGCCTTTCTTGACCTCGTACTTGCCGCCGCTCTCCGCCACGAGCGTCGTTTCGATGAGCGGCTTGATGGGCTTGACGATGGTCTTCGGCACAATGCCATGGGCCTTGTTGTAGGCATCCTGTATCTCGCGGCGGCGGGCCGTCTCATCTATCGCGCGCTTCATCGAATCCGTGATGCGGTCCGCGTACATGATGACATGGCCGTTCGCGTTGCGCGCGGCGCGGCCGATAATCTGTATGAGAGAAGTATCACTGCGCAGGAACCCCTCTTTATCCGCATCGAGGATGGCGATGAGCGAGACCTCCGGCATATCGAGGCCCTCGCGCAGCAGATTGATGCCGACGAGCACGTCGAATTCGCCGGCGCGCAGGTCGTGGATGATTTCCGCACGCTCGATTGTTGCGATGTCCGAATGGAGATAGCGGACCTTGACACCGACTTCCGTGAAGTAGTCTGTGAGATTTTCCGCCATCTTCTTCGTCAGGGTCGTGACGAGCACGCGTTCATGGCGCTCAATGCGAAGTTTAATCTCCGCGAGCAGGTCATCAATCTGGCCTTCCAAAGGCCGCACTTCGATTTCCGGGTCGAGAAGGCCTGTCGGGCGAATAATCTGCTGGGCTACCTGCTGCGCATGCTCAAGCTCGTATTTGCCCGGCGTCGCCGAGACAAAGATAATCTGGTTGATGCGCGCGGCGAATTCTTCAAACGTCAGCGGACGGTTGTCAAAGGCCGATGGCAGGCGGAAGCCATTCTCGACGAGCGAGACTTTGCGGCTGCGGTCGCCCGCGTACATCGCGTGGAGCTGCGGCAGCGTCACGTGGCTCTCGTCCATGACAATGAGGAAATCCTCTGGGAAATAGTCGAGCAGCGTGTACGGCGCTTCGCCGGCTTTGCGGTGTGTCAGATGGCGCGAGTAGTTCTCGATGCCCGAGCAGTAGCCCATTTCCTGCATCATCTCGAGGTCGTAGCGCGTGCGCTGCTCGATGCGCTGTGCCTCCAGAAGCTTTCCTTCAGCCTTGAATTTCCGGACCTGCTCCTCCATTTCCGCTTCGATGTCCTTCATCGCAATCTTGAGGTCTTCCTCCTCCGTGACATAATGCGAAGCCGGGAAAATCATCGAATGCGTGCGCTCGCCGTAGACTTCGCCCGTCACGACATCGAATTCAACGATGCGGTCGACCTCATCGCCGAAGAGTTCGATGCGCACAGCGCGGTTGTTGTAGCCGGCCGGAAAGACCTCGATGACATCGCCGCGCACGCGGAACTGGCCGCGCTCGAACGCCACATCGTTGCGCTCATAGCGGATGGAGACGAGCTTGCGGAGTATCGCATCGCGGTCAACTTCCTGTCCCTTATGCAGCGAAAGCACCATCTCATGGTAGCTTTCCGGCGAGCCGAGACCGTAGATACACGAGACCGACGCGACGATGATGACATCGCGCCGTTCGAAAAGCGAGCACGTCGCGCTGTGGCGCAGTTCATCGATTTCATCGTTAATCGAAGCATCCTTCTCGATGTACGTATCCGTCGAAGCGATGTAGGCCTCCGGCTGATAAAAATCGTAATAGCTGACAAAGTAGCCGACGTAATTATGCGGGAAAAACGCCTTGAACTCGCTCGCGAGCTGCGCAGCGAGAGTCTTATTATGCGCGATGACGAGCGTCGGCTTCTGGACCTTCTCGATGACCTTCGCAATCGTATACGTCTTGCCCGTGCCCGTCGCACCTAAAAGCACCTGTGCCTGCTGCCCGTTTTTTACGCCTTGTGCCAGTTCTTCGATCGCCTGCGGCTGGTCGCCCATCGGCTCAAACGGCGCCACTACCTGAAAAGGCGTCTCCTTATCAAAATGCATTGTATTGAGTTTTGGCACCATCGCCATCGCGGTCCCTCCCGTAATCAAAAAATATTATCCATTGTCAAACGTAACTCCATTATATACGTCCGGACAAAAAAAATCCACCATCTGATAGAGAGAGTTCCCTTCCCTCTTTCAGATGGCGGATTTCGATATTACAGCTTAATCAACTCAGCCTTTGACGACGATATTGACGAGCTTCTTCGGCACGCAGATGACTTTGACAATCTGTTTGCCGGCCGTGAGTTCCTTCGTGCGCGGCAGGTCCATGGCGATGGCCTTCATGCCGTCGCGGTCCGTGTCCGCAGGAATCGTGATTTTGTCGCGGACTTTGCCGTTGATCTGCAGGACGATCTCGATCTCATCGAGCTTCGTCGCGGCTTCGTCATACGTCGGCCACTTCTGCTGATGAACGCTGCCCTGACCTGCAAACAGGCGGCTCCAGAGTTCTTCCGTGATATGCGGGGCGAACGGGGCGAGCAGCTTGATGAGGTTCTTGGCGACTTCACGCGCAAGGCCTGCGTTGATTTCTTTATCCTGGAAGCCATAGAAAGCATTGACGAGCTCCATGATGGACGAAACGGCCGTGTTGAACATGAAGCGGTCGCGCACATCTTCCGTGACTTTGCGGATCGTCACGTGCAGGATGCGGCGCAGGTCTTTCTCTTCCTTTGTGAGCTTCGTGACATCGTAATCATCCGCACCGTTCTTGATGTCCTCTTCGAAATGGCCGAGGATGCGCCATACGCGGTTCAGGAAGCGGTACGAGCCTTCAACGCCCTGGTCGCTCCACTCGAGGTCGCGGTCGACAGGTGCGGCGAACAGGATGAAGAGGCGGGCCGTATCGGCGCCGTACTTCGCGATGATTTCTTCCGGCGAGACGACATTGCCCTTCGACTTCGACATCTTCGAGCCGTCTTTGAGGACCATGCCCTGCGTCAGAAGGTTCGTGAACGGCTCATCGAAGTCGACGAGGCCGGCATCATGCAGAACCTTCGTGAAGAAGCGCGAGTACAAGAGATGCAGGATGGCATGTTCGATGCCGCCGATGTACTGGTCGACAGGAGCCCAGTAGTTGACTTTATCCTTCGCGAACGGCTCCTTGTCGTTGTGCGGGTCCGTATAGCGCAGGTAATACCACGAGGAGCAGATGAACGTATCCATCGTATCCGTCTCGCGCGTCGCGTCGGCGCCGCATTTCGGGCACTTGCAGTGCACGAAGCTCTCGCTCGACGCCAGCGGCGAAAGCGAGCCCTGCTCAAACGAGACATCTTCCGGCAGCATGACCGGCAGGTCTTTTTCCGGTACGAGCACCTCGCCGCAGTGCGGGCAGTTGATGACCGGAATCGGTGCACCCCAATAGCGCTGACGCGAAATCAGCCAGTCGCGCAGGCGGAAGTTGACGCGGCGCTTGCCAAAGCCCTCTTTTTCGGCCTTGTCCATGATGCCCTTCATGGCTTCCTTGATGTCCATGCCCGTGAATTCCGCGGAGTTGACGAGCACGCCGTCCTTGTCCGTATACGCTTCCGTCATTTCTTCGAGCTTGAGCTCATGGTCGCGCGGCTGCAGCGTGATGATTTTCGGGATGTTGTACTTCGTCGCAAACATCCAGTCACGCGAATCCTCGGACGGAACGCCGATGACCGCGCCCGTGCCGTAGTCGGCAAGAACGTAGTTCGTGACCCAGATCTGGACTTTATTGCCGTTGAACGGGTTGATGCAGTATGCACCCGTGAAGATACCCTCTTTTTCGGACTCGCTCGACGTGCGCTCAATCTCGCTCTGGTTTCGCGTGCGCTTGACGAAAGACTTGATTTCCTCAGCCTTCGGGTTGTTCTCGCAGATTTTGTCGACGAGCGGATGCTCGGCAGCGAGAGCGAGGAACGTGATGCCGTAGACCGTATCCGGACGCGTCGTGTAAGCCGCGATTTTCTCGCCGAGTTCCGGTGCCTCGAGGTTGAACTCAAGGCCTTCGCTGCGGCCAATCCAGTTGTCCTGCATCGTCTTGACGCGCTCCGGCCAGCCCTTGAGCTTGTCGAGGTCCTTCAGGAGCACATCGGCATAATCCGTAATCTTGAGGAACCACTGCGACAGGTCTTTCTTGTGGACCTCATGGTCGCAGCGCCAGCACTTGCCGTCGATGACCTGCTCGTTCGCGAGAACCGTGCCGCACGTATCGCACCAGTTGACCGATGCTTTTTTCTTGTAGGCGAGGCCGCGCTTGTAGAAGAGCTCAAAGAGCCACTGCGTCCATTTATAATAGGAAGGGTCGCACGTCTTGACTTCGCGGTCCCAGTCGTAGGAAAGGCCGAGCTTCTTCTGCTGCTTTTCCATGTTCTCGATGTTGCTGTACGTCCAGTCGGCCGGTTTTACGCCGTGCTTGATGGCCGCGTTCTCGGCCGGCATGCCGAAGGAGTCAAAGCCCATCGGATGCAGCACATTGAAGCCTTCCATCGTCTTGTAGCGCGCCATGACGTCGCCGATGGCGTAGTTGCGCACATGACCCATGTGCAGATTGCCCGATGGATACGGGAACATCTCGAGTGCATAATACTTCGGGCGGTTCGGGTCTGCTTCTGTCTTATAGACCTTGCCCTCTTCCCATTTTTTCTGCCATTTTGCCTCGATGTCCTGCGGCGAATATCTTTCCATGCTGTTTCCTCCTAAATAAAAAGTCCCCGGCCGTCATTTCTGACAGCCAGGGACGATGATTCGCGGTACCACCCTGCTTGATGCCTGAGCATCCTCTCGGAGCCTTAACGCGGCTGACGTCAGCTGTTTTGGCTTTAAGGCCTCCCCAGCAGCTCCTCAGCAGTGAGTTCAGCAAATTCTGCCGCCAGCTCTCACCTGCCGCTGGCTCTCTTGGGGCTCCTTTTGCCTACTGCTCTGCCTTCATCGGATTTACGCATTTACATATGACTTATTATAGCCGCGAAAATCCATATCGTCAACTATTTCTCTTTCGGTGCATGGCTGCTTTCAAAGGCCAGCTGCTTTTCGTGCGTCTGCTGCCACTTGCGGCGGGCATCCTCGTAGCTCTCGCAGTCAAGCGTAAAGCCCTTGCCCGAGACTTCCGACGTATCCGAGACAATCATGAAGGCCTGCGGGTCGTGATGATTGACGATGGTCTTGACGCGGCTGACCTGCGTGAGGCTCACGACGACGAACAGAATATTCTTCGGCTCCTCGGCAAAACCGCCGCGCCCGTCGATAAATGTCGCGCCGCGGTGGACATTCTCCATAATGTCGCTGCAGATGGCCCTGGCCTGCGGCGAGACGATGAAGATAGATTTCTCGCGGTTGAGGCCGGCTGCCACGCGGTTCGTGAGCTCCGCCGTGACATAAATCGAAACGATGCTGAACAGTGCGACCTCGATGCCAAAGAGGGCCACCGAGCCCATGATAATCAGGAAGTTCAGGATGAAAACGACCGTACCGACATCGACGGAATAATATTTCTTCGTGACGGCCGCGATGACATCGAGACCGCCCGTGTTGGCGTTCGCGCGAAAGACCATGCCGAAGCCGACGCCGGCGAGCACGCCGCCAAAAATCGAATTGAGCATGGGGTCCTGACAGATGCTCCAGCCGACGAGAAAATGCGTCGCATCGAGGATGACGGAAAGGGCCACTGTGCCAAAAATCGTGTCCGCGGCATAGAGCTTGCCAAAAACATGATAGGCAAGATAGAGAATCGGCAGATTGTAAACGAGGTTCTGCATGCCGACGGGCAGGTCCGTCAGGTAGTAAATGATGAGCGCAACGCCGCTGATGCCGCCCGTCAGGAGATGCGCCGGTATCAAAAAGAGGTTGAAGCCAAGACAGACGAGCAGGCAGCCCAGTGTAATCTGGAAATAACGCAGGGCATGCTTGCGCCAGATATTCTGATTCATAGAGACGCTCTCTTTCTCTGACCCAAATCAGGCCAGCGAGAAAAAGTCCTTTGACTTGCGGTCGGCGATGACTTCGACATGGCCTTGATCCTGCAGCTCTTCGCGCAGGCGCTCGGCGAGGACCTCGACAACAGGGAATTCCGTGCCGAAATGGCCGGCATCGATGACGTGCATGCCGAGCTCGGCGGCGTGCTGGGCATCGTGATAGCGCACATCGCCCGTCACGTAGGCATCGGCGCCCATGGCCGCGGCTTTTGCGATGAATTCTGCACCGGCGCCGCTGCAGAGAGCAACTTTGCGCACGGGACGGTCACCGGCATCGACAAAGCGCACGTGCTCGGTTGGCAGGGCATGGCGCACCTGCTCGGCAAATTCACGGATGGTCATCGGCTGCGGAAGTGTGCCGATACGGCCGAGGCTCTCTGTCTGGCCGTCCTCAGCCTGTGCCGTGATGACAAAACTCGAGAGTTTGCCGAGGCCGATGGCTTCGGCGAGCACATCATTGACGCCGCCGCGCGCGATATCGAGATTCGTATGCGCTGCTGCCACGGCGATATCGTGCTGCAGCAGGAGCTGCAGGCGATGGCCGAGCGGCTCATCCGTGCGGATTTTCTTGATTGGACGGAAGATCAGCGGATGGTGCGCGACGATCATCTCGGCTCCTTCGCGGATAGCCTGACGGACCACGCTGTCGCTGACATCGAGGGCCGTGAGGATGCGGCTGACCTCCCTTTGCGGGCTGCCGACGAGCAGTCCCGGGTTATCCCAGTCCTCTGCTAAATGACGCGGTGCGATGCGCTCGAGCGCATCCATGACAACTTGACATTTCACCATGACAAATGCTCCTCCAATTCCTTGATATGACGAACGGCCGCCTGATACTTCTTGGATTTCCGCGCTTTCTCGCTCTTTTCCATGCCGGCAGCGGCGCGCCGCTGCTGAAACAAAAGCGACTCAATGTGATGGCGCAAAAGAGGCGGCTTTTTCTGCCAGAGCATCGGGCCGATCTCTAAGAGCAGCGGCGACGGCATCTTGCGGCGGCCGCGTTTAGCCATAATGATCTCATAAATGCGGCCGTCGTCGAGTGCCAGCGTCTCATCAGCAATATACCAGTGATTTTTATAAAGCCACTGGCGAAGCTCGGCAGCGCCTCCCTGCGGCTGCAGGATCAGCGTCTTAAGCCCTGCCACGATTTTGGGCGAAGCGGCCAGTATTTCCATCATAAGCGTGCCGCCCATGCCGGCAATGCAGACCGTATCGACTTCACCGGGGGCAAGACTCTGCAGACCGTCGCCGAGGCGCACGGAGATGACGTCATCCGTCAGTCCGTTTTCCCGCACGGTGCGGACCGCGGCCTCATAAGGCCCGGCATTTTTATCACTGGCAACGACAAATTTCGCCTTGCCAGACTGTACAAGTTCTACAGCGAGATACCCATGATCCGTGCCGATATCGGCCACACGGCTCCCCGCCGGCACAAAATCGGCCAGCGCCTGCAGCCTGTCACCAAGCTTCATGAAAATCCCTCCTTTAAAACACAAAGCATGAAAACATGAAAGCGCAAAACGGCAGCAAAAAGAAAAATTCTGACTTTGCCTTTATCTTAACATAAGAAAAAGGGTGTAACAAGCGTTACACCCTGATATTTCATTTGGCTCCTCGAGCAGGATTCGAACCTGCGACAGCCTGATTAACAGTCAGGTGCTCTACCGGCTGAGCTATCGAGGAATATCAACAACAGATATTATGATACACGAAAAAAATCATTTTGGCAAGTCTTTTTTACAAAAAAAGAAAAAATTGTGCTCAAAAAGAAAAGGCCCGCCAACCGGACCTTTCATCTCATAAAATCAATCCAAGAAATCTTTGAGCTTGCGGCTGCGGCTCGGATGGCGCAGCTTGCGCAGAGCCTTCGCTTCAATCTGGCGGATGCGCTCGCGCGTAACGCCGAAGTTCTGGCCGACTTCCTCAAGCGTGCGGGCACGGCCGTCATCGAGGCCGAAGCGCAGGCGCAGGACTTTTTCCTCGCGCGGCGTCAGCGTATCGAGAACTTCCTCGAGCTGCTCCTTCAGCAGCATGAAGGATGCCGCATCAGCCGGTGCCGGTGCATCCTGGTCCTCGATGAAGTCGCCGAGATGCGAGTCTTCCTCTTCGCCGATTGGCGTCTCGAGGGAAACAGGCTCCTGCGCAATCTTCATGATTTCACGCACGCGCTCAACGGAAATTTCCATTTCCTTGGCAATCTCCTCCGGGGTCGGTTCGCGGCCGAGCTGCTGCAGGAGCTGACGGGAAACGCGGATGAGCTTGTTGATGGTCTCGACCATATGCACCGGAATGCGAATCGTGCGGGCCTGGTCCGCGATGGCACGCGTGATGGCCTGACGAATCCACCAGGTCGCATACGTGCTGAACTTATAGCCCTTGTTGTAATCGAATTTTTCCACTGCCTTGATGAGGCCGAGATTGCCTTCCTGAATCAGGTCGAGGAACAGCATGCCGCGGCCGACATAGCGCTTGGCAATGCTGACAACGAGGCGCAGATTTGCCTCGGCCAGACGTTTCTGTGCTTCTTCATCGCCGGCTTCCATGCGCTTGGCGAGAGCAACCTCTTCTTCTGCCGTCAGCAGAGGCACACGGCCAATCTCCTTGAGGTACATGCGCACCGGATCATCGATGCTGACGCCCTCCGGCACGGAGAGGTCAATCTCGACTTCCTCATCCGACTTGTCGATATCTACATCATCGTCATTCGAATTATCCTGTGAATCATCGACGATCTCGATGCCGCGTTTGCTGAACGTATCGTACATGGTATCAATCTCGTCCGGAGAAAGGTCCTGCTTCTGCAGGGCATCGATGAGTTCCCCATAGGTCAGAGTGCCACCATTCTTTTTGCCTTTGGCCAGAAGATTCTCCACAATTTCAGAACTGGAACTGCCCGCCTTGCCGGCAGTTTTTGCTGTCTTTTTTTCAGCCATTCGACTGCCCCCTTTCCACATGTTTCATCCATCTTTTCTCTAGTGATTTACCATTCATCCATTTCATGTTTGATTCTATTTACCTCATTCAATTCCTGCAGACAGGCCTTATCCTGGCCCTTCTGCGCATATTCATTTGCCCTGCGGCTGTGTTCTTCGTACAGCACATTCAGGTACGCCCTGCGCAGCACGCGCAGCGAATCATCGTAAGCCTCTGTCTCATCACGGCCGCCAAGATCCTCAACGAGCGCGCGGGAAAGCTCCGCCGCGGCCTCATCACTCAGGGACGACGCACTGGCATCATCGACCGGCCGGCCTTCCTCTGCTGCTTTCTGCAGAAAGGCCAGGATCTCATGCTGCACAGGGTCCCTTATGCCGTCAAGCGGGACGATTGTCTGAAGATGAGCGAGTACGGCAGGATCCTGCCAGGCCATGCGAATGACGGTGCGGCCGGCTTTGCGCAGAGCCGTATCAGGCTTTGCGACGGCCCTGCGCATGTTCTGGCGCTGCCCCGTGCTGACAGGCTCAGGCTCTTCATGATAATGACGGAGCTCCGAGCGCACAAGGCCTTCATCGAGCATCAGCGTCTGCGCTAGTTTTTTCTCATATTCCAAAAGCACAGTCTGACTGCGGATGCCCGCAAGCACGGGAACCATCTCGTGCAGGGCCTTGACCTTGCCGTCGAGTGTGTCGTAATTCGTATGCGACAGGACATAGCGCAGCCGGTATTCCACCAGCGGCAGTGCCTTGCTGACGAGTTCACGGAAAGCATCCGCTCCGTGCTTCCGGATAAATTCATCTGGATCCTTGCCATCCGGTACGACAATGACGCGGACAACGGCCCCTGTATCACGCACAATGGAGAGTGCGCGAATCGTTGCTTTCTGGCCGGCCTCATCGCTGTCATAACAGAAGCAGATTTCCGGTGCATAATGCAGAAGTTTCTTGGCATGCTCGGGTGTAAACGAAGTGCCAAGCGAAGCCACGACATTATGTACACCGGCATCGAATACCGAAATGGCATCCATGTACCCCTCGACCACAATGGCCCGTCCCTCCTGCTGGATGGCGCGGTGCGAACGGTCGAGGCCGAAGAGGATTTTCCTCTTATTAAATAAGATGGTTTCCGGTGTATTGAGATATTTGGGTGTCGAGTCATCGAGCACGCGCCCGCCAAACCCTACTACCCTGCCGCGTTCATCGGCGATGGGAATGATGACGCGTCCGCGGAAGCGGTCGTAGAGGCCGCCCCCCTGCCTGCGCTCAGCCGCAAGGCCGCTTGCCAGTAAAAACTCCTGCTTAATTCCACGCTTCAGAAAAGCAGTGGACAACTTATCCCAGGCAGGCGGTGCATAGCCGAGCTGGAATTCCTCGATGGTTTCTTCCCGGATGCCGCGCCCGGCAAAATAGGCTTTGCCCGTTTCGCCCATGCGCGTCATGGTCAGACAGTTGTGGAAAAAGTCACGCGCGAGTTCATTGACCTTCCGGAGGTCCTTGATCTCACGCTCCCTGGCAATCTCCTGAGGACTCTGACGGCGTTCCGGCAGCGGTATCCCCAGTTTTTCTGCCTGCAGCTTGATTGCGTCAAAATACGAGATGTTTTCGATAAGTGAAATAAACTTAAACGCGTTGCCGCCGGCATGACAGCCAAAGCAATAAAAGAAACCCTTATCCGGAACGACAGAAAAAGACGCCGTCTTTTCCTGATGGAACGGACAGCAGCCCCAGTAGCGGTTTCCCCTGCGCTTCAGGGGCACATACCCCTGCACGACGCGCAGGATATCCGTGGCCTCACTGACCCTTTCGACGAAATTGTCCATCGCCTCATTTCGCATTCGTTCCAAAGTCTGTCATCCTTCCCCCCATTCATGCTGCTGCATAAAGGGGCACTTTTGTATATTCGCTGTCATTTGCGAAAAACCTTCCTGCACTGCACAAACTTTCTGCTGTTTTGCCAGCAGAGATTTCTCTTGGGCCTTCTTTTCAGATATATATTCCGCAAAAAAACGAAATCTCCTTTTTCTCATGTGCAAAATTTATCATTGGCCTGCCCATCAGCGGCTGTAGCGTATGACACGGCCCACGGGCGGAATGAAAATCTCCGAGAACAGCTGTACCGCATAGCTGTCCGTGAGGCCTGCAACGTAGTCCGTCACGATCTGCCTGCGGCCCCAGCGTTTTTCCCGCTGACAGAATTCCTCCGGCAGTTCCGTCGGGTGCTCCAGGAAATACGCATAGAGCTGCCGCAGCATGAAACCGGCCTGACGCCTTTCATGCGCGAGGGCGTCCGACAAATAGATATGCTCGAACATAAACTTACGGAAAATGTCCATGACCTCTTTTACTTCGTCCGACTGCCGGATATCCTGCAAATCCGCCGAACTCTCAATCATATCGGCCACCATGCTCGTAATCATATGCGAGGTATCCTCGCCAAAGCATTTGTAGACAATATCCGGAAGGTCCCCGTGATGCAGGAGTCCCGCCCGCAGGCTGTCATCATAATCATGGGTCAGATAGGCAATGCGGTCAGCCGTGCGCACGATGCATCCTTCCAGTGTTTTGGGAAGATGCGGCCCCGTGTGATTGACGATGCCATCCTTGACCTCAAACGTCAGGTTGAGGCCCCTGCCGCCCTTTTCCAGAAATTCCACAACGCGCAGGCTCTGCTCATTATGGGCAAAATGCCCCGTGAGTTCGTTCATCACGGCTTCGCCGGCATGGCCAAACGGAGTATGCCCGACATCGTGGCCGAGGGCAATGGCTTCGACGAGGTCCTCGTTGAGGCGGAGCCCCCGCGCAATCGTCCGCGAAATCTGCGCGACCTCAAGGCTGTGCGTCATGCGCGTGCGGTAATGATCGCCCGCCATGATGTAAACCTGAGTCTTATGCTTGAGACGCCTGAATGACTTCGAATGCAGGATGCGGTCGCGGTCGCGCTGGAATTTCGTGCGCAGTCTGCACTCGGTGACCGGCTGCTTGCGTCCTGCCAGGCGGCTCTTCGCTGCCTGCGGCGCCAGATACTGTTCTTCAAAAGCTTCTGTCCGTTCCCGTATGTTCACACGATTCCTCCTTCCCCCTTGTTCCCTGTTCCTTTGACCATCTGCCCGCCGCATTTTCCTGCGGATAAACAGTGACAAAGTTCTTCTTTTGTCATATAATTATATATTACGCGCTTGATGTTCAATTTCCTGCTGACAGCATCTCATTTCTTTATTTTTTGCAAAATATGCATAACAGGAGTAAAATAAAGGCATCTGACTTGATATGAGGTGATCCTTTGCTTACACTCTGGAAAAATAAAGGAAAAGTACTCTTATGCACCTGCCTGCTCACGGCCATTTCCTGTGCAGCGGCTTCTGCTGAAAATACGCAGCCCGTCACAGAAGTACGGCCCATCACATCGTTTGCCCAAAGCGTGCAGCCTGTCATTTCAGCCAATTCTGTCCGCTACGATGAACAGATGGGCCGCTATATCTGCCATGGCAATGTGCGCATCAGCCTCGGCGACCGCACAATTGCTGCCGATGAAGCCCAGCTCACGGGCGACCTCAGCGCCATCTGGACACAGGGCCATGCCAAGTTTACCGAAGGAGAAACGACGTTCTGCAGTGAGGCCATTTACGCCCGTCCGGCAGACGGTCTCGCTTATTTTTTCGGCGACCGCTGCAAACTCAAGCGCCCCGGTCTGGCCATTGACAGCGACTCCATCGAATACAACTGGCAGAATAAGATTGCGGTCTTCGACGGCCACGTGCTGCTCATCGACAGCAGCGGCGAAAAAGCTGCCGCCCATCTCGAATACGATTTCAACAAAAACAAGGCTTCCTGACCGCAGCTTGCGAAAAATATTTTCCATATTAATTCCATATAATAATAAGGGAACAAAAAGAAGGGCCCGGCATCCAAATGATTCGAATGAGTCTTTGGACGCCGGGTCCTTCTTTATGAATCTTTCAGTCAGCTCAGCCTTCAGGCCAGGACAATCTTCGTGAAATCGGCAATGCGGTTCACGAGGGTATCAATGGACTTCAGGAGTGCGAGACGGTTGTTCTTGATCTTCTCGTCCTTATCCATGACCATGACATCATCGAAGAACGCATTGATGGGCTGCTCGAGCTCGGCAAGAGCCGCGATGGCCTCAGCATAAGCTTCTTTCTTGATATCGCCGTCCACGGCAGCGGCCGCTTTTTCATAAGCGGCGAAGAGATTTTTCTCTGCGTCGTTCTGGAACAGGGCGGGACTTACTTCAGCCGCTTCGGCTTTCTTCGCGAGATTTGCCACGCGGACAAAGGCCTGAATGCCAGCTTCCGCCTTGGCAGAGGCCACAAAGTCGGCAACAGCTTTGGCACGCAGAGCTACGGCATAAATATCATCGACATCCGCAAGAACGGCGTCGACGACATCATAGCGGATATCCTCGAGCACGTTCTTGAGGCGCAGGCGCATGAAGTCGGCCACATCCTGCTGCATCTTGGCGCGGGCCTTTTCGTCCGTGATGCCATAGAGGTCCATGGACTTGGCGACGATGGCAGCAAGGCTCAGATGATACTGGGCTTCAATGATCATGTTGACGAGGCCGAGTGCCTGACGGCGCAGGGCAAACGGGTCCTGCGAGCCCGTCGGAATCTTGCCGAGGCTGAACGTGCCGACAATCGTATCAATCTTATCGGCGAGGCTCACGATGCGGCCGGCCGTCGTCTGCGGCTGACTGTCGCCGGCAAAACGCGGCTTGTAATGCTCGTCGATGGCAATGGCGACTTTCTCGCACTCGCCGTCGAGTTTTGCGTATTCGCGGCCCATGATGCCCTGCAGTTCCGTGAACTCCGTGACCATGCCCGTGACGAGGTCTGCCTTCGAGAGGATGGCAGCGCGCTTTGCATGTTTATGTGCCTTCTCGTCGGCGCCGATGGCATCCGCGATGAAGTCCGCGAGTTTTTCGAGGCGTTCCGTCTTCTCATACATCGTGCCGAGGCCCTGCTGGAAGACAACGGTCTTGAGTTTCTCGCGATGTTCTTCAAGACTCTTCTTGCGGTCTTCGTCGAAGAAGAACTGCGCGTCAGCGAGGCGGGCACGCAGCACGCGCTCATTGCCATGCTGGACCGTCTCGAGGTACTCTTTGCCGCCGTTGCGGACCGTGATGAAGAGAGGCAGGAGCTTGCCTTCGGCCGTCTTGACCGGGAAATAGCGCTGATGGTCGCGCATCGGCGTGATGACAGCTTCCGGCGGCAGGGCGAGGTATTTCTCCTCGAATTTGCCGCAGAGCGCCGTCGGATACTCGACGAGGTAAAGAACTTCCTCGAGCAGGTCTTCCGTGATTTCGGCCTGACCGCCGTTTTCCTTCGCGACTGCTTCAATCTGCTCGCGGATCATGGCCTTGCGCTTGTCCTGATCGACGATGATGAAGTTCTCTTCACAGGCTTTCTCGTAGTCATCGGCAGAAGCGATCTCAAAATCGCCCTGCGAGAGGAAGCGGTGGCCGCGCGACGTGCGTCCCGACTTGACGTTGGCAAGCTCAAACGGGATGACGTCCTTGTCGTAAAGGGCGACGAACCAGCGGATCGGGCGGATGAACTTGAAGTCGAGGCTGCCCCAGCGCATATTGTTCGGGAACGAAAGGCCGCAGACGAGGTCCGGCAGCAGCGTTTCGAGAAGTCTGGCCGTCGGCTGTCCCTCTTCGTGTACTTCTGCATAGACATAACCGTCCTTGACGACAAGGTCCTCAGGAGCCACGTGCTGGCCGCGGGCAAAGCCCCGTGCTGCCTTCGTCGGCTTGCCGTCGGCGTCAAAGGCAATCTTGACGGACGGACCGCGATTCTCGCTCGTGACATCTTCCTGCTTTTCGGCAAGGCCTTTTACGAGCAGGGCCGTGCGGCGCGGCGTGCCAAGCGTGCGGATGGAATCAAAGGCAATGCGGTTTTCCTTAAATGCCTGTTCGGCATGTTCTTTGAGCTGGGCCAGTGTGCCCGGCATGACATGGGCAGGAACTTCTTCCGTGCCGATTTCAAATAACAGATCTTTGGCCATGGCTCACTTCTCCCCTCTGTGCAGCATCGGATACCCGAGCTCTTCACGCTGTTTCAGATAACACTCGGCGCAGAGACGCGCGAGTTTTCTCACGCGGCCGATGAAGGCTGCGCGCTGCGAAACCGAGATGGCACCGCGGGCATCGAGCAGATTGAACGTATGCGAGCATTTGAGCACGTAGTCGTATGCCGGATGAACGTAGCCCTTCTCGATGATGCGCACGGCCTCTTTCTCGTATTTGTCGAAGAGGTCGAAAAGCAGTGCTTCGTCCGAAAGGTCGAAGGCATAGACCGACTGCTCGTACTCATTCTGATGGAAGACATCACCGTACGTATAATCATCCGTCCACTGGATGTCGTAAACATTCTCGACACCCTGGATGTACATGGCGAGACGCTCGAGGCCGTACGTGATTTCCGAAGCGACGGGACGTACGTCCTGGCTGCCTACCTGCTGGAAATACGTGAACTGCGTGATTTCCATGCCGTCGAGCCAGACTTCCCAGCCAAGGCCCCAGGCACCGAGCGTCGGCGACTCCCAGTTATCCTCGACAAAGCGGATATCGTGCTGCTTCGGGTCAATGCCGAGGCGCTCAAGGCTCTCGAGATACAGCTCCTGAATGTTGTCAGGCGACGGTTTCATGATGACCTGGAACTGATGATGCTGGTACAGGCGGTTCGGATTATCGCCATAGCGGCCGTCGGCCGGACGACGCGAAGGCTCGACGTAAGCGACATGCCACGGCTCCGGGCCGAGCACGCGCAGAAAAGTCGACGGATTCATCGTGCCGGCGCCCTTCTCGACATCATATGGCTCTGCCAAGATGCAGCCCTGTTCCGACCAGAATTTCTGCAGGGCCAGGATGATTTCCTGAAATTTCATGGGAACAACTCCTTTTCCTCTATATCTGTCACAGAAACAAATAAAAATCTCGTTCCTGCAACGTAACGTTACAGGGACGAGACTTGTTTTTTATCAAGTACCGCGGTTCCACCCTGATTGACCTTCCCGCATGCTGAAAAGATGCCGGAAAGCCCGCCTCAAGTTATGGGATTATGCTCCGAAGTGCCTTTCGTCTCATTTCATGTTTTTCATGCTTAAAAAATCATGGACAGCCTCACACCATCGCTGTCTCGCTGGATAGGAGATTACTCTTCTTCATCATTGCTACCTACGAGTTTAGCAAAAGGCTTAAGACTTGTCAACCGCTTCGGCGCATTCCGCAGGCTGCGTCAGGCAATCAGGAAAAAGGAACTCAGCCCTTCTGCCACATGATAATGAGCGGCTTGCCGTATTCCTTCTTGAACTGCTTGCAGTACGACTTCATCTCAAACTCTGCCGCGCTGTGGTCCTCGCCCTTCTTGCCGCGCAGCGAGAGCACGACGGCCTCTTCATCGTCGGCGACGTCAATCTTGCGCACGACGCCTTCATACGTCACATCGGCAGCCTCGGCAAGGGCCAGCAGCAGCGCAAGGCGTCTGACTTTTTTCCAGTCAGCCGGCGTCAGCATCATCGCGTAGCGGTAGGCGCGCATGATTTTATTGCTGATGCCGTGATGGAAGCCCGCAATGAACGCAGCCTTGAGCTGTTCGAGCTGGCGCATGCCGTAAAGCGGCGCATGCGCGATGATAAAGGCCGAATGGCGTGCATGGTCGTAATAATTGACGACCTTGCCCGAATCGTGCAGCCAGGCCGCGACCTCTAAAAGGCTGCGGTCGCGCCGCGTCGCTTCATGTGATTTTTTGAGCTGGTCGAAGAGGCTCAGCGCAAGATTCTTCACGCGCTCGAGGTGCTCCATGCGGCGGTCGGCACTCAGGAGATAGTTGTGTACGCTCTCGCGCAGGACATCCTGCACGATTGGGCCCTGACCGTATTTTTCACCGTAATACTCGAAGAACACGCCGTCGCGCAGGCCGCAGCCGGAAACGATGATGTTCTGTCCGCCCGCAAACTCCATGAGCGTATTGACGATGATGCTGCCCGCGACGATGAGGTCCGCACGCTCCGAAGAGAGCCCCTTCATGCGGCGGCGGGCCGAAAGATTTGACTTGATGATGTCCGCGTGCATCTCTTCAAAGCGCTTGCGCGGGATGATGTAGTTGTGGATGCGCGAAAGCTGATAGTTTGTGCGCGCCTGGTCCATCTTGGCAAAGTTGCGGACCGTGCCGCCGACGCCGATGACCGGCAGATTCGTGTCCGCCGCCCACGGAATCATCTCTTCGTACTTTGTGCGCACGAACTCAATGCAGCGCTCAATGGCCGCGCCCGTGACCTTATCCCCGAGATTGAACGCATCCGTCACGGTCACGGCACCAATCGGCACGGAGACGGACTCGACAATTTTGCGGTCGCGTACGAGCGAGACTTCGATGGACGCGCCGCCGAGGTCGAACTGCAGATAATTTCGTTCGTCAATCGTGTTGACGACACCGAGATAGCCGAGATACGCCTCGCGTTCCCCCGAGATGACCTCAATCTCAATGCCCGTCTCGCGCTTGATGCGCTCAATGAACTCCGCGCCGTCTGAAGCATTGCGCGCAGCTGCCGTCGCCACGGCGATGCATTTTGTCACCTGCATGACCTCCATCATGTGCTTGTAGACATGCAGGCAGGCCATTGCCCGCTCCACGCCCTCCGGATTGAGTTTTCCTGTTTCCGACATGCCGCGCCCGAGCCTTATGGCCTCTTTCTGCTGATATTCGAGATGATAGGCCTTGTTGTCTGCCACCTGCATGACAATAAAGCGAATCGAGTTCGACCCCATATCGATGATTGCCACTCTCTCCATGAACGGAATCCCCCTTGTCTTGCTTGAATGCATCTGTATATTTTATGAAATTTATAATTCGGATAATTTTAGTATAACAATTCAGACGGTATGCTTCAAGATAATTCAAAATTTCTCCATAATGAGGTATAATTAAACTTACATTCTTATCGATGAAATACAGGCCATGACGAATATGTTTTTCATGCTGTACCGAGTATAAGAATGCCTGTCTGCGTTTCCTTACCTTAACAAAAAATTTACGTAAAAGTAACGCGGAAAGCGCAGCAACTGCTTACAATATAAATTATGGGTATATCGGCTCTTCGCTATGGAGCACCGACCAGTACTCCAGAAAGGATGTTATTTATGAAGAAAAAGTCGATTTTCGGCATCGTTCACATCGGCTCCATCCACACGAGCATGGCCATCGTGGATTATCGTTCCCCGACGGACATCAAAGTGATTGAATCGGCCAATAAAGAACTGCCGCTCGGCGAGGAAGTTTTCCGCACACACCGGCTCTCCTTTGCCTCCATCCACGAGCTCAGCCGTATCCTGCAGGGCTTCCGTCAGCTGCTGCTCGATTATCAGGTTGACACGGTCTATCCGATTGCGACGACCGTGATCCGTGAAGCGGAAAATCGCCTTGGCATTCTCGACCTGCTCGCCATGCGCACGGGATTCCGCTTTCACGTTGCCGACATGACGGAAGAAGTGTATTACAAATTCTTCGCCCTGCATCATTTCCTCAAAAAGAACGAAATGGTCGGCAAGAAACCGACGCTGCTCTTAGATGTCACGTCAGGCGGTCTCGGCTTCACGGGCTGGCAGGACGGCACGCTGCTGTTTCAGACGAATGTCACGGGCGGCCGCCTCAGCGTCCTTGAGCACTTCACCGAGGAAGAGCGCGTCGATGTCATGTTCCCGTCGGCCGTGCGCGACTATCTGCACGCTTCGCTCTCGTCCCTCTGGCCGCGCATCGAGCATGCGGACATCCACACACTCGTACTCACGGGCTTTGAAGCGCGCATCCTCGTCTCGCATCTCACGGAAGGCGCGAATACATCGTATCCGGCCGTCATCGACCCGCGCAAATTCCTGCAGATTGCCGAATCCTTAATGCCTTTAACCACGCATAAGCTCATGCAGGCCTTTCATCTCAGCGAACGCAGGGCACAGCTCCTGCTGCCGACACTGCTTCTTTATGAAGAAGTCGTGCGCACGCTCAACATCGACACGATTCTCGTCATGGATACGACGTTTCTCTACGGCTATGCAGCCTGGTGCGGCGCGCGAGAAATCAGCCCTAAGGCCATCACTGAGCAGGACGATTTGCTCCTCGATCTCGCGCGCAGCATCGCTATGCGCTACAACTGCAACCTGCCGCACATCAGCCGCATCGATGAGTACGCGACGAAGCTCTTTGACGGACTGCGCCGCGTCCACGGGCTCACGCCGCGCCACCGCCTGCTGCTGCGCATGAGCTGCCTGCTGCACGAAACGGGCAAATTCGTCAATCTGCGCAACTATCCGCTGCATTCGTGGCAGATCATCATGGGCACGGACATCTTTGGCATTACGGATGCCGAAAAAGAGGTCATCGCCTGCATCAGCTACTATTATCACCGCGACAACCCCGGCAAGAAAGACGCACATTACCAGCGCCTGACGCAGACGCAGAAAATCGTTGCGGATAAATGCTGTGCCATCCTGCGCCTCGCCGATGCACTCGACCAGGGCCACAGCGGCCGCATCCAGGGACTTTCTGTCCGCCTCGTAAAAGAAAAACTCTACGTCAACTACACCTCGGAATACGATATTTCGCTGATTCGCTGGACCTTCAAGCAGGCCTCGACGCTCTTCCGCGAAATCTTTGGCATCGAGCCTGTCTTAAGGAGGAAATAAATATGGATTTGAATTTCAATGACCGTCAATATTATCTGAACCGCGAATGCACGTGGCTGAGCTTCAACCAGCGCGTGCTGCGCGAATCCACGAGCGAGGACAATCCGCTTTTGGAGCGCCTGCGCTTCATCGCCATCACCTGCTCCAACCTCGACGAGTTCTTCATGATCCGCGTCGCCGGCCTCAAGCATCTCATCGAAAGCGGCGTCAAGCATCACGACATCAGCGGCCTGACCCCTCAGGGCCAGATGGACGCCGTCAGCAAGATTGCGCACGAGCAGATGCATGACATCGACCGCTGCCTCAAGGCGACGCTCGCCGAGCTTGAGATGCACGGCATCCGCTTCATCCATCCTGCGGACCTCGACACGAAGCAGGAGCTCTGGCTGACGGAATTCTTCGAGCGCGAGATTTTCCCAGTCGTCACGCCGATGGCCATCGACCCGTCGCATCCGTTCCCGTTTCTGACGAGCAAGAGCCTGAACCTCGCCGTTCACCTCAAGCGCCCCGAAGACAAGGATGTCCGCCTCGCCATCCTGCCTGTGCCGGTCTCCGTCATCGGCCGCCTCATCAAGGTGCCGGAAGTCCAGCACTACCTCTATCTTGAGGACATTCTGAGCTACTTTGCCAACCGCTTCTTTACGGGCTATGAAATCATCGAGACGACGCCGTTCCGCGTCACGCGCGATGCCGACCTCGATATCCGCGAAGACGTCGACGACCTGCTGCTCGAAGTCGAAAAATCCCTCGAAAAGCGCCGCAAGGGCGCGGCCGTCCGCCTCGAGCTCGCCAAGACGAGCTCCAAAGAGACGCGCAAAATCCTGGAAAAGGAACTCGAACTCAAGGAAGAGGATATCTACACGATTGACGGCCCGCTCGGCGCTTCGTTCTTCTCCTCTTTCGCAAATATCAAGGGCTATGACGACCTTCGCTACGAACCATTCGTACCGCAGCCGTCCATCGAGCTCTCCGCGCGCCATACCAAAGATATCTGGGCCGCCATCCGCGAAAAAGATGTACTCGTCCATCATCCGTATGAAACGTTCGCCACAGTCGAAAATTTCATCCGCACGGCTGCGGACGATGAAGCGGTCCTTGCCATCAAGCAGACGCTTTACCGCGTATCGAGCAAATCGCCGATCATCTCGGCCCTTGCCGATGCCGCGCGCAACGGCAAACAGGTCACGGTCCTCATGGAAGTCAAGGCCCGTTTCGATGAAGAGAACAACATCATCATGGCCCGCCGCCTCGAAGAAGCCGGCTGCCATGTCATTTACGGCATTCTCGGCCTCAAGACGCACTCGAAGATCACGATGGTCGTGCGCCGCGAAGAAGACGGCATCCGCCGCTACTGCCATCTGGCCACGGGCAACTACAACGGCTCAACGGCCAAGATTTACACGGATATCGGCCTGATGACCGCCGACAACGAAATTGGCGTCGACGGTTCGCGCTTCTTCAACTTCCTCTCGGGCTTCAGCGATCCGCCGACCTGGAACAAGCTCATCGTCGCGCCGCTGAATCTGCGCGAGACCATCATGGCCGAGATTGACCAGGAAATCGAGCATGCTAAGCGCGGCGAACCGGCCTACATCGCCGCCAAGATGAACTCCCTGCTCGACCGCTTCATCATCGCAAAACTCTACGAGGCCTCGGCTGCCGGCGTCAAGATTGACCTCATCGTCCGCGGCATCTGCGTCCTGCGTCCGGGCGTGCCGGGTGTCAGCGAAAACATCCATGTCCGCAGCATCGTCGGCCGCTTCCTCGAGCACAGCCGCATCCTCTACTGCTATAACGGCGGCCGCGAAGATGTCTTCATCTCCTCGGCCGACTGGATGCCGCGCAACCTCAACAACCGCGTAGAGCTCATGATCCCGATCCGCGAGCAGGACCACAAAAACCGCCTGCATGCCATCCTGCAGACGTACCTCAAGGACAACACGAAGGCCTATCTCATGCGTGCTGACGGTTCCTATGTCCGCGCTTCGTGCCGCAAGGGCCAGACGCCGGTCGGCGCTCAGCAGACCTTCATGGAAACGGCACTCAAGGGCAAAACGCTCGGCTGATTTCCTTTCATCTAATTTCATACAGACAGCAAAAAAAGACATCCTCAGGGATGTCTTTTTTGTTACGAAAATATTCAAGTCATGCTGAGCTGCTGGATAAAGGCCAGTGACTTCAGCGGACGTCCGAGAAGCTCCTGCAGGTACTGCAAAAGCAGCTGTTCGGCAGTCATGAGCAAAGTCGAGGAAAGACGCATGGTCCCTTGCTGCCAGTCAAAATCGCGCAGGCCGATGATAAAATGGCGCAGTTCCGCAGGAAAAGGCTTTGCCGACGCTGTCCGGCAGTTTTCGCAGAGCACGCCGCCCTCGCTGATGGCAAAGAAAGCATCGCCTTCTATTTTTTTGCCGCAGTGCACGCAGTGCTCATAATGAAGCTGCAGGCCCGTGAATTCCATGAGCTGGTAGACGGCGGCCAGCGCGGTCACGCGCGGATTGCGCCGCTCAAAGGCTTCGAGAATCTGCAGCAGGAGCTCAAACATCTTCGGCTCCGGCTGCCCTTCGGGCAGGAACTCACGCAAAAATTCCGCGACAAAACTGCCATAGGCCATGGCTGTGAGGTCCTCACTGAGCTTCTTGTAATGATGGCGCAAAAGGCACTGGCGCACCGTATCGACGCGCCGCCCTTCCGATAATTGCAAATCGAGATGCGAAAACATCTGCATGCCTCCGGCCAAAGGGCTTCTCGGTCTGCGGCAGCCAAAGGCCGCGGCTTTTACGAGGCCGCGCTCTTTGGTGAAAAATGTCATCATCTTATCCGCGTCGCCCCAGTTTTTCGCGCCGAGCACGACTGCTTCAGTCTGGTAGATGGCCATGCTTACGCCTTCTTCTTTTTCGCGAGCTCGGCAGCCGCTTCTGCTGAGATGTTGGAAGAGGACTGTTCCGTTCCCCCATGAGCGAGTTTCTGCGGCATGACTGCGCCTGCCGTCAGCATGTACTGCAGGGCCGACTCGCTGCTGATGTCGAGATAGATGACGTCGGACTTGCGCACGAAGAGGTTCGTGCCCGAGGTCATGTTGAGGCTCCAGGGCACAAAGACGCAGACGTAATCATCGCCGAGTTTTTCCTTGAGCACCTGCGGCACATCGGCCATGATAAAGCCCAGAGCCTTGGACTGATGGAACGGAATGAGCACGACGTGGTCAAACATATTGTTTGACTCAAAGACAGCCGTCGACAGATGCTTGACGCTGTTGTAGATGAATTTGATGATGGGGATCTTGCCGAGCAGGGCTTCGCCGTAATGAATCAGGCGCCGCATGATCCAATACGAGGAAATCCAGCCGACAAAATAGATGCCGAGCACGACCGTGAGGATGCCGAGCCCCGGAAAATAGAACGGCAGATGCTTGCCGAGCACACCTTCCGTGAAGTGCAGCACCTCACTGCAGACGAGCAGCGTGATGACAATGGGCACAAGGAGAATCAGGCCATTGACAAAACGGCGGGAAATGCGCTTTGAGAGACGGCTCTTGTGTTCTTCTGACATTACGACTCCACTCCGAAACCGAAGTTATGCAGCACGCCCTCGCGGTTGCGCCAGTCCTTCTTGACTTTGACCCAGAGGTCGAGGAAGACGCGCGAACCCAGAAGAGCTTCAATATCTTTGCGCGCCATCGCACCGATTTCCTTGAGCATCGCGCCTTTCGCACCGATGATGATGCCCTTCTGCGAATCGCGTTCGACATAAATCGTCGCGCGGATGTAAACATCGCCGTTCGGGCGCGTCGTCATCTCATCCGTTTCGACGGCTACGGCATGCGGCACCTCGTCGCGCGTGAGCTGCAGGACCTTCTCGCGGATGAGCTCTGCGACAATCAGGCGCTCCGGCTGGTCCGTGACCATGTCCTCCGGATAATACTCGGGGCCTTCGGGCAAATATTTCTTGACTTCCGTCAGCAGCGCATCGAGATTCGTCTCCGCCTTCGCGGAAATCGGCACGACCCCGACAAACGGGTATTTATCGGCATAGCGCGAAATAATCGGCAGCGCCTGTTCCTTCTCGATGAGGTCAAGTTTATTGACGACGAGGATAACCGGCTTGCGTGTCGCCTGCAGGCGTTCGAGGATGTAGTACTCGCCCGGTCCCATCTTTTCCGTCGCATCAACGACAAAGAGAATCGCGTCGACTTCCTTGAGCGTGCCTTCGGCAGCCTTGACCATGTATTCGCCGAGTTTGTGCTTCGGCTTATGAATGCCCGGCGTATCGAGGAAGATGATCTGTGCATCGGGTTCCGTCAGAATGCAGAGAATGCGGTTCTGCGTCGTCTGCGGCTTGTCGCTCATGATAGCAATTTTCTGGCCAATCAGGGTGTTGATGAGAGTCGACTTGCCGACGTTCGGACGGCCGATGACGGCGATAAAGCCCGATTTATGCTTTGTGTTCTGCTGGTTCTGTTCCATAGGATTCACTTCTCTTTCTTCTATATATTATGTTATGACGATGGCAGCTTTCCTGCCAGTCTTTTCTTATTCGCGCGGAATGCCGAGTTTTTCCATGACAAAACGCTGCTCGGCCTCCATTTCAAGGCGTTCGGCCTCTTCCATATGGTCATAGCCTAAAAGATGCAGCATGCCGTGCACCGTCAGAAAGGCCATCTCGCGTTTGACGCTGTGGCCGTAGTCCCTGGCCTGTTCCTCAGCGCGCTCAACGGAGATGACGAGGTCGCCGAGGACGTTGATGTCCGCGCCGCCCGTGACCTCCGGTTCCTCGCTCTCATTGAGGGCAAAGGACAGGACATCGGTCGGACGGTCGATGCCGCGGTACTCGCGGTTGAGTTTGTGGATATACTCGTTGTTCGTCAGTGTGATACTGACTTCGCCGTTGTCCACGCCGTAGAGCTCCCCGACTTTTTCGGCGGCTGCCGTCACATTTTTGACATATTCCTCCGGCACCTCGAGGTCTTCCGGATAATTGCTGATGATGACATTCACTTCGCGCGCACCTCCCGTTCTTTTTCCTTCTGCTCTTTTTCTTTTTTCTTTTTCTCTTCCCAGGCTCCATAGGCCTCGACGATGCGCGTGACGACATCGTGGCGGATGACATCGATGGGTGCCATGCGCACGATGCCGATGCCCTTGACGCCGCGCAGAATCTGACTGGCCTCGCGCAGACCCGAAGACACGCCGCGCGGCAGGTCGACCTGCCCGAGGTCGCCCGTGACGACCATGCGCGAACCAAAGCCGAGTCGCGTCAAAAACATTTTCATCTGCTTGTCCGTCGTATTCTGGGCCTCATCGAGGATGACGAAGGCATCCTCAAGCGTGCGGCCGCGCATATAAGCAAGCGGAGCAATCTCGATGATGCCCTTGGCCATGAGCTTCTGGTAGCTGTCCTGCCCGAGGATGTCCTGCAGGGCGTCGTAGAGAGGACGAAGATACGGGTCGACCTTGTCCTGCAGGTCACCGGGCAGAAAGCCGAGCCGCTCGCCCGCCTCAACGGCAGGACGCGTCAGGATGATGC
The DNA here is from genome assembly GCF_047974105.1 of Mitsuokella apri. Classification (NCBI taxonomy): domain Bacteria; kingdom Bacillati; phylum Bacillota; class Negativicutes; order Selenomonadales; family Selenomonadaceae; genus Mitsuokella; species Mitsuokella apri. The sequence goes on from NZ_JBHYRS010000001.1 coordinate 290,297, forward strand.
GCCGCACCTCTTTATTGCGCAGGGCTGCAACAGCCATGACCACGGCGAGATACGTCTTGCCCGTACCGGCAGGGCCGATGCCAAACGTGATGGAATTATGGCGGATGGTATCAAGATAAAGCCGCTGCCCGAGGGTCTTCGGGCGCACATGACGGCCGCGCGACGTCACAAGAATCGTATCGCCAAACAGCGTGTGCAGAGCCTCGCCCTTGCCGCCGCGCACGAGCCCGATGCCGTAGCGCACTTCGTGCATCGTGATGGCCGTGCCCTGCCGGTAAAGATACTGAAGCTCCTCGACGAGCGTCGCCGCCATTTTGACCTCTGCGGCTTCTCCGAGAATCTCAAGCTGCTCGCCGCGGCTGATGAACTGGCAGTCAAAATTCTCACGGAGCACCTGCAGGAATTCATCGCGGTCCCCAAGCAATGCATATGCTTCTTTATGGTCTTCAAAGACAATCTGTCTTTCCAATGCCTGTTGCAAAGAATTACTTCACCTGTTTCTTTCTTATAAATAGAGATAACATTTCACAATATAATTTCATTTTACAACACCCATTATTTTTGTCAATAATCGGCATCGATTCGTAAATCGCATTTCAAAGAAGAGTTGACGGTTAACCCGTATACTCCTATAATGTTGACTATGAATATTTTTACAGCATGCATGCGACCATATCATCAACGAATCGAGGGAATATTATGTCCGAATCAAAATGCCTTGCTCTGGCAAAAAAAATAATCGCCGGTTACCGTATTAAGCGCGGCGACGACCTCTCAATCTTTCTCTCCGCGCCGCTTGCGGAGCTGCAGGAAGGCGCGCGTTTGCTGCAGGACCATTTCTGCGGCAGGCACGTCGACTTCTGCACCATCATCAACGGGCGCAGCGGCCGCTGCGGCGAGAACTGCAAGTACTGCGCGCAGGCAGCCTGCCATAAGACGGGCATCGAAACATATTCCTTTCTTCCCAAAGAGACCATCCTCATGCATGCGCGCGCCAACGAAAAGGCCGGTGCCAACCGCTTTGCCATCGTGACCTCGGGGCGTGCCCTCACGGGCCGCGACTTTGACAAGGCCATCGAGACATATGAGGCCATGCGCGACACACTGCACATCGGCCTCTGCGCCTCACACGGCCTCTTGTCGCGCAGCCAGCTGCGCCGCCTGCACGAGGCCGGCGTCACGAGCTACCATCACAACATCGAGACGAGCCGCCGCTTCTTCCCGCAGATCTGCACGACACACACGTATGACGACCGCATCCGCACGATCAAAATGGCACAGGAAGAAGGCTTCTGCGTCTGCTCGGGCGGCATCATCGGCATGGGCGAAACGTGGGAGGACCGCCTCGATATGGCGATTTCCCTCGCCGAACTCGGCATCGAGTCCATCCCCATCAACGCCCTGATGCCCATCAAAGGCACGGGCATGGAAGGGCGCGCACAGCTGCCGGCCGAAGACATCCTGCGCACGATTGCCTTCTTCCGCTACATCAACCCGACCGCCAACATCCGCCTCGCCGCAGGGCGCAAGCTGCTGCCGGAAAACGGTGCCACGGCCCTGCGCGCCGGTGCTTCCGCCTCCATCACGGGCAATATGCTGACGACATCCGGCACGACCATCAAGGAAGACATGCAGATGCTCAAAGAACTCGGCCTTACAAACCGCGACGATGACTGCCAGTCGGTCACCGGCACCTGCGGTGCCCGCTGATAAAAACAGCTGCACAAAAGTACACAAAAAGGAAGGATTCCCAAAAGAGTCCTTCCTTTTTACTTTGCCATACTGTTTTATTTGTTTGGGCACCGAGCTCAGTCTTCGTGGAACTCTGCCTTCCAAAGGCCGTGCAGGTTGCAGTAGGCCAGCGCTGCCACCGGCTTGTCGCCGCCAGCGAGCATGAAAATGGCCTCCGGCGCATCCCCGGCCTTGAGGTGCTTAATCTGTGCGCCTTTTTCCGTCACAAGGTGAATCCATTCAATGAGATGCTCCGGCGTCATCGGATGCGCTGCCGTGCCGACCTGTACCGTGACTTCGCCGCCCTCGCGATCGAGCGTGATGACCGGGACGTGCTTTTCCGCCGCTGCATCCGTCGTATTCGGGATGAGCTCCTTCATTGGCTGACCGCAGCAGGAAAGCGTGCCGCCGCCATCATTGATCAGGCCCACGATGTTGCCGCATTTCTCACAAAGGAAAAAACGTTTTGCCATAAGAATACCTCCCCTATTGATTCACGCGATTCACATCCTGTGAATCTTACACATCTTCATCTTCATTGTAGCGAATCCAAACGCATGTTGCAAGAGGGATACAGGGCTTAGCGGCGGCGCGCGTTAAACTTCTCGATCATCTTGACCGGCTTGTACGACTCCTTGGCCTTGCGCAGGCCCTCATGGCCCATGTCCTCTTCGCGGTTGATGTACGTCATATCGCTCCAGGCGTGTTCGACAAAGCCCTGATTGATGGCCGGATAAGCCCCGCGGATATTCGGGTCGGCCTTCTCGACGTGGATGACGGCCGTATCGGCATTAAGGGGCTCACCGAACGTAAAGGCGATGATGCGGTTATCGAGACGGATGGCACCGCCCTTGAGCTTGAAGAAATCATAGTCGTCGAAGATCTCAAGGATGGCCTTGCGCTCCCAGCCGATGAACGGGTCATCCGGTTCATCCTGAATGCGCAGCTTGTACCAATTGTTGAGTTCGATCTTGCAGGCCGTGATGATATCCTCGGTAATCGGCAGATATTCCGCCTCGGGATGGAGCTTGCGGAAGGCGTTCAGGTGATTTTTCTTGGAATGCAGCTTACGGCCCGAAAGACTGATGAGTTTTTCGGCCTCATAGACATAGTCCCAATTGTCGCGGTCGTCTTCGACTTCAAAGTCAGCGTCTTCGTACTGCTGCAAAAACTCTGCATAGGCTTTCTCGATGCCCGTAAAGACCAGCGGGCGCTGCTGCTGCTCAAAATACGCGATGATGTTCGCAGTGGCTTCGGGCCATTTTTCTTCAGCGCAGAACGGCTGAATGGCCATGAGCTCGTTTTCCCATTCGCAGGTCATGTAGAGCACGCCGTCTTCTTCCGCCCATTTGACATGGTACGGCTCGCGCCACATGAAGAAGTTCGTGAAATTGAAATGTGAGTTCTCGTAATAGCCGCTGGCAAAATATCGGTCCAGCACCGGTTTATCCTCTTTGGTTAAATCCTGAAAATTGATGGTACTCATCCCCCTGACCATAAAAAAATCCGTCAGTCATAATCTTACACCTGTTCATTATATCAATTCTGTCAAATGCTGTTTGTGACCCGCTCACGCAGAACTCCGAAATATCATGCCGATGGATTTTCCATCTTGGCGAACTGGCGTGCCGATTCGGCCTGCCTGACGACCTCGCTGAGGTCCGCGCCGTTTGCCGCTGCTACAGCCGCGAGGACTGCCCCTTCGGCAATCGGGCAGTCGACGAGGCGCACGGCTTCGTCGCGGCATTCTTCGACGGCAAGCTCTGCCGTCATGACGGCAGAGCCCATATCCATGAGCACGACCGCACCGTCTGCACCGCAGACATCTTCAATCGCGACTTTGACGCGCTCAAAGCTCGTGCCGAGCAGCCCTTCCTCCAGGCCGCCAGCCGCTTCGATGTGCACGTCATGTGCCATCATCTCTGCAAGTTCCTTTACACCTTCAGCCAATTTCTGGCTGTGCGATACAATTACGATACCAACCAAGGCAATTCCCCCCAATATAAGAATGCGGCCAGTAGCAACTGACCGCATTCGTCAACATTTCTTTTATTTTAGCACGTCAGGCGCTGAGCGTCCACTTATTTATAGTAGCGGACACCGGCCTCAAAGAGCTGCTGGTCCTTGTTGCCCGGTACGTTCTTGGCTACACAGCAGCCAATGCGCTCCGAATGGCCCATCTTGCCGAGCACGCGGCCGTCCGGACTTGTGATGCCTTCGATGGCATCGACGGAGCCGTTCGGGTTGAACGGAATGTCAAGCGACGGATTGCCTTCAGCATCGACATACTGCGTCGCAATCTGGCCGTTTGCCTGCAGCTTTTTGACCGTCTCGGCATCGGCCACGAAGCGGCCTTCGCCATGGGAGATGGCAATCGTATGGACATCGCCGACCTTGACGTTGTTGAACCACGGTGAGAGGTTCGAAATGACGCGCGTGTCGACCATGCACGAAGCATGACGGCCGAGCGTGTTGTGCGTCAGCGTCGGGGAATTCTCCGCGAGGTCGCGGATTTCGCCGTACGGTACGAGGCCGAGCTTGATGAGAGCCTGGAAGCCGTTGCAGATGCCGAGCATGAGGCCGTCGCGCTTCTGCAGCAGGTTCATGACCTCTTCCTTGATGCGCGGATTGCGGAACATCGCCGCAATGAACTTACCCGAGCCGTCCGGCTCATCGCCGCCCGAGAAGCCGCCCGGCAGCATGATGATCTGCGAACGCTTGATGCCATCGACGAGGGCATCGACCGTCTCTTCGACAGCCGTCGGCGTCAGGTTGCGCAGGATGATGGTCTCCGCCGTCGCACCGGCGCGCTCCCATGCTCTTGCCGAATCGTACTCGCAGTTCGTGCCCGGGAATACCGGAATGATGACGTGCGGGCGCGCGATATGCGTCGAAGACGTGACGGCATTGCCCTTTTCGTACGGAACATACGTGGCCGTGCCGCTGACCTTCTTCGTCTGCGTCGGGAAGATTTTCTCAAGCGGCGTCGTGTAGGCCTTCAGGGCCTCGTCAAGGCTGACTTTCAGACTGCCCATCGTGATTTTTTCTTCTGCAGTCGTCCGGCCGAGTTCGTAAACGCCCGTATCGGCGAGAGCCGTCTTGACATCGACATCATCCTCAAGCTCGAGGATAATGGAGCCGTAGTCGGCGCAGAAGAGCTGCTCTTCCATGAGGTCTTTGGCAAATTTGAAGCCAATGCGGTTGCCGAGCGTCATCTTCGTGATGGCTGCGGCGATGCCGCCTACGCCGATGGTCTGTGCGGCGCGGACTTTTCCGGCAGCCGTGAGCTGGCGGATTTTCTCGAAGTTTGCACGCAGTTTCGGGAAGACCGGCAGGTCCTGTGCATCCTTCTCTGCCGGCACGACATAGACATGGCTTCCTGCCTGCTTGAATTCCGGCGAAACGGCATTGCCGGCCTTCATGACGTCGACGGCAAAGGCTGCAAGCGTCGGCGGGACGTGAATGTGCTCAAACGTACCGGACATCGAGTCCTTGCCGCCGATGGCCGGAATGCCGAGTTCATGCTGTGCCCAGAGAGCACCGATGAGGGCGGCAAACGGATTGCCCCATTTTGCCGGGTCTTTGCCGAGGCTCTCAAAGTATTCCTGGAACGTCAGGCGAATCTTCGCGGCGTTGCCGCCGAGGGCGACCATCTTAGCCGCTGCTTCGACTACGGAATACAGGGCACCGTGGAACGGGCTCCAAGTCGTGAACGCCGGATTGAGGCCAAATGTCATGGCCGTGGCCGTCGTCGTCTCCGCGCCGAGCACCGGCAGTTTGGCGACCATGCCTTCTGCCGGCGTCATCTGCGTCTTGCCGCCGAACGGCATGAGCACCGTGTTGCCGCCGATCGTCGAGTCAAAGCGCTCGGCAAGGCCTTTCTGGCTGCAGACGTTGAGGTCGGAAAGGTTCGTCAGCCATGCTTTGTGAAGGTCACTGCCGCAGGCCTTGACCGCTGCCGGCACCTCTGCGAGGTAGCGTTTTGCCGTATCCGGCTGTGCAATGACAGCCGTGACATGCTGGCGCACGCCGTTCGTATCGAGGAAGGCGCGGTTCATCTGAACGATGGCATTGCCGCGCCATTTCATGATGAGGCGCGGTTTTTCCGTGACGACGGCGACAGGCGTTGCCTCGAGGTTCTCTTCATCCGAGAATTTCTGGAAGGCTTCGACGTCCTTCGGGTCGAGCACGACAGCCATGCGCTCCTGCGATTCGGAGATGGCGAGTTCCGTGCCGTCGAGGCCTTTGTATTTTTTCTTGACGGCATCGAGGTCAATGACGAGGCCGTCGGCCAGCTCGCCGATGGCGACGGCGACACCGCCGGCACCAAAGTCATTGCAGCGCTTGATCATGCGTGAAACGCTCGGATTGCGGAACAGGCGCTGAATCTTGCGCTCCGTCGGCGGATTGCCCTTCTGGACCTCTGCACCGCAGGTCGTCAGCGATTCTTCCGTATGCTCTTTCGAGGAGCCCGTAGCACCGCCGCAGCCGTCACGGCCCGTGCGGCCGCCGACGAGCACGATGATATCGCCGGCGGCCGGACGCTTGCGCACGACATTTTCTTTCGGGGCAGCCGCGATGACGGCACCGATTTCCATGCGCTTGGCCATGTAGCCTTCATGGTAGACCTCGCGAACCTGACCCGTAGCAAGGCCGATCTGATTGCCGTAGGAGCTGTAGCCTGCGGCAGCGCCGAGCGTGATTTTCTTCTGCGGCAGCTTGCCCGGAAGCGTCTCACTGAACGGACGGCGCGGGTCAGCAGCACCCGTCACGCGCATGGCCTGATAAACATAGGAACGGCCCGACAGAGGATCGCGGATAGCACCGCCGAGACACGTTGCCGCGCCGCCGAACGGCTCGATTTCCGTCGGATGGTTGTGCGTCTCATTCTTGAACATGACGAGCCAGTCTTCCTGTTTGCCGCCGATATCGGCCTTGACGACAATGCTGCAGGCGTTGATTTCTTCCGACTTGTCGAGGTCATCGAGCAGGCCCTCTTTGCGCAGGGCCTTGGCGCCGATGACGGCGATGTCCATGAGCGTGACGGCGCGGTCCGTATCGGCACCGTACAGTTTATCGCGGTCTTCTTTATACTTGCGGTAAGCAGCCGTCAGGGCCGGCGAGAAGTAGCCATCCTCAATCTCGACATCGTCGATGGCCGTCGTGAACGTCGTATGGCGGCAGTGGTCGGACCAGTACGTATCGATGACGCGCAGTTCCGTAATCGTCGGGGCGCGGTGCTCCGTATCGCGGAAATATTCCTGACAGAACTTGAGGTCTTCAAAGCTCATGGCAAAACCGCGCGCATCCATAAAAGCGTGCAGCTCATCTTCGCTCATGTCATTAAAAGCCGTCAGTACTTCGACATCGGCCGGTTCTTCCGTGACCATGTCAAGGGACTCCGGCTTTGCAAGCGATGCTTCGCGGCTCTCAACGGCGTTGATGCAGTAGTCCTTGATTTTCTGCAGGGCTTCATCGTCAACATCGCCCGTCAGGACAATGACGCGTGCCGTGGCAATCTGCGGACGCTCTTTCTGCGTGACGAGCTGGACGCACTGTGCTGCCGAATCTGCCGTCTGGTCATACTGGCCCGGCAGGTACTCAACCGCGAATATGCGGGAGTCCGCAAATTCCGGCAGCGTCTCTTCATAGACTTTGTCAACAGGGGCTTCTGCAAAGACGACAAATTTGACCTTGTCATACTCTTCATCGCTGAGGCCTTCGATATCGTAGCGGTTGATGATGCGGACCGACTTGAGGCCATCGAGATGGAACGTCTCCTTGAGATCGTCGCAGAGCTGCTGAGCCGGGATGTCAAATCCCTGTCTTTTTTCTACGAAAATTCTTCTTACCGTCATGAGTGCTTTTTCCTCCAAATGCAATATAGATCTGAAACACAGCGTCACAGAATCACAAACAATCCATCGCGATCTTGACCACGACTTTGGTCACGGATGCAGGTGCCCCCACTGCCGCCTGCGGACGGTGCACGTCCGCAGGATAAAGCACGGCAAAGAAGCCCGGCCGCAGGGTGATATCACTTTCCGGCACGAGCTTTTCATAAAAGAGGATATCCTTCTCTTTATTGTAGGGAACGGCCACCTTTAGGTCCGGACTGACCGGGCACCAGCCCAGTCTTTCCTCCCCTTCGACAACGTACTGGATATCTGTAAAGCGCTCATGGCGTTCGGGCCTGCAGTCGGCTGCCGGACGCGTCGTATAGCGCTGCAGATTTGCCGTAATGCCCTTGGCAATCTGGTACGAACCATCTTCCATTTTCGTAAAATCATGCGCATGCAAATACGCAAGTGACTGTTTGATGGCCTCGGCGAGATTTTTGGCATCTTCGGCAAGGATATCCATATTTCCTACAAACATGCGAAAGCTTCCTCCTCATTCCTGCTGTCATGAATGTATTTGCTTCTATATTAGTATTGTACCCAAAACATATGTCAGATGCAAGAAGCCCTCACAATCTTTTCGCAAAGAGACGCCTGTCCTGCTCTTATTCTTCATTTGTCTTTATCATATGGACAAGCCCAGACATCATTTATTCTCGCTTCCCCTTAGGGGGCCGATATGATATAATTATCTTTAACTTCTGTGAATTATTTATGCATGATGACCATCAAGGGAGGATTTCCATATGAAAGAATTGCTGGAGCTGCTCGAGCACGATGCACGCCGTCCTGTCAGTGAACTCGCTTCCATGCTGCACCGCAGCGAATACGAAGTCGAGCAGGACATCAAGAAACTCGAGAAAGACAAGATCATCCTGTCGTACAATACCCTGATTAACTGGGAAAAATTCGGTACGGACACCGTCACGGCTGTCATCGAAATCAACCTGACGCCGCAGCGCGAAGTCGGCTTCGACGCCATTGCGGAGCGCATCTACCGCTTTGACGAGGTCCGCACGGTCTACCTCATGAGCGGCAGCTTCGACCTGCTCGTCATCATCGAAGGCAAGTCTCTGAAGGAAGTCGCCAATTTTGTCGCCACGCGCCTCGCGACGATTGAAGGCGTCACGCAGACGCGCAGCCACTTCATGCTGAAACCCTATAAAAAAGACGGCGTCATCATCAACGACGAAGAGCGTGACCGCAGACTGGTGGTGACGCCATGATTGAGAAGAGAACCGACTGGCAGCAGCGTCTCTCGCCGCGCGTCAATGCCATCGCACCTTCGGGCATCCGCAAATTCTTCGACATTGCTGCCAAAATGGAAGACGTCATTTCCCTTGGCGTCGGCGAGCCGGATTTTGTCACGCCGTGGTCCATCCGCGAGAGCTGCGTCTACGGCCTCGAACAGGGCTATACCTCTTATACGGCCAACCGCGGCCTGCCGGAACTGCGCGAAGAAATCGTCAAGCACTATCAGGAAGAATACAACTGCTCCTATGATGCCGAAACGGATGTCCTCGTGACCGTCGGCGTCAGCGAGGCCCTCGACCTCGTCATGCGCGCCATCCTCGCGCCCGGCGACGAAGTGCTGATTCCGGAGCCCTGCTACGTCTCGTATCAGGCCTGCACGACACTCGCGGGCGGCACGCCGGTATCCGTCCCCGCCAAAATCGAGAACGAATTCCGCATCACGCCGGAAGAACTGGAAGAACACGTCACGCCGAAGACCAAGGCCCTCCTGATAGGCTATCCGAACAACCCGACGGGTGCCATCATGACGCGCAAGGACCTCTTAGCCATTGCAGAATTCGCCGAGAAACACGACCTCATCGTCATTTCGGATGAAATCTACGGCGATTTAACGTACGGCGGTGAAAAGCACGTGGCCTTTTCCTCGCTGCCCGGCATGCAGGAACGCACGATTCTCTTAAATGGCTTTTCCAAGGCCTATGCCATGACGGGCTGGCGCATCGGCTACGCCCTCGGCAACAAGGCCTTCATCAGTGCCATGACGAAAATCCATCAGTACACGATGCTCTGTGCGCCAATCACGGCCCAGATTGCCGCCGTTGAGGCCCTGCGCCACGGCAAGAAATACATGCTCAAGATGGTCGCCGAGTACGACCGCCGCCGTCACCTCATCTACGACGGCTTCACGAAGATGGGCCTGCCGTGCTTCGAACCAAAAGGCGCGTTCTACATCTTCCCGGACATCACGAGCACGGGCTACACCTCCGACGAATTTGCCGAAGAGCTCCTGAAGACCGAACACGTCGCTCTGATTCCAGGCTCCGCTTTCGGCGCCTGCGGCGAAGGCCACGTGCGCTGTTCCTACGCTACGTCAATCGACAAAATTGCCGAAGCACTCGCACGCATCGAGAACTTCCTCAAGAATCACAAAAAATAAAGACAGTTCTTAAAAATAAGGCTTTGCACGCGCGTTTTTTCGCGCTTGCGGGGCCTTATTTTTCTTGCTTGTCATTTCTTCATCGCAGTGCTGGAAAAAGCGCCTTTGCCCCCTTGTCAGCCCTCCATACCATGTTATAATGTAATCGTTTTCAGAGTGATAAACCGCTTTTTATCATAGACTTTTAGAAAAGAATCGAAAGGAGCATATGACATCTATGGATTGGGCAAAAGGCTATCTGCTCATTACACTTACTGCATTTCTCTGTGAATATGTCCGCGTGCGCGTCGACTATCATATTCTCGAACTCGTCCTCATTGTCGCCGCTGTGCCGGTTGTTCTGTTTGGCATCTCGCTGGTTTTCTACCTCATCCTCGCTTCGCTTACCGACCATGTCTGCGACTTCATCGAAAACAGACATTCCGTCGGCCGCATGCGCACCGACCCCTGACAAGCCACGAGGGCTCAAATTGACAATATCATGGTTTCCATGGTATACTATTTTTTGTTCACGATGAACGCGCGCTCGTAGTCCAGTGGATAGGACGTTGGCCTCCGGAGCCGAAAGCGGCAGTTCGACTCTGCCCGAGCGCACCAATTGCACACTAGGCGTATCCGCATGGATGCGCTTTTTTTATAAGTTTTTTGCAATCGATATTTACCTCTCTTTCATATTTCGCTACAATAAAGTAAAATGAAACGTTTTGCTTTTCCGAAAAGAGGATTTTTATGAAACACCCCCTCCTCTCCCTCGTGCTCGTGCTCTGCCTGCTCGCCGGCTTTCCTGTTGCTCCGGCAGAAGCCGGCGCCGATACCTCCGTCCCAAAAATCGTGCGGACGGGCTATACGCTTCCTGACCCGAATGTCCCGGACCCTTCTGCGGTGCCGCGCACGGGCTATATCTACGAGTACCAGCAGATGATCGCCTCCTTCAATAATTGGCAGTATGAGTACGTCTATCACACCTGGAGCCAGATGCTCAAAGAACTCGAAAACGGAGACATCGACCTCATGGCCAACGTCTCCTATACGCCGGAACGCGCGAAAAAATACGACTTCTCCGCCTTTCCGCTGCGCATCGAGACGTATTACATCTTCGTACCGGTGGCCAAAGCCGACGAATACCCCAATGCCGAAGCGCTGCGCGGCAAAAAAGTCGGTGTTGCGAGGAGCACGACGACGGACGACCAGCTTCGGGAATGGAACGAAAAAAACCAGGCGGGCATAAAGATTGTCGAGTTCAAGGATTTCCAGTCGCGCCGCGATGCCCTCGACCGCGGCGATATCGATGCCATCGCCGAATTCACCTCGCGCGTGGAAATCGGCACTTATGTCGTCCCTGTCGTGCGCTACGGCTCGAGCAACTCCTACATCGCCGTTTCGAAAAAACGCCCCGACATCCTCAAAGAGGTCAACGAAGCGCTCGCGATGATCAACGTCTACAATCCTGCCTTTCAGGTCAATCTGAGCCAGAAGTATTTTCTGCATTCGGCCGATGCTGCCATCCTCACGGCAGAAGACAGACTCTGGTTCAAGAAGCACGGCACCATCCGCATCGGCTACCTCCGGCACATGGCTCCATTTATTGAGGAAGGCCCTGACGGCGAGGCGCGCGGCATGTTCCGCGACCTCATCAACCACGGGTTCAAGGCCTTTGAACTCGATAATACGGTCGAGTACGTCCCCTACGATGACCCCGATGAACTCAAGCAGGACCTTATCGCCCATAAAATCAATGCGGCCCTGCCGGTCTACGATACGCCGTGGGAAGATGAAAAGCTCCATCTGCTGCAGACGCCAAATGTCGTCTCCATGCAGATGTACTGCGTAAGCCGCACGGATGAACCGACGACCAAAGATACCATTATTGCCGTGGCGGATGACCTGCCGCCGCAGCTGAAATTCGTCAAAGAGTATTTCCCTGATAACGAAATCCGCCATTACAAAACAGAGGACGAAGTCATCGAAGCCCTGCACAAGGGAGAAGCCGACGCTGCCTTCATGAATCCCTACCTCATCTCCATTTATCTGCAGGGCGAAACGAAGCTCCATCAGACCCTGCTCGATAATACGGAAAATCTGACCATTGCGGTAAGCCCCGTAGACCACCCGCTCTTCATGGCCATAAGCCGCATGAACACACTCTGGGGCGAAAGCAGCATCCGCGAGTCCCTGCTGCGCCACACGGATGAGTCCTTTGTCCCCTCCTTCTGGTACTTCGTACAGAGGCATTACAAGGAAGTCCTGCTGCTCACGGCTTTTGGCGTCATGCTGCTGACTTTCATCATCGCCTTTGCCGTCTTCCGCACGCGCCAAAAAAGGCAGGCCGACCGCATTGCCCGCCACGACTTCCTGACAGGGCTCGAGAACCGCCGTGCCTACGACGAGCAGATTCTGGCCTTGGAAAAGAATCCGCCTCAGCACTGCGCCATCTCGATGATCGACATCAACGGCCTCAAGGCGGCCAACGATACCATCGGTCATAAGGCCGGCGACGAGCTCATCCGCGGCGTGGCCGCCTGCCTGAAAAAAACTTTTGCCGACCCGCGCTGCGCTGGAGCTCCTTATTTCGGCTACCGCATCGGCGGTGATGAGTTCACGGTCATCGGTCTCGTTGACGATGCACTGTTCTGCCAAATCGTAGAGACCTTCCGCGGGCATATCGCCGCCTGGAAGGGCGAATTCTGCGATGCGCTCTCGATTTCATTTGGCTGGGCCAGTCACGAAGAATTCCCAGAGGCCTCAATCGACGAACTCCTGCACAAGGCCGACAAGCGCATGTACGCGGACAAAGCCGCCTACTACCGCCAAGCTGGCATTGACCGGCGCAAACACTAAAAAAATCCCTGCCATGGCTGCAGTTCCATGGCAGGGATTTTTTTATTACGCTTCGCTGTGCTGAAGGATATCTTGAATTTTCGTCTTCATGATGTCAAAGGCCACATCGTTGAGACCGCTGTTGATGACGATGTCCGCAAGATTTTTTGTCGGTTCGACATAGAGATAATGCATGGGCTTGACCGTTGTCAGATACTGATTGATGATATTCTCGAGGTCGCGGCCGCGCTCGTTCATATCGCGCAGCACGCGGCGCAGAATGCGTTCATCGGCATCAGCCTCGACAAAAATCTTGATGTCAAATAGATTGCGCAGGCGCTCATCCTGAAAAATCAGGATGCCCTCGACGATGATGACGCGGCTCGGTTCGATGCGCTTTGTCTTCGCGGAACGCGTATGGCGCGTGAAATCATAGACCGGACAGTCGATGCTCTCGCCAGCACGCAGTTTTTCAAGATGCCCGACGAGAAGGTCTGTATCAAGAGAATCCGGATGGTCGTAATTGATGTACTGGCGCTGTTCAAAGGGAATATCGTCATGCGGCTTATAATAATCATCGTGGTAAATGACCGTGACTTCATCGCCAAAATACGCCTTGAGTCGGTTCGTGAAGGTCGATTTGCCCGAGCCGGTACCCCCAGCAATGCCGATAATGGTCGTCTTGTTCGTATCCAATGCTAAAGTCCTCCCCTGTGTCTGCCCGTTCTTCCTATTTTGTTAGGAAACATTTCTCACTATCTTATCACAGAATTGCCTTTCTGTCTGCCCTAATGCCAAAATCAGCGGCTGACATACGGCTTGATGAGCAGCGTGATAAAGAAAATCACCGACGAAATGACGACAATCGTCGCACCGGCCGCCATGTCAAAGTAATAGGCCAGCGCCAAGCCTAAAAGGCCTGAAAACAGGGCAATCAGCACGGAAAAGACGTGATACTGCTTGACATTGTTCGCGACATTGCGCGCGCCGGCTGCCGGCAGCACGAGCATGGCATTGATAATCAGGATGCCGACCCACTGGATGCTGATGGAGACGACGACGGCCAGCATCGCCGCAAAGGCACTTTCAACCCAGAACGTTTTGATGCCGCGGCTGCGCGCAAAAGACGAATTGATGGACAGCACAAGCAATTGGTTGAAAATCAGGGCCCACGCGATGATGCCGAGCACAAAGACAATAGCCAGTGCCGAGAGGTCCTCGGGCGTAATCGACAGAATATCGCCAATCAGGAACGAGGAAAATTTATTGAAGCTGCCGCCGTGGCTCATGAGCATGAGGCCGAGGGCGATGGCCGTGGCAGAGAAGACACCGATGATTGTATCCGTCGAAGCCGTGCTTTTATTCTTGATATAAGTGATGAAGAGCGCAAACGCCACGGAGAAAATGACGAGCGACAGGAGCGGCGAGACAGAGCCTAAAAGCACGCCAATCGCGATACCCGTGAAGGCTCCGTGGCCGAGCGAATCGGAAAAAAAGGCCATGCGGTTCGAGACGACCATCGTGCTCATGAGGCCGAAAAGCGGCGTGACGAGCAACACGGCCAAAAACGCATTCTTCATAAAGGCACTCGTCAGCCAGCCAAATGGCAGGATGACATCCATCACCTGATAAATCATATCCATCAGCATTTGCCCCCTTCCTCTGACGCCGCTTCTTCCGTTTCCTCATGACCGGCAGGGATATCCGCTGCGGCTTCAACTGCCGACTCCCCTGCGAGCATGCCAAAGATTTTCTTCGTGCGTTTATCGGCAAAGACTTCTTCGGGCGTACCGCTCATGACGACGCCCTTGTTCATCAGCACGACCTGGTCTGCGTGCTTTGCGACCATGTTGAGGTCATGCGAAATCAGGATAATCGCCATATCCTCCTTTTCGCGCAGATCCGCGACAATCTCATAGAAAAGCTCAAGCCCGTTCTGGTCGACACCGGACACAGGCTCATCGAGCAGCAGCAAATCCGGCATCGGGTCAAGAGCGAGCGCGAGAAGCACGCGCTGCAGCTCGCCGCCCGAAAGCGCGCCAAGTCTGCGGTCGATGAGGTGTGCCGCACGCACGCGCTCAAGGCTTTTGAGGACGCGCGGGCGCAGGGATTTTGCCGAGCACAGCCAGACAGGCCGGCGCGTCAGGCAGGCCATGAAGATATCCATGACGCTCGTCGGCGAGCTCACGTCAAAGCGCAGATACTGCGGCACGTAGCCGATGACGGGATGGCCCGTATGCTTGCCCTTGGCATCGACATAATGGAGCTTGCCCGCATGCGGCACCTCGCCGAGGATGGCCTTCAAGAGCGTGCTCTTGCCGGCGCCGTTCGGGCCAATGAGGGCCGTGAGCTGCCCGCAGTGGATGTGGATATTGACATGGTCAAAGATGGTCAGACGGCCGATCTTGACCGAAAAATCCTCGATTTTCGTGCAGCAGAGCTTTGTGCAGTCTGTGCACGACGAGGCATGATGATGCAGGATGGTCTTAAACAAAATACGTTCCTTTCTATTATATATGCTTTATTCTGTGAGCCGGCGAAAGGCGCGGCTGCCCCAGATGAGCCCGATAAAGGCATAAGCGAATAACACGAGCAGGGAAAGCATCGATACTTCCGCATCGCTGCCGAGGCCGCGCAGGAGATAACTCGTATGCGTCAGCGGCAAAAGCTCGATAAAAAAGCGTACAAACGCAGGCAGTGTCTGCGTCGAGAAAAACGTGCCGCAGAGGAAGGACATCGGCAGCAGGATGTACGTATTGACCTGTGCCATCTCTTCATACGTGCTGATCTTCATTGCCGCTAAGAAGCCAATCTCGGCAAAAACAATGCAATTGAGCACGAGAACCAGCAGGAAAAGCGGCGTCATCGAAAAATGTGCCCCAAAAAGCAAAGCGAGCACAACAATGATGGCCGAGGAAATCAAGGCGCGCAGCACGGCAGCCAGCACCTTGCCGATGAGGAAGGCATCGGGCCAGATTGGCGCGATGATGTATTCCTCAAGGCTCTTATGATAAATTCGCTCGGCATGCACGGGCGTGATGCTGTTGAAGCTGATATTCATCGAGTTCAGGGCGAGGATGCCCGGCACGAGGAAATCGAGGTACGAGCCCGCGCCGACATCGATGCTGCGGCCGAGGCCCCAGCCAAACGCCACAAGGTAGAGCATCGGCGCGACCATGCGCGACAAAATGAATTTGGTCATACGGCGCCTTAAAACGACCCAGTCGCGCCAAAATACGGTCCAGATATCCAAAAGGTTGTTCCGGATGTTCATCTTCTGCCCCCTTCGCGCTTGTCTTTTTCCGCCGTCAGCGCCAAAAAGACTTCCTCAAGATTCGGCAGGTCCATCTTTTCACGCAGATGTGCGGGCGTATCGAGGTCGACGAGCTCGCCTTTCGCGAGAATCGCCACGCGGTCGCAGAGGGCTTCGGCCTCTTCAATATAATGCGTCGTCAGGAAAACCGTCACGCCGTTTTTTGCCATATCGCGCACGAGCGACCAGATGCGGCGCCGGACCTGCGGGTCAAGAGCCACGGTCGGCTCATCGAGAAACAGGATGCGCGGTTTGTGTATGAGTGCGCGCATGATGAGCAGGCGGCGCTTCATGCCGCCCGACAGCCGGCGCACGCCGTCGTTGATGACATCCGTGAGCTCGACATAGCGCAGGAGCTCCTCGATGCGCGCTTCGCGTTCCTTTTTGCCCATATGATGGAGTCTTGCGTGCAGTTCGAGGTTTTCCCCGACCGTGAGGTCCTGATCGAAATTGACATGCTGCGGCACGACGCCGATAAGCGATTTGATTTCCCTGGCATTCGTACTCGTATTGAGCCCGTCGTAGAGAATCGTGCCGCCCGTCGGCTTTGTCTGCATGGTCATCATGCGGATGGTCGTGGTCTTGCCGGCGCCATTCGGGCCCAAGAGGCCGAAGATTTCTCCTTTTTCTACGGACAAAGTCAAATCCCTGACCGCAGTTTTCCAAATTTCTTTCCCGGACTTATCTTGATGCGGGAATTTCTTGACAAGGTGGTTGAGTTCTATCATATCAATATAAACTGCCTTTCTCTGCAGCCATGCTGGCATGCATACAGTACCTTTTATTTTCGCACAAAATTTTCTATCTGAAAAGGTGTTTGGAGAGGATTTCCCCAAAAGACGGCGAATAATTCTCATATACCGAAAACAGGCTTCGGTCAAGGAGGAATCTTTATGAGTGTACGTGAAGTAAATGAAAAATTTAAGCGGCTGCCTCTCGGCCTGCCCCTGACGGTCAGCGGCCTTGCGACCATCGCGACGATTTTTGCCGGCAAGAAAGTCCACATTGCCTGCGGCGCGGTCTGGGGCGCTCTGTCCATCCTGCACGGCCTGCAGCACGCCGGCAAGATGAAACACGATGTCACGAGCATCGTGGGACGCACGGCCAAAAAAGCTGCGGACAAGGCCGAGGATATTTCCCTGCACGCCTTCCTCGCCGGTACGGACATCCAGAGCTATCTGCCCGGCCGCGTGCGCGTCTACAATCTCGCGCTCGCCGGCAACGAAAAACTTGCGAAGCAGCTGACCGATTTCGTCAAGTCATTTGCGGGAATCAAGGATGCACTTGTCTCCCTGCCGACCGGCGGCATGCTGATCACCTACGAGCCGGAAACGCTGCGCAAGAATCCGCACCTCGCCCATGTCGAAAAATTCATCGCCGAGCACGCCAAAATCAAATAATTTGGCTGCTCTATTTTTAAAGACTGCTGTCTGCTGACGGCAGTCTTTTTTATTCGGAATGAATTTCATTTCTTAATTGTTAACAAGATGTTAACAAATCCTTTGCAATTCGCCTGACGATACCTGTTAGACTGAAGGCAAATACAAAGGAGGAAACATAATGTTCAGTATCAGTAACAAGCATGAGGAGTTCTTTGACTACCTGATGGAAAACGCCGAGAATTTTCACCGCGGGGCTCTGATTGCGCAGGAAGCCATGACCGATATCAAGAAGCTGCCGCAGCATCTCGATGACATCGTCAATCTCGAGCATAAATCCGACGCGATTAATCAGGATATCATCCACAAGCTGTCGGTCATCTTCATCACACCGATTGACCGCGAGGACTTTTACCGCCTTACCTGCCATCTCGAGGAATGCATCGACTGCCTGCAGGGTGCCCTGATGCGTCTGAACATGTACCATATCGATACGCTGATTTCTTCGGCCGGCAAAATCATGGCCCAGATCGTCACGATGTCGGAGGAACTCAAGGTCCTGTTCTCCCTGCTGAAGAACATCGACCGCAATGAAGCCGAGCTCATGGCCCGCGCCGACCACCTCGGCAAGCTCGAATCCGAAGTCGACCACATCTACCGCGAAGAGATTTCCGACCTGTTCGATGGCACGAAAGACCTTTTCGATGTCATCCGCTGGAAAGATATTTTAGCTACGCTTGAAGATACGGCCGACAAAGTCGAAGAACTCTCCAACATCATTAAAGAGGTGACGATGAAGTATGCCTGATACGTCACTCATCATCCTCGTCGTCATCCTCGCGCTGACTTTCGACTTTATCAACGGCTTCCACGATACGGCGAACGCCATCGCGACCTGCGTCTCGACGCGTGCCATCCGCCCCGGCGTCGCCATCATTGGCACGGCTGTGCTGAACTTTCTCGGCGCCATGATTTCCACGGGCGTCGCCAAGACCATCGGCGGCGACATCGTCATGTCGGCTTCGATGATTACCGAAGTCACGATTGTCGCCGGCCTCATCGGCGCCATCATCTGGAACCTCGTCACGTGGTGGTTCGGCATGCCGTCGAGCTCTTCCCACGCCCTGATTGGCGGCATCATCGGTGCCGTCATCGTCTCGGCCGGCATTTCCGCACTCAACGGCTGGGGCATTCTCAAAATCGTCCTTTCCCTGATTATTTCCCCGGTGGCGGCGATGATCTGCGGCTACATCCTTATGAAAATCGTCTTTGCCATCTGTCATTCGTATAAACCGGCCCGCGTCAACCTCACGGCCAACCGCCTGCAGGTTCTCTCGGCCGCACTCATGGCCTTCTCGCACGGCTCGAACGATGCGCAGAAATCCATGGGTATCATCACCCTCGCCCTGCTGTCCGGCGGTTTCATCGGCACACTTGAAGTACCGGATATCGTCAAACTGCTCTGCGCTGCGGCCATGGCCTGCGGCACGAGCGTCGGCGGCTGGAAAATCATCCGCACAGTCGGCGGCAAAATCTTCAAGATGCATCCGATTCACGGCTTCGCTGCCGACCTCAACTCCTCGCTCGTCATCTTTTCCGCTACGCTCATGCATCTGCCGGTTTCCACGACGCACGTCGTCTCCGGCTCCATCATGGGCGTCGGTTCTGCCGAGCGTGTCAAAGCTGTTCATTGGGATGTTGCACGCCAGATGGTCACGGCCTGGGTCATGACCATCCCCTGCACCGCCCTGATGGGTGCGCTCTCGTACCTCGTGGTACACACATTCTTCTAATTTTGCCCATCCTTCATTTCTTATTTCTTTCACATTTCTCAAACACAAAGACACGCTGTGCCGCGTTGGCGGTCAAGCGTGTCTTTGTGTTTTATGCAAAATAAATGACTGAAATTACGTTGTCTTATGGCGGAACAGCCAGCCGGCCAGCGGCATCGTCAGAGCCGCGACGGCCACCATCGGCACGAAGTCGCCGGCAATCTCCGTGAGCCCTGCACCCTCCAGATAAATGCGGCGCACGGCATCGATGACAAAGCGCATCGGGTCGGCATACGTGATGACCTGCAGAAACTCCGGCATGTTGTTGACCGGCGTCACGAGGCCCGACAGCAGCACCATCGGAATCATGAGCACGAGCAGATAGACGAGGACCTGCTGCATGTTCTTCGCGACCGACGAAATGGAAAGGCCAAGCCCCGTCGTGCTGACCATGAAGATAAACAGCGTCAAAAACAGCGTGAACAGACTACCGGCAAACGGTACCTCGAACCAAAACCGCGCAATGAGGAAGACCATCGCGGCCTGAAACAGGCCGACGAGCACCGGCGGCGTCGCCTTGCCGATGAGAATTTCCGTCGGCGAGAACGGCGTGACGAGCAACTGGTCAAACGTCCCCTGCTCACGCTCCTTCGCAATCGAGAGGCCCGCGAGGAACATGACCTGCACAAAGGCAATCATCGCGAGGAAGGAAGGCAGGAACGTCCAGCGCGAGAGCTGGTTCGGATTGAACCACGTGCGCGTCTCGATGGAAACGGGCAGGCTGGCATAGCCTTTTTCCTCACTCCACGAAGCGGCAATCTGCGTGATGTAGCTCTTGACCATGCCCGCAATCATCGGATTGCGCCCATCCGTGATGACCTGCACGGGAGCCTGTTCCCCATGTTCCAGTTTTTTCTCGAAGTCTTCGGGCACAATGACGCCGCCGAGGACGTCACCGGCATCGATGAGCGTGCTGACTTCCTGCACATTGCCGCAGACCGCATAGCACGAAAACGTCGGAGCACCGGCGATATGTGCAAGAAAATCACGCGAAGATGCTGTCGCCGAATTGTCGACGACGGCATACGGCACTTCCTCGATATTGTAATTGGCCGCATAGCCGAACAAAAAACCTTCAATAATAACCGGCATGACCAGCTGCGTGCGCATGCGCGGGTCCTTAAAAAGCGACAGCAGCTCTTTCTGGCAGATGAAATAAAGATGGCGCAGGAAACGCTGCAGCGAAAAATTCATGGCTCCACCTTCTTCCGCGTCATATGAAAGGCCCAGCCGAGGAAAAACAGCGCAAATAAGACGAGAATCGCCGTGTCGCGCGCAATGAGCGGCCAGTAATTGCCCGACAGAAACAGCGATTTCATGAGCTCGAGGTAATACGTCGTCGGGATAAGGCTGCTGACGACGCGAATCGCCGCGGGCTCCGCGTGCAGGTCAAACAGGAAGCCCGACAGCACGACCGACGGCAGGAAGCTGATCATCAGCGAGACATGGCACGCGAGGAACTGATTTTTCGTCAGGGCTGAGATGACGAGGCCAATGCCAAGCGATACGACGAGGTAGAGCATCGACTCGCCGATAATCAGTACGAGCGAACCGCGCATCGGCAGGTCGTAAAGTTCACGGCCAACCACCAGACAGAGCAGCATGCCAATCATGGCGATGACAAAGTACGGAATGGTCTTCGCGAGAATCAGCTCCAAAATCTTCATCGGCGTGACAAAAAGCGACTCAAACGTACCGCGCTCCCATTCGCGCGCCATGACGACGGAAGTCAGGAACACGCCGCTGATGGTCAGCACGAGCATGAGAATGCCCGGCACGTAAAACCACGTGCTCGTATTCGCATCATTGAACCAGATGCGCGGGACAATCTCGATGCCGCCGGCCGCCAGGCCGTGCTTCGCGCCTTCTGACGCGGCCCACGTCAGGATGCCCGCTTCAAAATACCCCTGCGCACTCATGGCCGTCGTCGCTTCCGTGCCGTTGAGGATAACCTGCAGTTTGCCTTTGCCCTCGGCAAAACGCGCCGAAAAGTCAGGCGGCACGACGAGCATCGCATCGACCTTGTGCTTTCGTATCATCGCTTCGCCTTCCTGCAGGGACGGGACAAAGACGGGCTGAAAATACTCTGAGCCCTGCGTAAAGCTCACGGCCTGACGCGCGAGCGGCGAGCTGTCCTCGATGACCACGGCCGTGGGTACATTCTTGACATCAAGGCTCATGCCATAGCCAATGATGAGAATGAGCACCAAAGGCAGGACAACGCCCAAAGCCAGACTGCTGTTGTCGCGCAGGAGTTCGCGCGTCTCCTTGCGTATGAGCGCGAGCAGACGCCGCCAGAATCCACTTGTCATCATGACTCCGCCCCCTTTGCTTCATTTTTCTCAGCACGCGACCTTTCAACAATGGCCACAAAAATATCGTCCATCGTCGCCGCGCCTAAATGCATGCGCTGCCGGATTTCGGCCGGACTGCCGAGCACGAGCATTTTGCCGTGGTCCTGTATCATGAAGCGGTCGCAGTATTCGGCTTCTTCCATGAAATGCGTCGTGATGATGATGGTCGTGCCTTTCTCTGAAAGAGCCGTGATTTCACGCCAGAACGTGCGGCGGGCCAGCGGGTCGATGCCGCTCGTCGGTTCATCAAGGAATAATATCTTGGGCTCGTGGATGAGAGCCGCGGCCATCGAAAGGCGCTGCTTATAGCCGCCCGGCAGGCTGCCGGCCGCGTGGTCCGCCACGTCCTGCAGATGGAATTCCTGCATGACCGCCTGAATACGCTCGTAAAGATGCGCGCCAAAAAGGCCGTAGGCCCCACCAAAAAACCGCAGATTCTCATAAACAGAAAGGCTGCTGTATAAGGAAAATTTCTGCGCGACATAGCCGACTTTCGCGCGCGCCTCGATGCGCGCCGTGCGCAGATTGACACCCGCGACCGAGAGTTTGCCGCTCGTCGCCGGCAAAAGGCCGCAGAGCATGCGGAACGTCGTGGTTTTGCCCGCGCCGTTTGGGCCGAGCAGACCGAAGACCTCGCCGCGGTGAACGGAAAACGAAGTATGCGAGACGGCCGTAAAGTCGCCGAACTTGCGCACAAGGTCCTGTACTTCAATCTCCACAGGCGCATCCATCGGGGAACGGCCCGAAAATGCACCCATATTTTCGGCTGAGGCAGCGGCCTGACTTACAGGCTGTCCTGCCTTGTTTTCATCCTCTTTGAGAAGCGTCATAAAACCGTCCTCAAGGCGCGGCTCGATGGCCTCTGCCCTTAAGGAACGACGCTTTAAAGGCGCCAGCTCGTCCGGATTTCCGCGCGTGATGAAGCGCACGACACCGCCCGACGGCACGGCATCGATGACGTCTTTTTCCGCGAGCAGACGGCTCTGCAGCGAACGCAGGGGCATACCCGCGGGCGGCGTCACCTTGTAGCAGGTCCCCTTGGCCACCTCGCGCAGTTCATCCGGTGTGCCGATTTTCAGGAAATGGCCGTGATTGAGCACGTAGACTTTTTCGCAAAGTGCCGCTTCTTCCATATAAGCCGTACTCACGAGCACCGACAAACGCTCCTCATGAACGAGCTGCTGCAGAATCTGCCAGAGCTCGCGGCGCGAGAGCGGGTCGACGCCGACCGTCGGCTCGTCGAGCAGCAATAGCTTCGGCGAGCGCACGAGCGTACAGGCAAGGCCGAGTTTCTGCTTCATGCCGCCCGAAAGCTTGCCCGCGAGACGCTTCGTAAAAGGCGCGAGCTCCGTCATCGCGAGGAGATGCGCAAAGCGCTGCTCCCTTATATCCTGCGGCACGCCGTGCAGGTCCGCGTAGAGGTCGAGATTTTCCTGCACGGTCAAATCCTCATAGAGGCCGAACTTCTGCGGCATATAACTTAAAAGGTCCTGTACGGCCTGCGGCTTTTCCGTGACATCAAGCCCCACGACCTGCAAGGTCCCGGAAGTTTTCGTCATCAGCCCGCAGACGAGGCGCATGAGTGTCGTCTTGCCGGCGCCGTCAGGCCCGACGAGTGCCGTAAGCTGTCCTTCCGGCACCTCAAGGTCGATGCCTGACAGGGCTCTGACCTCCGTCCCATCTTTCAGGGTAAAAATCTTCGTGAGTCCCTTTGCTTCGATGATCTCCATGCGATCACCTCCGCTCAAAGTGCAATCTTGACCGTCGCAGGCATACCGAGGCGCAGGACATTATCATCATCGTCGACATAAATGCGCACCTCGTAGACGAGGGCCGTGCGCAGTTCGTCCGTCTGTACGGTCTTAGGCGTAAACTCTGCTGTGTCCGCGATGTAGCCAATCTGTCCCGTGAGGGGCTTATCCTTCTGGCTGTCAATGTAGACCTTGGCAGTCTGTCCCTCATAAATCTTGCCGAGGTCGTCTTCTTTGACATAGGCGCGGACCCATTTCTTGTCGAGCAGCGAAAGCTTAAAGACAGGCGTCGAAGGCGAGGCCATATCACCGGGTTCCAGGAGGCGCGAGCGGATGACGCCCTTCATGGGCGCGCGCAGCTCGTACTGCGAAAGCAAATATTCCTCACGCGATTTTTCTTCCTCAAGGGCCTGCAGCTGGGCTTCTGCGGCCTGAATATCCTCAGAACGCGGGCCGTTTAAAGCTTCATTGAGCGCTTCTTTGGCCTCATCGACCTCGGCCTGCTTGGCTTCGGCCTGCGAGCGCGCATTGTCGAGGTCCTGCTCGCTGACGCCCTGCACGCTGTCATAGACGGCCTGACGGCGTTCGTATATGCCCTGTGCGTTCGAGGCAGCGGCCTGCGCAGCCTTGAGTTTCTGCTGGGCCTGCGCGATTTCTTCTGAGCGCGTGCCGTTGTGGAGTTTATTGACGGTGCTCTCCTGCGCGGCGATCTGCGCCTTTGTCTTGCGCAGATTGATGTTCAGCTCATCTGTATCGAGCCGCGCGAGGACCTGTCCCTCCTCGACCGTATCCCCCTCTTCGACGAGAATATCCTTGACGCGGTCGCTCTCACGGAACGCCAGTGTCACTTCACGCACATCGACATTGCCCGAAAGCGTGAGTGTCTGGGCAGCGGCTTTTCGGGCCGCTTCTTCATGCTGCTCATAGGCATAAATCCCGACGCCGATGAGCAGTATGAGAATGACAGCAAGGATGCCCTTCTGTTTTCGTTTCATGAAAATCCCCCTCCCAATTCTTTGCGTACTGCAATTCTGAGGTCTGCCAGCAAAATAATAGTTCCGTTCCAAATAAAAAAATATCCTATTCTGCTTATAGGATATTTTTCTAGGAAGAAACATGGAAATCCTCTTTGTCTCAGGAATCCATCAAAATGATTTTTTCAGGAGGAAAATAAAGCGAGAGTTTCGCCGCCGCAATGCGCTGCCATTCCTCCTTCGGCAGCTCCCAGCGGATGCGGCGGGCATTCGTGCCGGCGCGGCGCACCATGATGAGATACGAGAACGTGTCCTCGATGACATCCGTGACTTCCATGCGGAAGATATTTTTTTCAGGGCTCTCGCCTTCTTCGCGGTAGGCAAAGAAATGCGCGCGCAGTCCGACATAGGAAAGATTTGGACTGACCTCTCCCTCCGTATGCAGGGGCAGCTGCCAGTCTTCCGCTTCCACCAGGTTATCGGCAAGTTTATGTGCCTTGGAAACATTCTTGCAGCCCGTCAAAAGCGTTGCCGCCAGCGTTTCCGGATTTTGGAAGAGTTCATCGCGCGTACGCACGGGCTGCATTTGGCCGCGGTCGATGACGGCTGCGCGGTCAGCAAGGCGGTAGACCTCGCCGCGGTCATGCGAGACGAGCATCGCGGCCCCGCCGTACGCCTTCAGCACCTCGCGGAGTTCGAGCTCGAGCTTCCATTTGAGGTAATGGTCAAGGGCCGAGAACGGCTCGTCAAGCAGGAGAATCTTGGCCTCGGCCGCCAAAATGCGCGCAAGGGCCGCACGCTGCTGCTGGCCGCCCGAAAGTTCCGCAGGATATGCCTCACCGAGCTCCGTCAAATCGAAGCGCGCGAGATTCTCGCGCACGCGCCGTTCGCGCTCCGCCTGGCTGCCCTTTGCCACAAAGCGGATATTGTCGGCAATCGTCATATTCGGGAAAAGGGCAAAATTCTGGAAGAGATAGCCGACCTGACGCTGCTGCGGCGAAAGGTTGATCCCTTTTTCGCTGTCAAAGAGCACGCGGCCGTCAAGCACGATGCGTCCCCTGTCCGGCCGCTCGAGCCCCGCGATGCACTTCAGCGTCATGCTCTTGCCGCAGCCGGATGCCCCGAGCAGGGCAAAAACCTCATCGCGCACGGCAAAATCAGCCCGCAGCGTAAAATTGCGCAGTTTCTTTTCGATATTAACAAGCAGTTCCATTACAGCCTCCTGCTCTGCGGCACACCCGTGCGCGAAATCACGATGTTCATCAGGCTGACAAAGACGAGCGAAAAAATGATGATGACCACGGCCCACTCGAATGCCAAGTCGTAGTCGTTAGCCTGCACAGCCGCATAAACCGCCGTGCTCATCGTCTGCGTGACGCCCGGGATATTGCCGGCGAACATGATGGTCGCACCGAATTCGCCGAGTGCGCGCGTAAACGCCAGCACGAGGCCGGCTAAGATGCCTGAGCGCGCATTCGGCACGAGCACATGCCAGAAAATGCGCCATTCCGAGACCCCGAGCGTGCGTGCCGCACCTAAGATATTCGGGTCAATCTGCTCAAAAGCCCCGCGCGCCGTGCGGTACATCAAAGGCAGCGAGACGATGACGGCCGCCATGACCGCAGCCTTCCAGGTAAAGACAATCGTAATATCAAACTGCAGCAGAAATCTGCCAATGAAACTGCGCCTGCCAAAGGCCAGCAGCAGAAAAAAACCAACGACGGTCGGCGGCAGAACCAGCGGCAGCGTAATAACGGCATCGGCAAGACCCTGAAACCGCCGCATGCGCGCGACGGCCAGAGCCAGGCCGATGCCGAGAAAAAATGTTGCCACCGTTGCCACCACGGCCGTTTTCAGCGTGATGAGAAGCGGTGCATATGTCATTTTCACTTTACCTCGAAACCGTATTTTGCAAAGCGTTCCTTGTTTTTATCATTCGTTACAAAAGCGAGAAAATCCTTTGCCGTATCGAGATGTTTCGTGTCCTTCAGGATGGCTGCCGGATAAATGATATCCTTATGCGTGCCCGCAGGAGCCTTGGCTGCGATGCGGACATCGCCCGAAATGGCAGCATCCGTGGCGTAGACAAGGCCGGCATCGGCTTCGCCCGAAGCGACCCAGGCGAGGACCTGACGCACATCGGAGCCATAAACGGCCTTGGCTTTGACATCATCGAGGATGCCGAGCTTCGTGAGGATTTCTTCCGAATACTGACCGACCGGTACGCCTTTCGGTTCACCGAGGGCGATATGCTGGAGCTGGCCGCTCGTCAGCTGGTCAAAGGAAGTGATGTCCTTGCCGCCTTCTTTCGGTACAATCAGCACGACCTCATTCTGCAGCAGGTCCTTGCGCGTGCCGTCAGCGAGCAGGCCCTTCTTGTCGAGGGCATCCATCTGCTTCTGCGCAGCCGAGAAGAACAGGTCGGCATTGCCGCCATTCTCGATGGCCTGCTGCAGGGCACCCGAACTGCCGTAGTTGAATACGACTTTGACATTCGGATGCTCTTTTTCGTAATCCGCACCGATTTCATTCATGACATCCGTGAGGCTCGCTGCCGCCGAAACATGGAGCTCCACAGGCTCCTGCGACGACGACGATTTCGTTTCACTGGCATTCTGACTGCCGCCGCAGCCCGTCACCAGGGCCAAAAGGCAGACCGCCATCAGGGCAAACAGTTTCTTCATATACATTCTCCTTTTCAAGAACGGAAGGAAATATCATTTCTAATATTTCCCTGTGGGTTTTACCCAGGCTCAATCTCGTAGACTCATCGTCCTTAGAGATTTTCGCTCGGAGTATCGACTTTATTATTATAGCAGAAAACTATATCACTTCACGATGATTTTTTTCACATTTGTCCGGGTTTATCGCATAAAATAAAAAATCCGCCTGCCGAGAGACGGATTTTTCAGATGTGTGATATGGAAATAAAAAGTCAGAACGACTGCAAATTATTTTGCTTCCAAAGCATTCCAAGCGTCGTTGGCGCGCTCGAGATAGAGGTCCTGGATGGCCTTGTTCTCGCCGATGCCGTGGATGTAGGCATCGACTTTATAGCCGGCGGCTTCGAGGATGGATTTATGCGAATCCGGGTCAGAGCCTGCCATATCATTGTTGGCATGGTCACCGGCGACCATCATCATCGGCATCAGCGTGACGTGCTTGATGCCATTTGCCTTGAGCTTCGGCATGACCGTCGCAAGCGATGGCCAGCCTTCGACCGTGTAGACAAAGACATTCTTGTAACCAAGCTCATCGATTTTCGCCTGAATGACGGAATAATAGGCGTTCGAAACCTGCGGCGTGCCGTGCGCCATGATGAGGATGGCATCGTGTTTGCCCTGTTTTGGGAACTGCGTGGCCAGTGCCTTGATGGTCTCCGTAACATCGTCCGGCTGGTTTTCCTGTCCCTGCCAGTACATCAGCGACGTGCCGAGCGTCATTTTCTTGAACTGGTCCTTGTAGTTCTGATAGACGCCGAGGTCGTAGTTGTACTCCATGCCTGGGATGACATCGAGCGAGACGAGCGCGACGCGGCTGTAGCCATCGGCCTTGAGCTGCTGCAGGGCTTCCTCCGGCGTCGGGAACTTGATGCCTTCTTTTTTCGCCACGCGGTCGATGATGATGTGTGACGTGTAGGCCGTCACGACCTTGACGCCCGGATGGGCAGCCTTGATGGCATTGACGGTTGCATCAATCGTCTTGGCGCGCGTGTCCTTGTACGTCGTGCCAAACGTCATGACGACAATCGCATCTTTATTGGCCGTATCTTTAAGTTCGGGGTTCTCATTCTTGAGCACGCCGATTTCTGAAGCCTGTTTCAGGGCCATCGTCGCGTTCTTCACTTCCGGATTGAGCTGGTACGAAGCCTCTGTCACAGCCTGATTCCAGCCGAAGGCAGCCGTGCATACGAGACCGGCCGCCAGCATTTTCTGCCAATGTTTCATTTTTTTCCTCCTTCGACAAACCATATAGAAATAAAAAAGGCTCTTTTCGCACGCATGCGAAAAAAGCCTTCCTATCGTAAAAAACTGTACCACAAAGACACAGCTTTGCTGATAGCAATCGCCTTCCCATCGCTCGCAGGTCGTAACGGTGATTTTCGGACAGGCAGTTCTCCTGGCTCGGTTCATCGCTCCTCTGCGCCTTCCCAGAAATTTTCCAGTGACGTAACTATGCAGATTCGCTTCCCTTACAGTGGCGGGACCGCGCCGGCTTATACCGGCTTCTCTTTTCAGCGCCATATGGCGCCACCTGTGCCCTCATATGAAATTGTCAATCATGAACTGCTGAAATCACAGAACCTCAGGGAGCAACGTCCTTGCCGCCATCGGCCGCACGCAGCCGGCGATTGATGGACGACAGCCCCTTGTAGATGGTATTGAGGTCAATGTCATCGCTGCGCGTCTCCATGTATTTCTCGAGCTTGCGCTTGACACGCTGCAGGGCATTGTCGATGCTCTTGACATGACGTCCTAGGTCTTCTGCGATTTCCTGATAGGATTTGCCATCAAGATAGCTCATGAGTACCTTCCACTCAAGGTCTGAAAGAATCTCCTCCATCTTTTTCTCGATGTCGACAAATTCCTCCTGACTGATGACAAGTTCCTCAGGGTCCGACACCTTAGCCCCCGAAATGATGTCGAGCAGTGTACGGTCTGAATCCTCGTCGTAAATCGGCTTATTGAGTGAAACGTATGAGTTGAGCGGTATGTGTTTTTGACGGGTCGCCGTCTTGATGGCCGTGATGATCTGACGCGTCACGCAAAGCTCCGCAAAGGCGCGGAACGACGAGAGCTTGTCATCGCGGAAGTCACGAATGGCCTTGTAAAAGCCAATCATGCCCTCCTGCACGATGTCCTCGCGGTCCGCACCGATGAGAAAATACGAACGTGCCTTAGCCCGGACAAAATTCCGGTACTTGTTGATCAGATAATCCAGTGCGACCTTGTTGTTATGTTCCTTGATATCAAGCAGGATTTCTTCGTCCGTCAGATTTTCATATCCACGGTACATGTCCTCCATGATATCCGTGTCTGCTGCTTCTGCCATCGCACTTTCTCCTTTTTTTATGACAAACACGTATCCTTATAAACTTCCCTAAAATCCCTTCATAAATTCGATTATACGCTCTTTCCCCTAAAAGCTCAAGATGAAGCCCGCTTCTTTGCCAGGCGCTGACGCATGGATTCGTACATGAGGATGGAGCCGGCGACCGAGGCATTGAGCGAATTGATGCGGCCGACCATCGGCATGCTGACAATGAAGTCGCAGGCTTCTTTGGTCAAGCGGCTCATGCCCCTGCCCTCGCTGCCGACAACGAGCACGAGCGGGCCCGTGAGGTCGGCCTCATAGTAGGCTTTCTCGCCGTCCATATCGGCACCGGCCACCCAGAAGCCCTTTTCCTTGAGCTTCTTGATGGTCTGCGCGATATTGCCGATGCGGGCCACGGGGACGTATTCAACGGCACCGGCCGAAGTCTTGGCGACCGTGGCATTCAGGGAAACGCTGCGGCGTTTCGGAATCAGGATGCCATGCACGCCGGTCGCATCGGCCGTGCGCAGCAGGGCGCCGAGGTTGTGCGGGTCCTCGAGTTCATCGAGCAGTACGAGAAACGGCGCCTCGCCTTTTTCCTCGGCAGCCTTGAGGATGTCGTCAAGCTCGACATACGGCACCGGCGCCACATAGGCCAAAACGCCCTGATGACGGTGCCCGCCCGCAAGAGCCTCAATTTTCGCGCGTTCGACATACTGCACGACGATGCCGCGCTCTTTGGCGAGGGCGGCAATCTCCGTGATGGAGCCTTCCCTGTCGCCATTGGCAAGCAAAATCTTGTTGATGCCGCGGCCTGCCTTCAAGGCCTCGGTCACGGCGTTGCGTCCGATGAGAACGTCATCCGGCAACTCGCGCGGCTCTTCCCGATGGGGATTCATTGCCTGCTCGGGATTTGACCGGCGCTTTTCTGCCCGCCAATCTTTTGCCGGACGGTCCTCCTGCCTGTGGTTTCTCTCCGGATGCTGAAAGTTATTTTTTCGGCGGCCGCGGCTTTCCTGCGGACGCGGCTTTTTCTTTTCTTCGTATCTGCGTTCTTTTCGTTCCATAGGCCTCAGTCCTTTTCTCTGAGCTTCAGCATCTCAGCCAATTTGCCGCAGGTCATATCGCCTTCCGGGCAGCGGCCCGTATTGACGCAGCTCGCACCGGCATTGTGGAACAGCGTCGGCGCGACTTTCTTGACCTCGGCGAGCATCTTGTACGCCATCTCGCGGATTTCCCACTGCGCGCGGTTGCAGCAGCGCAGATTGAAGAAATGCAGAAGTGACCTGGCATTCATCGTCACGAGGATTTTCGTCTCGGCCGCGTTGGCGAGAACATAGCGCGCATCTTCTTTGGGCACGCCCATCTCCGTGAGCTCGTCATACGTCCTGCGGATTTCTTCCATCAGGGCGTCGTATTTTGCCTTGGCCTCAGGCTTTTCCGCGATGGTCGGCGGCGTGATGTACTTAAAACCATGCGCTGCCACATAGCGCTGCGACTGCTGGTCGTACGACGCGATGCGGTGGCGCACGAGCTGATGCGTCAGCACGCGCGAAACGCCTTCAATGCCAAACGTGAAGGAGACGTGCTCGATGGTCGAAGCATGGCCAAGCTTGACCATCTTGCGGACCATCTCGCGGACCTTTTCATCGCTGAGGCGTTCGGCGAGCTCTTCCGCGCCGACAGGCGAATAGCAGAGACGTGCGGCCATCGCCACAACGCGCTCCGGCTCCGGTGTATAGTCCAAAAGTTTGACTTTAATCATGCCTTGTTCTTCTCCTCCGTCTTTTTGTCATGAATTTCCTGCATCATAGCCTTGCTGATGACCTCAAACGCCGCTTCAGAAACCTCTTCGAGACGCTCGAACTGCTCCGTGAGGTAAAGCGTCCCCAAAAGAGCCTCAAAGCCGGTACTCGAATGATATTCCGCCACGCTCGAGCTGCGCGGTGCGTGGCTCTTGGCGTTGCGTCCGCGGCGGTAAATGGCCTTTTCCTCTTCCGTCAGCATGGATTCAATGCCGAGGTATGCTTTGTGCTGCCAGACGGCCGAGACAATCTGGGCACTGAACGCATGCAGGGCATGAACCTTGGCCTGCTCATATGCCAAGAGACGCGTGCGCACAAACAGATGAAAGACGGCGTCGCCGACGTAGGCGAGCACGAGAGGATTCATCTGCCGGACGTCCGTGCCTTCATAGCGTTTCTTGATGCCGCCGTTTTCGTCCGGCGTGAACATCATATCGACGAGCAGCTTGAACTGCGTGAACTTCATGCCTTTTTCCACCGTACGCCGTTTGGCGTATCCTCAAGCACGACACCGGCGTCTTTGAGGGCATCGCGGATTTTATCGGCCACGGCCCAGTTCTTTTCCCTGCGCGCGTCCTGACGCAGCGTGATGATGATGTCCATGAGCTTATCCGTCAGACCATCGTCGGCGGCTTTGTCCTGCTGCTCGAAGATGCCGATGATCTCGGCCATCTCGGAGTAGACATCGCTGACTTTCTTGAAGTTCTCAGCATCAAAGGCCTTGCCGCCATTCACGACATCCTGGTAGTAGATGTTGATGTCCTTCGACAGCGCAAACATCTGGCTGATGGCCAGAGCCGTATTGAAATCGTCGTCCATGGCTTCGTAGAAGGCTTTTTTGAGCTCTTCTGCTTTCGCTGCGAGCTCTTTGGCCGTATCAGCCGTGCCCTGTTTCTTCAGCAGTTCATCAACATATTCCTTCGTATTCTGCAGGCGGCCGAGGCTCGTCTGTGCTTCCTTGAGGCGTTCATCCGAAAAATCGAGCGGGCTGCGGTAATGCGTCTGCAGGATGAAGAAGCGGATGACTTCACCCGGATATTCCTTGAGGATATCCTTGACCGTGAAGAAATTGTTCTTCGACTTCGACATCTTCTCGTTGTGAATCGTGATGAAGCCGTTGTGCAGCCAGTACTGGGCGAAGCTGTGGTCATCGCCGATGCAGGCCTGCGACTGTGCAATCTCGTTCTCGTGATGCGGGAAAATGAGGTCGCTGCCGCCGCCGTGGAAGTCGAATTTCTCGCCGAGATATTTCAGAGACATCGTCGAACATTCGATGTGCCAGCCCGGTCTGCCCTTGCCCCACGGGCTGTCCCACGAAGGCTCGCCCGGCTTTGCTGCCTTCCAAAGGGCAAAGTCCATCGGATGATGCTTGGCCGTGTTGACCTCGATGCGGGCGCCGGCCTGCATGTCGTCGAGGCTGCGGCCGCTGAGCCGGCCGTAATGCGAGAATTTCTCGACGCTGTAGTAAACATCGCCATTGTCTACGACATAGGCATAGCCCTTGTCGATGAGCTTCTGCACCATGGCGATGATTTCCGGCATCGTCTCGCTGACGCGCGGATAAACATCGGCGTGGCGGACGTTCAGGGCATCCATCGCTTCAAAATAAGCCTTGATATAGCGGTCGGAAATGTCCTTCCACGTCACGCCCTCTTTGTTCGCCGCGTTGATGATCTTGTCATCGACATCCGTGAAATTCTGGATATAGCGGACTTTATAGCCCTTCTTGGCAAAGTAACGGCGAATGACATCCCAGGTCACAAACGGGCGCGCATTGCCGATATGCGGATGGTTGTACGGCGTGACGCCGCAGCAGTAAATGCTGACCTCTCCTTTTTTGAGCGGCTTGAACTCCTCCTTGCGGCGGGTCATCGTATTGTAGACTTTAAGCATGTTCTTTATCCTCCAATCTCTTTTCGAGTTCATCAACTTTCTTTTCGAGCGCCTGAATCTGGCGCATCATGCATTCGCGCATCTCCTCATCGGGGTCCGGCAGCATGTCATGGTCGAGGTCGACATCGAGTTCTTCCTCGATATCATTGATATTATCGTCTGACTCGACAAGGCGCGTGCTGCGCAGGGCCTGACGAAGCTCTTCAGCCGTGTGGACGCGCTTGCCGTGCATGACGACAATGCGTCCCGGAATGCCGACGACCGTTGCATAGGCCGGCACGGGTTTTAAAACGACGGAACCGGCGCCAATCTTGGCGTGGTCACCGACCGTGAAGGAACCGAGGACCTTGGCGCCGGAAGCCACGACGACGTTATTGCCGATAGTCGGATGGCGCTTGCCCTTTTCCTTGCCCGTGCCGCCGAGCGTCACGCCCTGATAGAGCGTGACATTGTTGCCAATCTCGGCCGTCTCGCCGATGACGATGCCCGTGCCATGGTCGATGAACAGGCCCTCGCCAATTGTGGCCCCCGGATGAATCTCAATGCCCGTCAAAAAGCGCGCAAAATTCGAAATCATGCGCGGGATAAGCACCCAGCCCCTTTTGTATAGGGCATGGGAGATGCGGTGAAACCAGATGGCGTGAAGTCCGGAATAACAGAAGAGCACCTCGATGACACTGCGTGCAGCCGGATCGCGCTCAAAAACGACACGGATATCCTTGCGGAGCCGCGAAAAAAAACTCATATTCCTTCCTCCTAGTTCGTACACAGCAAAGGCCCCGCATCTCTCAGAGACGCGGGGCCGTGGTTCCACTCTGGTTAAGGGAAATGGAAAATTCCCTTCACTCAAGAAGATAACGCCTTCCTGCGTCAGGACGTACTATGAAAACATTCAGTCCTGCAGCTCCGAGGTGCATTTCAGGCTTCTATCCATAGTCTTATTCCAGCAAATAAAGACCTCTCTGTATGGACGCGATTGACCGTACTTCTCCTCATCATCGCTTTTCTAATATGGAATTCATTCTATCACAGCTTCTCGATTCCTGCAACTGCATAGGCCGAGATTCCCTGTTCTGACCCTGTGAAGCCGAGTTTCTCCTCTGTCGTGGCCTTGACATTGACATCGTCCACGGAAATACGGAGCACGCGTGCGATATTTTCGTTCATCTGCGGGATGTAATCCTTCATCTTCGGCTTCTGCGCCACAATCGTCGCATCGACATTGCCGACACGATAGCCCTTTTCCTGCAGCAGACGGCCGACTTCTTCAAGAAGTTTGAGACTGTCCGCGCCCTCATAGCGCGGGTCCGTGTCGGGAAAATGGCGGCCGATGTCGCCAAGGGCAGCAGCGCCTAAAAGTGCATCTGAAATGGCGTGCAGCAGAACGTCGGCATCGGAATGGCCGAGAAGACCAAGTGTATGCGGAATCTCCACGCCGCCGATGATGAGCCTGCGGCCCGTGACGAGGCGGTGGACATCATAGCCCATACCAAAACGCGTCATGTGCAATCAATCCTTTCCATGCAAGAAATCATGTACCTTGGCGGCGGCATCCTGCATCGTATCGTGCAGGCTCCTTTTCTGCCGCAGAAAAGCTTCGGCCACAACGAGGTCCTCAGGCGTCGTGATTTTGATGTTCTGATACGAATCCATGACGACATGGACCTTGGCACCATAGTGTTCCACAAGGCTCGCGTCATCCGTACCGAGGAAGCTGTCTTTTTCCGCCTTTTCGTTGGCGGCCATTAACAGGCTGCGCTGAAAGCCCTGCGGCGTCTGTACAGCCCAGAGTTTGGCACGTTCAGGCGTCGAGACCACCACACCATCTTCCACGATCTTGACGGTATTTTTCTCGGGCACAGCCGCAATGGCAGCCCCGTATTCCTTTGCCGCCGCAATGACGTCTTCTATCGTCTTGCGTGAGACAAGCGGACGCGCCGCATCGTGAACAAGCACGACATCGGCGTCCGCAGACGAAGCCTCCAGGCCGTTCCAAACAGAATACTGCCGTTCACTGCCGCCGGTCACGACTTTCACGGCAGGCAGACCCGGCAGATGCTGCAGGGAACGTCTGAGAGCGGCCACTTCATCTTTGCCCGTCACGACAATGAGCTCCCTGACTTCCGGCACCGCCGCAAAGGCCCTGAGCGTGTGGTAAAGAATGGGCTTGCCCAGAAGGCTCAGAAATACTTTATTGACTCCCGCCTGCATGCGCTTGCCGCGCCCTGCAGCGGGCAGGATGACACTGACCAAGATATTTCTTCCTTTCCACTTTTCCGTTGCTGCGCATCAACGGGCCGGTTTAGCAAAAATCATGCGGCCAGCCGCCGTCTGCAGGGCAGAAGTGACCTCGACCGTAATGCTTTCATTCATATGATGGTAACCGTTCTCGACAACGATCATCGTGCCGTCATCGAGGTAGGCCACACCCTGTCCAGGTTCCTTGCCCGACTTGACAATCGTCACGCGCATCGTCTCGCCCGGAATAACCACAGGCTTTACGGCATTGGAAAGCTCATTGATATTGAGGACTTCGACGCCGCGCAGCTGGGCGACCTTGTTGAGGTTGTAGTCATTCGTGATAATCTTGCCGCCGACCTGCTGGCCAAGGCGCACAAGCTTCGAATCGACTTCGGCAATATCATCAAAATCGACATTTGTAACCTCGACTTTGACCTTCTTGCTCTGACGGATGCGCTGCAGGATATCGAGTCCGCGGCGGCCGCGCGTGCGCTTTAACGCATCGGCAGAATCCGCGATATGCTGGAGTTCTTCGAGCACGAAGACCGGAAGCAGCAGCGTCCCTTCGATAAAGCCCGTATCGCAGATATCGGCGATGCGGCCGTCGATGATGACGCTCGTATCGAGCAGCTTGTAGTATTTGGGAGCTGCCGATGCATCCTGCGGCTTCACGGGGACAGCAGCTGCCTTTTCCGCGGTATTCGCCTGTGCCTGCTGTGCGCGCATTTCCCGCATCTTCGTGAATTCCTTCATAAAGCGCGGCACAAAGTCAAAAAGGCCCGTGAGCTCCTGACGCTTGCGTATGGTAATCGTGATACCAAGATAACCGAAAACAATGCTGAAAATGACGGGAATATAATCTCCGACGACCGGAATCTTCGCAAAGGAATAGCCAAGCAGATTGGCAATAATAAGTCCGACAGCGAGGCCAATGGCACCGGCGATGACATCATGAATTGGCATCTTGTTCAGCTGCACTTCAACCCAGCTCGAAAAACGCTTGAGCCGGCCTATGAGATACGGCGACACCAGATAGCCGATAATACCGCCAAGGATGGCACCTAAGAGGATGCAAATAAGACTTCCCACCGTAATCCTGACAACGCCCATCTCCATTTTGAAGATTTCCGTACCAACGTACATCGTCAAGACAGGACTGGCAAGGTCCAGAAGTGCACCTCCGGCAATCGCTAAAAATAACGTGATAAAAAAACGTAAGACACGATCCAGCATGTTTTCACCTCCTTAATAAAAAAGACAAAAAGAAAAGTCCGAACAGAATCAGTATACTCTACTCTGCTTGGACTTGTCAAAAGTCGTTTTCTCATTTTGCTTTGTTTCGTTATTTTGTTCCCTACCAACCCGGCTTCAATGCGCAAAGGCATTTTCTGCCAATACCGAAGAAAGCCAATGCTCGACTTCCTTCGGCGTTTTATTGCAGGCATAAACAAGTTCGCTGACAAGGATCTGTTTTGCCAGGTCCAAAAGGCGCCGTTCACCGGAAGAAATATGACGGCGGCGGTCCTGCAGGATGAGATTGCGCGCGACCGCAGCGACATCGCAGATATCGCCGCTTTTCATGCGGTCCAGGTTCGCATGGAAGCGTTTATTCCAGCTGCCCTTTGGTTTTTCCGGCTTCTCCTCCAGCACTTCGCGCACCTGCTCTACCTTATTTTCCGGAATGACATCGCGGAGTCCGACATGGTCGGCATTGTCCGTCGGGATCATGACCTTCATGTTGCCAAGCGGCATTTCAAGAACGTAGTATGACTTGCCCTCGCCGAGGACTTCACAATTCTCGATGCCAGCAATCACCCCGGCACCATGCATCGGATAGACGACCTTATCTCCTATCTGTAACAAGAACACCCCTCCTCTACACACGAGCCAACCACCTGTCAAGTCCATGACATTTACATATTTATTCTAGCATAATTCCGTAAAAAAGTAAAATTTTAATTTTATCACAACGCATAGGCAGAGTCAATATAAAATATCATAAAAAAAAGGAGACTGACGCCTTCTGCGTGAGTCTCCTTTGCATTTTTGTATGTTCTCAGACCGCTTCCGCTAAGTCTCAACGCACAAAAACGACGTTCGTGCGGTCAAGGAAGCCCGTGGCACCATTTTCAATCAGGACACGGTTGGCATCTGCGACCGAAAGAATCGGATTGCCATTGTGGTTGTCGAGTCCGACAGCCTTGACAATCAGAGGATTCTGGCCTGCGCGGGCTGCTTTGTTGATATCCGTCGTGTAGCTGGCCATGCCATTCTTGATGACCGTAGCCGAATCGAGGTTCTTATAGCCATAGATGGGTTCCCCGTTCGCATTCTTGATGACAGGGGACATGACCGGCTTGAGACCAAGTCCGCGGCAGTCCACGATCAGGCCCGTATAACCGCCAATGGCTTTGCCGGCCGGAGCGGCTGCTGCCGAAGAGCCCAGCACGGACGGCGTGCCCGTCGTTGCAGCCGTCGTGCCCGGCGTCACCTGCACATTGACCTGTACGGAAGACGGCGTGCTTGCCGGCACGGAAGCATCCGGAGCAGGGAAGGACGTCTGCGTGGTATTTGGCGTCAAAACAGCCCCGGCGAGGGAGTTTGAGGCACCAAAGACCGACATCTCCATTGTCACGGTGTAGCCGCCGCCCTCAACGGCCTGCTCCGAAACGATGCGTGCGCCCTGAATCAGGGCCGTAACTTTTGTCCTTGTGACGTCACTCGTCACCATCATATTCTCGACCGTCGTCTCGGAATCGACATTGACGCCCTTGACGAGCTCAGCGAGCTGACGGTAGGCGTCGACCACAGCCGCACGGCGTGCGAGCATGCGGGCCTGAATGGAATTGACGGCAGTCGTCGGTGCTACGCCCATGCCCTGCACCGTAAGTTTGCTGTCACCGCTCCAGTCCATGCCGGTTCCTGCCGCAAAGGCACTGGCAGCCGACATGATGACCATGGTCATGGCCAGAAGACACGCGGTCAGCAGCTTGGAAATATGTTTCTTCATCCTACTTCCTCCCCCTGTATCAAAAGGTTAAAGATTTTATTATGAAGTGAGCATACACCCACTATCTTAAGATTTCCCCAAAAAACAAAAATTATTTTACCACATCAACCAATAATTTGACAAGGCCGTCTCATTCCGCCTTTGTTGCACGCATAAAGAGCTGCATGAGCTGTGCCTTCGGGTCTTTATGCACGTGGATAATCGCATAGACCGTCGCACAGATCGGCAGTTCCACATGGAATTCACGCGAAAGGTCCATGAGAGCTTCCACTGTGTAGACTCCTTCTGCCAATTTCGTAAAGGGTTTGCCGGTGATGAGGTCCTCACCGAAGCGGCGGTTGTTGCTGTGCGGCGAAAAAAGCGTCGCTTCATAATCCCCGAGATGAGAAAGGCCGTAAACCGTCATGCGGTCGCCGCCCATTGCCTCAATCAGTCGCGAGAGTTCATGTGTGCCGCGGGCCATCAGTGCGCCCTTGAGACTGCTGTAGCCAAAGCCGTCGAGCATGCCCGCAGCCAGGCCGATGACATTCTTCGAAGCAGCGCCGATTTCCGTGCCCAGCAGGTCCTCTCCATAATAGAAGCGAATCAAGGGACTCGAAAAAGCTTCGACGAGCTCTTTTGTCAGCTGCATCTCACGCGCAGCGATGACCATGCAGTTCGGGATGCCGCGCACAAAGTCCTGCACATGGCCGGGCCCGACCCAGACGGCCACGCGCACCGCAGAGCCCATTTCTTCGTAAAAGACCGTCGTCAGGCGCTTGCCCGTGCCAATCTCCAGCCCCTTCATGCAGAGAACAAAGCGTTTTTCTGCAAGACTGCAGTCAAGGGCCTGCAAATCGCGGCAGAACGAACGAAGCTGCTGTGAGCTGATGGAAATGATGATGATATCGGCCGTCATAACAGCGCTTTTGAGGTCGTCCGTCAGCTTGACTGCATCCGGTAATGTCAGATACTCATTTTTTCTCGTTTCCTTGAGTGCCTCGAGATGTTTCGAGCCCGGACGTCCCCAAAGGGTCACGTCATGACCGATGTGATTGGCATACCAGGCATGGAACGTTCCCCAGCGTCCGCAGCCGAGTACGGAAATATTCATGCAGATACCTCCACTTTGGCCCCCGTGAGGTCACGCACGACTTCGCCGGCAATGATGAGGCCGACGACAGACGGCACGAACGAGATGCTGCCCGGCACGGCACGGCGCATATCGCAGTTGCGCGCACTGCCCGGCGGGCAGATGCAGTTCTTGCCGCAGCCGCTCTGGCGGACCCGCAGGGGTTTTTCCTTTGAATAAACAACCTTGAGTTTCTTAACGCGGTTTTCCTTGAGCTTTTTGCGCATGACGCGCGCGAGAGGGTCGACGCTCGTCTTGTAGATATCCGTGACCTCGAACTTCGTCGGGTCAAGCTTGTTGCCGGCTCCCATACTGCAGATAATCGGAATATGGCGGTCGCGGCACTGCAGGACAAGGTCAATCTTGCCCGTCACGGTATCGATGGCATCGACAACATAGTCGTAATGACCGACAAAGAACTTATCGGCATTTTCCGGCAGGTAAAAATCCTCGATAGTATCGACCACAGCCTTCGGATTGATGTCAAGAATGCGCTCTTTCATCGTCTCCGTCTTCTTTTTGCCGACCGTCTTGGACGTCGCATGAATCTGGCGGTTGATGTTCGTCAGGCAGATGAGGTCATTGTCAATGAGGACAAGATGACCGACACCGGCACGCGCCAGCCCCTCCGCTACAAAGGAGCCAACCCCTCCCACACCGAAAATAGCGACCGTGCTGTTTGCAAGTTTTTCCATGCCAGCTTCGCCAAGCAGCAGTTCCGTGCGGGAAAAACGACCTAATTTACTCAAGATATCTGTTCCTTTCTATGTACTATGCATTGATGCAGTCTCGTTATTTCTCGTCCTTATCGTCAGGTGCCAGACGGAACGCTGGAATGGCAAAAGCCCCCTGCGGCTTTGTCTGTGCTGCCGGACGATTTCCCGCAGGAGCCTGCTGCGTCATAAAACGCGGCGGCTCCAGCGTAAACGAGTCTTTCTTCGGCTGCGGCGCTGCCTGCTCTGCAGCCGGCTTTTGCGTCTTTTCTTCCTGTCTGCCCGCGCCCGTTCCCTTGAGCATGACACCATCCGTGAAGTCCGTCGCGATGATCGTCGCGCGCACATCGCCATTCAGCGAGTTGTCAATGACCGTGCCGAGGATGATGTTGACTTCAGGGTCCGTATGCTCATAAATGTAGCGCGTCGCTTCATCGACGTCGTAAAGGCTCAGCGTCTTATCGCCCGTAAGATTCAGGATAATGCCGCGCGCTCCTTCAAGGCTCTTGCTGATGAGCGGGCTGTCAACGGCCTGCTGCACGGCTTCCACGGCACTGCGCGAACTGCGGCCAATGCCGAGCAGGGCATCGCTCGACGCGCTCTGACGGAAAATCGTTGTGACATCGGCAAAGTCGACATTGATGACACCCGTCGTCAGGATGAGCTCTGCAATGCAGTTAATGGCCTGCTGCAGGATATCATCGGCACACGAGAAAGCCTTAACCAGCGTCATATGGCGGTTCTCGGGCAGCTTCATTAAATTGTCGTTGGCCACGAGAATCAGGGCGTCCATTTGTGCCTGCATTTTCGCGAGGCCTTCATTGGCCAGACGTTTCTTGCGGCTGCCTTCAAAGCTGAACGGCTGCGTGACGACGCCGACCGACAGCGTGCCGAGGTCGTGGGCAATCTTGGCCACGACGGGGGCTGCTCCTGTACCCGTGCCGCCGCCGAGACCGGCCGTGACAAAGACGAGGTCTGCACCGGACATGGCATCGCGGATTTTTTCCGAGGCATCGAGAGCTGCCTTCTCGCCAAGCGCGATATTGCCGCCCGTGCCGCGTCCTTTTGTCAAATCCTCACCAATCTGCAGTGTTTCCACGCCGGCTTCCGCCACGCGTGCAAGCTGCTTGGCATCCGTATTGACGGCAATCAGGTCAATGTCGAGATCCTTATGACGGCCCATACGCATGAGTACGCTGTTGCCGCCGCCGCCGACACCAAATACTTTGATTTTTACTTTTGGCTTTATGATTAACGTTTCTTCTGCTGCCATGCGCTTTTACCCCTCTCGAATCAGAATCTCTGGGAAATATTTCGCCATTCAAAAAACAATTTCCTGCCCCTGCCGCGAATTTCGCAGGCTTCCATTCATCGAAAAGAGCAGGGCTGCCACCAGCAGCTCTGCTCTTTTATCCGACGGACTCCTATAGCAAATCAATGGAAGAGAAGTACAGCCGCACAGGCCAGAACAATCTTCAAGCTATCGAGCTTCACGTAAAAACACTTCCTTGTTATATTCCATCTAAATTTTATGATTTCTGCAGTCATATTACCAGCTGCTATTAATACGATTATACAATGATGCCGTACCTTTTTCAAGACATACGGCGGCGATCCTTGAGAAGCGGCCGAATCTGCGTGATAATCATACCAGCCAGCATCAAAACACAGCCCATGATCTGGGCAATGGTCATCTGTTCACCGAGCAGCAGCCAGCTCGAAAGCACGCCAAAGACGGCCTCAAAACTCATGATAATCGCAGCCTGACCAGGCTCTGCGTACTGCTGGCCGAGAATCTGCAGCGTGAACGCCACGCCCGCTGACATGACGCCGCCGTAAAAAATGGCAAACCAGGCACTAAAGATCGGCTGCACGGCAATGGTCTCAAAAAGCAGCGCCGCGACGAGACTTCCCGCCGCACAGACGCCTACCTGTGTCGTCGAAAGTTCAATCGGGTCAACGAGACTGGCAAACCGGTCAATAAAGAGAATATGACCGGTCCAAAAGAAGGCACTGATCAAGACGAGCCCATCGCCAAAACTCAGGGCTACTTCACCGTGTATCGAAAGAAAATAAAGACCGGCCAAAGCCAAAAAAGCACCAATCCAGTTCTCAATATGGATGCGCTTGCCAAGGAGCACGGCCCCGAGCGGCACCAGGATAATGTAAAGCGCTGTAATGAACGCCGTCTTGCCCGCCGTCGTATAAAGCATGGCTACCTGCTGCAGCGAAGTCGCCACGAACATGATGCAGCCGGCACCAAGGCCTGCCTTCCAGCCGGCATGGTATGTCCCGGCACGCTTGGCCGTCTCACGCGGCCCCTTCCAGGTGTACCAGAGCCCGACAAGAAAGAGAAAGCCCAGAATATAGCGCGCAGCCGCATACGTAAAAGGGCCTAGTCCATCCATGCCGACCATCTGCGCGACAAAAGTCGTGCCCCAGATAAACGCCGCTAAGAGCAGCATGAGATTCCCACGAAGATGCATAAAGTCCCCCTGTTATAATGAATGAAGCAAATAAAGCGTCAAAAAACAGGTATGCAATGCATACCTGTTTGTATTTTACGATGTTTGTGCGCCTCAGGCAAGTCCCGTAATCATGTAGAACAGGATGCAGAGGAACGGCACGAAGAACTTGAGTCCCATGATGACCGCGATATCGAAATACGAATCGTGATGCGTAAGTCCGCAGATTGCAAGCAGCGTGACAAGGGCGCCGCAGTGCGGGACCGGGTCAATACCGACCGAAGCGATGGCCACGATGCGGTGCAGAACCTCAAGCGGAATGCCCGCAGCCTGGGCCATGGCAGCCCACTGGTCACCGAGCATCGAAAGGGCAATCGTCAAACCGCCCGAAGCAGAACCCGTGATGCCGGCCATGATATTCGTCGTGATGACGGCCGAGAGCAGCGGGCCGAACGAGTCCGCAATGCCGATGAGGGCCTGCGTAACCGGCACAAAGCCCGGCAGAGCCGTGATGACACAGCCAAACGCGTAGCCGGAAGCGACGTTCAGGACGGCCGTAGCCGAAGAAATGGCTGCGTAGTTGATCGGTGCGA
The DNA here is from genome assembly GCF_047974105.1 of Mitsuokella apri. Lineage (NCBI taxonomy): Bacteria > Bacillati > Bacillota > Negativicutes > Selenomonadales > Selenomonadaceae > Mitsuokella > Mitsuokella apri. Next base: position 333,623 of record NZ_JBHYRS010000001.1, read on the forward strand.
GGAAGCCATCCATGACCATGAAGCGCTTGCGGCCAATGAAAGCCGCTGCGATACTGCTCAGGATGAGCGCTACCGTAATCGACCAGATGGCCGAGACCTTGCCGACATTTGCTGCGAGCAGACTGAGCTTCAACGGCAGGAACGCCTCGAGTGCATTTGCATCCCAGTGGAAGCCCCACGACCATTTAAACGGATTCGAAAGGATGATGTTGATGACGATAACCATCACGAGAGGCAGGAGGGCCCAGTACCACGGAATGTGGATTTTCGGACTCGGCTTGTGATGAGGAGCTCCCTCAAGATGACGGCCATAGCCTTCGCCGCGCGCCTTCAGGATTTTTGCACGGCGCGTCACCCAGCCCCAGCCGATCAGCAGGAACAGGAAAGACGCGAACAGGCCGATGATTGGTGCCGACCATGTGCTCGTGGAAAAATACGAGGACGGAATGATGTTCTGGATCTGCGGCGTGCCCGGCAGAGCGACCATTGCGAAAGAAAAGATACCGACCCAGAGTGTTGCTGGCAAAAGGCGTTTTGGGATGTCCGCCTTGCGGAAGACGACAGCGCCGAACGGATACATGACGAATGCGACGACAAAAACCGAAAGGCCGCCATACGTCAGGGCACCGCAGCCCAGAAGGACTGCCAGCACAGCACGCTTCTCGCCGAGAACATCGACAATTTTTGCTGCTACAGAAGAAGCCAGACCACCTTTTTCCATCAGGCGTGCAAACACAGCGCCAAATAAGAAAATCGGATAATATGACTTTGTATACTCAGCCATACGTGTCATATAGAGCTCACTGTACGTAGGCAGAACGCCAAAGATACTGGCAAGCGCTGCGACACCAGCAAAGATTGGTGCAATCAGAATGATTGACCAGCCGCGGTAAGCAAAATACATGAGACCGACAAGGGCCACCGCGATACATATTCCTTCTAACAGATGGATCGTCCCCTTTCTTTCATGTTTCAGAGCCCCCCGGCGCGAAACATGGCGAATGGCAGCCGTTCGGCTCCACCGGCTGCCATTCATTTGTATTGTCCTGCGTCATGCAGAAAACGAACTATCATCCTGCATGACGCGCATTACGATGTAATCATACCATTAGTATTTTTTATTGTCAATATTGCTTGCTAAAAATTTTTGTAATGTTGTAATCTTACGAATTTAGTCAAAACTTGTCTGCAGGCGCAGTTTCGGTTACAATAAAAGAAATACGATAAAACTCCCTGTAAGGGAAATGAAACAAGCGAAAGAACAGGTGATAGTACATGGCTGTCCATGTCATCAATGAGGCACGCCGCTGCCTCCAGTGCAAAAAGCCGCTCTGCCGCCTCAAGGGCTGCCCTGCGCAAACGAATATTCCGGAGATGATCCGCCTTTTCCTCGACGGAAAAATCAATGAAGCCGGCGAGATGCTCTTCATCAACAATCCCATGAGCATCGTCTGCTCCCTCGTCTGCGACCACGAGAAGCAGTGCGAGGGCAACTGCATCCAGGGACGCAAAGGGGCCCCTGTACAGATTTCCAGCATTGAACATTATATTTCGGATATCTATCTCGACAAGGTCGTCATGAAGCACGAACCGCCCAAAGGACAGAACGTTGCGGTAATCGGTTCCGGTCCGGCCGGCATCACCGTGAGTGTCAAGCTCGCGCAGCTCGGCTACGATGTGACGATCTTCGAGCGCAAGAGCAAACTCGGCGGCATGATGCGCTACGGCATCCCGTCATTCCGCCTGCCGCTCGAAATTCTCAACCGCTATCAGGAAAAACTCATCGAACTCGGCATCCACATCCGCCCGAACACTTCGATTGGCGGCGTGCTGACACTCGACACGCTGTTTGCCGATGGCTACGATGCCATTTTCATCGGCTCGGGTGTTTGGCGGCCGCGCGGACTCGGCGTGCGCGGCGAAAGTCTCGGCAACTGCCATTATGCCGTCGATTACCTGCAGAATCCTGATGTCTATCATCTGGGTGACCGCGTGGCCGTCATCGGCTCGGGCAATTCGGCCATGGATGCCGCGCGTACGGCCATCCGCAAGGGCAGCCGCTTTGTCACGGTCTACGCGCGCCGCAGCGAAGTGCGCGCGAGCATACGCGAATACGAATACGCGCAGGCTGACGGCGTTGAATTTGAACTCTGCAAGGGCGTTGCTTCCATCACGAAGGACGGCCCGATGCTCTACGACCGCCATTTCGATGAAGAAGGAAATCTCGTAAGCGAGGACGAACCGCGCCTCTACGAAGCCGACAGCACGATCATCGCCGTCAGTCAGGGACCGAAGGACAAGATTGTCCGCACGACCACGGGCCTTGAAGTCAACGAACGCGGCCTTGTCGAAGTAGACGAGAACGGTGCGACGACACGTGAGGGCGTCTTCTCGGGCGGCGACGTCGTCCTCGGACCGGCCAATGTCGTTCAGGTCGTTAAGGATGCCAAGCACGTGGCCAAGGCCATGGATGCCTATCTGACGAGCAAGCGCGAAAATGCCTGACAGTCATTGATACAATAGTTTCTTTCTATATATAATAGGAAGGAAACATACAAAAAAAGAACCTTTTCTCTGTGAAAGTGCGCATTACACGCTCCTTTCTGCAGATAAAAGGTTCTTTTTTGTTTCAGCTCTTAAAAATCAATCTCCTTCTCGCGCATATCCTTCGGCGTCTTCATGCTCTGGTCGTAATTGCCGGTCAGATAGTCGCCGAGCAGGCCGACCTTGAATTTCTTCGGGTCGCCGTCGGGCCGCTGCTCATTCTTGGTCAAGAGCAGGTCAAGAGCATACGGCGTGCGCACAGCTGTACGGCTCATATGCATGATTATGATAGCGCCGCGGCGTACATCACCATTGCGCTTATGGACAATATGATCCAAGATGCCCTCGAGTGATTCCATGGAAATCGAACCATAATCTTCGGCACTGCCTGAGCCGCTGACTAAATATGTAAAGCCCTCATCCATAGCAATTGCAGAGCCATTACGGCTGACGGCCAGCTGCGGAGGACGCATGAGGCGCGTGAGCCCATAACGCCGGCCATTCTCGATTTTCATATCCCCAATGGTTTCAAAGAGCTTGGTGTAGGAATCCCTGACATTTTGACGATAGGTCTTTTCATCCTCAACAGCATGGCTGCGCCCTTTTTTATCAACAGTCAGCATCGGTACATGATGGTCTGTATGGCTGCCGACTTCATTGCCCTCTGCCACGATGGCCCTTAATAGATTCGGGTTATGAACCATATTTTTCGTGATGACGAAGAACGTTGCATGTACGTGGTGTTTGCGCAGGACGTAGAGCAGCTTATTGACGGAATCATCTTCGCCCCAGTCATCAAAAGTTAAAAATATAGTCTGCGGCGCAGCGGTCTTGACAAGGCCCGTCTCGTCAGCCAGAGCCAATTCCCGTGTTGTGAAGCCCAGCATGCGGTCGTTAGCACTGACTTCAGGGGCACCGATATAGCGCTTACAGAATTCCCTCTGGAAATTCTTCTTCGTGATATTGCCGCTGCCGTAGCCCGGCTGCAGTTCGATGGGTAGGTCCATATCATCGACTGGATACGTATAGAGATGGGACGTATCATTCAACACATCCTGTACCGAAGCAATCCGGTAAGCAGAATCGTTGCTTCCGGAATGTTCCGCCCCCTCTTGAAAAGCAATATTATCCACCTTCTGCTTTTTAATGGCCATCATGACTTCAGCAGCCAGTGTCGGCTTCGTATAAAAATCCGTACGGATGTAGACAATCTCATTGCGCCCCAGAGATGTTACCCATTTGCCAAAGATATGAGGCATGACCTCGTCAGCAGACATGGCATTCTTATCCTTTGACTGCACGGCGTTAAGTCCCTGCCCGACAAAATAACCATGCATCGCCGAAACAGCTTCTTTCATGGCCGCTTCGTTCTCTGCTGATGCCAATTGTCTCATGAGATTTGTCTGCACACCATAGCGCGTCCGCAAAAGCTGCTGAACTCTAAAAATCTGTGCAGCATATTCTGCGGCCGTGCCGCCCCCTTTAATGGAAGTCAGGCCGATGCCGAGGTCCTGCCCATACGACTGAATCAGATGAATATTGTCTGCATTGCGTTTGAGCTCACGCTCTGTCGCAAAAAATGTGCCGTGCATGTTGTTAGCCTTCATATCATCAAGTACACGCACCAAGCTTTCCCGCTTGGAAAGTCCGCCAAACGTAAAAATCACCGACTGGCTCGTAGAAGGTACAAATGTATGTTTCTCTGCCTGATGCCCCTGATTCTCCGCCAGTGCTTCGCGAACTTCCTGCGGTATATTGGCCTGTACGGCCGTATTTTTTGTCGTTTTCATTTTGGGAGCCGGAGTTTGGGCCATTTCTGCGGCTGGCTGAACAAGATTTTCCGCAGCAGCCTCTGCACGCGCAACCATATCACCCGAAAAAGGAACATCCAGATTCAGGCACGTGCTTCCCGACAGAAGGGCCAGTCCCAATAGAATCCTCCCTGCCAATTTCTTTTTACGCAAGAATACCACTCCCTTATTCCTTCACTTCGTGCTGTCATGCTTTTATGCCATTATGGATGTACTTTGCCGAGGTCTTCGTTGCCGCCGAGACGCCAGATGCTCACATCCGTAATGCCGAGATTGGCAATCTCCGTAATCCACGCGTTGAGCGTCTCATCATCGGCATACCAGACTTCATAATGATGCTTGTCCTCATCATAGGCAAACGTCAGTGCTCCGCTCATCTCATCGCGCTTGACTTCTGCCTTGTGCTTTTGTGCCAGAGCCGCTGCCTCCTGCTCGGAAATGAACTTCGTCGGACCGCGGCTCAGGCCGAGCAGCTTATAGTCCTGCCAAAGGCAGCCGCCCGTCGCGATGGCCACGCTTTTTTTGCCCGGCAGTTTCTCCATGCGCTGAATCGTCTTCTTGATGAACGCACCGTCAGCCTTGGGGCCTGGGCCGCTGTGCAGGCCGTACAGATTGTAGAGCATCACGACGTATTCCGGGCCCTTGGCAAACGGCGCATCGAAGGGAGCCGACGGCTCGAGTACAATGCGCAGCTTGAGATTCTCCTTAATGCAGGCCGAACTCAGCTTATAGGTAAAATCGAGAAACGGCGTCTTCAATTTACTGTCCTTGAAAATGCGCTCGTAGTCGAGCTCAATGCCGTCAGCACCGGCTTCCTTCGCTTTCTGCACGAGCAGCTGTACCTGTGCATCCTTCGAAGTCTCGTCCTTCAGTAAACGGCCGACAAGCGCCGTATCCTTTTCCTGACTTTTCCCAGCGGCATCCTGTCGGTCGTTGACGACGGTCAGATACGCTTCCTTGCCGTCTTTTTTCGCCTGCTTCAAGGCCTGTTTTGTCTCTTCGGGCACGAGCAAAGCATCATCGGGGCCGTAATAGGCCGCAAACGCGCTGATGCCATCAAGGCGGCGGCGGATTTTTTGATAATCCTCCCTGCCGGCCTCGTCATCCCAATAAGCTGTCCAGGCTGAAAGCTGCACCGCCGGATGCGGACCATCCTTTACGGATTCCGCTTTCGCGCAGCTCAGGCCGGCAGCTGAAACCGTCAGGACGGTCAGAACGGCCAGGCCGCAGATGATTCTCTTCCGTGTCCGGAATAACATAATATATCCTCCCACTATTCATCATTGGACATCGATACGAACGGTTGCTGCAGCATCAGAGATTCGTCAGGAACCACTTGAGAATGGCCTCCCAGATTTCTTTGGCGCGATGCTCGTAATGCTCAAGTCCCGTATACTGCATCGTGAACAAGACTTTCTCGTCTTTTTCATCCTTGCCTGTATTGGCAAGGACGGTGAATTTGTCAAACACGCCGTCGTAGACATCGTCGGCGAGATTGCGCTGGCTCCAGGCATCGGCCTTCCAGTCTGCACCGAGAAGGATGCTGCCATTCTGCGTACTGCTGATGGGCAAATCCTCGCAGGCCGTCCTGCCATCAAGCTTTACCGTCAGCATTTCATCTTTAAAAGCAATATCGATATCGTGTTTGCTGCGTTCATGAAAGCTCGTTACGGCATCATCCGCTTCAGCACCGTCCTCGACAGATGCGGCCGGCTCCTGCTGACGCTCATTTGCGCGGGAAAGATATTCCTTCGCTTCAGCCGGCGAATCCGCATAGCGTGCAAAGGCCTCGTTCTCCGTGACCTCTGCTTCCTTTTTCATCTCTTCTTTCGAAGGGATTTTCTCACCGAGAATGGAGGCAATCTTTCCGCGGTAAAGCTCGCGCTCTGCACCGCCGATTTTTTCCGTGACGACAAGGTCGCCGTTGCGCAGACTGACTTCCTCGTAGCTGCTGAGGTCGTCCGCTGCGTGGAAATAGATTTTCTGCGTGCCGAAGGTATTGCCCTCAAGGCGCGTGCGGATGCGGGCATTGCGGAACTTATCCTTCCTGTTCAAGCGGGAAAGGGCCTCACCTTCCGGCAGCGTCGTCAGGATGTATTTTTCTTCCTTGATTTCAGCCGCACCTTTGGTGTTTTCCCAGTCCCCCTGATGGCGGTCTTCGCCCTTCATGAAGGTAATCGGCTGATTGATATCGTACTTGATGCGCATGAGCAGGTGATTGACCGGCCAGTATGGCTGCGGCTGCATGCGCGTGAGGTCGTAAATGCTGCTGTTTCGCTGATTGAACGAATACCCCTCACGGTTGAAATTCATCGTGAAGAGGTCGCGAATCCAGTACTCATTGACCGCGCTGACATCGCGGTTGTTGCCGAACCGGCCCGTATTGGCATGCATGAGCACATAAACAGACGGCACCTTGCCGAGCTTATCCTGATAAACGTCATTCAGGTGCTCGTAATCGTAGCTCACACGCCGTTTCATATGGTCGTAGCTCTCTTTGGGCACGCCGTTCTTGTCGCGGATATAATCCATGAGATAATGATTGTAGTAGCGTCCAAGATAGCGGTGCACCATGGCATAGCGCAGAGGGTCGATCTCGCCGAGATAATTGCCGTAGCGGTCACGGACATTGATGTACTCAAGGCGGTAGCCATTGGTGCCAAGCTCCCAGAACGTCGAGTCTTCCATATCGCGCAGTTCTTTTGGCTTCAGGAATTTGGGGTCCTCGCGGTCAAATTCCCCGGCATACGTCATCATGGTCGCCTTGTAATTCATGCGCTCCATGAGATTGTCGGCAAAAATCGCCGTATCGCGGCGCCCGTCCTCAAACATCAGATAGAGAGCCCGCCTTGGCAGCTTCTTGCCGTGCAGGTAATAGTCCTCGATATCCTTCTGCGTGATCGTGACATAGCCCTGTGCCTTGAGTGCCTTTAGATGCTGTTCCAAAAGGTCCTTGCCGATGAGCGTCGAGGTATCGCCGATGCGGTCAACGCCAAAATACGAGATGGCAATGAAGCCCGTGTCCTCGCTGCTGTCCGACACCTCCCCCTCTCCATAGGGATGATAGGTCTTTAAATGAAAGAAGAGACTGAACAGCAGGGCAAGGCAGACCGCGAGAATGAGGAACTGCAGCAATGTGCGCAGGCGTTTATGGCGCTCCTTGCGCTTCGTGAAAGCATCGTCGCCGAGAGCCGCAATTTCCGCTGCCAGATTTTCCTTTCCTTCTGCGGGATTTTCCTGCGTGTTTTCTTGTTTGTCTTTATCAGAAATATCACTCACGGCTCATTCACCTTCTTCTTTTTCTTCTCCTCTTTCTCACGCTCTTTTTTCTTCTTCTTCTCGAGTTCCGCGAGGTCCGCCGGCGTCATGCGCGTGCCCCAGGTCGACTTCCAGAACGTGAACCAGGCGACCGGCATCTGCCAGAGAAGGACCGCTTCATAATAAAGGCAGAACCAGACACCGAAAATCCACGTCGTGCTGCGGCGAAGGAAAAGCTGAGCCATGCTCATTAAGAGTGCCATCATGAGCATGCCGACGAGGAATGCGAGCGGGAACACGCGGTGCATAATCGGAATGTAGATGAGGTTGTAGAGCACGATGATTGGCGCGGCAATCGGCACCAAAAGGCCCATGTAAAAACTCAGGGACATAAAAGGCTCTTTTTTCCACATATAGCAGGCCGCGATGATGGACTCGCGCAGCCACGAACGCTTCCAGCGCATCTGCTGGCGCAGGAACATCTTATACGACTTCGGCACAATCGTCATGCAGACGGCCGTATCCTGATACGTCGTCCGGTTGTGGCGCAAAATGAAATTTGTCATGCTGCGGTCGTCGCCGAACGTCGCCTTCTGCCCGAGGAATTTCTGATTGATCCAGTCATCGGCGTATTTCAGCACGAGGTCCTTGCGGTAGCAGGAAAGCGGCCCCGACAGGCAGGTGACGGCGTCGAAAAATCCCTCTGCCGCCTTCATGATGCGGAACGCGATGTAATAGCGCACGGCCTGCATCTTCGTCAGCGTATTCGTATACGTATTGGCCACATCCGTGCGGCCCGAGACACCGCCCATTTTCTTGTCCTTAAACGGCTGGACGATATTGCGCACGGCATAAGGGTCGAGGAAACTGTCGGAATCGACGAAGACCAGGAGCTCATGCTTCGCCTTATGCGCGCCTAAGTACATTGCATCGCGCTTGCCCTTATTGACGGGCTGTACGTAGTAATGAAGCCGGTCTTCGATGCGGTACATCTTGCGGTCGCCATCGTTTTCCTTGAGTTTTTCGATGATTTCCTTGATTTTCTCGACGGAATGGTCGTTGGAGCAGTCATCGACCACGATGACTTCAAGCTTGTCAATCGGATAGTCCTGATTGATGCAGCCGAGGATCGTATGCTGGATCCATTCTTCTTCATTGAAGCACGGAATGATGATGCTGACGCCCGGCGTATACTTCGGGTCGATCTTCGTCGGCCGGTAAAAAGAACCGAAAAGATAGCGCGTCAAAAGGAATGTCGCGGCGATGATGCTGTAGAGATAGAGCCAGCGGTTAAACTGGAAGTAAATGACGGACTCGGCACGCATAAGCACGATGACAAAGACGATGACCGCGAGAAAGAACGAAGCGACGGCCAGCATGTAATTCTTGCGGTGCGTGTTCGAAAATTCAGCGAGCGTCGACTTGAACTGCATGCCGTAAAGCTTCGTGCCATCCGGCCGTTCCGCCTCTCGCACACACTGAGCCGGTATTTTCTTGACCGTCATTTCATAGCCTTCCGGCATCGACCCCGGCGTGATTTCAAACGTCAGCTTGATGTTTTCCGCTTCCAGCAAAGGCAGGGCCTCGCTGCCGGCCGGCTGCGTCAGCAGAATGCCGGTCGTCGAGATATCTTCGCCCTTCAGCGTTTCGGTGTATTTTTTCCCTTCGTACTGGAAAACGGCCGTGACCTTATAATCGACGAGATAGCGCTGACCGTTTTTATCATCCTGCTGCAGCTTGATATACCCTTCGCTCGTCCCTGCTGAATCTTTGCCGCGGCGGTCGCGGTTCGTGCGCGTGCCCGTACTGTCCGGCGCGTAGGAAAGCAGACGGCGGTCCGGCTTCAGATGGAACAGTACATCCTGCTCTTCCTGTTCTTTTTTCTTCTTGCCTTGTTTCTCCTGCTCACTGCCCATCAGCTGCCCCTCCTTCCTGATTTACCAGCGCATCAGCCTGTGCCTTCGCCGCCTCTTTCGCCTGACCGGCAAGGACAGCAGCATTGGCGGGGATGTAATGGATTTTGCGGAAGCCGTTGACATTCATCACCTTGAACCCCCGATTCTCAAGAGCCGTCAGCAGCCAGTCGAGCTCATCGGCAAGGTCGACGGTCGGTGCGGCCGGTTTTTGCCCGTCATCGTGGATGGTCGGCTTCATATCAATGGCGGGACGCTCATCGATATCGCCCTTCGTCTCGGCCTTGCGCTCGACCGGATGGCCGATTTCAACGGCTATGATGCTGCCGTCGGGAATATTGGCCGCATACGCAGCAGCATTTTCCTGACTTGCCAGCGTCCCCTTCTTATAGCGCACATTTTCCTTGACTGCATAAGAAAGGCCGGCTGCATGAACCGTCTTCAGCAGTTCATCGGTAAAGACCGTGCGCGGTGCCCGGAAAAGCGTTGGCGTAAAGGCAGAACGCACATTGACGATTTTCTGCGTGCGGCATAGTTCAGCAAGCTGCTCGTCCTGTGAGGCCTTATCAAAATCTGCAAGCCCGACCAATGTGTAATTGCCCAGCTCAAAGCCCTTGTCGCGCAGCAGGCGGATGGTCTCAGGCTGGTCCGCCGCATTCTGCCCTTCCACAAAAAACGTCGCCGTGGCCTGATGTTTTTCGAGTACATCGATGAGACGCGCCGTCAGGGGACGGTCGGGCAGGCCGTCGATGACGATGGCCACGCACGAAGCTCCTTCCGGCAAAGTCGTGATGACCTGCGCCGGCTCAATCCCAGCCTGCAGTTTGTCCTTCGCTTCCGCGATTTCCTCATCGGCCTGATACGCAGCGCTGACATCGGTGATTTCACTCAGTTCGTGCTTTCCTACCGATGTATGGTCCCGCAAATAAACGAGGCCCGCGCATATTACCAGCAGCACCGCCAGGGCAATCGCTGCAATTTTTTTATAGCTCAAGTTTCCCACTTCCCCGAATGAAAACGAACTTCCTATTCACCTGCTTCTTCCAGGGCTCAAAGGCCCCAATAGGCAAAGCCAGCCCGCCCGGCTTCCTTCCTATTAAAGATATGCTTCACATCGACGAGCACGGGCCGGCCTTCTCCACAGGGCCTTGCCATTTTTTGCAGTTCTGCCATCGTCAGCTCCCGAAATTCCTGATGCGCCACGAGGAAAACAAGAGCATCCGCTTCCTGAATCTCGTTCAGCGGCCGCAATTTTATGCCAAATTCTCTGACAAATGACGCTGCCTCGGCCCGCGTATCGACGGCCAGCGGTGAAATTCCATAGCTCTCGAGCTGGTGGTAAATATCGACAGCCCGGGAATTGCGCGTATCGGGACAGTTCTCTTTAAAAGTCATGCCGAAAAGGACAATGCGCGCATGAGCTACATCGATTTTCTGCCGAATGAGCTCGCGCACGATATTGCCGGTCACAAAGGCACTCATACCCTCGTTCGTCTGCCGTGCGGCCAGAGTCAGTGGCGTGTGGCCCCCCAGACGTTCTGTCTGATGAATCAGATAATAAGGGTCGACACCGATGCAGTGCCCGCCGACGAGCCCCGGGCGGAAATGCAGCGAATTCCACTTCGTATCCATGGCCCGGGCGACATCTTCTGTGTCAATGCCCATGCGGTGAAACGAACGCGAAAGCTCATTCATGAACGCGATGTTGACATCGCGCTGGGCATTTTCCGAGAGCTTGGCCGCTTCTGCTGCCTTGATGCTTGACGTGCGGTAGATGGATGGCGCAACATTTTGATAAACGGCTGCAATCTCAGACAGAGCCTCTTCATCGGAGCCTGACACGATTTTTGTCACCTGTGCCAGACGATGCTTTTTGTCGCCCGGATTGATGCGTTCCGGTGAATAGCCAATCTTAAAGTCATGCCCGCAGCAAAGTCCGGATTCCTGCTCGAGGATGGGCCTGCAGACATCTTCGGTAACCCCCGGATAAACCGTGGACTCGTACACGACGATACTGCCCTTTTGGAGATTTCGGCCCACGCTGTGGCTTGCCGCTGTCACAGGGCCGAGGTCCGGTGTCTTATCATCATGAACAGGCGTCGGCACGGCCACCACGATAAAAGAGGCCTGCGCAAGTTCAGAAGCATCTGACGTAAATTTCACCTTGGCCTCGCGAAGAGCAGCATCGCCGACTTCTTCCGTGACATCATGTCCCTTTTGGTAACAGGCAATTTTTTCCTCATTCAGGTCAAAGCCGATTACCTCGAAGTGTCTGGCAAATGCAACAGCCAAAGGCAGGCCGACATAACCGAGGCCGACGACAGCCAATGCCGTCTGCCGTGCCTTTAATTTTTCTACTGCCCCCATCATTTCTATCGTCCCCTTGTTATGAATATATTCTGTATTGTATCGGTATCTTCTCTTACTCAGTCAGTCTTCATAATTCTTGAAATACGTGGTCAGTGAGCCCCAGATGGTATTGCTGGCCTTGTGCCCATCGAGATCCCAGAGATGATAGTACTCGAGATTAAAGAGCCAGTCTTTGCTCAGGGTGTACGAATATCCGGCCCCCCAGCCCTTGAAGCCGCCATACTTGCGCATAAAATCGGCCGTGCCGTTCATCGTATGCGAGTAATACGTCTCATACGGCTGATAATAGTATTTGAGCCACCAGCTGCGGCTGCGCGGCTTCCAGCTCTGCTCCTGTCCGTTTGCCGCCGAGATGACGTACCCTGTGCCATCATGCCCGCGGTCCTTGCCGTAAAGGACCATGGCCCCGAGGTCAATACTGCCCACGAGCTTATGGACATTGGCCATGGCGATGCTCTGTTTGCCATCGCGGACGACATTGTCTTTATCGTAGCCGCCCTCAAAGCGGTAGACGCCCGCGCCGATGCTGTAAGTTGGCTGCACATAATCGGCCGTAGCATCCCAGGCCTTGTCCGTATCATTCGCTTGGCCGTATTCAAAAGCGTATTTTACAGGCACACCTCCCTCAATGCGTATGCCCTTGAACTTGCTGTCGTAGATATTGCCCTCGGCCATCAGGGAACCAAAGGCCCCGGCATCGACCTTGGCCAGCCCAACATGGCCCTCAAGGTAATACCGGTCCAGACGCAGTTTTTCGTCATCTTTGTCCTTGCGGCTGCCGAATTCCTTCTTGCCTTCCACCATGCCGATTGCATGCCAGTTGCCGTCGATGTTGTAATCCGGATAAACGCGCAGGCGCAGTTCCGAATTGTGGTAGCGGTATTCATCCCGGTCTCCTGTAGATTTGCCATCCGACAGACGTACCTCGCTATCGATACGCAGCCTCGGACGCTGAACATCCTTGACCGGAAGGTCGTCTGCCAGATGCGCATTCTGCTTGTCAAGAGCCCCCGCTTCGTCCAGCTCGCTGACAAATTCCGTGCGCAGGGCCGAAAGACGCGCCATCGCGTCCGCATCCTGAGCAGAGCTGTCGCGCAAAAGCCCTGCACTCTGAGGGGACGCAGCCGAACCATTTATGCCGGACGTGCCAGTCATGCCAGCTGTGCCGGCTGGCAAAGAGCTCTGCGGCAGCGGTCCTGTGCCTGACGATGCCCCTGTCATGGCCGCCATGATATCATTCTGTCTCTGCTCGAGTTCGTCGGCCATGCGCTGACGGCGCAGGGCACGCTGGCGTGCAATCGCAAAGTCGCGCGCCGCTCCCTGCAGCCGCATCTGGCTTTCCTTAGCCCGTTTCTGCAGGGGCTCCATGACTTCAAGGCGGTTGTTGCCGCGCAGGGACTGGCGTGCCAGGGCATCCGTATCGCGCCGTGCCTCTCTTTCCCGCTGGCGAAAGATTTTGCCGGCAGCTTCGAGCTGCTCTTTGGCCAGCCCGAGTTGGACTTTATCTTCCACGAGCAGCTTCGTCACGCGGCCGTATTCATCGGCAAGGCTTGTTCCCTCATAAGACTCCATCCGGTCCATCGCTTTGCCGACCAAAGCAGCGAGGTCTTTGCGGCTCAGCTGATGCAGGTCCCCTGGGGGAAGTTCGAGATACCCTGCTCCGGCAAGCTGCTCTAAATCTTCATATACCCATTCGTCCGCCACGGGTGCTGCCATGGCAGAGGACGGCATCACGCTGATGGCAGCGGTCACCAGCGGCAGATACCAAATCCACTTCTTTCTATTCATCAACCATCAATCCCCTCGTGTGAATCTCTTTTCATCCATTCCCCTGCGTCCGTCTTTTCTCAAAAAAGCTTCTGCAGCATGACGAAAGACTGCCAGCCATGGCTGTCTCCCTGTATCCCATCGTTCTGTTTATAATAGGAAAGCTCTGCGCCCAAACTCAAGTCTTCGCGAAGCAGCCGCTCCATGCCAAGTACGCCCGACCAACGCCTCACATCCTTTTGCAGCAAATAGCGGGAAGGTTCGATGCGCGTACCTCCCATTTTCATATAAGAGGCTCTGGCATAATATAATAAGAAAGGATTTTCTTCATGACGCCAGCCAAGTCCGTAAAGAATGCCGCTGCAGCGGCCATCTTCCCCTGCCTCAAGACCTGTGAACCCAGAAAAATCCGTGCTGTAACGGCCGGCCAGCTGGCGGAAGGAAGCCGCATAAGCCTGCATGGCATCACGGGAAGACACGTAATGCTCTGCATACCCTCCGAAAAGAGTCTGGGTACCGGGACGATAGCGGAGATTCCCGATTTCGCTCTTTTCCTCTGTCATACACACGGCCTTCAGCATATAAGAGGAAGCAGCGCCGCTGTGCAGGTAAGCAAGGGACTGGCGGTAACGATTGCCGGGATGAACATCCGGCTGCCACCCCTGCAAAGCCGGTGCCCGATAATGCCCCGGTACCGTGATGTCAAAACGCGTTTTCAGGACGTCATCCTTCGTATAATGATAAGAAAATTCCATGCCCGGCGTGACTTCCCAGCCGCGATGAACATAATCTATGGTACCAAGGCCATCGGGGACCAAATCACGCACGGACTGCGTCCTGCCCGTCGGCAGGCGAAGCCCCAGAATATAGCGCAGGCCGCGCGGTCCGGAATGCGCAGGTTCAAAGGAAGTTTCCGTTTCCAGATCCAGCAGACTGGCAAAGTCTTTGCCGAACCCTTCCTCATTTTGCTGATGCTGCCATAAAAAACCGCCTGCCGCCTTGACCGCAAAACCATCTTTTGCATATGATGCTGCCAGCGGCCAGACAAGCTGGCTGCCCTTATCGGCACCGGCAGGCCATGAAGAACGGCCGGACCATGACGCATAGGACATGCCCATCCTGACGGTATTTCGCTTGTCCAAGGCCCTGAGCTGACGCTCGATTTCAAGGGCCCGGACCTGTTTATCGGTCAGAAAAAGTTCCGCTTTATCACGCGCCGCGGCCGCTTTTGCCGTTTCCTGCTGCCAGTAAGCGCGCCTTTCTTCAATCAATTGATTGTGAAACTGCGTTTCCTGATAGATTCTCAGCTCCGTCTGACACATCTCAAGATGCTGCTGCGCTGCGGCCAGTTCCTTTTGGGCCTGCTTTTCTGCCTGAGCGTTCCGGTCTTTTTCTTTTGCCAGTCTCTGTCTTTCATGATGTTCATGACTCGTCTGGCTGAGTTCCTTAAGGTCTTCCTGTGACTGTGTCCACGGCTGCAGGCTGCCGGACGCCAAAGCGCGGGAATGAAGAAAAGGCAGCAGGCATAAGGAACCTGCTGACAGACAGGCCAGAGACTGACGCAGCTGACGCTGCCGTCTCTGCCGGTCGCGAAAACGGCGTAAAGAAAGACGGCTTCCATACCTTGACCCTGCACAATCTTCATTCTGCTCTTTGCACCGTCTGAGCCATGCCCTGCGGCGCCGTCGTGTCATACGCATGTATCCGTCTTCACCACCTTTATTCCATTCTTCTATCGCTTAATATAAATGATTAAAATCATTTTGTTTTAATAATACTACAAATGCAACGAAAAATCCACCTTAACAATAAGGAATGAACGATTCATTAAAAAAAGGAAACAAAAAACCAGACTCCCTATTTTAAGGAATCTGGCTTCTAATAAAATTATGGAATACTATATTATGCTTTCTTCTGCAGTGCAGCGAGTTTCGCCGCTTTTTTCGCGAGGAAGCGCTGGCGCATGACCATTTTATGCTTCATGCGCTCCACGAGGTCTTTGGCATCCGCGATATCCTGTTCATCGGGATGCGTCGAGGCGAGTTTCCAGCGCTCCATGCTCTTCGGACCGCCGTGCGGGTCATCGGGGCCTGCATTCTGGCGCTTCTTGAGCATGGCCGGATTGATCTTGCCGCGGCAGCCGAACGTGCCGAGAATCGTGCAGTCAGGGCCAAGAAAATAGCCGGCGCGCGCAAAGCTCGTGATGGCGTGTTCGCTCGTCGGCGCCGTGCCGTGCGTCTGAAAGAAGATGACCTGAGCATCATGGACCTTCGGCAGATATTTGAGCATCAGAGGGTCCGGCTGACCGAGGCGCAGCCAGTAGCCAAGTGCTACAACCTCATAGCCGGAAAGGTCCTCCGGTGCATCCTGCACGCGGAACACGTCAGCATCTCCGGCCTGCTCCGCGATGGCTTCTGCGATTTTCTTTGTATTGCCCGTAACCGACGAATAAATGACGGCCCATTTTCCCATATCTATCATCCTCCTGTTTCATGTTTTCATCGTAACACAATACCTTGTATTCCACAGTAACATTTGCTACAATATAAGGCGCTGCAGGCAATCCGCTCTGCTGTATTACGGTATGTTGTTTATGTAATTTATATAGAAAGAAGTGTTTTTATGTCTGAACTTCTTGCGTCGCCGACAGCCGACTTTGCCATGCTTGGCACTTTGCTGTTGATTTTAGGCGGACTTTATACGCGTCATATCCATCTGACAACGCGCACGCTCATCGATATCGCGCTGATGCTCGCGCTGACGATTGTGCTGCACCAAATTCGCATTTTCCATATGCCGCAGGGCGGCAGTGTGACACTCGGTGCCATGGTGCCTCTTTTGCTGCTCTCGTACCGCTATGGTCCCGGCATCGGCGCTCTGGCGGGCTTTCTCTACGGCCTCATCAACATCATACAGGACCCTTTCATCGTGCATCCCGTACAGGTGCTCTTCGACTATCCGCTGCCGTATATGGCCATGGGCCTTGCCGGCCTCTGGCGCGAGCATATTTACCGCGGCACGGCTCTCGCCTTTCTCGCGCGTTTCCTCTGCCACCTGATTTCCGGCGTGGTCTTCTTCGCCTCGTATGCACCGGCCGGCATGAACCCGCTCGTCTATTCGCTCGTCTTCAATGCCAGCTACCTGATTCCGGAATTCATCATCTGCTGCATCATCCTGCGCCTGCTGCCCATCAAGCGGCTGCTGCGGGCCATGGGAGACAAGAGCAGCCGTATCTAATACAGGCAAAAAATTCAAAGGAGACTTTTTCATGTCAAGCGAATTAACCGCCAATGTCAAGTTAACTGCCAGAAAGGACGGCACGCTGCTCCTGAGCACCGGCCATTTCCTCAATGATTTTTACTGCAACTTCCTGCCCATCCTGCTGCCGATCATCATGCCGAAGCTCGGCATTTCCCTGACCGTCAGCGGTCTCCTCGTCATGGTGCTCTCCATCACGAGCAATATGATGCAGCCGGTCTTCGGCTACATCATGGACCGGCACAATCTCAGCCGCCTGCTGATTCCCGTCATCCCGTTCGGCGCCGTCTGCATCTGCTCGATTGGCCTGATTTCGACGAAATTCATGCTGTTCCTGCTCATCGCATTCACGGGTCTTTCCGTTTCGGGCTTCCACCCGCTCGGCTCGACACTCGTAGCCAAGACAGCACCATCGGAACGGCAGGGACGTTCCATGTCGTATTACATCGCGGGCGGCAATCTCGGCTATGCGCTCGCGCCGATCATCGTCATCGCCTTCCTCAATCGCTTCTCGATGGAGGATCTGCCATGGCTCATGGTGCCGGGCTTTCTCTTTGCCTTCATCTGCCTCAAGAGCGGCCTCACGCAGTATTCGACCGTTGCCGATAAGGCAAAAGCCAAGGTCTTCCATCTCAGCGAAGTCTTCCAGAATGCTTCTATCCTGCGCCTGAACATTGCCATGGGACTGCGCTGCTGCACGCATGTCTCGATGTCGACGCTCCTGCCGCTGCTGCTCGTCTCGCATGGCTACTCGGGACTTCTCTCCGGCACGCTTTTGACGCTTTTCCTCGTTGGCTGCACCGTGGGCGGCCTGATTGGCGGCTATCTTGGCGACCGCTTCGCCCATAAGCGCATCATCATCATTTCTTTAGCCCTCTCGATTTTCCCGACCGTCTACTTCTATCTGAATCCGGGCAACGAACCGCTTTCCCTCATCGCACTGTTCCTGACGGGCGCCCTGCTGCTCGCACCGCAGCCGAGTTCCCTCGTCTGGGCACAGCGTGCCATGCCCGGCAGTGAAGGCATGGCCTCGGGCATGATGCTCGGCTTCTCCTTTGGTCTCGGCAGCCTCGGCACGGCCATCACGGCTGCCCTCGGTGACCAGATTGGCCTGACGCAGGCCCTTTTGCTGTCGTCACTGACGCTGCCGCTTGCCGCCATCTGCACAATTTTTGCGCCGTTCCCGCAGAAAGCAGCGAAATAATTCCGTATATATGAATCAATCCTTTCCTTTGCAGAGGGTGATGACCGCCTCTTCAAGGACTTCATTGCCGGCCTGCCCCGTCTTCAGCGTATAGTCGGCGCCAATCAGCATGAGCATGGCGCGTTTGAGTACAGGCTCCGGAAAAGCTGCAGCCGCACGGCCGAGTTTTTCGGCAATAAAGGGATTGAGCTCCAAGGGCTTCGCGAGCGCTTTGCCGCGAATGCCCTTTTTCATTAGTTCCTTTGCCTGCCAGAGCTGACGCACATGACGTGTCAACAAGGCCACGAGCACCGTGAAATACGTGCCGTCCGCAAGCTGACGGTGCAGGAGCAGCAGGGCTTTTTTACTGTCGCGCGCACTGATGGCATCAAGCAGGGCAAAGACTGAGACTTCCGGCAGCCCTGAAAAAACCTCAACGAGCTCGGCCTTCGTAATATGGCGTTCTTTGCTGAACAGCGCGAGCTTGTCAAACTCCTTGTCAAGATACGCGAGGGAAATCTGCTGCATCATGCTGACAGCTCCGGCAAAATAGGCATAAGCCTCACGGTCCATATCTTTATTGAGAGACCTCAGCTTTCCCTGCAGCCATTCGCCAATATTCCAGGCACGCAGGGGCTCTGCCTCAAGGATCAGGCCGGCCTTATTGACGGCCTTGTAAAGCTTGCGCCGCTTGTCGGCCTTATACGGGGCAATGAATACGACATAACTGTAAGGCGGCATATCCCCGAGCAGCCGGATGAGTTCATCGAGTTCCTTGCTGTCGCCGCCCGCCTGTTTGCTGTCGCGGAAGAGATTCGTGCCATTCAGCAAAATGACGTTCTTGTCCGCAAAAAAAGGAACGGACTCAATATTTGCGAGCAGCGCAGAAAGTTCCATATCGCCATCGGCCTTCTGCAGGGCATCTTCACTCCCCTGCCCCTTAGGGAACAAACGGCTTAGTATGGCCTCTTTCGCCTTATCGATATAATAATGTTCTTCTCCTGACAGCAGGAACACATGCGGCAGTTCCTGTTTACGGATATTCCCCATGAACTCTGTGAATTTCACCCGGTTTACGCCCCTTTCTGCAAAGTGTTTCTAAAAAATTATAACACAAATCCTCCCATACAAAAAAGCACGCTGCCTGACAAAAACAGGCAGCGTGCTTTAGCATTCAGACATTTTGTACATAGCGGCGCGGCAGCGTGCGCAAAAAACGGCTCATATGCGTGTAATGGCCGCGCTGTGACTGGCACCAGGACAAGAAAAGCTGTTTTTTCGGCCGCGTGATGGCCACGTAAAAGAGACGTGCCTCTTCATCCATCGTATCATTCTTCTCGGCCTGCAGTCCCGGAAAATTTCCTTCCTGAAGTCCCGCAACAAAGACATAGTCAAATTCCGAACCCTTGGCCTGATGCACGGTGATGATGGGAATCTGCTGACGCTTGGTCAGGGCATCGAGGTTCGTGTTGGAGAGGACGGTATAATTGAGAAAGCGCAGAAGGGCATCGAGGGGCCTGACTTCCTTTTCGTCCATATCACGTGCCTGACGAAAGAGGTCCCGCAGATTTTCGATGCGCGTTTCTTCGTTTCTGCGCCTATAATAGTCATCCATTTGCGTCTTGACGACGATCTGGCCAATCAGCTGCCACGGCCGCATCACTTCGGCATCCCGCCGGAAAGAAGATATTTTCTCTGCCATATCCGTAAAGAGTACCTGCCATTTCGCCATAAAGGCACGGCGGTCCTCTGCATAGGGCTTTATATTATGCTCCACGGCAAACAGCAGGATTTCCGAAGTTGCACAGATATCATCCATGGCATCGTGCGTGGAACGGTGTGATACCTTGCAAAACTCGCCGAGATATTCGAGTTTATGGTTCGGCAGGTTCGGATAAAAGCGCCGAAAAATGTCAAGTGTATCATAGTAGCGGCGGTATTTAAGCTGCGGCAGTCCGAGACGCGTGAGTTCACTGCCGAGGATGCTGAGGTCATAGGTGACATTATGCCCGACAATGACCGCGTCTTTGGCAAACTCGCAGAAATCCCGAAGCACCTGTGCAGGTTCCTGCCCTTCCTGCTGCAGCATATCATCTTCAATATGATGAACGCGCACGCTGTCGCCCACAGAACGCGCAGCTCTCAAGAGGCGCTTGAACTCCGCCTTGACGCTGCCATCGCGGCTGAGCCTTATCCCCGCAATCTGGATGATCTCATCGCGCGTCGGGTCCACACCTGTCGCTTCGACATCAAAGACGACGACATTGTCTTCGTCCAAAGCCTTCAGCAGCACCGCAAACGGGTCGCCCGTGCGGCGCGCATCATCGTCGAGATAATCCGTGATGCGGATGCCTGCCCTGCGATACGATTCCTGCGATATCCTGCGGATTGTCCCCGGACCTATGCCTTTGCCGAAACGGTTGAGGATACGCACAAAACTTGCCGTATCATGCGGATTGAGGATGAGCTTCAGAAAGGCCAGTACATCCTTGACTTCCTGACGCCTGTAAAATTTGACCTCATCAATGAGCATGAACGGCAGCCGCTCTTTGTCGGGCAAATGACAGCCAAAGCTCCGAAAATACGAAGAGAGGTCCTTATTATAGCGGTTGCTGCGCGTCAGGACACAGACACTGCTGTAATCCTTGACGCCCAGCTGCTGAATCGTATAATAAATCCACTGTGCTTCTTCCTGAAAACTGACAGCGCCCTTGAGGACAATGGGCGGACCGTACTCAGGACTTACGGCATGCAGCCCCTCGGGATAAAGCGCCGAAACGCGCTCGGGAAAAAGCTGCTGCAGGCAGGCAAAGGACGCACTCAAAAGGACCTGCGTGGAACGATAATTTTCCGTCAGGACCAGGCGGCGCGGCTGCCAGTCCCGCTGATAAGCGCGCAGGACCGTCTCGGGGTGTGAACCGCGCCATTCGTAAATCGTCTGAAAATAATCGCCGCAGAGCAGCAGACGACTGCAGCCAAAGATGCGGGCCATGATCCTGTACTCGAGTTCACTCGTGTCCTGCACCTCATCAATATTGATATAAAGGAAGCGGCGCGCCCATTTCGTCGCAATTTCGTCCTGCCGGAACAAGGCATCTGCCTGTACGATGAGGTCCGTAAAGTCAAGGCCGTGGATATCGTGCAGCCTTGCATCATAGAGAGCCGTGACATGCGGCCCCCAGACCTGCCAGCCCTCAAAGAGCTGCCGATAGAACTGATAGTGTTCATCCGTGGACAGTTTGCGGACCGCTTCCGGGTGTTCCTGCATCAGACGTCTGAGTGCTTCCTGATAATCCGCTTCATCGTCTCCGGATTCAAGATGATAAGCCGTTCTCGCCGACTTCAGGCCGGCAATCAGGGACTGCACGGACCGTTCGGGCCATTTCTCCTCAAGGAGCTCGCGCACAATTCCCAAGCAGTCGGTCTCATCAAAAATCGTAAAATCCGCAAAAAGGTCGGAATGACGCTTGGCTTCGGTCTTGATGACGTCGTAGCAAAAGCCATGGAATGTCTTGACGATGACGCGCCTGCCGGCCTCACCAGCCCGCATGACAATGCGCTCCTTCATTTCGCGGCAGGCCTTATTCGTGAACGTCAGGCAGAGGATTTCCTCTGGTTCCGCACGTTTCTGCTCCAGGATATTGGCAATGCGGCAGGCCAACGTGTTTGTCTTCCCCGTGCCGGCCGGTGCGAGGAGCAGGATATTGTTCTGCAGGTCCTGTACGGCTTCTCTCTGCGCCGGATTCAGTTCTTCAAATTCCATAACGTCACCTCAAAATCTTTGTATCCGCATAGGTCTCCACGCGCATGGTCTTCCCATCGGTATGAAAGACGACAGCCCCATCCCGGTCCGTGCGCAGGGTCCGTATGCCATGCTCCTGATAGCGCTGCACGATTTCCGGCTTGGGATGGCCGAACGAATTTTCAAAGCCCACACAGAAAACACCGTATGACGGGGCCACGTTTTCCAGAAAAGCCTCTGAGCTCGACGTCGCGGAGCCATGATGACCGGCCTTCAGGACATTGGCATGCAGATTTTTTCCTGTGGCGATGAGCTTTGCTTCCTGCTCTTTGACAAGGTCGCCCGTAAACAAGAAACTGGCCCTGCCATACGAAACGCGGTAAACATTTGACACTTCATTGCCCGTACCGCCGCCGGACGGCTTTGGCGGAGCAAACAGCACCTCTACTTTAACACCGTCAAGCATAAACGCATGGCCTTCTTCTGCCGTCTGGAATTTCCGCAGCACGGGGTCAGCATCGCTGAGCTGCAGACTGCGCGCGTAAGCATCCAGGCCCTCTTTCGCCATATAGACACGCTCGACGGGTATTTTTTTCAGGATGCCGCTGCAGCCCTGCGCATGGTCCTCATGTGCATGCGAAAGAAAAATGGCATCGAGCGCGTGGACATCGTGATGCAGAAGGTACGGCACATCGACCTTGCTGCCGATGTCAAAACTGCCGTCGCGCGTGCCGCCCGTATCAAACATCATGGCCCTGCCATGCGGCGTCACGACGAGGACGGCATCTCCCTGCCCGACATCGAGGAAATGCACGGCCATTTCGCGCGTGGCCAGCAGCTGCGACAGCCCATAGACAAGAAACAGGGATAAACAAACAGCCGCTGCCTGCCGCCTGTACGGATAAAGATGCGTCCGGACAAAATCGCGCCGGCAGAAGCAAAACAGCAAAAAGCCCAGCAGAAAATAATAGAGCAGACAAAGCTGCCATTTCATCGCCGGCAGATACAGAAGGCCTCCGGGAATTTTAGCCAGTACATGCGCAAGCTCTGCCGCCACGCCTAAGAGCAGGCTGTCAAACGCAAAGATGAGATGACCGGGAAACGGCAGAAAAAACGCCGCAATGCCGGCAAACAGCCCCAAGACAATCATGAGCTCCAAGATGGGCACGACCAAGAGATTGGCCAGCAGGGAAGACAGGGATACCTGCCCGAAATACCAGAGCAGCACGGGAAGGGAGGCCAGCTGCGCTGCAGCCGTGATGGCCAATCCCATCGCCATAAAGGAAGGAATCCCCCTCTGCCTTCCCCAGCGGTACAGCACCGGTGCCAAAAAGATCAGTCCTGCCGTTGCCAGATAGGAGAGTTCAAAGCTGATATGAAAGAGCAGCAGCGGCTGCCACATCAGCATGAAAATCCCTGTCAGCAGCAGGATATAGCGCGACTCGCGCTCGCGCCCAAAGGCCAGTGCCAGAAAACTCAAGCTGCCCATCAGCGCCGAGCGGATGACAGGGGGAACACAGCCCGCGAGGATGCTGTAAAAGGCAATGCTGCCGAGCACGAGGACAGCAGAAATGGCACGCGGCAGGCGCAGCATGGAAGCCAGCCAGAGCATGACGGCCGCGACAAGGCTGATATGAGAGCCCGAGACCGACAGAATGTGCACGATGCCCGTCGTCTGAAAATCCTCGATGAGTTCCGGCTCAATGCCCTCATAGCCGCCAAACAGCATGGCAAAAACAGCAGCCGCATCTTCCTTTGGCATGACGTTTTCCATGCTCTGCCGGTAATGGCGGCGGCAGTCGGCGACGAACCGTTCCAGAGGGCAGGCATCCCTCTGTTCTATATGGACAGTTCCCTTGCCCGCTGTCAAAAGAGCGGTAATCCCGTCGGCGCGCAGCAGCAGCTCCGTATCAATCTGTCCCGGATTCTGATAGCCATGGGGCCTTCGGACCGTCCCGCCCACCGTCAGGCCGTCACCGATGCGGGCCTTTTCCTCTTTTGCCGTCGTTCTGGCATAGACATAGCATTTGCCTGAAGCTGCCTGCCACTGGCCGCCGGACTTGACTTTTTCTGCCTGCACGAGATAACGCACCTTATAAAACATGCTGCCATCGGGCGCCAGCACGCTCTGCCAGCGCGGCTCCTCAAGCAGCGTCCCGCTGAGCCGGATTTCCTGTTTAGGCTGCTCTGCCCATCGTGAAATATCATGTTCCGACAGGGACATGCTGCTCTGCAGGCGAAAAATCCCGCAGAGGAAAAAGAGCAGCAGCAAAGGCAGCCAGCAAAAGCGGCTGCTGTGCCAGGTCATCCATACCGCCAGCAGGAATACCGGCAGTCCCAGCATCAGCCAGAAAGATACACCGAACCCCCAAAAATCTCCCAGATTCCCTAAATAAGGATGGAAATACGATACAGCAATTCCCGCAGCCAGCATCAGCAGCAGGCCGGCGAGAAAAAGAACGGGATATTGTCCTGTCTTCATAGCCGCCTCCCATTAAGGTCTAAGGTCAGATACAGATCTTGTCTTTGAGTTTCTGGAACTTTGCCTCGCCAATGCCCCTGACCTTCTTGAGGTCCTCGGGGGCTGCAAAGCTGCCCTCTGTCTCACGGTATTCGATGATGCGCTTTGCCATGGCAGGGCCAATGCCCGGCAGCGTGTCAAGCTCCTCAGCCGATGCCGTATTGATATTGACGACAGCTGCTGCAGCCGCGTTTTTCGCGCTGCTTTGTCCCGCTGTCTGCTTGTTCGCTGCTGCAGATTCTCCCTTCTTCTCCGGAATGCGGACCTGCTGCCCGTCCTTCAGCACCTGTGCCATGTTGATCTGCCCGCTGTCAGCCGTTGGCAGCAGCCCGCCGCAGGCGTTGACGGCATCCATGGTGCGCGCCCCGTCTCTTACGGTCACGACACCCGGCTTGTTCACCGCACCTGTCACATAGACTGTTACTTCAGGAAGATCCTGCTGCGTCCCGCTGCTGCCTGCCGCCGCATCAAGCTGAATCGTCTCTTTATCCTGCGTATAACAGCCATAATACGTTCCTCCTGCCACTGCTGCGACGATAAGGAGCAGAATCAGCAGAGATTTTCTGTACATCGGCAAGAAAATCGCCTCCTCTTCTATTTTGTTTTCTCCTTACACACTTCGCGCCCAATAAAAAAACTCCTGCCTGAGCAGGAGCTTTCCTTTACTTTTGATTAAAATTTAAAATCCATAACATGCCCTTACGATTCAAAGATTCAGGCAGTCGCCGTCTGGACGCGGAAGAAATCTTCAATGTAGCTCGTCCAGCCAAGGTCGTAAATATTTTCTTCGCCAATCTCGTTCTGGTAAAGTGCCAAAACAATCATCATCAGGGAATCGGCCACATAGCGGTCATCCGCCATGCCCATTTCCTCGTAGTTCTCATAAATCGGTACGACGATGCGCGTGAGACGTTCACGGGACATGCTGGCGATGATATCATACATGGCGTCGCAGTATTCCATTGTATCTTTGCGATAAGCCATCGGATTCCTTTTGACGGAATCTTCGATATTCCGAATCTGGCTCAAAGCAATCAATTTAATTCTCATCATAAGCATATCTTTCATATACATACGTCATTCCTCCATCCGTGGATTTATTATAGCGCAGGTTTACATATATTGCAAATTGTATGCATGTATACTTAATGGATGTTTCGATGATGATTCTATATTTTTACTCTTGTATACATAGTACATGCCAGAAATATCGCATAAATCAATTCAGGAAGGACAAAACAGGTTGATTTTTTTATATTGTCTTCTCTCAATTGACAAAGCACAGCAAAATCTTATAGAATAGAACAATCTACACCGCATATATTTTTTCAATCTCTGGAAAGGAGAATTTGCTTTATGACGAAAAAAGGACTGCAGATTGGGCTGCTTCTGTTCGGCATGTTCTTCGGCGCCGGTAATCTGATTTTTCCACCTTCCCTTGGCTTTCAGTCCGCCACGATGTTCGGACCAGCCATTTTGGGCTTCCTGCTCTCCGGTATCGGCATGCCGGTGATCGCCCTGATCATCGGCACGTTCAACAGCGGCGGCTTCCGTGCGGAGATGAGCCGCAAACTCTCCCCATTTTTCTCGCTGCTCATTCTCTCACTCATCTACCTCTCCATCGGACCTTTGATGGCCATCCCGCGCACGGCCGCTACCTCTTTTTCCATCGGCGTACTGCCCATCACGGGCGACGGCACTCTGCCTCTGGCCATTTTTACCAGCCTTTACTTTGCCTTTGGCTGGTGGCTGGCCATCACGCCTTCCAAACTTCTCGCCCGACTCGGCAAAGTGCTGACGCCAATCTTCGTCCTGCTCATCGTCGTGCTGACGATTGCCGGTCTCTGCACCTATACGAATACCACACTGCCGGCCCCGCTTGGCAAATACGCTGAAGCATCATTTGGCACCGGCTTCATCGAAGGCTACAATACGATGGACACGCTGGCTTCCTTCGCATTCTGCATCATTGCCCTAAACGAGATGCGCCGTCTCTCCTTCCGTTCGGCCAGGGAGCATTATTTCTGCATCTGGATGGCGGGACTTGCCGTTACGCTGCTCATGGGGGCCCTGTATCTCGGACTTGCCCTGCTCGGCAATCACTTTCCCATTGCTCCCGAAATCTACAGCAATGCCCATATCAACCTCGGCGCTTATGTGCTTTCTGAGACTTCCCTGCATCTTTTCGGGCCCGCAGGCATGTATTTTCTCGCCGTTATGATTACCCTGACCTGTTTCACGACAACCGTAGGGCTCATTGCCGCTGTGGCAGAATTCTTCTATGGGGAATTTCCTTTTATGTCCTACCAAAAATATGTGACGGCCATCAGCCTCGTGAGTTTCCTGCTCGCTAATCTCGGCCTGAACGAGATCATCAAGGTCTCCCTTCCCCTGCTGCTTTTCCTCTATCCCATTGCCATCACGATTGTCCTCATGACGATCCTGAACAAATTCGTAAAGCTCTCGCGTACTGGCATGCGCCTTGCCGCTTTTGCTGCGGCTCTTGTATCGCTTTTGGACATACTGCGCCAGTTTGCAGGGCTTTCCTTTGCCGCTTCCATCACGGGCAGCCTGCCCCTGCACGAAAGCGGTCTTGCGTGGCTGCTGCCCGTCATCATCTGTCTTGCTCTCTCGCTGCTCCTGCCCGACAAAATCAGCGGCGAAGATACTCTAAACGCATAAAAGCCATCAAAAAAAACTGCTGTACTAACAGCAGTTTTTTTATTTCTTCCTATATTATATAGGAAGATCTTATTTAGATTTCGTAGAAATTGACGAGCTTGGCGTCGAAGATGCCATCGAGGGCTTTGACCGTTTCGAGAAGAGCTGGCGGGATATCGTTGTCGACCGTCAGAACCATGAGGTTCTTGCCCTCTTCCTCCGTCGTACCGACCTGCATGGCCGAGATATTGACACCGTTGCCGCCGAGCAGCGTGCCGACCGTGCCGATGACGCCAGGACGGTTGATGTGTGGACAGATGAGGATGCGCGCATGCGGGTCAACATCGACGCGGAATTTATTGATGCGGACGATGCGGCCCTGTGTGCCGAACAGCGTGCCCTGTACGGAAAGTTTCTTGCCGCCGGCGACGACATCGACCGTGATGAGGTTGGCAAAATTCTCGGCCTCGCGCTCCTTGCGCTCCGAAACCTTGATGCCGCGCTCTTTGGCAAGGCCCGGTGCATTGACATAGTTGACTTCATTCTCCATGACCGGATTCAGGATGCCCTTGATGACGGCCGTCGTCAGAAGCCCCGTATTGACTTCCGTAATCTCGCCGTTGTACGTGACTTCGACGGATTCAATCGGGCCGTCGGCGAGGCCGACGACCGTGCCGCCGAGACGTTCCGCCAGCGTAAGGTACGGCGCGATGACGCGCATGACCTGCGGCGAAACCGGCGCCATGTTGACGGCCGTAGCCACAGGCTCACCGTGCAGGGCAGCGATGATGCCCTTGGCTACATCGACCGAAACACCGATCTGGGCCTCAACGGTCGAGGCACCGAGGTGCGGCGTCAGGACAATGTTCGGAGCCTCGAGCAGCGGATTGCCTTTTTCAGCCGGCGGCTCGCTCGTGTAAACATCGATGGCCGCGCCTGCCACGAGGCCCTGCTTGAGTGCTTCGGCGAGATCCGCTTCGTCGATGATGCCGCCGCGGGCGCAGTTGACGAGGCGGACGCCCTTCTTCATCTTCTTCATCTGCTCCATGCCGATCATGCCCTTCGTTTCCTTTGTCAGCGGCATGTGCACCGTGATGAAATCCGAGTTCTCGATGACTTCGTCAAAGGTAGCGATTTTGACGCCGAGAGCTTTCGCACGCTCTTCATTAATATAAGGATCATAAGCGAGCACGTTCATGTCGAAAGCCATGGCGCGTTTGGCAACGCCCGAGCCGATGCGGCCCATGCCGACAACGCCTAAAGTCTTGCCGCGCAGCTCAACGCCGACGTATTTCTTGCGGTTCCATTCGCCCTTATGCATCGTCTCGTTGGCAATCGGGATGTTGCGGGACATCGCGAGCATCATGGCCATCGTGTGCTCCGTTGCCGCAATCGTGTTGCCGCCCGGGGAATTGATGACGATGATGCCCTTGGCCGTAGCGGCCGGAATATCGATATTGTCGACGCCGACACCGGCACGGCCGATAATCTTGAGGTTCTTGGCACGGTCAATGACCTCTGCCGTCACCTTCGATGCCGAACGCACGATGATGGCATCAAACTCCGGAATGATTTCCAAAAGTTCCTCTGCCGGCAGTTTGTCCTTGACAACGACCTCGAACTCCTTCTGCAGAAGCTCAATTCCTTTTGGCGAAATACCATCTGCTGCTAAAACTTTCATGTTTTTCTCTCCTCTTCATCATACCTGATAAACTAAAAAAGCGCCCGTCCCGATTTGGGACGAAACGCTTTGATTCCGTGGTGCCACCCAAGTGAGGCAAGGCCTCTCTCTCGACGCTTTAACGGGCGTACCCGTCTGACTTTCATCAGCTGCTCCGGGGCGGAACCTCAAAATACCCTGCTGACTTGCACCGGCCGTCAGCTCTCTAAAAGGGTCTCTTTCCCGGCTTCCCCATCTTCGCCTTTGCTTTTCATTTTGCAATTTTGCATTGTCTGCATTTTTCGTGCATATGTGTATTATATGCCATCCACTTTCTGCCGTCAAGTGTCTGCTCAGAAAAAACAGTTTTTATTTTTCTGCTTGCTTTTCTGTTTTTTTCGCGCTAGAATATAAAAAACGCGAGCCTGTCCACAAGACATGGACAGGCCCGCAAACCGGACTGATTTCCAAAGACAAGTCCGTTAAAAACAAGCAGATTCAACAAAATTCAAGATTACAAGAGGTTTTGGGAGGTTTTTTCATGGAAGCAGGTCGCGTCTATAATTTCAACCCGGGTCCGGCAACCCTGCCGCTCGAGGTACTCAAAGAAGCACAGGCAGAGTTTTTGAACTTCAATCACACTGGTATGTCAATTCTTGAAATCAGCCATCGTGCACCGGCGTATGCCGCTGTTCACGAGCAGGCAAAGAAAGACATCAAAGAGCTCATGGGCCTCGGCGATGACTACGAAGTCCTGTTCTGCCAGGGCGGTGCCAGCCAGCAGTTCGCAATGATCCCGCTGAATTTCGCCACGAAGGAGCATCCGGGCAGCTACGTTCTCTCGGGCAGCTTCGCGGAGAAATCTTACAAAGAGGCCGAGCACCTCGGCGTCGGTGAAATCATCGCTTCGAGCAAGGAGACGGGCTACCATCATGTACCGCAGCAGGACGAGCTCAAGATTGACCCGAATGCCGCTTATGTCCACGTCTGCTACAACAACACGATTTACGGCACGGAGTATCACTACGTCCCAGAGACGAACGGCGTGCCTCTCTTTGCCGATATGTCTTCTGACATGCTCTCGCGTCCGGTTGATTTCCACAAATTCGATTTCATCTACGCAGGCGTACAGAAGAACCTCGGCCCTGCCGGTGTCGTTCTCGTCGTCGCCAAGAAATCGCTGCTCGAAAACAGCCCGGAAAAACTGCCGACGATGTTCCGCTACAGCACGTTCTACAAGAAGGATTCGCTCTACAACACGCCGCCTGCTTTCTGCATCTACATGGTCGGCAAGGTTGCTGCCTGGATCAAGGCACAGGGCGGCCTCGAGGAAATGGAACGCCGCAACATCAAGAAGGCAAAGGTCGTCTACGATGCCATCGACAACTCGAACGGTTTCTACCGCGGCCATGCCGACAAAGAAAGCCGTTCTTTCATGAACGTCACCTTCCGCCTGCCGAACGAGGAACTTGAGAAGAAATTCGTGGCCGAAGCTCTCGAGCATCAGCTCAGCGGCGTCAAAGGCCATCGCAGTGTCGGCGGCATGCGTGCCTCGATCTACAATGCCATGCCGTATGAAGGCGCTGTCGCCCTCGCGGAGTTCATGGACAAATTCCGCAAAGAAAACGCCTAAAATAATTTGATTTGACCGCACAGCTCCTTTTGCCCTGCACCTTTAGAGCAAGAGGGGCTTTTTGTTTGAGAAGGGAAGATGTTCATGAATCCCCGCCATACGAATCTCCTTGACATCATCAGCCGGGAAAAACGCGTGTCCGTGACGGAACTTGCCCGCCTGCTCAAAGTCTCGGAAGTCACAGTCCGCAAGGACCTAAACCTGCTCGCCCATCAGGGCCTTTTAAAACGCGAGCACGGCTTTGCCAGCATGGTCATGAGTGATGATATCGGCCATCACCTCTTTTTTCACTATGAGAACAAAAAGCGCATTGCCGAACGGGCCGCACGCTGCGTACAGCCCGGTGAAACCGTCATGATTGAATCCGGCAGCTGCTGTACCCTGCTCGCCGAAGAACTTTGCACACGCTGCCGTCATATCACCATCATCACCAATTCTGCCTTCGTCGCCGGCTTTGTCCGCAAGATTCACGGCGCCCGCGTCATCCTTTTAGGCGGCAGCTACCAGAACGAATCACAGGTCATGGTCGGACCGCTCGTCGGCCTCTGTGCGAGAAATTTCCGCGTGGATAAATTTTTTCTCGGCATTGACGGCTTCGATGAAACCGGCGTCAAGAGCAGCGACCGCCTGCGCATCGAAGCCGCGCAGGCCATGGCAGCCCAGGCCCGCGGCATCATCGTGCTGACGGAATCCGAAAAATTCCGCTGCGAGGCAGCCGGGCTCCTTTTCCCCTTTGAACAGCTGCGTGCCGTCTATACCGATGCACAGGCCGAACCGCAAATGATTCAAACACTCGAAGCTCATGGCGTCGATGTTTTCCTCGCCGCCAAAAGCCAGAAATAAAAAAATCCTGCACAAGCCCTTCGCAGAAGCTTGTGCAGGATTTTTATTTTATTCACTCGCTCACTCTTTGGAGAAGTAATTGACTTCCTGAGCAGCCGTATGGATGATATCCGATTCGAACATGCGGTTCCACGGGAAACGCACTTCGATATTGGCCAGCGAATCGATTGGCGGCAGATTATCCTCGACAAAGCGCGTGAGCATGCGCTCCGAGCGCGTTGCGACGGCATCCGTCTTCGAATCGAGGCTGCCGTAGACGCCATCGCCGCGCAGCCAGGTCAGCTGGCGTGCAATGACGTTGCGCACATTGGCCTGATAAGCCCAGTCATCGAGATAGCGCGTGAGCAGCAGGTCATCGACAGCGTCATTCGTCATGTCCTTCGCGAGCATGCCCTCGCCGATGACAAAGCCCGTGCTGTTTGTCGGCGTATTCCAGCCGGCATAGGCGCGAATCTTGAAGAGCAGGCCGCGGTCGCGCAGCTCATCCATCAGGGCATTGTCGGAGCCGTTGGCATACGCGATATCGGCAATGCCGACCGGATAACCGCGGCTCACGTAATCACTGACGATATCGGCGAAGTATTTCGTGCCTTCGCGCGGCGTGCCGTCATTCTCGCGGTCATTGGCTTCATACGTTTTGCCATTCGGGTTCGTATTAACCGTCAGCACGAGGTCAGCCTTCTCAGGCGACTTGACCATCATGCCGCCCGCAGCCGTGACGGCCGCAGCGATGGAATCGCCGATTTTTTCATCGGAGTACGACGGCACCGTGTATTCGCCCTTGCCCCAGTTGTAGCGGGTGTAGACAAACGGCACATCGCGGCGGATATCGTTGACAGCGCGTGTCAGCATCAGCATACCGATCTCGTCGATGCCAGCCATGGCCTGAAAACGCGTCTTGCCGAGGTCCTGGCCCTCAGCAGCGAGATGACGGCTCTCAAGGTGCGTCTGTGAATACGGCGCATTATCGTCGCGGCCAAGCACGAAATAATTGAATGTATTCTTACGCGTCAGCTGGATCATCTTTTCGTTGGCTGCAAAATTCTTTTCGCGGCGGCCCATCCAGTCGCTAAGAGAAGCCTTCGGAATCAAGCGCTGCAGGAAATCGTATTCCTTCTTTTCGCGGCGCGTCAGGCCCTCCATCTCCTGCTTGTCCTTGAGTGCCGTATAGCGGAAAATATCGGCACCGTAGTTGCGGTAGTAGCCCGGTTCCTCATGACCGGAAGCCTCGCCGGAACGCGGCGTGCGCATGATGGAGCCAAAGACGTAAAGCTGCATCTTCGGGTATTCTTTGCGGAATGTCTGGAATTTATCCACGCGGTCGAGCACTTCTTTTTTCGAATACTCGTGCTTGCGCGAGCCGACCAGACTGCCATAGAGCATGGAGTCCGACGAAATAACGGCAGCATCGGCATCCTGTGCATTCTGCTTGAGCCAGTTCCAGAGCTCATCGGGATGACCGAGGTCGCTGCGGCTGCCGAGCATATCATCCGGCGGCACGACTACGTCATACCCGAGCTTCTTGACAACTTCCGCTGTCTGCTTGTCCGAAATTGGACGATTGTCATGCGGAATGTAGAGGATCTTCTCGACCTTCTGCGTTTTGTGATGAGCGGACGCTGCCGGCATGACGGCCAACGTCATCATGAGAGTACAGAGCACTGCCGTGAGTGCCATGATACACTTCTTCAAAAAATCTCTCCCTTCTTTTTGCTTTTCACTGCGTTTTTTGTTTTAGTTTTCACTTTGCTGGTCAGACGAAGCGGACGAATCTGCCGGACTGTCCTGCTCCGACTGAAGTTCTGTCTCTTTGTCCTTGAGCAGAGCCACGAGGGCTTTTTTGACATCATCCGGCACATTGAGCTGCGTATCGAACTCGATGCCGCCGTCTTTTGGCGTTGCCCCTTCAATCTCAATCATATCGGTGAGCTTATGTCCCTGATACTCCGTCCTGCCAAAGTCGGATTCGGCGAGCACCTGGCTGTAATCCACCGTAATCGTGTTGTGCTTGATGGAAACCGGCAGATTGTCCGGCATATCGATATGACCGACCATGCGCTCTGCCATCGACAGCGAGATGCGCGAAAAAATCCACGACATCAGGCCGTGTTCCGGGATGTTGCGGCTGCGCACGCGGTACGTCACATACGACTTGTCGCCGTTATGGACGAATTCCTTGATTTCGCCGGATAATTCCACGGGACCGACTTTTTTCGTCTCCGCGCGGATATCCATCCGGCCATTGGCGTGCGATTTAATGGTCACGCCCGTGACCTGCCCGCCTTCGGGGATGCGCTTGGCAATTGCCTCGTTGATGACCGAGTCCGGCACAAAGAGTTTTCCCTGACTGATCTCCAGCAGAGATTCTTTTGACCACGTCTGCTGCAGTACCTTGATGGCCGGACCGTAATCCTTGACCGACTCCTGTACTTTCGACCAGTCGATGTTCTGGATTTTCTGCACCCAGTTCGCAGGAATATCAATCATAAAAACACCTTCTATCGATGTAACGTTGTATGCTTCTCAAAAACAACACTTTTTAGGATACCACAAAATGATGAAAAAAGAAATAAAGACAAGCAAAGAGACGGCCGAAGCCGTCTCCCATTCGCCAATATACAGCGAAACTATGAAATTTTGAACATTCATCTGAACATTCAGCAGCGGCCAAAGTGCTCCGTCAAGGCACGAAGCTTCTTGGCATCGAGCTTTTTGAATTCTTCCGGACGCATGCACCAGCGCCAGTTGCCCTCGGATGTGCCCGGTGTATTCATGCGGCAGCTGCCGTCAAGTCCTAAGAGGTCCTGCATCGGGATAACGGCGAGTCTTGCATTCGACGCATAGGCAAAGCCGATAAGATGAGCTGCAATTTCTTCCGGTCTGCGTACATCGGCGCGCACGAGGTCGGCCACGGCCTTGCGCAGCGACGGCGTGATATCCGTCTTGAGCCAGCCAATCAGCGTGTTGTTATCGTGCGTGCCCGTGTAGACGATGCTGTTTTCCGGCACGACCGTGCCCAGGCGGTGCTGGTTGTTGAGATACAGCGTGAACTCGAGGACTTTCATGCCGGGGAAGCCGCAGTCGTCGCGGAGCTTCTCGACTTCCGGCGTGATGATGCCGAGGTCTTCTGCCACGATGGGCAGATTGCCGAGCTCGCGGCGCATTTCATCGAAGAACGGCTTGCCCGGGCCCGGCAACCAGCGTCCCTTGATGGCATTTTTCGCCTTGCCGTCGACTTCCCAATACGACTCAAAGCCGCGGAAATGGTCGATGCGGGCGATATCGACAAGCGAATAGAGCTTGTGGAAGCGCTTTTTCCACCAGGCGTAATTCTCAGCCTTCATGGCCTGCCAGTTGTACTGCGGATTGCCCCAGAGCTGTCCCGTCGCACTGAAATAATCTGGCGGTACGCCGGCAACCGTATGGGCCGTGCCATCGGGATTGAGGTCAAAGAGTTCCTGATTAGCCCAGACATCGGCGCTGTCCTGTGCAAGGAAAATCGGCATATCGCCCATGATGCGGATGCCTTTTTCCTTGGCATATTCATGCAGGCGCTGCCACTGGCGGTGGAACAGGAACTGCATGAACTTCTGCAGCTCGATGTTTTCCTCCAGACGTTTGCGCAGGGAAGCCAGTGCCTGCGGGTCGCGTTTTTTCACCGGCTCCGGCCAGTCCATCCACACCTTGCCGTCGTATTCCTTCTTGGCTGCTTCAAACAGGGCATAGTCATCGAGCCAGTAGGCTTCTTCTTTGCAGAACACTTTGTATTCCTGCTGGGCTTCCTCATCCTGCTGGAACGCAGTATGCGCCTTGCGCAGGCATTTATTCTTGAAGGCGCGTGCCTGCTCAAAGTCGGCCGACGAATCAAAGTCTGCGTACGTGACTTTTGTCTCCTGTTTTGTCAGCCAGCCTCTTTCCACGAGTTCATCGATATTGATGAGCAACGGGTTGCCGGCAAAAGCCGACGGCGACTGGTACGGCGAATAGCTGAAGCCGACCGGGCCGAGCGGCAGAATCTGCCAGACGCTCTGCCCTGCCTCAGCGAGAAAATCGACGAATTTATACGCCTCTTTGCCAAAGTCGCCGACCCCGTATTTCGACGGCAGCGACGTCGGATGCATGAGCACACCGGCTTCATGCTTGTACTGACGCTCCGGCGGGATATTCTGGAGCAGGAAGCCCTTGAGCGGCAGCAGCTTCACCGTCAGCTGGCCGTTCTCGACCGTAAAGCGCGTCTCCGGATGAAATGCATCGGCAAAAGCGCCATCGGCAAAGTCGCCGACATTGAGCGTGACGGTTTTTTCTTCCTTGAGACTGCGGTTAAAGAGAGAAATGAAGCATTCATCTTTGGCCGGCTCACCGAAGACATCACGGCCGCCGCGCACGACGCGGGCAAAGGCCATGACATCGCCCTCCGCGTAAAGCGGCAGCAGCTCACCGGTCTGCAGTGCCGTGTGGGCATTGCGCATGTGAATCAGGCGCTCATAGCGGCTGCGCACATACGTATCGCCGCTTTCCCAGTTGTACGGACGGCGGTTGTACGGGTCTTTGAAGCCCTGCATGGCAATTTCATCGCCGTAGTAAATGCACGGCACACCGGGATACGTCATCTGCCAGAGTGCAGCCATGAACAGGCGGGCCATGCCGAGATTGTACTGGTCATCCGTCAGCCGCGCGCGCGACTGCTCGATGGCCGGCATGCCGTCGTAGAACGGCTCTTCGCCGAGAACGGTCATCGCGCGTTCGACATCGTGGCTGCCGATGAGGTTCATCATGGCGTAGAAATTCTCGCGCGGATAATTCTCGCGCAGGCTCTCGAAGCGCCTGAGGCTCATCTTCGCATCGACATGGCCGAGCAGGAAGTCAAACAGGATTTGGCGGAACGGATAGTTCATGGCCGAATCCATTTCCTGACCGCAGAGATATTCACGCGGCACGCCGTAAGCCACTTTGTGCGACGCATCCTCCCAGACCTCGCCAATCATGACGGCCTCAGGATTCGTCTTCTTGAGCTCTGCAAAAAATGCCTGCGAGAAAGCCGCCGGCAGCTCATCGATGACATCGAGACGCCAGCCCGCAATGCCCTCTTTCATCCAGTGATGCATGACGCTGTCTTTGTCATAAATGATGAAGTCCATGTACGACGGCGTCGTTTCCTTGACATCCGGCAGCGTGGAGAAATTCCACCAGCTCTCGTATTCGTACGGGAAATTGCGGAAATTATACCATTCATAATACGGAGAATCCGGCGACTGGAACGCACCAATCGTATCGTACTGGCCTTCGCGGTTAAAATAACGGCTGTTGCTGCCCGTATGGCTGAACACACCATCGATGATGATGCGGATGCCCTTAGACTTTGCCTTTTCTACGAGATGATGGAACTCTTCATTTGTGCCGAGAATCGGGTCAATTTTATGGTAATCGCCCGTATCGTAATGATGATTGCTCTCCGACTCAAAGACCGGATTAAGGTAAATCACCGAAATGCCCAGTTCCTTCAAATAATCGAGCTTGCCTTCGATGCCCTTGAGATTGCCGCCAAAGAAATCATATGCGACGATTTCCTTGGTATCGGGATCCTTGTAGTAGCACGGGTCATCCTGCCAGCAGGCATGGAATACCGCACCCTTTTTCTCAATGATTTTATCGCCCTCACGCGCAAAGCGGTCCGGAAAAATCTGGTACATGACGGCATGCTTGAACCAATCCGGCGTCTTGGCTCCTTTATTATAAACGGTAATCTGGAAAGACGGGGGAACATGGTCGTAAAGTGTACCCATGCCGCCAAGCTGTTCCGGATTATTGCCATAATACCAGGTACCATCCTCCATCGAGATGACAAAATAATACCAGATAAGTCCGCCTTTTTCCGGCAGCGGCAGCCAGCCGCTGTAAAAATGATTCTCCTGCAGCGGGTCATCCTGCGTCTCAAGAGGAATGAGATGCTCGCCTGTCTGATCCTGCCAGCAGCGCAGAATAACCTGGCGAATCCCCTCTTTTGTCCGCAGGCGCAACCCCATTCTGACTTTTGTGCCTGCTTCCGCCGCGCCAACCGGCGAGCGGTAATTGATATCCTGAGAGTCATGCCAGACCTGATCTTGCGTCAGCATGAAAACTCCTCCTTCCAAATCGAAAAGAAAGGCGGCATGAACTGCCGCCCTCCTTCTCACTTGCTCATTTCTTATTCTGCTTTTTCTGCCTGTGAGCCCATGAGTTTTTCATAAAGTGCCTTGTACTCGCGAGCCGATTCCTTCCAGCTGTAATCCGAGTTCATGGCATTTGTGGCAATCTGTTTCCACTCTTCGTAATTCTCATAAGCACTGAGTGCACGCTTGAGTGCGTACATCATCTCATGTGCATTGTAATCGGAGAACAGGAAGCCATTGCCTTCCTTCGAATATTTGTCGTACGGGATGACCGTATCCTTCAGGCCGCCTGTCTCGCGGACCACCGGAACCGAGCCATAGCGCAGGGCAATGAGCTGGCCAATGCCGCACGGCTCATAATTCGACGGCATCAGGAAAATATCCGATGCTGCGTAAATGCGCTGTGCCAGCTGATTCGAGAAGCGAATGTTGGCCGACACTTTCGTCGGGAAACGCCATGCGAGGCCTTTGAACCAGTCTTCATACTCCTTGTCGCCCGTGCCCAGCAGGACAAACTGAATGTCCTCATGCTGCAGGATCTCATCCATCATGCGTACGACAAGATCGAGGCCCTTTGCTGCCACGAGGCGCGAAACCATCGCGACCATCGGCGTACGGCGGGCAATCGGCAGGCCAAGATCTCTCTGCAGCAGGACCTTATTGTCAGCCTTGCGGTCGAGCGTCGTCACATCGTAGTTCTCATAGAGATTTTTGTCCGTAGCCGGATTGTAAACGTTGTAATCGATGCCATTGACAATGCCGAAAAGCGTGTCCTTGCGGCTGCGCAGCAGACCGTCGAGGTGCTCGCCAAAGTACTCATACTGGATTTCCTTGGCATACGTCTCGCTGACGGTCGAGATGTAGTCGGCGTAAATCAAGCCGCCCTTCATATAATTGACCGCATCGTAGAACTCAAGGTCGCCATTGTTGAAGTACTTCCAGTCGAGGCCGAGTACATCGCCCATGACATCTTTCGGGAATACGCCCTGATATTTGAGATTGTGAATCGTATAGAGCGTGCGGATGTTTTCGTAGCGCTCATCACCCTGATGCTCAAGCTTCAGGAAAACATTCACGAGACCGGAATGCCAGTCATTCGTGTGAATGACATCCGGCCAGAAATCCATGGCCGGCAGCAGGTTGAGCACGGCGCGGCAGAAAAACGAGAAACGCTCTGCATCGTCACCGTAGCCATAAAAGCCCTCGCGCTTGAAATACTCTTCATTATCGACGAAATAATACGTTACGCCTTCATAGTCGAGTTTATCAAGGCCGACGTATTTCGAACGCCACGATACCGGAATTTCACCATCATAGATGTGCTCCATCTCGTTGCGGAAATGCTCCGGGATCTTGCCGAATTTCGGCATGATGACGCGAACGTCCACTCCCTCGGCCTTCAGGGCTTTTGGCAGAGAACCAGCAACATCAGCCAGACCACCCGTTTTGGCAAAAGGCACTGCCTCAGAAGCAACATATAGAACTTTCATTCGAGAATCCCCCTCATGATGTACTTTGCAAATATTTGATTTGATATCCTAATGTATTGAGCTGGTCAATCAGGATTCACCTGCAGCGGCTTTCGTCGCTTCTTTTTTCCTGCTTGTCTTGCGGGCCGTTGTCTTTTTAGCTGCAGCCTTTGCGGTTCCCGCACTGCGTCTGCGCGTCGTCTTTTTGGGCTTTTCCCCCGCTGCTTCGGCCTTCGCTTTTTTCGCGGCTTCCCTCTTGGCCTTGGCTGCGGCTTTTTCCTCTTCCGTCATGCGCGGACGTCCGCGGCGGCGCTTCGGCTTGTCTTCAGGAGTCTCCTCCTTCTTGGCAGCAGTGCGTTTTGCTGCTGTCTTTTTCGTTTTTGCTTCGGCGGCTTCTGCCTTGTCAGCAGAACTTTTCTCTTCATGGCCTCTGACTTCGATCTCCACCGGAGCCTCATCAAAAGAATTCTTGCCAGCTGCCACCTGCCCCTTGTGGCGCAGATAAATCGTGGCCATCGGCGGAATCGTCAGGACGATGGACTGGTCGCGGTCATGCCACTTGATATCCTCAGTTGGGATTTCCCCCTCGTTCTTGACGCCGCTGCCGCCAAAGGCCTCATCATCGGAGTTGAACACTTCGACATAGCTGCCCTTCTCCGGCACGCCGATGCGGTAGCCATGGCGCACTTCCGGCGTGAAGTTGCAGACAGCGATGAGATAGTCAGAAGGATCTTCTGCCTTGCGGATGAAGGAAACCACGCTGTTCTCATTATCGTTGCAGTCAATCCACTGGAAGCCGTTCCAATCGAAGTCAACCTGCCAAAGAGCCTTGTGATCGCAGTAGAATTTATTGAGTGCGCGGCTGTATTCGAGCATTTTCTTATGCATCGGATACTGCTGCGGCAGATGCCAGTCGAGGCTGTCATCGTAGTTCCACTCAATGAACTGGCCGAACTCACCGCCCATGAACAGGAGCTTCTTGCCCGGATGAGCGATCCAGTAAGCAAAGAACGTGCGCAATCCGGCAAATTTCTGCCAGTAATCGCCCGGCATCTTGCTGATGAGCGAGCATTTGCCGTGTACGACTTCATCGTGCGAAAGCGGCAGGACAAAGTTTTCGCTGAACGCATACATGAACGAGAACGTGACTTTGTCGTGATTCCATTTGCGGTAAATCGGGTCGAGCGACATGTATTTGAGCATATCGTTCATCCAGCCCATGTTCCACTTGTAGTTAAAGCCCATGCCGCCCATGTAGACAGGCTTGGAAATCAGCGGCCAGGCCGTCGATTCCTCCGCAATCATCAGGGCCTGCGGATGATACTTGAAGATATTCTCATTGAGCTTTTTCAGGAAGTCCATGGCCTCGAGGTTGCCCGTATCGCCGTATTTATTCGGCGTCCACTCGCCATCCTTGCGGCCGTAGTTGAGGTAAAGCATATTGGCGACTGCATCAATGCGCAGACCATCGATGTGGAATTCTTCAAACCAGAACATCGCATTCGAGATCAGGAAGCTCTGTACTTCGGTACGGCCGTAATCGAAATTCGTCGTGCCCCACTCCCAGTTCTCCGCGAGCTGCTCATTGTCGGACTCGTAAAGCGTCTGGCCGTCGAAATGGCGCAGGCCCTGTTCATCCTTGCAGAAATGGCCCGGCACCCAGTCCATGATGATAGCAATGCCATTCTTATGAGCTTTGTCAACAAGATAGCGGAAATCATCCGGCGTGCCAAAACGGCTCGTCACCGCATAATAGCCCGTAATTTGGTAGCCCCACGAGCCGTCAAACGGATGCTCGCAAAGCGGCATGAACTCGATGTGCGTGTAATGCATCTTCTTGACGTAGTCGATGAGCTGGTCAGCGAGCTCACGGTAAGAAAGATACTCGCCATCCTTATCGCGGCGCCAGGAACCGGCGTGCACCTCATACGTCAGCATCGGGCGTTCGTAAGAAGACTCTTTTTTCTTCTGTTCGAACCATTCACCGTCCTGCCATTCGTATTTGCTGAGATCGTAAACGCGTGAAGCCGTCTCCGGTTTTTTCTCAGCATAGAAGCCATAAGGATCGGCCTTCATGATGCGCGGACCGCCCCACTGCGGTTCAATGGCATATTTATAGACAGCGCCCTGCTTGACATCGGGAATAAAGACCTCCCAGATTTCGCCATCGCGAATGCGCGTCATGGGATTCACGCGTGTATCCCAGTTATTGAAGTCACCAACCACACTGACGGACTTGGCATGAGGTGCCCAAACAGCAAAACGCACCCCCTGCTGCCCGTCGTGTTCGACGAAATGAGCGCCGAGCATTTCATAGGCATGATAGTTCGTCCCCTGATGGAACAGGTAAAGGTCGAACTCGCTTAATTCTGATGTTTTCACAAATAATCCCCCTCTGTATATCCCCTCAGAACCAGGCAGGGGCAAGGCCCCTGCAAAATTCCAAGCTTATGGGATCATGACAGGTTTGACCTGCCAAATTTCATTTGCATATTCATCAATCGTGCGGTCCGAAGAGAACCTGCCCGAATTGGCGATATTGACAGCAGAAGAACGCAGCCACTGGAAGCGTTTCTGATAGCGTCTCATGATTTCGACATGAGCATCGGCATAGGCATTGAAATCCTTGAGGATGAAGAATTCATCGTTGGCATGGACGAGGTAATCAAACAGCGACTGGAAGTTGCCATAGGTGCCGTCCGTCAGCTGGTTGACGACCGTGCGCACGTTTTCATTCGTATTGTATTCATCCCAAGCGGAATACGTGCCCGTTGCATAATAATTGAGGACTTCCTCTGCCTTGAGGCCGAAGATGACGCAGTTGTCATCGCCGCCCACAGCTTCGCGGATCTCAACATTTGCACCGTCGAGCGTGCCGAGCGTGATGGCGCCGTTCATCATGAACTTCATGTTGCCCGTGCCCGATGCTTCCTTCGAAGCCGTCGAAATCTGCTCACTGACATCGGCTGCCGGATAGACGATTTCGCCGATGGAAACACCGAAGTTCTCAATGAAGACAACCTTGATCTTGCCCTTGATGCTCGCATCATTGTTGATCTTATCGGCAACGGCATTGATGAGGCGGATTGTTTCCTTGGCGATGTAGTAGCCCGGTGCAGCCTTGCCGCCAAAGAAATACGTCGTCGGCAACATATCAAAGTTCGGATCCGTCTTGAGCTTATTGTACTGATACATGATATGCAGGATATTCATGAGCTGGCGCTTATACGAATGGATGCGCTTAACCTGGATATCGAAGATGCTGTCCGGATTTACCGTGATGCCATTGTGTTCCTTGACGTATTTTGCCAGGGCTTCCTTGCGCAGATGCTTAATGGCACCGAGTTTCTCGAGGAACGGCTTATCGTCAACATAATCATTCAAGAGGTCGAGCTGTTCCGGATGACGGTGCCAGCGGCGGCTGCCAATCGTCGCATCGATGAGGTCCGAAAGCTCGGGGTTTGCGCCCATGAGCCAGCGGCGATGCGTAATGCCGTTCGTCTTGTTGTTGAACATGCGCGGATTGTATTCGTAGAATTCATGCAGCGTCGTGGATTTCAGGATGTCCGTATGGATGCGGGCCACGCCGTTGACGCTGTGCGAACCAACAATGGCGAGGCGTGCCATGTGAACCATGCCGTCCTGAATGATGGAAAGCTCATGGACCTTCGTCTCATTGCCGGGATAACGGTCACGCACATCGATGAGCCAGCGGCGGTTGATCTCGTC
The DNA here is from genome assembly GCF_047974105.1 of Mitsuokella apri. Taxonomy (NCBI): domain Bacteria; kingdom Bacillati; phylum Bacillota; class Negativicutes; order Selenomonadales; family Selenomonadaceae; genus Mitsuokella; species Mitsuokella apri. The sequence goes on from NZ_JBHYRS010000001.1 coordinate 376,134, forward strand.
GATGATCATGTAGATGCGCGGCAAAAGCGGCTTAAACATGTCAATCGGCCATTTCTCAAGGGCTTCCGGCATGATCGTATGATTCGTATAAGCAATCGTGTTCTTCGTGATTGCCCAGGCCTCGTTCCATTCAAGGCCCTCTTCATCGACGAGGATGCGCATGAGTTCGGCGACGCAGAGTGCCGGATGCGTATCATTGATATGAATGGCAATCTTCTGCGCGAATTCATGAATATCCATGCCGACTTTCTTATAATGGCGCACAATGCTCTGCACACCGGCCGAAACGAAGAAGTACTCCTGAATAAGGCGCAGGCGGCGGCCATCGTACGTGCTGTCATCAGGGTACAGATAGCGCGTGATGCTCTCGACGAAATTGCGGTAATCATTCTTCTGACGCATCTGTTCCTGCGTCAGGCGGCCGTAATCCGAGAAGTCGCGGTTGACCTCTGCATTCCAGAGGCGCAGCGTGTTGACCGTATTGTTATGATAACCGACAATCGGCACGTCATACGGTACAGCCATGACCGTCATCGGATTCTCATAGACGAGTTTGAGGCTGCCATCCGGCATTTTCTTCATATAGGCATTGCCGTTGAATTTGACATCAATGGCCTTATCCGGTTTGCGGTACTCCCAGGCAAAACCATTCTTGAGCCAGTTATCCGGAATCTCAACCTGATTGCCCTCAATGATTTTCTGCTCGAACAGGCCGTACTGATAACGGATGCTGCAGCCATGGCCCGGCAGACGGTGTGCTGCCATCGAGTCAATGAAGCAGGCAGCCAGTCTGCCGAGGCCGCCGTTGCCGAGACCGGCATCCGGCTCTTCCTCGAACGTCTTGACGATATCGAGATTGAAATCCGCGAGAACATCCTTAACGGCTTCTTCAATACCGAGATTGATGAGATTGGACTTGAGCAGACGGCCGAGCAGGAATTCGATGGAGAAATAGTAGATCTGTTTCTCCTGGCGTTCTGCATATGTCTTATTCGTCTTGATCCAGTTATCCGAAATGAACTGCTTTGCCGTAGCAGCTACCGTCTGATAGACTTCATTCTTAGTCAAGTCCTTGATTTCACGGCCATACATCAAATGTGCCGTATTGACGAAACGGATTTTTAGATTTTCCTTGAGCTTCTCAAACTCACGGCTCTTTTGTTTCTGTTCCTTTGTTTCTCGTGCCAAAAAAAACACTCCCCTTGGCTATGTCTTGCTTATTTTATATAAGAAAAGCCGTCGTAAACGAGCGCTGGCCCATACCTGCCTGTGCATGTCCATTTACAACGGCTTGTCTCAAGCTTAAATCACCACATTTTTCGCAACGATCAGCGGATAATTCTGCGCTCCCTTGAGCCATTTCTCCTTCGTGATCACTACATTCTTATCACAGATGACGTTCTCCAGCAAAGAATTTTCCTGAACATCGCATTTCTGCATGATGATGGAGTTCTTGACTTTAACGCCCTTTTCAATGGTCACGCCGCGGAACAGGATACTGTTCTCGACTTCACCGCGAATGATACAGCCGTTGGCAATCAAAGAATTCTTGACAACAGCCGTGTCCTTATACTGGACCGGTACCTCATCCTTGACCTTCGTATAGATGGAATTATTGCCCATGAAGAGCTCTTCCCACGTAGACGGATTCAGTACATCCATATTCGCTTTATAATAGGAAGATGTCGAATCGATGTGTGCAACGTAACCGTCATGCTCATAAGCATAGATATTGTACTCATTTGCACGGCGGATGATGCCGTCGAGCAGCAGGTCCTGACCGCCGTGTTCGTAGCTGTAGCGGACCATCTCAACGAAGATGCGCTTCTCCATGAGGAATACATTCATGGAAACCTTCGAGCCGTCATAGACAGCCGGTTTCTCGGCAATATCTTCGACAAGACCATTTTCTGCCGTCTCGATGACGGTGTTGCGGCCGGCCGCTTCCTGCGGCGCCGTGTAGTACACCATCGTGATATCGGCGTTCGTGTTCTGGTGGAAGCGCAGCAGCTCATTGAAATCAATGTTGTAAACGAAGCTGCCTCCTGCCAGAAGCACGTATTTCTGCGAGCTGTGCTCAAAGAAATCGAGGTTGTAATAGAAGTTTTTGAGGTCGCCGCGGCGTTTTGCCTCTTCTTCCTGCGGAGCGGGCAGATAGAACAAGCCGTCATGACGGCGGGCTAAATCCCAATCCTTACCGGAACGCAGGTGATCGAGTACGGAACGCGGTTTATTCGGCAGCATGACACCGACATTCTGAATGCCAGAGTTTACCATGCTCGACAAAGCGAAATCAATCAGTCTGTAGCGTCCGGCAAAAGGCAGAGACTCCACAGCGCGGCGGTCAGTCAGCTCACGAATCAGGCTGTTGTCTTCCTGAAGATTGATAATCCCCATTACTGTTTTCAATTTTATTCACTCCGATCTTCTGGTCTATGTTCTATTGTATATAGGAGCGGACAACTTTCTCAGCCTGCCTGCTTGCTGCCAGCTTCGGCCATGACAGTTTCTCCGTCTGCAACGACCGTAATGGCACCCTTCTCCCCGACTACTTTGGCACCCTCGCCTACTTCACAGTTCTGGGCAAGGATTGCATAATCAACGACGGCATTCTCACGGATAACCGTCGACGGCATGATGACCGAATTGCGGATCTTAGCGCCCTTGCCGATGCGCACACCCGGGAAAATGACCGAGTTCTCTACATCGCCAAGAATCATCGAGCCTTCGCTGACCATCGAATTCTTGACCTTGGCATCCGGACCGACATAATGCGGCGGCATGGACGGGTTCGAAGAATAAATCTTCCAATCACCATTGAGTTCAAAAGGCGGCTGATCCTGCAGCAGATCCATATTAGCCTGCCAGAGGCTTTCAATCGTGCCGACATCTTTCCAATAACCATCAAAAGCGTACGAGAACAGACGTGCCTTATCGGCAAGCATCTTCGGGATGATGTTCTTGCCGAAGTCATGAGCCGAAGTCTCATCCTTTGCATCTTCCTCAAGATACTTCTTCAGGAAGTCCTTGTTGAAGATGTAAATGCCCATCGAAGCGAGATTGCTCTTCGGTTTTGCCGGTTTCTCTTCGAACTCTTCGATGCGGCCGCTCTTATCGGTATTCATGATGCCAAAACGCGGTGCCTCTTCCCACGGAACTTCGATGACGCCAATCGTTGCTTCTGCCTTATTGGCCTTGTGTGCATCGAGCATCCAGGAATAGTCCATCGTGTAGATATGGTCGCCAGACAGAATCAGCACGTACTCCGGATCCGCGAGGTCAATGAAATTCAGGTTCTGATAGATGGCATCAGCCGTGCCGCGATACCAGTCTGCTCCCTTTTCACGTGCATACGGCGGCAGGATAAACACGCCGCCCTCTTTCTTATCGAGGTCCCAGGCACTGCCCGAAGCCAAATAGTTGTGGAGTTCCAGCGGACGATACTGCGTCAGCACACCGACCTTATCAATGCCGGAATTGGCGCAGTTACTGAGCGGGAAATCAATAATGCGGTACTTGCCGCCAAATGGAACGGCCGGCTTGGCAATTTTCTTCGTCAAAGCACCGAGACGGCTGCCCTGGCCGCCGGCCAGTATCATTGCTAAACATTCTGTCTTTCTCATACAAAATCCCCCTTGGATATATCTGGCAGGAATGGCCTCCCCTTACATAATTCGCCATGCCCGCCAAGCATGCATTTTCATAACAGATAATACTCTGTCAGTATACAACATTTATCAATTATTGCAATAATATTTTATGTATACATGAAATACGTAATACCAATATTACCGATCGCATTCACCCTGCCCTCTCTAAAAAAACATATGAAAACCGCAATTTTTCCGTCAATTCCCATGAAAGAACTGCTGCTTTGTGCACAGCTCCTGTTGAATTTCAGAAAACTATCTTTATATTATGTAGGTTCTATACAAAAAATAAAAATCCTTCACCGTCAAAGTAAATTTACATAATTTTTTTAGAGAAAATACCAAAAAAATAATCTGCCCGGCCCGCAAGGCAGGCGGCAGACCCTTTTCAGTCTCAGCAGCAGGGCAAAATGCCTGCAGTCATGAGCATCATCAAGTATGCGCAAAGAAATCAATAAAGCGCAGCCGCGCCGTGAATGATGTCCGGCAGCATGTCATAGAGATTCTGCCCTGGGCAGGCTGTCGCATTAAAATCACGATGGCCAAAAATCGTCGCAGACGACGGCGCAAAACCATAATAACGGCAGAGAGCAGCCAGCAGCTTCTTAGCAGAAGCGATCTGTGCATCCTCTGGCATATAATCCTCAAAATTGCCAACCAGGTTCACGCCGACCGTATGGTCATTCTCGCCATAGCAGTGTGCCCCGACCGTATCCATGGGCCTGCCCTGTTCGATCGTGCCGTCCTTGCGAATCACGAAGTGATAGCCAATGCCGGCCCAGCCATTGGCCAAGTGCCAGCGGTGGATGGTCTCCGCTGATACATCCGCATTCGTATTGCCGACATGATGCACGATGATGGCGTCGGTCACGCGTCGGTTTGTCAGGGAACGGAATGTCAGATAGGTTTGGCGTATGGATACACCGGAAAGACCGCTGCCGTCCTGCCAGGCTGCCTCTGCCATCTTACTCGTGACGATTTCCGGTGCAAGGGCCAGCCCCACTCCCATATAAAATAAATTCCGAATAAACTCCCTGCGTTTCATTGCTCTATCTGCTACCCCCTGTAATTTTATTATTTTAGCGCATTTATCTGAAAATCAGCCGAAAGCTCATTTCTTTCCATTCATTTCCTATTCCCACACCGCTGCACATCCTTTTTGTCTGCAAAGCAAAATTCAAGCAATCAAACATTCTTTTTTATCTGTTTATATTGTATTTTAAGGAGGATTGACCTATAATGAAGATGAATAATCAACAACTTCAAAAATATTTACGAGGGATTAGAAAGAAGGGGCTTTTATGCTGGGATTGGAACGCCGACAAAAAATCATGGAAAAAATTCGGCTTGACCGCAAAGTTTACGTCTCCGAACTTGCGAAGTCGTTCAAGGTAACGGAAGAAACCATTCGCCGCGACCTCGAAAAACTGGAAAGTCAGGACCTGCTCCGGCGCAGCTACGGCGGTGCTGTCATCGCCGAAAGCACGAGCGACGAACTCTCTTATACACGGCGCAGCGCCATAAACAGCGAGGGCAAGCTGCTCATTGCCGAAAAAGCGGCCAGCCTGATTCACGATGGCGATACCATCATGATGGATTCCAGCACGACGTGTCAGGCACTCCTGCAGCGCTTAAAAGGACAGCGCGATATCACGGTCATCACAAATTCCATCCGCCTCATGAACGACTTCACGGGCAGCGGCTTCAAGATGATCTGCACGGGCGGCACGATGCGCGACAGCTCCTGCTCCCTGACCGGCTCCATTGCCTGCCAGACTCTTGCCAGATACTATGTGGACTTTGCCTTCATCAGCTGCAAGAGCATCGACCTCAAAAAAGGCATCATGGAGTCCAATGAAAGCGAGAGCCGTATCAAGAGCATCATGATGCAGCAGGCCCGCAAGACCGTCCTGCTCGTGGACCACTCCAAGTTCGACAAAACAGCTTTCGTCAAATGCGACAATTTTGCACGCATCGATACGCTCGTGACAGATGTACCGCCTTCCAAGGACTGGCAGGAATTTCTTGCCGACCAACACATCAACGTAATCTGCTGACGAACAATTTCCTACTAATATATATAAATAATAAAATCCCCGCTTCACTGCCTGCACAGGAAGCGGGGATTTTATTACTTTAGGAAAAGATATCAAGTGGATGAGCAAGTTCAAGGCAGGAAGAATACCTGCTGCATCTTTGGCTGTGCACCCGTCTTCGGATCCATTTCCATGACCATGACATCTTTCATATATTCATTCCATTTATCCACAACGGGGCTTTCTGCCTGATACTTCTCAGCGTAGGCCACGCCCTTTTCGCATTCAAAATAACCAAAGAGCTCATTACCGACATTCCAGATCGTATAATTTGAAATGCCAGCTTCCTTGAGCACCTGTTTCATCTCCGGCCAGATATGAGCATGACGATACTTGTACTCCTCGAGTTTGCCATCCTTGACCGTAGCTTTCCATGCAAAACGTTCCATCGAAAAGACCTCCTAAAAAGAAAGAAAAGAGCCTTCCCCCTGCTTCTCCATTTGTCTGTCAAAAGAAGTCAGCCGAAAAGGCGAAGGCCCTTTATTGATACAGATTACCTAAAATCGTGAATCAACATCTGTTATTTTCCTGCCGGATGCATCGTGCTGGCATTCTGCTCAGCAGAATCAACAAACCAGCCATTTTCATCGATTTCATTGCCATAACGCTGTTTCGTGACTTCATCAAGCGTCATACCGCGGGCATCCGAACCGAAGAACGTGCCGGCAACCCAGCTGACGAAAACAAAGCCAATCATGATCATCGCAGCGACCTGGAAACCAACCGTCTCCATGAGGATTGGAACAAGGAAGCCCCAGATAGCGGCCGAAAAACGCGTAACAAAGAACGTGAAGCCCTGTGCCGTTGCACGATAGCGAACCGGGAAGAGTTCGGAACTCCAGAGCTGATAGAACTGCTGCTGCATCGAGAATCCCCAGAAAACGGTAAAGAATACGAGCATCCACATCTGCAGCATGTCAGCCGGCAGAGCCCAGACAAACCAGCTGATAACGCCAAGTCCGGAAAAAATGCCAAAGATCTTACGGCGATTGAATTTATCACCCGTGTACATGAAAATGAATGTCGTCAGGATGCAGACGGCAAAGTTCGTAGCCGTCAGGAGCAGGGACATGGAATTCGAAAGTTTGCCGACATGCTCGTAAATGTACGGCATAAAGAAACCATTCGTGCTGGCTGCGAGGTTCCAGAGCGTGTAAACGGCGCAGAGCATGACAACCGTCTTGAGGCAGGTGCCATGAAGGATATCGCGGTAATGGACTTTGCGGACTTTGACGCCTTTGGCCTCAAGTTCCTGTTCGCGTTTATGCGCTTCCGTCCATTCTGTCGACTCCGGCATTTTCAGGCGCTGATACCAAATCCAGCCGGCGACTACAATCAAATGAGCGAAGATAATGCGGTTGCCGAGGAGACCGAACATCGAGTTGAGCGGGATAGATGCGAGGAAGACGACAACTGGGCCGAGCATCCAGGCAACCTGCGCGGAACCGCAATGCTTAGCACGGTCCTTCGAAGGAGCTTCTTCGGCGATGAACGTCCAGGAAGCAACGACATCGGCACCGACCATCAGGCCGACAACGACATAGCCGAGCAGGAACATTGGATAGTTCGTTGCGAGGCAGATCATCAGTACGCCGATCATGTAAATGAGCAGTGCGTAGTTATAAACGAATTTACGTCCGTACTTATCACAAATCTTGCCGCCGATCAGGGCACCGATAGCTGCACCGCCTGTGTTCGAGGAAAGCGCGGCCAAAAGGCCCATCTGTACGCTGCTCATGCCGAGATAATCCTGCCACATGGAAAGACCGGAAGCACCTGCTACGATTGAACCAGCATCGATATAACTGATGAGGCCGGCAATCAGGGTCTTTTTCCAGGCGGACATGTGGTAATCAATTTTGACACCTAACATTATAATTCCTCCTATGATCCCCAAAATTCATTTTTGCTTATGAATATTAAGTCAATTAAGGTTTTAGGAATGGCGGCAGGAGCAGTTCATTTCTCCTGCCGCAATCCGATTCATTTAGTCCAAAAGGTCCGTATTCAGGTTAATGTGGAAATCCTTCGCGAGCTGGATGAAGCCCTCACGCGGGATGGTCTGCTTCTTGCCGCCCATCGAAAGGACTTTGACGCAGATTTCCGAAGCCTTCTCGACCGTATCCATGAGGCCAAACGCTTCATCGAAGTCATCGCCGCAGACGAACAGGCCATGATGTGCCCAAACGATAACGCGGTATTTCTCCATGAGCTTGACGGATGCATCGGCAATCTCCTTGCCGCCCGGTACCATCCACGGCACAACGCCGATGCCTTCCGGGAAGATGACCGGATCTTCCGTGGCCATTTCCCAAAGCGCACGCGTAAATTCCTTATCCTTGAGCGGCAGGACAAACGTCAGCGCGATGAGATTCGTCGGATGAGCATGATAGATGATGCGGTTCGTGCCGTTCGTCATCTTTTTCTTGAGCTCGTGAGCCGCAAGATGCGTCGGCAGTTCACTTGTCGGACGGCCACCGTTGACGAGGCCCCAGACGATGCCGTAATTCTCGCCCTTCTCATCAATCTTGATGAGTGCGGTATTTTCCTCAGGAGCCAATGCTACATTGCGCATGTACTTGCCGCTGCCCGTGACGAGGAAATACTCGCCAGCAAGCCCCGGCACCGTATTGCCAATCGGCTTCCACTCTTTGACTTCGTGCAGGGATTCCTTGACCGCCTCGACGTCTTCCGGTTTGACGCGGTACGTCAGGTTGCCGCCGTTGCGCTCATGCCAGCCCTTCTGGAAGGCATCGGCCGTCAGGCGTTTGAAGCCCTCCATGAATTTTGAGTCCTTGATATCCATGACACATTACCTCTTTATAGCAAAACTTTGATTATCTCTTGAACAGAACGTCCTTCTCGTATTCCTTGACAACCGGATACCACTGGCCGTCAACTGGAACATCATTGCGTTTGCAGAACTCGGCCCAGACATCGCCGAACGGCAGCGTCTTGATTTCCTCCAATCCCTGCAGGACACGCGTGAAATCGGCCTGATCCTGTGCTTCCTTGAGTTCCTTATTCGGCGTCAGCAGACCATAGAGCAAGGCTTTCTGCATATTGCGCATGCCGATGACCCAAGCCGCGATGCGGTTGATGCTGGCATCGAAGAAGTCGAGGCCAATAAATACCTTGTCGAGGGCATCGCAGCGGACGAGTTCCGTCGCGAGTTCCTTGAGCTCATCGTCGAGTTTGATGACATGGTCACTGTCCCAACGGACCGGACGGCTGACGTGCAGAGCAAGGCTGTCGTTAAAGAGCAGCATAGAGGAAATCTTGTCCGAAACGACTTCCGTCGGATGATAATGGCCCGTATCGAGCAGGCACATGATGCCGTTCTTCGCAGCGTAGTTCATGTAGAACTCATGCGAACCGACCGTATACGATTCCACGCCGATGCCGAAGACCTTGCCTTCGACCGAATCCGCGATGTTCTTGCGGTCATATTTGACGGAAAGAATCTCATCGAGGGATTCCTTGAGGCGCTGACGCGGTCCGATACGGTCAGCCGGCACATCCTTCGTGCCATCCGGAATCCAGATGTTATCGAGCGCCGTGATGCCAAGCTCTTCGCCGAAGTAGTTTGCAATCTTACGGCAGGCTTTGCCATGGGCAATCCAGAAGTCGCGGATATCCTTATCAGGGCTCGAAAGCGTCATGTTGTTCTTGACGTTCTTGTGGCTGAAGAACGTCGGGTTGAAATCAAGGCCGATGCCTTCTTCCTTCGCAAAGTCAACCCAAGCCTTGAAATGTTTCGGCTCAATCTTATCGCGGTCGACTTTTTCATCCGTGATGCGGTAGGAAGCATGCAGATTGAGTTTATGCTTGCCCGGAATCAGGGAATATGCCTTCTTGATATCCGCCATGAGCTCTTCCGGATTGCGTGCACGGCCCGGATAATTGCCTGTCGTGGCAATGCCGCCCGTCAGGGCATCCGAGTCAAAGCCAAGGACATCATCGCCCTGCCAGCAGTGCATGGAAATGCGCACTCCCTGCAGTTTTTTCAGGGCAGCTTCAACGTCCACGCCAATGGCTGCATACGCTTCTTTTGCATCTTCAAATCTCGACATTATGAAAACCTCCTAATATTATTCAAATGTATTCTCGATGCGCTTGACATCGAACGATTTTGCCACGACCTGACGCGCTTCCTTAAGGTCTTCAAAGACCTTGTCACGCAGCATCTGGGCCATGATATTGCCGATGGCCGTCGCTTCAACCGGACCGGCATAAACCTCTTTGCCCGTCGTCTCCACGAGCAGACGGTCGAGGAATTTATCCTGACAGCCGCCGCCGACCACATGGATCGTATCGTAGGTACGGCCCGTGACCTCTTCGATTTCCGCGACGGTCTTGGCGTAACAGTTCGCCAGACTCTTGTAGACGCAGTAGAGAAGTTCGCATTCCGTTTCCGGTTTTTCCTGTCCCGTCTTCTCGCAGTAGTCCTGCAGTGCCTTGATCATGCTTTCCGGCGCGAGGAAGGATTCGTCATTGACATCGACGGTCGATGTGAAATAACGGCCGATATGCGCGAGCTCGTAAAGCTCTTCAAACGTGTATTTATGTTTGAACTCGCGGCGCAGGTTCTGCATCATCCACATGCCCATGATGTTCTTGAGATAACGGTAACGGTGATGATAACCGCCCTCGTTCGTGAAGTTATGCTTGCGGCTCTTTTCCGTGCAGTCCGGAATCAATCGTTCAATGCCCATGAGCGACCAGGTACCGGAACTCAGGTAAATGCTGTCGTCCGAATTCGTCGGCACTGCCATGACGGCTGAACCCGTGTCGTGCGTAGCCGGCAGTACAACGTTTGTCGTGAAGCCGACGCGTTCACTCATTTCTTTTGAAAGCGGTCCGACCAGCGTTTTCGGCATATTGAGCTCACCAAAGATCTTCGTTGGTAGTCCGAGCATCTCGAGAAGCTCAAAATCCCAGTCCTGTGTTTTTGCATTAACAAGCTGTGATGTTGTGGCATTTGTATACTCATTCATGGCTACGCCCGTCAGGCGATAGTTGAGATATTCTGGGATCATCAAAAAACGTTCTGCTTTTTCCAGTGCTTTTGGTGTTTCTTTTTTGATTGCCATGAGCTGATAAATGGAATTGAACAGCTGCTTTTGGATACCGTTGCGCCCGTAAAGTTCCGATTCGGAGATAACCTTGTATACCTCTTGATCCATGCCTTTCGTGCGGCCATCGCGGTACGCTACGGTATTGCCGATGATATTGCCGTTCTTATCGAGCAGGACAAAATCAACGCCCCAGGTGTCAATGCCGACGCTCTCCGGAATGCGGTCGAGTTCCCTGCATTTCTTAAGGCCCTCCGCAACCTCATGGAAAAGGTGCTCAAGATCCCAGCAAAGATGACCATTTTGTTTGACGAGCTTGTTTTCGAATCGGTAAATCTCCTCGATGCGGATCTTGCCTTTGTCAACCCAGCCCAGGATATGCCGACCGCTCGAAGCGCCGATATCAACAGCCAGATAATACTTTGTTTCTGACATATTTCCATCCCTTTCGATGAAGCAACACACTCAAAAACGCTTATTATTATTTTGTTATTGCTTTGTTTATCTTTGTTCTTACATGAGTTATTATATTCCCAGCGATGATAAAAGTCAACATTTTTTTCTTTATTTTTTATGTTTTTATTTGATTTATAATTGAATTATCTTCTGAAATAGCAGAAAAACCAACATTCATATAGAATCACAGGCTTTTTATACGACAGATCCTGCAATATCTGCATAAAAAAATCCGATTGGTTCTAAAACCAATCGGAAAATAAACAAATCCTATTGATGAAATATCTGTGTTCTTCTGTTTATCAGACCGTTACCGGACGGCACTGCCAGCTGCCGTCCCCCATGAGATGGAGTTCTTCCTGATGCTGCCGGAAAAGTGTCGAACGATGGCCGACACTGACGATACCCGTATGCGGCAGTTCCCTGCGCACGAGTTCGTACATTTCCTGTTCGCGCGGTTCATCGAGAGCCGAAGTCGCCTCATCAAGGAAGACCCAGTCGGGCTTTACGAGCAGGATGCGGGCAAAAGCCAGACGCTGCTGCTCGCCAAGAGAAAGGATGCGGCTCCAGTCGTCGATATCGTCAAGGCGTGGGATAAAGTCAGCCAGTCCGACTTTGCGCAGAGCCTCTTTGAGATTTTCTTCCGGCCCCGACGCACTGAGAGGATAATACAGGGCTCTCCTGAGACTGCCAAGCGGCAGATACGGTTTCTGCGGCAAAAACAGGATCCTGCTCTTAGCCGGAATCTCCACTTTGCCCTCACCATAGGGCCAAATGCCAGCCAGCGTGCGCAAAAATGTACTCTTGCCGCAGCCGGAAGCACCGGTAATCAGCAGACGGTCCCCGGCCTTGAGCGTCAGATTGCAGTCAGACAGCAGCACGCGGCCGTCCGGCAGTTTGACATCAAAATCACGCAGGGAAAGGTCATCCGTTGAAGCATTTTCACGCACCACTTCGCTTTCGATATCTTCTGCCCCTTCCATATGATTTGTAAAGCTTGCAAGACGGCGGATGACAGCTGCAAGCTGCGCGATGGTATCGTAAACCGAAACAAAGTAGGAAAGTGCATTCTGCACGCGGCCGAAAGCGGAAGAAGTCTGCATCAGACCGCCGAGTGTCATCGTGCCGGCAAAATACTGCGGTGCCGCCATGACGAGCGGCACGATGATGGCCAGCTGCCCGTAGCCGTTAACATAAAAGTTCAAGAGTTTTGTCCGACGCATGAGCTGCCAGTAGTTTTTGATGACCTTAGCAAAGCGTTCCGCAAACCCCACGGACTCCGGCTGTTCGCCGCGGTAAAAAGCGATGCTCTCGCTGTTCTCGCGCACGCGCATCATATTGAAACGAAAATCGGCTTCGTAACGCTGCTGGTCAAAATTGAGCCCAATAAGTTTGCGGCCGACAAAATGCACGCCAATCGTGCCGAGCACCGAATAAATGAGCGAGAACCAGAACATATACCCATAAATGACAAATTCATGACTGCCAATCGGCACGGTAAAGGCACCGGAAAGATTCCAGAGCACCACGCCAAAGGCGCCGAGTGTCGTGATCTGCTTGAGAACACCCACGAGCAGCTGCAGAGTCAGCGAGACAAATTGATTGATATCCTCGCTGATTCGCTGGTCCGGGTTATCCGTATCACTGCGCAGGACCTGAAGCCGGTAATAGACCTGCTTGTTCATCCAGTCATCAAGATAGCGGTCCGTCATCCACGTACGCCATTTAATCTGCAGCATCTGACGCAGATAAATCGCATAAACAGCCAAGATGATATAGAGGAACGCAAGACCTGTAAATTCTGCAATAAGCGACCAGAACGATTCTGCCTGATACTGCTGCAGGGCATTATAAAAGACATTATACCAGCTGTTTAGCTGCACCAGTACATAGACCGAGGCAAAATTCAGGCCAATGACGATGGCTAAAAGTCCCCGTGCCTTCCATTTTTCTTCTGAATTCCAGTATCCGCGAAACAGATGCCAGAAATTTTTCCAAAACTCTTGTTTCAAATTATCACATCCTTAACGAACACAGTATAACGCGTTCCCCGCTTCCCTGCAAGACTTGCGCCATTGTCTTTCCCGCTCCTATTTGTTAGAATAACAGTAAGAAATGAATTTTCGGAGGTAAGACCATGCTCATTTATATAGGGGCCATCGTCGCCATCCTGCTGCTTGCACTTCTCTACCATTATATACCGAGCCGCAGGATTTTCTTCTGTTTTTTTCTCGTCCTCTGTGCAGCGAGCGCCATTGTCTTTTTTGTCTGGCCTTCACCGCATCACAGCAATGACATCGTCATCAGTCAGCAGGAACGCGAAGACAGGCAGCAGCAGCAGCAAATATTTGCCGTTTGGTACGAAGGCTGCCAAAAGGATATCGATGACCTTGACCATAACTGGCAGCGGTATCATAAGATCCTCTCGGATTTCCACGACGACATCATCAGCATCCAGACGACGTATCTGCGCCTTGCCCAACTCGAAAAGGACAGTCAGGCACTCGAAGACCGCATTGCCGGACGCACACCGCCCCTCGAACTCAACGACTACTGCTACGACCAGTCCATCGAACTCGTGCGCAAGACTCATGACTATGCCGATGCCCAGCACCGTGCCATTGCCCTGACACGCGCTGCTGCAGATCCTGCGAATCTGCACACAGATGATCAGGAAGAACAGAGCCGGATGCTGCAGGCCGTCATGATTCGCGAATCCCCATCGGCACTCTTCATTGCCGATGAAATCGCGGCCATCCGCAGCTACCTCGCCCTGCCGGAAGAAACAGCAGACGGCGATAATACGGACAGCAGTCAAAAAGAAAACTGAAACAACTTATAAATTACAAACTGCAAACGACAAAAGGCCTCAAACCATGGTGCATGATGCATGATTCACCATGGTTTGAGGCTTTTTGCATATATTTTGTCTTTATAAGAGAGGGATGCTCAGACAAAAGTGGATACGTTATCAGAAACCATTATTTTCTGCAAGCCCGCGGAACCAGCGGCCCGACTTCTTAATGGTTTTTTTCTGTGTGACGAGGTCAAGCGCGATGAGGCCATAGCGGTTCTTGTAGGCATTGGACCAGGACCAGCAGTCAATCGGCGTCCAGAGATGGTAGCCAAAACAGTTCGAGCCTTCCTGAATGCCCTTGTGCAGCCATTCCAGATGCTCACGGATGAAGTCAATGCGGTAATCGTCGGCAATGACGCCATCTTCACCGATAAACTTCTCCTCGCCTTCCACCCCCATGCCGTTTTCGGAGATATACCACGGAATATTGCCGTAGTTATCGCGGACGTTGATGGCAACATCGTAGATGGCCTTCGGATAAATTTCCCAGCCGCGGTACGGATTCATGCGGCGGCCCGGCATTTCGTATGTATCAAAGTACTTATCCGGCAGCCAGCCATGCGAACCGTCGAACTTGGATTCTTTAGCCTTGGCGCGGAACGGCTGATAGTAATTGACGCCGAGGAAGTCGACCGTATTGTCATGAATCGTCTTCATCTCGTCAGCCGTCGCTTCCCAAAGTACGCCGTCGCGCGTCAACACTTCAACGAGCTTCTCTGGGAAAACGCCCTTGACAGCCGGATCGAGGAACGACTTGTTCTTGAACGTCTCCGCAAAGTCTGCAGCTGCTACATCAGCAGGGTCCTCGGAGCGCGGATAAGCAGGCGTCAGGTTGATGACGATGCCGATGCGGCCGCCGAGGCGCGCGCATTCCGTCTCATGGAAAATCTTGATGGCCTTAGCCGAAGCCAGATTGAGATTAAAGATGCACTGTACGGCTTTTTTGCCATCAACGAGCAGCGGATAATGGAACTGATACATGTATTCGCCTTCGGCTACGACCATCGGCTCATTGAACGTCGTCCAATCCTTGACGCGGTCGCCGAAGAGCTCAAAGCAGCGCTTGGCATAGATGGCAAAGAGGTCCACAACGTGTTTGCTCGTCCAGCCGCCGTATTTCTGATAAAGCTCAACCGGCAGATCAAAATGATGAAGATTGATAATCGGACGAATGCCATTCTTTATAAACGCATCGATGACATGATTGTAGAAGCTCACGGCCTCCGGATCCGTCTCACCCGTCTCAAAATCCTTGATGAGGCGCGACCACTGGATGGACGTGCGCACGGAGTTGAGCCCCGTCTCCTTCATCAGGCGGATATCATCCTCATAATCATTGTAGAAGTTCGAGGCGACATTAGGGCCAACCTCGTTAAAAAAGGCCTTGGGGTCCGTATCATACCAGTAATCAAATACATTGCGATGGGCTTTATGGAAACGTCCTTCCGACTGCGGACCGGACGTGGCGGCTCCCCACCAGAAGCCTTCTGGAAACTTATGTGCAATCACGCTGATCGCTCCTTATTTCTTCAAATCACTTTTTCAAATCTTCGTAGAGGTCTACCATGAGTTTGGCCATGTCGCGTACGGCAAGAGACGTCATGAAATGATCCTGGGCATGAATGAGCAGGATGGATTTCTCGACAGGGTGCCCATCGCATTCCGCCGACATCATGGCCGTCTGAATGTCATGAGCCTGGCCGATTTCCTTGCCGGCATCTTCAATCTGCTTGCGTGCTTTCTCGATATCGTGGTCTTTCGCGAGATTCTGAATGGCTTCGATGACCATCGAACGACCCGTGCCGGAATGCAGAATCAGCTGCATCGACTGTTCTACTGTTTTTTCATCCATGATATGAATACTCCTTTGCTTCCTATATAAATCTTCTACAGCTGCTGTTTGACTTAAGCTGCGTCTTCTTCCTCTTCTTCCTCTTCGTCCTTTATCTTATTGGCCGCGATGACAAACGGTGCGTAAATGCAGACATCCGCTGCGATACAGACGAGCTGCAGGAGACCGCCGCTTATGGAGCCGGTACCGATGAGGCCGCCGAAGAACGAAGGCATTGTCCACGGCACGACGTATTTAAAGATTGGTACAATCCCCGTCGAGATGGCCAGCCAGCCGATGATCGTATTGGCAATTGGCGCAAAAATGTACGGGATTGTACGGGATCAAAAGAATCGGGTTCAGGACAATCGGCAGACCAAAGGCGATTGGCTCCTGAATATTGAAGAGCATCGCCGGAAAACCGACTTTCGCGACAGCGCGCCAGCTTGCTTTCTTCGAGAAGATGAAGATGGCGAGTACGAGACCCATGACCTGCAGCAGCGTGAGTTCTTCAAAGAAGCCGTTCGAGAAAACATACGACGCATCGCCGGCCTGATTGGCAAGCTGTGCCGGCATGTAAACCATGTTCTGGATAGCAGCCGTGACATTGTGGCCGTGAATACCAAACCACCAGAAGAACCAAACGATGAACTGGTAGAGGATGGAGAAGCCGAGGCCCTGCGAAAAGCCCATGAGCGGTGCCTGAATCAGGGCATAAATGAGGTCATTCAGGGCTGTCTTGCCCATGAAATTGCCAACCGAGAGAATCGTGGCAAAGACCGTGAAAACAGACAGCGTGACAAAAACCGGCACGAGGACGGCGAAAGAATTCGATACAGCCGGCGGTACGGTCTCCGGCATCTTGATGCGGATCTTCTCGTTTTTCGAGAGTTTGACGAAAAGCCACGAAGCAACGGTTGCGACGATGATAGCCGTCAAAACAGCCTTATTGCCAAAATAATCGAGTCCAAAAGCACCGATCTTATCACCGGCCTTACCGATGACCTGGCCCGGCGTCACGATGATGAAAGCGCCGATAGCCGTCAGGGCCGTCGAGAACGGGTCCCCGCCCCAGATCGTGCCAAGACGGTAAGCAAAGGCAGCGACGAGCATGAACGAGAAGATGCCGAAGCCGACCGTAACGACATTGTTGCAGAGGCCTTGAATGATCTGCAGGGTCGAGACGAAAGCCGAAGCCTTATAGGCATCGCTCTTCGGATCGAGGCCCGTGAATACCTGACCGAGGTTCATGCCATCCGGGCCCATGATCGTGCCCCATGGATCGAGGATAACCCATTCCACGATGCCGAAGAACGAACCGACGATGATAAACGGCAAAAGCATGGAGAACGCATCACGCATCGCGAGCAGATAGCGATTGCCGGAAATCTTGCCGGCAATTGGCATCATGACGCTCTCAAATTTTTCAATTACAGAGTTCATTTCCCTTTTCTCCCTAATAATATTCAGTAAACTATTATATATTTCCTGATTATTCCGAAAGTATTATTCCTTCGAAAGGGGCGGACGGACCAGCGAGGGAGCCTGCTGCCCCCGGCAGGACTTTCCCACGCTGCCGTCTTCTGTCCTTCCGATTCATTTGTCAGACCTGTCCGTTGACTGACACGCAAATTCCTCAGCCGGATTATTTGGCATCAATCATCTTCAGCGCTTTATCGAGGACCTTATCGCCGCGGATCATGCCGTAGTCACGCATATCGACAACATCGACCGGGCATTTGCCGTTGACGATTTTCTTGACATCGCCGAGCATATGGCGGATCTGCGGTCCAAGCAGGACGGCATCGGCCGTGTCTACACGCTCATCGAGGATCTCAACCGAGAACGCTTCGACATGAACATCATCGAGGCCCTTTTTCTTGGCAGCTTCCTGCATCTTCTTGACCAGAATCGACGTCGACATACCGGCATTGCATACGAGATAAATGTTTTTCATGATGATTCCTCCTGTTTCGTAAAGCATTTCTGCTTGATTCCCTTTCCTTTTTACAGTTCTTATTATACTGTCTTGTATCGCTCTTGTCAACAAAAAGTTATGTCTTTTTGTAAATTAATTATAAACATGGTAAAGAAAAATTTTAAAATGATATATTATAAAAAACGACAGAAAGGAAAAGCAATGTTATCCCTTCTGTCGTTTGTATGAGGTGCTGCCCCTTAACGGATACTGACCACGCGAAAAGCCTGCTCATCGCCGCGATGATGGGCCTTTGAATACTCAAAAGCACGGCCGTCATCGAGGAAGGCAATCTGTTCGACCTCAAGGATCGGCAGTTTGCCATGCTGAATATGTAGGAACTTCTCTTCTTCCTCCGTTGGCATCAGCGCGCGGATAAACCGATGAGCCGACTGGATCTTGAAATGGAGCGTCTTTTCAATGTACCCGTAAATGGACTTTTCCAGAACTTCACGCTTAATTCCCGGAATCAGCTCAATCGGCATCTGCGTGTATTCGATGACGACGGGGCGCCCGTCGAGCTGGCGCAGACGCACGATATCATAGACAAAATCATCCGTCGTGATATTGAGCTTTTCCGCGACTTCCTGTGCCGGATGAATGATATCGAAACGCAAGACCTTCGTCTCGACTTTATGGCCCTCAAACGTTTTGGAAAATCCCGAGAACTGATTGGCCATGCTGATATCATGTACATCCTGATTGCCAAGGCTCTTGACGAAGGTCCCCGAACCGCGGCGCTTGACGACGAGTCCCTCCTTAACCAGCTGATCCACAGCCTTTTTGATGGTGATGCGGCTGACGCCGTACTGCTCGCACATTTCGCGCTCCAGTGCCAGCTGCTCGCCGGACTTATAGACTCCGGCCTGAATCTGCGAACGCAGCTCATTTGCTATTTCCTGATATTTTACCATAACACACATTCCTCTTAATAAGTTATATCATTTATTTAAATTATAGAGCATATCCGTTTTTTTTGCAAGAAAAATGAAATAAAAAATCATATTACGAAAACAGTACAAAAAATGCCGGCTGCAAAAGCAGCCGGCATACAGAGCAATATTTTATAAGGGCGCAGTTTATTTATGCTGCAAAAAATGATATACGGCACCGAGCAGGTTCGCATCGTTGCCAAACTTCGCCTGACGCACGTCAGGACGGACGCGGGCAATGCGGACTTTCTCGAGGATTTTATTGACGGCCGCATCGATGGCCGGCACAAAGTCTTCGCGTGCACTGATGCCGCCGCCGATGACAAAGCATTCAGGGTCGTACGAATACTGAATATTGTAGATGGCACGTGCAAGCTGCTCGATCATTTGTTTGATGGCGAGTTTGGCATCGGCATCGCCATCATCGGCCATGGCAAAGACCTTTTTGCCGTCAAGGCTGCCTGCGGCCGCCCCTTTCATCTGCTCACAATGACGTACCATATTTTCCGTTGAAGCTGCTTCGCTGAGAATCGTACCTTCCTCATCCACAACCATAAAGCCGAATTCGCCGCCATGAAGATGGGCGCCATGATGGATATGGCCGTTCTTGACGAGAGCGCCGCCAACGCCGCTGCCGATGACAAGAAAAGCCACATCCTTCTTGTCCTTAGCAGCACCGAGCCAGACTTCACCAAGGGCTGCACAGTTCGCATCGTTTTCCATCGTGACAGGCAGTTCAAGGATTTTTTCCAGAGCCTTCTTGATGGTAAAATCGTGGATATACGGGATGGCGCTGGCGCCCCCGATGATGCCGCGCTCGTCATCGACGGCACCGGGCATTGAGAACGCCGCACCGCGGATTTTATGCTCTGACGCCAATTTTTCTTTTACCTGCTGAAGCCCCTTATAAAAGCCTTCCAAATCCGCAGGTGTCTTGAATGAGCCTTTTTCACCGATGGTACCGTCTTTCTTGACCACAGCGTACTTGACGCTGCTGCCGCCCACATCGAATGCCAGAATTGCCATAATCCCTTCACCTCATTGTTTGTTCCAGATCTTATTTACCGAAAGCACGGTAGTCCGCAATGCCATCTGCGAACAGCGTGCCTTTTTCATTGTAGAAATTGACAAAGTCGTTGATCATCTCGTGGCCGCGCGTCTTGCTGACCATGTACGGCGCAAAGAAATTGTGCGGCAGTTTCTCGAAATTCGCCCACGTCATGAAATACGGGACATGATGTTTCTCGGCCACGGCCGCCACTTCGCTGAACCACTTCTTGTCCGTATTGCCCGAAACAGCCAAACTGCCGCCCTGACGCACGCCGGCCTCGGTCAGGGCAATGATTTTGCCATGCTTAGCTGCGGCCTGCTGCATGATGCCGAGAGACGTATCGAGATTCGTGAAATACTCCCCTGTCTGATTATCATCATAGGTGTCGATGCCCATAATGTCAACCCACGCATCGCCCGGGTAACGCGTCAGATAATCCTCTTCCGAGGTGAACGGGCCGTTTGGCGAATACGCATAGAGGAAGTTATGAACCCCCTTCTTATCGCGCAGATACGTAACCGTGTACTCCCAAAGTTTCTGGAAATCCTGTGCCGAAGTATTTTTCGCACCCCACCAGAACCAATAGCCATTATGTTCGTGCAAAGGACGGAAAATGACCGGAATCCCCTGTTTCTGCATGCGCAGGCCATAATCGGCCACCATATCGAGGTAGCCATTAAAAATCGTATTGAGGTCGCCGCCCGGCAGGATGCGGTGAGCGACATTTCCTTCCATTATATTCGGCGAATAACCGCTGTAGTCGACTTTGCCCGTGACCTTGGCCTTCTTGGCGACAAGGTCAAAATTCGGCATATGCATCGAAAGCGTCAGAATCGAACCTTCCTTAGCCGCTTTCGTCGTGATATCGACCATGCGGTCCACACAGGTCACGCCCATATTGGCCTCGACATCGGTAAGGCGCAGCTCATCGCCCGTAAACGAAAGGGCATCAAAGCCTGTCATGCCAGCCAGAGAGCCCGTGACATCCTTCGTATCGGACTCGCTGCCGCCCTCCGGACGGAACATCTTATGATGCGCGTCATTTTCATGACCGTAGATGACATAGCCGCTTTTGCCGACAGCATCGAGATAGCGGTAAAGACCGACAGCATCCTTCGTAGCCTTTTTATCAGCCGGCATGAGCTTTTCATTGACAAGCGGCGCGAGCTGCCCGATGGTTGGTGCTTCCGCCTTGGCCTTCGCTGCATCCGGCTGAGCCGTGCGTTCCACATAGGCTGGGTCATCGGCATCCGTCACTGGATTTGCAAACGCCGCTGCCGGCATCAGCGACAGGCAGGCGCAGGCTGCCGCAAGGCGTAAATACTTTTTATTCATCCTCATTTCCTCCCATTTTTAAGGTGTTCTTATTTTTCTCTCTTTTTCTATTATAGTAAGGCATTTATTTTATGTCAATAAAAACATATCTTTTATTTTAAAAAGAACTACAAAAATAGCAGCAGCTTCTGAAAAGAAACTGCTGCCAGAAAAATAACAAAAAGAATTTTAAACTTTGCTGAGGATCAGGCTGGCTTTGCCCGTCAGGGTATAATGGCCAAGACCTGCCGGCAGGAAGGACGATTCGCCCTTCTTAAAGACGAGTTCGTCACTGCCGGCCTTGAGCGTCACTTCGCCCTCGAGCACCGTAAAGCTCTGGAACGAATCTTTGCCGGCCGTCAGATGGCTCGTGCCATCGACTTCAAGCTCATAGACCGTAAAGTATTCGCAGGCTGCCAGCAGGCGTGCCTTGGTGTCCGCAAAAATATCGAGCACGGCGTCAAGATGCGGACGTTCTTTGACGGGTTCGAGATTCGTCACATCAATGGCCTTCTTGACATGCAGCTCACGCGGCTTGCCGTCCTTGCCCACGCGGCCGTAATCATAAACGCGGTACGTCGTGTTGGAATTCTGCTGAATCTCGCAGATGATGATGCCCTTGCCAATGGCATGCAGCGTGCCCGAAGCGATGAAGAAAACATCGCCTTTGTGCACAGGGACCTGATTGCAGACCTCGAGCAGTGTATTGTCGGCAATGCGCTTTTCAAACTCTTCCTTCGAAATCTTGTTCTTGAAGCCGTAAATCAGCGTGGCGCCCGGCTCACAGTCGACGATGTACCACATCTCTGTCTTGCCGAACTCGCCTTCAACGCGCATGGCGTAGTCATTGTCCGGATGCACCTGCACGGAAAGATTATCCTTGGCATCGATGAGCTTGATGAGCAGCGGGAAATACGGGAATTTCTTCGCATGCTCGCCAAGAACCTCAGGACCTGCCTCATCAAGATAAGCCTTGAGCGTGCGGCCGGCCTCAGGACCATTCTCGATGATGCTCATGCCGTCCTTATGGCAGGCAAGTTCCCACGATTCCGATACTTTGTCGAGATCCGTCTTCTTGCCGTAATCCGTCTTGAGTTTCGTGCCGCCCCAGATATAATCCTTGAGCGGAGCCTGCAGTTTCATTGGATACAAATCCCTCATCCCCCTGTTTTAAGCAATCATGTGATTTTCTCTTGCCTTCATTATAAGAGACAGCTCTGCTTGTGTCAATAATATTATATCTTTTAGTGTATAAAAAGATTACATATTTAAAGGAACTCGACAAAACATATATCTTTATTTATTTTACGGCATGGATATCGTCGAAATAAAAGTCCGACTCAACCGGTTCATCGCCAATTGTATTGCAGTAAAGGGCAAAATGCTGGATGGCAGAGGTATCGAGTTTGCCGCCATTTTTCCCTTTGAACTCACTGAACGGAATGGTCACGAGCTGCGGTTCTGTGCTGGCTGCGACATTCGTCAGATTGACTTCAAAATCTTCGCCGTTGCTGTTGAGCTGACAAATAAGCTTCTGAGCCTTGCCATCCGGCTTAACCCAGAACTTTACCCCTGTATAGGATGACCAGTCAACACCCTTGAGGCTCTTGATAATACCGGCATAACCGCCCTTCGTAATCTTATAATGATAGCGAAGTCCTGTTTCCCCTTCTTCATGTTCCCTGCTGAGCGTCACATCCACGCTGCAGCCGGCGCCGCAGTTCGTCGAATACGAGCCCTTGAGCAGTCCATTGTCACCGTAATAGTTCTCAAAATTGTCGACCATGGCAGGATTTGGTATCGGTGCCGGCATATTGTAGAGGACTTGTACGTCATCCGTCTGCTGCCCGTCGACCGTCAAAGCCACCCTGCCTACAGTTTTCCCCATGGCGGCGAGGTTATCGGCAGAAAGTTCTGCTGTCGCATAACCGTCCTGAATGGTTGCAGGAATCGTGGCTGCCGCTGTGCCGTCTTTGCGCTGCAGGATAAAAGCGGCATTCTGGCAGCTGCCTGTCAATTTTGCTTTGAGCTGGACCGGTGCTAAAATACGCGTCATGGCGTCTGGAGTGAGTAAATAGCCATCCTTAGCCATGGCCGGCTCAATCTTGACATTGAGCTTGCCGTAATCGCCAATCTGTCCGGCAAAAATGGAATCCGGATCATTGTAGAACTTGATAAAATTGTTGACCATCTCATGACCGCGCTTATTGGTGACCATATACGGCTCATCGAAGTTATCCTCGCTGAAATTCGACCATGTCATGAAATAAGCCATCTTATGCGGGGAAATTTTCTTTAAAGCTTCCTCGAACCAGTCCAGACGCTGATTGCCCGTTTTGGCCAGTGCGCCGCCCTTATTGCCGACGAGGATGCCGGCTTCCGTGACAGCCGCAAGTTTATGATGAGCTGCAGCGAAATCGTCAACAACTTTCATCGTATCATCAAAACCCTTCATCCAGTCATCCTGTTTCGCCGGGTCGCGATGATACATATCAAAGCCGACAATATCGATATAGCCATCGCCCGGGTAACGCGAAGCATAATCGGCCGTATCGGCAAACGGACCGCCCGGAGAATAAGCGTAGAGCAGATTGTGCAACCCCTTCTTATCGCGCAGGTACTCTACCGTATAACGGTAAAGGTTCTTGTATTCGCTTGATGTGCAGTAAGCAGCGCCCCACCAGAACCAACTGCCGTTGTTTTCATGGAACGGACGGAAGACAATCGGAACATTGGCAGCCTGCAGACGTCCGGCAAAATCCGCGACCATGTCGAGATAGCCGTTGAACACACCGTTGAGGTCGCCGCCCGGCAGAATGCGGCGCACGACATCCCCCGAAGTGACATTTGGCGAATACGTGCTGTAATCATACTTGCCATCGACCTTTGGCTTTTTCGAGACAAGGTCAAAATTTGGCATATGACAGGACATCGTGATGACGGCGCCTTTCTGTCCGGCCGGAATGACGAGATTGGCAAGTTTTTCCGCATACGTCACACCTGCCGCTTTTTCGGCATCCGTCAGCGAGAGCTCATCGCCCGTAATCGCAAGACCGTCAACACCGATGACAGCGGACAAATCCCTGACCATATCATACGTATCCGACTTGCCCGGCAGAGTGCTGACTTTCTTGTGAAGCTCGTTTTGATGGCCGTAAAGCACGTACTGCGAATCGGCAATTCCCTTTAAATACGCATACATCTGGGCTGTGCGTTCCGAGGCTTTGCCATCGACAAGTTTGACATCTGCCGGCGTCGCCAGTGACGTTGGCTCTACCGTCTGCTGTTTGGCGACTTTTTCCGTCTTATTGACATAGCCGTCCGGCAGCTTGACATAATGGGCCGAAACCTTGCCTACATATACGGCTCCCTTATAATCCGTATTCGAGCCGACAATGCTGAACATGAAGTAATTGAGTTTTTCCTTGACCGGCTGGAACGCCACTTGGACCGTAACGACCTTCATGCCATTGCCGGCATCGCGTGCCTTGCTGAGGTCAATCTCTGGGGCTGTATTGATGACTTCTTTGCCGGAAGTATCTTTGGCATAGACTTTTGTCTTAAAAGAGCCGGCCGTCATGGCCTGGGGATTGAAATACAAATCATAGCTCAGTACGTTGCAGCCCGCAAGACTAATGGGGCTGTTCGCCGCCTTGGCGTATTCCAGTTTGACTTCCGACCAGCTCTGGTCTGCCGTCGGCGTGTAATCGAGATCAAGCTTAATTGTACCGCCGAATTCGTTTGACCAGTTCACAGCCGGTTTGCCCTTATAAGCCCATTTGCCGCCGTATTTCCACCCTTCAAGGTCTTTCGTGAAATTCCAGCTCATGCCCTTGGCCGCGGCCTGTACCTCACTCTGGCAGAACGCCGGCGCATACTGCGGCACAACGGCCGGCAGCGAAAAAAGCATGCCCGCGGATAAGGTCAGTGGGATGATCTTCTTTAAAAACTTATTCTGCATGGGGTTCCCTTCTTTAAAGCACAGTGCAAAAGGGCTGCCACGAAACAGCCGTGGCAGTCCTGCTGATTTCATCTGTTACATCTGGAGGTTATTGATGTAAACATCTCCCTTATAGCCGGAGAGATAGCTTACAAGGCTGACTTCAAGATGGCTGATCTTGCCCGTATACGTATCCATCAAAGGCACTTTGACATGAACGCGCTTGAGGTTTGAGCCTTCCACCGGTTTCGCGCGGCTCATGCCGATATCATCCGCCAAATCATTGATGACTTCATCGTCTTTGTCATCTTTGGCATAGACCTTGACCTTAAACGTACTGTCGCCGGAAATCTTCGCCGGGTCATAATAAAGGTCAAATTCTACAACATTGCAGTTCGAAACGGAAATCGGAGCAGCCTTGCTGATGGACGGATCGGATAATTTGACCTCGCTCCAAGTCTCATCCTTGTCCTTTGAGTAATCGACCGTGAGCTTCAGCGAACCGCCAAAAGCCGGATCATACACAGCTGCAGCCTTGCTGTCATAGTTGTAATTGCCAAAATACTGCCAGCTGCCAATGCTCTTCGAAAAATCCCATGTCTTCGTAATGGCAGCCGAAGCGACGGCCGGAGCCAGCGGCGTATCCTCAAGAGCCGGTAAATTGGCACTTGGAATGGCAAATGTCACCGCCATAGCAGCTGAAAGAACAAATGGCATGGTTTTCTTCAATGATACAAGACGCATAGTAGAACACTCCCTCTTTTTCTCTTAATGGATGATGATCTTCTAACTTCTTCGTGTTTTGAGAATTTCTTTGTCGTCCTTTTTATAGGGCTATTATATAATTTAGCCCGTTCTTTGTCAATAAAAAGATATTACTTTTGTTGACAACTTACACCGGTAGCAGCCTGTTGAAAAATTTTCTGCCGTCTTCTGAAACAAATCAGCCTTTTCCTTCCATATATACCCTAAAATTTATCCCCTCCATCTCCAAGTTATATAATGTTTTTATTTTTAAAATGTTATATTCTTTTATTGACAAAGACCCAGTTTTTATTGTATTATCTGATTAAGCAATAATTTGCAAGGGATAAAAAGATTATTGCCTGGTGAGAATTTCTATTAGTCCTTATCATTAGAATCACTACCTTAGGGGGAAAGACGATGAAGAAGAAACATATGCTTGCAGCAGCCATGTCGGCACTGGTCGTTGCTTCGGCCAGTCCCTGCTTTGCTGCAGCCAACCCATTTTCCGATGTTCCGGCAGACCATTGGGCATACGACGCTGTGAGCCAGCTTGCCAAGGATGGTGTCATCGAGGGATATGGTGACAGCACATTCCAGGGCAATAAGAAAATCACGCGCTACGAAATGGCCCAGATGATTGCCAAAGCCATGGCCAAACAGAATGTCAGCAGCACGGATAAAGCACTCATTGACAAATTGTCCTCCGAGTTCAGCGATGAGCTCAACAACCTCGGCGTCCGCGTAGCCAACCTCGAGCGCAACTCCGACAACGTCAAATGGTCGGGCAGCTTTATGCAGAAGTATCAAAAGAAATATCAGGCATACGATGACAACAAGCAGCGCAAGTCTGGCGGCTCCCCTTGGTATGAAAAAGAATTTGACCTCAATATGGCTGCCAAGATTCCGGGCAGCGATTGGACGGCCCATGCTGCTATTGTGACAAAATGGGGCTCCGATGGCTCGGGCGGTGCAAAAGGTGCCGGCTTCAATGACGAACGCGACATCCCCGATACTTGGAATGGCGGCGACTCCCGCTCGAATGAGAACCGCCTCGATAAAGTCTGGGTTGAGGGCAATCTCGGCAAGACCGGTCAGTATGTCAAACTTGGCGATTTCCAGCCTTGGACGATGAACGGCTTTGTCAACGATGCCAACGTCAAGGGTGCTTCGGCTGAGCATTGGGGCAAGAATTACGCTACCCATATCTTTGGCGGCCGACTCGATGTCAAAGACTGGGATATGGGCGTAGGTTCCTCCCTCGTCGACTGGAATGGTACTTGGGATGGCTGGGTCGATGGCACGAACGGAACTGTTGCAAAACAAACTTATAAACTGAAAAGCGGCAATTACTATGGTGATTTCGTTCGCAAACACGATTCTACAGTAACACGTTACACAACATTTACCAAAGATCATGCCTGGGGCAACAACGACGGGTGGAATGATTCCAGTACCACAAATAAGTGGGAAGGAAATATCGGTGCTGATAACGGCGAAGATTACAATACCGGTAATTTCAAGCCACACCGCAAGGACATCATGGGTGCCGTCTTTGACTATACCTTCAATAAAAAAGTCAACGGCAGTCTCGGTTACTACGGCTTCCGCTCTGCCGCTTACGATGGCGACTGGCTCCACATCGGTGCAGGCCTGCTGAATTACAAGCTTGTCCGCAACCTCAATCTCGAAATGATGTACGCGCGCGGCAATCAGGGCGGCCATAACGACGCGTGGAACGTCGAGCTGCAGTTCCGCGGCAATCCGTGGATTCCAGCCGATCGCAAGCATCTCTTCGGCGCTTATCTCGGCTATCGCTACCTCGGTCCGGATGCCCTCATCAAGTCGAACTTCGGTGATGGCGCAGACGAAGGCCAGAAAGGCTGGGAGGATGGCATGTTCTACAATCTCATGAAGAACTGCCAGGTTACGCTCAAGTACTTCAACGGTAAATCTATCACGTACGACAACGAGAAGCGTTCCAAGGTATTCAGCTCCATCGGCTGGAACTTCTAAAATCTCCTTTTGAAAATCCCCATAAAGAACTTCCTTACCTCATAATACAACCTCTTAGAACCAAAAGAAGTCCGTCAGACATCTCCCCCCTCGATGTCTGACGGACTTCTTTATTTTTGTACGATACTATTCTACTTTTTCATAATGACAAAGCTCGACGAGATTGCCATCAGGATCTCGCAAATAGATGCTTTTCATCGCACCACGGGCACCATGCCGCCCGACAGGGCCGAGCTCCACTGGCACTCCTTTTGCAGACAGTTCCTGCACCAATGCCTCGCAGGTATCCTCAACGATCAGGCAAAAATCAAGGCTGCCATGCTGAGGCTTGGCAGCTGCCGGCAGAAATTCTGCAGGCCTTTGATGGATATTGATCTTTGACGTTCCGAAAAACAAAGCATAGCGTCCTTCTCTTTCCTCCACGCGCATGCCGAGCACATCGCGGTAAAAGTGAAGGCTCTGTTCAAGGTTCTTTGTTGTCAGGACAAAATGGTCCAACGATTTCACTTTCATTTTGGCTCTCCTGTAGCACAGCCAACATCAGCTCTGCTGAAGAATCGTATAATTCTCCGGGTGCATGCCGGGGACGACGGTGACTTTGATGTCGGTGCCGAATTCAGCGGCGAGGTTCATCATGAGCTGATTCTGACGCAGCTCTTCGGCAACGGTCTCGTGTACTTCGATTTCGTAGCCTTCGCGGGCATGGGATTTGCGTTCCATGCGGCGGATGTCGCGGCTGATGCGGATGGAGACGGTCTCGGGCGACTCGATGCGGCCGCGGCCGTGACAGGTCGGGCACTCGCTGTAGACGATGCTCTCGATGTTCTGACGCGACTTTTTGCGCGTGATCTCGACGAGGCCGAGGCTCGTGATGTCGACAATATTCGTCTTCGTGCGGTCGTGCTTGACCTGACTGCGCATGTAAGTCAGCAGTTCTTCCTTCTGTTCTTCTTTTTCCATGTCAATGAAGTCGACGATGATGATGCCGCCGATGTCACGCAGGCGGATCTGTTTGAGGATTTCGGCCGCTGCTTCAAGGTTCGTCTGGTAGACCGTGTCGCCGAGATTCGTCTTGCCAACGTATTTGCCCGTGTTGACATCGATGACGGTCAGGGCCTCGGTCTTGTCGATGACGAGAAAGCCGCCCGACTTCAGCTCGACTTCACGCGCACCGAGTTTGTCGATTTCCTCTTCGATGTGATAGGCCTTGAAGAGCGGCGTCTTCTTATCGTAATAATGGATGCGTTCGACGAGCTCCGGTGAAATGGCCTCGACGAGGTTTTTGACGCGCTGGTAAGCCTCCTGATTGTCGATGACGAGTTCATCGATATCGGCGGTAAAGCGGTCGCGCACGAGCCTTATTAAAAGGTCCGCATCACGGTAGAGAAGGGACGAGCCCTTGCTCTTGAGTTTATAACGCGCGAGGATGGATTCCCAGAGGCGCACAAGATAGCGCACATCGGCCGCGAGGTTCTCCTCGCTCTGGCCGGCAGCGACCGTGCGGATGATGAGCCCCATGCCTTCAGGGCAGATGCGTTCGGCAATGGCGTGGAGTCTGGCGCGCTCCTCCTCGTCCTCAATACGCCGCGACATGCCGATATAGGCGGCCGTCGGCATCAGGACGACATTGCGTCCCGGCAGCGAGATATGCATCGTCGCGCGCGGCCCCTTTGTGCCGATGGCATCCTTGACAATCTGAATGGGCAGACTCTGCCCGATGTGAATGCGCGTATTCTGCGGCATAGATTTTATCGTGTCGTGCGGCAGGCCGTCCCCTATATATAGGAAAGCATTTTTGCCCGTGCCGATGTCGACGAACGCGGCCTGCATGCCGGGCAGGACGTTCTGCACACGGCCTTTATAGATATTGCCGACAAGATGGGAATGCGAGGAACGCTCCACCTCCACCGCCTCGAGTTCGCCGTCTTCCAGCAGAGCCATGCAGGTCTCCTCGGGCACCATATTCACGATGATCGATTTCATAACGTCACCCCATTCCTCTCTTCCAAAAATCAGACTAAATCGATGAGCTTTTTCCCCTTGCCGAAAATCCCCTGACGCTCAATCAAGGCCTCGGCCGGATTGACAGCGAGCCCGAAATCCTTCGCGATAAGCGAGAGAACCTCGAGCGGCTTGACGCTGCCCGACTGCGTAATCGTGATGTCCATGGTCAGTTCGAGCTGGCCATCGTTTAAAGCAAAGGCAATCGGCTGTTTCATGTACTGCTTCGTCTCGATATCGCGCGTCTTTTTCGGCGTCACGCGGTGCCAGACGGCGGTCTCAGCCTCTGCGTAAGCCTTGAGACTGGCTTTCACGGCAGCCTCTGTGCCGGCATACGGCACGTGCAGTTTGTAGACAGCCTCATCGGCCTCGGACATCAGGGCCTTGTGCTTGCCCTTGATTTCACGCAGCTTCAGGAGTTTCGCTCCCGGCGGCAGCTCGTTCTGCAGGCGGTCGAAGATTTCCGGCTGGCAGAGCGGCTTCGTAAGCTCGAAATCCATGTATTCGGACGCACTCGTGACGCCGAGCGACAGGGCCGAGGCAAAGGCGACTTTCATATGCGGGTTGAAGCCCTCGGAATAGGCCATCGGCAGTTTTGCGCGGTCGAAGGCACGCAGGAAGAGGTTCGCATAGTCGAGATGCGAGACATAGCGGAGTTCCTCGCCCTTCGTGACTTCCGCGCGCCATGCATAGAGATGGCGCTGACGGCCCGGTCCCTTCGGGTCATGCTCGGCTGCCTGTACAGTCTTCTCTTCAGCTGCTTCTGTCTCTGCCGATGCTGACTTCTCGGCCAGAGCGGCTTTTTCCTGCGTTTCGCGCTCGTCTTCCTGTTTCTTGTAGTCGATGACATGAACGCCGAGGTTCGGGCAGATGCCGCAGGCCGTGCAGCGGCCGCGGCGGCAGTCCTCCGTGAGGTTCCCGCGCATCGCGTGATGCCACTCGCGCAGCAGGAATTCCTGATTGACGCCCGGCGATGTAATAAGCCATGGCAGAGGTTCGTTGAAATTACGCGTGCGCATGTTGTAATAGCCCATGTCCACGCCGCATTTGCGGAAGGCTTCATGCCAGACATCGTCGCGGTAAAGGTCGGACCAGCCATCAAACTTTGCACCATCCTGCCAGGCCTGATAGAGGACTTTTGCCAGGCGGCGGTCGCCGCGCGCAAATACGCCCTCGATGACGGAAAGGCGGGCATCGTGATAGTTAAACGTGATGGCGCGGTCCGTGATGTTTTCCTTCAGGAGCTGCTGACGGCGCTGGAACTCCTCAATCGGCAGCTGGCCGAACCACTGGAACGGCGTATACGGTTTTGGCACGAAGCAGGCCACGGAAATCGTGACCTTGCAGCCGCGTTTGCCCTTAATTTCGGTATAGAGGTCGACGACTTTCTTCGCGAGCTTCGCGATGCCAATGACATCTTCGTCCGTCTCCGTCGGCAGGCCCATCATAAAGTAGAGCTTGACCTGTTTCCAGCCCTGACGGAACGCCGCACCGCAGGCCTTCATGAGATTTTCTTCCGTCACGCCCTTGTTGATGACGTCGCGCAGGCGCTGCGTGCCGGCTTCCGGTGCAAACGTCAGGCCCGATTTTCTAACCTGCTGCATCTTATGGGCCAGGTCAATCGAGAAACTGTCAATGCGCAGCGACGGCAGTGAAAAGCTGACTTTCTCATCCCTGAAATCATCCATGAGGTCATCGACGAGACGGCCGAGACACGAATAATCGGCCGACGAAAGCGACGTCAGGCTCATCTCGTCATAGCCCGTCGCGTCGACGAGGCCGCGTGCCATTTTGCGCAGATTCTTTTCCGTGCGCTCACGGGCCGGACGGTAGCAGATGCCGGCCTGACAGAAGCGGCAGCCGCGCGAGCAGCCGCGGAAGAGTTCGAGCATAATGCGGTTGTGCACGATGTCCATATATGGCACGACAGGATGCTCGACGGAGCTCACCTCGTCCATATCCTTGACTACACGCTTGTAGATGACTGTTTTTGCCTCATCAGCGAGTGGACGCAGGTCCTTGTAATTGCCCTCTTCGTCGTATTCTGCCTCGTAGAACGACGGCACGTAGATGCCGTCCACCTGCAGCAGCTGCTTGAGGAAACCGCGGCGGCCGCCCGGTCTGCCGTCTTTTTTCCACTGCATCAGGGCATCTGACACTTCGACAATGACTTCTTCGCCCTCACCAATGATGAAGAAGTCGAAGAAGTCGGCAATCGGCTCGACATTGTAGACACACGGGCCGCCGCCAACGATGAACGGCATATCCTCGCCGCGGTCTTTGGCCCAGAGGGGAATCCGTGCCAGGTCGAGCATGTTGAGCACGTTCGTGTAAATCATCTCATACTGCAGCGAAAAGCCGACAAAGTCAAATGCCGAGATTTCTGTCTTCGTCTCGAGCGAGAACAGCGGCATCTGGCGTTTGCGCATCTCGGCTTCCATGTCCGTCCAAGGCGCATAGACGCGTTCGGCGGCGATATTCTCACGGCGGTTGAGAATTTCATACAGGATGGCTAAGCCGAGATTGCTCATGCCCACTTCATAGACATCCGGCAGGGCCAGCGCCCAGGTGCAGCCGACCTTGCCGTGGTCCTTGATGACTGCATTCCACTCACCGCCCGTATAGCGCGACGGCTTGAGGACGGACTGCAGTACTTCGTGTTCGAGTCGTACCATTTTTTCCTCCGTTTTCTCTCCAATATATATATATATGCGATATCATAATTTCGAAAAAGAAAAAGCCCTCCCCTCTTCGGGAATCGAAACAGGGAAGGCCGGGCACAAGGCCCATTTAAAAGACTAGTTTCTGTTTGCGCCTCTCAATATTGAGCAGGATGGCAATGGACATGATGTTCGTCGTCAGCGAGCTGACACCGTAACTCATGAGCGGCAGCGGGATGCCCGTGACCGGCATGATGCCCATCGTCATGCCGACATTGACGAGCACATGGAAGGCCAGCATCGACGTAATGCCGACGGCCAGCAAACGCCCGAACGTATCGCCGGCGTCGCGCGCCGTCACGATGCCGCGCCAAAGCACGACAAGGTATAGGAGCAGCAGGAACGTCACGCCGACAAACCCGAGTTCCTCGCCGACAACGGCAAAGATAAAGTCCGTATGGTTCTCCGGCAAAAAGTTCAGCTGGCTCTGCGTGCCGCCGAAAAGGCCTTTGCCGAACAGCATGCCCGAACCGATGGCGATTTTCGACTGGATGATGTGGTAGCCGGAGCCCAGCGGGTCAACATTCGGATTCATGAAAACCGTCAGACGCATTTTCTGGTAATCCTTGAGAAAATGCCAGAAAAGAGGGAACGCGGCAATGCCCGCAGCAAAAATACCGCCAAGCAGCTTTTTATTGATGCCCGCCGCATAGACCATGCCAAAGAAAATGGCCATAAAGACCAGCGATGTACCGAGGTCAGGCTGCTTCAGGACCAATAGGAACGGCAGACCGACGTAGGCCGCAACAGGCAGGAGTTCCCTGACACTGTTGAGCTTGCCGACCTTATCGTCGAGCATCGTCGCAATGGAAATAATCATGATGAGTTTGGAGAACTCCGACGGCTGGATGCTGATAGGGCCAATCGTAATCCAGCGCTGCGCGCCGAGTGCCGACTGACCGACGGCCATGACGGCGACAAGCAGGACGAGATTGAAGATGTAGAGCTTATTGCCATAGCCCTGCAGAACTTTGTAATCGAAGTTCATGAGGAAAGCTGCCAAAGCGACATTGACAAGGGCGAAAATACCCTGACGCTGTACGTACCAATAGCGTTCCTCACTCGGCGTATTGATATGCGTCGCACTGCCGATGATGACGAGGCTCATGATGATGATGGCCGCCGTCGCGGCAATGAGAATGTAATCCGTACGGCGCAGATAACGTTTGTTCATCATTGCTTAAGTCTTCTCACTTCTCATTTCTTGCCCGCATCGTGTTTCATGCGGTTCACCGGGATATTCGCTACGAGCGCGACCGAATTGTCGTCGTTTTCGAGCGAAATATCCATATCCTTCTGATTGATATCCATATAATTGGAAATCACCTTGATGATATCATTCTTGAGGTTTTCCATGACTTCCGGCGAGACATTGGCACGGTCATGGATGAGCACGACCTTGAGACGGTCATGCGCAATCTGGCCGGATTTCTCCTTCTTGCCAAAAATCTTTTTGACTAAATTGTCCAGCATGCCTGTCCCTCCTTATGCTCCAAATACGCGGCGCTTGAGTCTCTGGAAAAAGCCTTCCTTCGGGAATTCCATGAACGGGATGTCCTCGCCGCAGATACGGCCGACGATATTGCGGTAAGCCTGACCGGCCAGGGAATTCTCCATCGTGATGCACGGCTCGCCCTTATTCGTGCTCGTGACGACCATCTCATCATCCGGCACCTGACCGATGCAGTCAATCGAGAGGATGTCGTTGATATCGTTCATATCGAGCATATCGCCGCTCTCGACCATCTGCGGACGGATGCGGTTTACGATGAGCTTGATGTCTTCTTTATCGGCACGTGCGAGTTCGCCGATGATCTTATCGGCATCGCGGACAGCCGAAATTTCCGGCATCGTTACGACAATGGCCGTATCCGCCGCGGCAATGGCCGTCTTGAAGCCCTGCTCGATGCCTGCCGGGCAGTCAATGAGAATGTAGTCGAACTCCTTGCGCAGGTCTTCGCAGAGCTTGACAAGCTGTTCCGGATTGACGCTCGTCTTGTCCTTGACCTGAGAAGTCGGCAGCAGGAAAAGGGTTTCGTATTTTTTGTGGCGCACGAGAGCTTTCTTGTACGGCACACGCCCTTCTGCGACGTCGATGAGGTCGTACATGATGCGGTTTTCGAGGCCAAGCAGCAGGTCAAGATTGCGCAGGCCCGTATCCGTATCGACGAGGACTACATTCTTGCCGCGCATGGCAAGGCCTACGCCCAGATTTGCCGTCGTCGTCGTTTTGCCGACACCGCCCTTGCCCGAAGTGATTACATAAACTTTGCTCATACCCCTTATCCTACCTTTCTATCGGTTCAATGACAATCTGTCCATCTTTTATTGAAGCGCGTTCCGCACGCTGTGTCATTTCCATATGGTCAGGCGAGCGCGCGATGAGATTGGCGATGCGGATCTGTGTCGGCATCAGATGATCGGCGATGATGAATGCCTTCGTATCGCCCGCAGCACCGGCATGCACAAGGCCTCGGCAGGTTCCGCGGATATCGATGCTGCCGCCGGCGATGATCTGGGCTCCGGGATTGACGTTGCCGCAGACCAGCACCGAGCTTTCGGTGCGGATTTCCTGACCGCCGCGCAGGGTGCGGTTCACCACGACCATCTCCTGCACACGTTCGTCTTTTTTCTGCACGGCTGCCGCTCTTTCCGGCCGACCTGCTCTTTCTGCAGGTACTTTGGCAGCGGCTGCTTCCTTCGTCAGCGTCCGGCAGATCAGACCATGCTCATGGAAGAGCTTCTGCAGTTTCTCAAATTCTTCCTTTAAAAAGCGTTCTCTCGGTACAAGTACCAAAGTACCGCGCAGGAAAAAGCCGGAGCCCGACTCGAGCTTCTGTTCAATGTGTTTCCAGATGTCATCAAAAGAGGCGTCTTCTGCAAAACTCAGCTGCAGGCCCTTTTTTCCACCTTTGATCTTTACAATCTCATCATGCATGATGGCTGGTGACTCTCCTCTCTATCCACTCTCGCTTTTGCGCCTGTTACTTTTTATCACTGCTGCCGTCCTGATTGAGTCCGAATGCAGCCTCAAGGATCTTGCGTCCGATTGGTACGGCCGACTGCGAACCATAACCGCCGTTCTCGACGATGACGGCCACGACAATATTCGGGTTGTCAAAAGGACCGTAGGCAACAAACCAGCCATGGTCGCGTCCCTGCGAGTTCTCTGCCGTACCGGTCTTACCGGCAATATCGACCGTGAAGCCGCGGAAACTCGACGCAGCGGTACCGTATTTCGTAACGTCGTGCAGACCATCCTGAATGAGCTTGATATCCTCTTCCGGTACATCGAGCTGCGACAGGAGCTCCGGCTGGAAATCCTTGACGACGCTGCCGTCTGGAGCCAGGATACGGTTGACGACATGCGGCTTATAGCGTTTGCCGTCAGCCGCAATCTCCCCCATGACCATCGCGGCCTGCAGCGGTGTCACAAGGTTGAAGCCCTGGCCGATGGCGGCATCGAAGGTCTCCGAAAGATACCATTCGCCATCGTCAAAGTTCTTTTCCTTATAACGGCGGTTGGCAACAAGGCCCGAAGCCTCATAAGGAAGGTCCACGCCCGTCTTCTGGCCGAGGCCGAACATGCGGGCATATTTCTCGAGGCGGTCAATGCCAAGGCGGTTGCCCATTTCATAGAAATAAACGTTATCAGAATGAGCGAGAGCCGAACGGAAATTCAGCCAGCCGAGAGCCTCGCCATCGGCGTTGCCCTTCGGAATCAGCCAGTGATGGCCCGAGTCAAAAATCTGCTCATCCGGTGTGACGACGCCCTCGGTAAGGGCGGCCGTGCCCGTGACGATTTTGAACGTCGACCCCGGCGGATATTCACCCGTGATGGTCTTGTTGTCCATCGGATGATAGGGGTTGTTGTTGAGCTGATTCCAGTCCTTCGCAGAAATGCCATGCGCAAAAAGGTTCGGGTCAAAGGCCGGACGGCTGACCATGGCGAGGATTTCACCTGTCTGTGGGTTCATGACGACAGCCGCAGCAGCATGAGCGCCAATCTGCGTAAGCTGTTCATCCACGGCCTTCTCCGCCGCCTGCTGCAGATTGATATCGATTGTCAGCTCGAGATCATCACCCGGGACCGGCTCCTTGCGGCCGAGAATCTGCACCGGCTTGCCCGATACATCGACTTCGACCTGCTGGCCGCCGTTCTCGCCGCGCAGTTCCTTATCATATACTTTTTCCAGGCCGAATTTACCGATGATATCACCGGACTTATAGCCTTCATCCTTCATTTTTGCCAGCTCGTCATCGTTGATCTCACTGACGTAGCCAAAGGTGTGCGCACCCTCCTGCTTGAGGATGTAATCGCGGATTGGCGTGACTTCGATGACAACGCCGGGATATTGGTTCTTCTGTTCCTCAATAATCGAAACGATATCCGGTGTGACATCCGTCTTGATGCGGATGGGGTTAAAGCCGCTGTGACCGGCAATTTTCTGCCGGATCTCATCTTCCGGCACCTTCAAAAGATCCGAAAGACGCGCAATGACATCATCCGAAATCGGCGCGGTGAGCGGCAGCAGCGAAACCGAGAAACCTGGACGGTTGGTGACGAGGAGCTGTCCGTTGCGGTCATAAAATGTGCCGCGCGGTGCCATCGAAGGCACAATGCGGATGCGGTTGCCGTCAGCCAGAGCCTTGTAATACTCCCCCTGATAAATCTGCAGGTAGGCAGCCCGCCCGATGAGAACGGCAATGACCAGGACCGATATGACCATCAATGTCCGCAATCTGCTGTTGAATTCATCATTATCCAAAATCGAATCTCTCCCATAATGAAAGGCACCCCGCAAGGTGCCTTAATCATTGCCAAAAAATCGTCTGCCGCACTAGGGCCGCCGTCATGCCTTTCCGTATCGTTTCTCGAGTTCATAAGTCAGACGATGAACCGGATAAGCAAATACCAGCTGGTAGATGAGCATTGGCAGCAGCGTATACTCCATATGTCCCATCAGATTAAAGCGATACCCTAATAATAGCATAAGTAACGCCAAAATAAAATAGTTCGCCGTCGTCACCACTAAAGATGCAAAGACCGGCAGGAAAAACTGCTCCTTGAATACCTCATCGGAAAATTTGCCGACAAGATAACCGAGCAGAAGACGCGTAAAAGCATTTATGCCCAGAAATGTGCCGCTGGCAAGGTCCTGCAGAAGACCTGCAGAAAAACCAGCTAATGCGCCGATGCGCGAACCGCGCAGAAAAGCCATCGACGTCGTGAAGAGCAGCAGAAGATCTGCTGTCACGCCATGATAGGCGATGAGCGGCAGCAGCGAGGTCTGAAGCGCATAGAGAATGATGACGAAAAGCGCTGTCACGCCTGCCTTCTTCATTGTGCGCTCCCCTCCCCGTCAGATGAACTGCTTTCCGAGCTCGAGGAATCCGCAGAGGAGTCCGAATCCGAAGAATCGGAAGAATCTCCCTCTCCATTCGCTTCAGCTTCCTGCTCTGCGGCCTGTGCTGCAGGGTCCGTCTCGGTTCCCGGCGTCTGCGGCGGCGTCTTCAAGGGCTCCGGCGGTGCTTCACGCGAAGCCGTGATGACCATGACATCCTCAAGCTTCTGGAAGTCGACAGCCGGCTCAAGAACGGCAATCTTTAAAAGACCGCCCTCGTCGTTGCGCATTTCGGAAACGACGCCGACATTGAGGCCTTTTGGATATACCCCGCCGAAACCGGACGTCACAACTACATCGCCTTCCTCAACATCCGCTGTCTTTGGGATATTGACCATGCGCGGCATGGTCGGATTGTCCATATCGCCCTCAACGATGCCGGCTACACGTGAATCCGCACGCTGTACGAGCGTGCCGACCGACGAGCGCGGGTCGAGGAGCAGCTGGACCTTCGACGAAGTCGGACCGGCCTCGATGATATGACCGACGAGACCTTTATCCGTCACAACAGCCATATCGACGTCAACACCGTCACGCGTGCCGCGGTTGATCTCGATGACACTGGACCAGGTCGCCGATTCACGGCCGATGACCCTTGCGGCCACGAGGTCAAACTGCGTAGCCGTCTGCTTGTACCCAAGCAGGGCACGCAGCCGCTGATTTTCCGCATCGTATTCGCTCGCATGGAGATTTTGGATGCGCAGCTGCTCGACCTCATTGCGCAGCATCTTATTCTGCTGATGCAGCGTGGCAATTTCCCAGATGTTGCTCGTCACGTAGTTGAGCTGACTGCCGACCCACGAAATTGCACGCTGAAAAGGTGTCATGACAATGGACACAGCCTGCTCAGCCACAGGCGCGTGAAAGCGGCCGCGGGCTGAGAAAAATATGATGCAGAACAGGCTGACCAGCACGACAATCAGGATGCCGATTTTTTTGCCCGTTCCCTTTTTATTGTTCTTCCTGTATTTTCCGCTCATCACTGTCTCAGCTTCTTCGAAGTCATGACTACGCGTTTGAGAAGTTCAATATTCTCGAGCGACTTGCCCGTGCCTTCGCCGACACAGGAGAGAGGATCCTCGGCAACGAGGACCGGCATGCCCGTTTCATGAGCCAGCAGCTGGTCGAGGTTTTTGAGGAGTGCACCGCCGCCCGTCATCATGATGCCGTGATCCATGACATCGGCAGCGAGTTCCGGCGGCGTTTTCTCGAGCGTAGCCTTGACGGCATCGACGATCTTGTAAATCGGCTCACCGAGGGCTTCGCGGATTTCCTTAGCCTGAATCGTGATGGTCTTGGGCAGGCCGCTGACGAGGTCGCGTCCGCGGATTTCCATCGAAGTATCCGTTTCCGGCGTCACGATGGCCGTACCGATGTTGATCTTGATTTCCTCTGCCGTGCGCTCGCCAATCATGAGATTGTACATGCGCTTGATGTACTGGACAATGGCAGAATCCATCTCGTCGCCGCCGATGCGGATGGAACGGCTCGTGACGATGCCGCCAAGAGAAATGACGGCGATTTCCGTCGTGCCGCCGCCGATATCGACGACCATATTGCCCGTAGCTTCCTCGACCGGCAGGCCTGCACCGATAGCAGCAGCCATCGGTTCCTCGATGAGATAAGCCTCACGGGCACCAGCCTGCTGTGCTGCATCGATGACAGCACGTTTCTCGACTTCCGTAACACCGGAAGGAACGCCGACCACAACGCGCGGACGTACGAAGGACTTCGTATTCATAGCTTTGCGGATGAAATACTTGAGCATGGCCTGCGTCACGTCAAAATCCGCGATGACACCGTCCTTCATCGGACGAATGGCCACGATGTTGCCAGGCGTACGGCCAATCATCTGCTTGGCCTCATCACCGACAGCCAGAACATCTCCCGTATCACTCTTTATGGCGACAACAGAAGGCTCACGCAGGACAATCCCCCTGCCTTTCACATGGACGAGCGTATTGGCCGTGCCAAGGTCAATACCCATATCGTGAGATAAACCACCAAAAAGACTCCACATTGTACTGATAAACTCCCTTCAGAATTTCTTTATCGAAACAATACATACTATTGTAACACATCTCATAATGGATTGTAATGGCAAAATAGGGGAACGTCAAGATTTATTCAGGAAATCATGCCTTTTTCCTTTAAACTAAGGAAACGATTGTCGCCAAGAATGATGTGGTCCAGCACTGGAATATCCAAAATGCGTCCGGCCTTGACCAAACGGTCCGTGACGGCGAGGTCCTCGCGGCTCGGATTCGGGTCACCGCTGGGATGATTGTGCACGAGGATCATCGAAGCCGCCGCATAGCGGATGGCCATAGAGAAAACTTCGCGCGGATGCACGATGGAGGCCGAAAGACTGCCGATCGAGATATCGCGAAGCCCTAGGATATGATTCTTCGTATTCAAAAGCAGCACGGCAAAATGCTCCTTCTGTTCGTAGCGAAGATGCGGCATCGCAAAATGAGCAGCATCCTCAGGCCCGTGCACAATCTGCACCTTGGCCGCTGCCTTCTGGGAAAGACGCCTGCCAAGTTCCACGGCCGCCAGTATCGTCGCTGCCTTTGAGGGACCGATGCCGCGGATATCCGCAAGATCGGTTACAGACATCTGCACCATCGAGGCCACGCCGCGCTCCTTATACCGGCCGAGCACGGACTCCGCGAGATGCAGTACAGACTGTTCCCTCGTGCCCGTGCGCAAAAGGATGGCCAGAAGCTCGGCATTGCTCAAAGCGGCCGAACCATAGGCAATGAGTTTTTCACGCGGTCTCTCCTCCTCCGGAAGATCCCTTACCATGATTGTCATAAAGATCCACGCCTGCCTTTCCGGCAAGACGGCAGACCGCATAAAGAGGCAGACCGACGACATTGGAAAAAGAACCTGCAATCGAGTCGATGAACGCGGCTGCCTGCCCCTGAATTGCATAGGCTCCGGCCTTGTCAAGAGGCTCTCCTGTATCCACGTACGCAGCAATCTCTTCTTCCGTCATCGGCGCAAAAAAGACACGAGTCGTCTCGACATCCGTGAAGACCTGTCCATCATGAAGCCAGGCTATGCCTGTCGCGACTTCATGTTCACGGCCTGCTAAGGTGCGAAGCATCTTTCTGGCCTCTTCTGCGTCATGCGGCTTGCCAAACACCCTGCCGTCCAAAAAGACGATGGTATCCGCACCGAGCACAGCCTGTCCGGGATATTCCTCAGATACGGCCTTTGCCTTGCGGACGGCATTTTCCACGACGATTTCAGCAGGTGCCAGACTGCCGCCCGTCACTTCCTCTGCCTGACTGACTTTGACGGTGAAACTGGCCTTTATCTGCTGCAGAAGTTCCCTGCGGCGCGGTGAAGCGGATGCCAGAATGAACATATCATTTTCTCCTTTCTTATTTCCTGTAAGAATCCTCTCAATAGCGGCGGTAAAGGACGATGGCCAGAATAATGCCAAGCATGCTCATGAGATTCGGCATAAAGGCCACACCAAGCGTCAGCTTCACCACATAGAGATTGATGGTCACCGGCGTCATATCAAAAATCGGGTATGTCGTCACGAGAAACGGCATGATTCCGGCAAGCGACGGCACATTTTTCAAGAGTTCGCCAAGAATGCCGCCAAGGATTGCGCCAATGATCACGAACAGGATACACATTCCATATCCACGTCCACCAAATTTCGACAAGAGAACCCCTCCAAACAACCAAATAATGTTTACTATTGTACCTATTCTTGCCGAAAACGCGAAATCCTGCCAGCCTCCATAAATAAAAAAGACTCCTCCAAAGAGGAGCCTCATGGCATCAGAGCAGATAACGCAGATAAACGTAAACCGTCGAAATCATGATGGTCATAATCATGATGGGGAAACTGATCTTAAAATAATTGAGGAACGAAATCTTGACGCCGCGGTCCGCTGCCATGCCGGCCACAATGAGGTTTGCCGAAGCGCCGACGAGCGTGCCGTTGCCGCCGAGGCAGGCACCGAGCGACAAGCTCCACCAGACCGGCTCGAGATTATCGACGCCCATGGCTCCCATATTCTGAATCAGCGGAATCATCGTTGCCACGAACGGGATATTGTCGAGAACGGAAGAGACGAGAGCGGAAAGCCAGAGCACGAGAAGCGACGTCTTCGTCACATCGCCCTGCGTCAGAGCGACAGCCTGCGTTGCAAGGTCATTGATGACGCCCGTCTCACTGAGACCGCCGACGGCGACAAACAGACCGATGAAGAAGAAAATCGTTGCCCACTCGACCTTGCGCATCGAAAAATCAACCGCATTCTGACTGCCGCCTGCGAGCAGCAGCAGCAGGAAACCGCCGAAGAGCGCGACGATGGAGGACTCGATGTGCGTAAACGAATGCGTGAAGAAACCGAGAATGGTCAGGGCGAGCACAAAGAGAGAACGCGCCAAAAGCTTCTTATCTTTCAGAGCCTTATTTTCATCCATCTGCATGATTTCAGCCTGCAGTTCCGGCTTCGTGACGAGCTGTTTGCGGTAAAGGACATTCATGACGAAGAGCACGGCCACCATGCAGACGAGGATGACCGGCGTGAGATTTTCAATAAACGCGACAAACGTGAGTTCCTTGACGGCACTGCCGATCATGATATTCGGCGGATCGCCGATGAGCGTAGCCGTGCCGCCGACATTCGAAGCGAGAATCTGCGTGAGCAGGAACGGCACGACGTGAATGTGCAGTTTGCTCGTAATGGCAAACGTAACCGGCACCATCAGAAGGACGGTCGTCACGTTATCGAGGAAGGCTGAAAAGATTGCCGTGATAAAGCCGAGATAAATGAGCAGGCGGCGCGGCTGTGCCTTAGCTGCCTTGGCCGTCTTGATGGCCACATAGTCAAAAAGTCCGGTCTTCGCGGTAATGCTCACGAGAATCATCATGCCGATGAGCAGACCGAGCGTGTTGAAATCAATGTGATGCAGAGCTGTATCAACCGGCATAATGCCGACGATGATCATGATGAGTGCGCCCATCATGGCGACAATGGTGCGATGAACCTTTTCTGAAACAATCAGCATGTACATCAGCACGAAAATAATTGCGGCTAAAGTTTCCATTCCCCAATAGGCCTCCTTGATAAATGAAGTAAATATCATGCGGATTGCAAAAAAATTAGACGGAGCCTGCAGTTGAACAGACTCCGCCTAAAACTTCCGTATGCAATTCACATATGCGAATTATACCATATCAGAATACGATAAGGCAAGAGGAATTTCGTAAAAACAATAAAAAAGCTTCGGTCAAAACCGAAGCTTCATTTTGCAAATGGTGCGTCTGGCAAGATTCGAACCCGCGACCCACGGCTTAGAAGGCCGTTGCTCTATCCAGCTGAGCTACAGACGCAGAAATGGTCGGGATGACAGGATTCGAACCTGCGACATCCTGCTCCCAAAGCAGGCGCGCTACCAAACTGCGCTACATCCCGATGCGTACTATAATAGTATAATGATTCCGCGCTGGATTGTCAATTAAATTTTTCTTTGCAGGCCAAAAATCTTCCGCCCGCAGGATAAAGTTGACAACTTTACATACTAATGATAACGTTATCGTGTAAGTGTTCCAACTCAATCGGAATCATGCTCATTATCGCACGAGGAGGATGTACTATGATCAAAGAAGCCATTGAAAAAATTGTCAGCAAAGAAGATTTGACATACGACGAGGCCTATACCGTCATGAATGAAATCATGAATGGCGAGACCACGCAGGTGCAGAATGCCGCCTATCTTGCCGCACTTTCGACCAAGAGCACCAAGGCCGAAACCATCGACGAGATTTCCGGTTCAGCCATGGCGATGCGCGACCACGCATTGAAAGTCGAACACGATATGGATGTGCTCGATATCGTCGGCACGGGCGGCGACCATGCACACAGCATCAATATCTCAACGACCGCTGCCATGATCATCGCCGCAGCCGGTGT
Organism: Mitsuokella apri; assembly: GCF_047974105.1. NCBI lineage: Bacteria > Bacillati > Bacillota > Negativicutes > Selenomonadales > Selenomonadaceae > Mitsuokella > Mitsuokella apri. The sequence continues at coordinate 420,148 of NZ_JBHYRS010000001.1, forward strand.
CAAGGTCGCCAAACACGGCAACCGCGCGGCTTCCTCAAAATGCGGTGCGGCCGACTGCCTTGAAGCCCTCGGCGTCAATCTCGACCAGCCGCCGAAAAAAATCGTCGAAGAACTCGACAAAATCGGCCTCTGCTTTATGTTTGCCCAGAAATACCATGCATCGATGAAATACGTCGGTGCCATCCGCAAAGAACTCGGCATCCGCACAGTTTTCAATATCTTAGGCCCGCTGACGAATCCGGCTCATCCGACGCGCATGGTCCTCGGCGTTTACGATGAATACCTGCTTGAACCGCTTGCCAAAGTTCTGCTGACGCTCGGCGTCAAGAACGGCATGGTCATCTACGGTCAGGACTGCCTCGATGAATTCTCCATGAGTGCACCGACGAGCGTCTGCGAATTCAAAAACGGCTGGTACCGCCGCTATACGGTAAAACCGGAGGATTTTGGTTTCACGCGCTGCACGAAAGACGATATCCGCGGCGGCAACCCTGCTGAAAATGCTCAGGTCACGCTCGATATTCTCAAGGGAGCAAAGGGGCCTAAGACCGACATCGTTCTCTTAAATGCCGGCGCTGCCATTTATGTCGGCGGCAAAGCCAAGGACATCGCTGAGGGCATTGAAACCGCACGCCAGCTCATCGCTTCGGGTGCTGCACTCAAAAAGCTTGAAGAATTCAAGCAGCTTTCCAACGCCTAATTTTTTATCTCTGAAACATAACAGGGGAATCCGGCCGCAGCTGGATTCCCCTGTTTGTTATGTTCTATGTTTTTTACATTCCGCTTATTCGTTGCGAAGCTTCTGCACTTCATCGAGCAGATATTCATTGAGGACTTTGATATACGTGCCCTTCATGCCGAGTGATTTCGACGAGATGACACCGGCCGATTCGAATTTGCGCAGGGCATTGACGATGACCGAACGCGTAATCTTGACCTGGTCGGCAATCTTCGAGGCGACGAGCAGGCCTTCCGTGCTGTCCAGAGCAGAAAGGATGGCAAATGCAGCCTTGCGCTCCGAGAACGACAGCGTATTGATGGCAATCTGAACCGTTGCTTTCTTGCGCGCTTCGATTTCAATCTTCTCCGCATGGTCGCGCAGCATCTCCATGCCGACAACCGTAGCACCGTACTCGCAGAGCAGCAGATCATCATCATCGAACTCTTCATCGTATTTTGCGACAATCAGCGTGCCGATGCGCTCACCCACACCGTAAATCGGCACAATGGTCGTATTCTTGCCGTTGAACAGGCATTTCGTATTTTCTTCATAAGCGCACATGCCCGTTTTCGAACGCAGATTGGCATTCGTCTCATCCATGCGCATGAGCCAGTTGACATAGTGCTTCGGGAATTCTCCTTGATCAATGACTTTGTCGATCATGAGGTCGCATTCAAAATCATCGACAAAAGCATAACCATAGATCTTGCCCTTTTTATTCGTGATATAGACATTTGCATTCAGGACATTGCTGAGTACACGGGAAATGCCATCGTATTCTACATTTTCAGAACGCTGAAGCAGACGATTAATCTTACGGGTTTTTTCTAGTAAAGACGACATAATATTCGCTCCTTTGCTCTCCTCTAAAATGGTTTCTGGATAATACTGTTTCATTTTGAACTATATTTAGTTTATCATACTTTTCAAAATAGTCAAAGATACTCTGCTTATTTTTTTCAATTTTTTCGGATAACGCAAAAAAAGAGAAGCAGAATGCAGATAAATTTCTGCACTCTGCTTGTTTTATCAAAGAATAAACTGGGACAAATCGCGGTTGACAACGATATCTGCCAGACGTTTATTGACATAATCGGCATCAATTACAACATCTTTATCCTCAAGTTCCGGTGCATTGAAGCTGATATCCTCAAGGACTTTCTCCAAAAGCGTATGCAGGCGGCGTGCGCCGATATCCTCAGCCTGTTCGTTGACCTCGCAGGCGAGTTCGGCAATGCGGCTGATGGCATCGGGCTTAAAGGTCAGGTTCAGGCCTTCCGTAGCGAGCATGGCTGCATACTGCTTAATCAAGGCATTCTGCGGCTCTGTCAGGATGCGCTCGAAATCCTCCTTGCGCAGGGATTTGAGCTCCACGCGGATAGGAAAGCGGCCCTGCAGCTCTGGGATGAGGTCGGACGGCTTGGCCATATGAAAGGCGCCAGCTGCAATGAAGAGGATGTGGTCCGTGCGGACCGGGCCGTATTTCGTCGAGACCTGCGAACCTTCGACAATCGGCAGGATGTCGCGCTGTACGCCCTCGCGCGAAACGTCCGCACCGGAGCTGTTGCCCTTGACGGCCACTTTATCGATTTCATCGAGGAAAACAATGCCGCTGTACTCCGTGACCTTGACGGCTTCTTCCGCTACGGCTTCCATGTCGATGAGCTTGCCCGCTTCCTCCTGCGTGAAAATCTTGCGGGCCTGTGCGACCGTGACCTTGCGTTTCTTATGACGCTTTGGCATGATGTTGCCGAGCATGTCCTGCAGATTGTCCCCCATGCCCTCAAGGCTCGAGCCCGAGAACATGCCCACGACTGGACGGCGCGTCTCCTCTACGTCAATTTCAATGAGCTCTTTTTCAAGTTCACCCTTCTCGAGGCGTTTGCGGACCCATTCACGGCCTGCCTGATATTTTTTCGGCTCTTCGTCCGCCTTGTCCTTCTCCTCCTCGTCGTCACCGCCAAAGAGACGGCCGAGCGGGTTCTGAGACTTCTTCGGTTCGGGGACAAAGACATCGAGAATGCGCTCCTCGGCCTGTATTTTGGCTTTGTCCTGTACTTCCTCAAGGCGCTGCTGGCGTACCATGCGCACGGCGGCTTCCGTCAGATCGCGGATAATCGACTCAACATCGCGGCCGACATAACCGACTTCCGTGAATTTCGTCGCTTCGACCTTGATGAACGGCGCTTTGACGAGTTTCGCGAGGCGGCGGGCAATCTCCGTTTTGCCGACGCCGGTCGAGCCGATCATGAGAATATTCTTTGGGATGACTTCTTCTTTCATCGTGCCCGTGAGCTGACGGCTGCGCCAGCGGTTGCGCAGGGCAATGGCTACGGAGCGCTTTGCTTCATCCTGACCGACAATGTAGCGGTCGAGTTCTTCGACGATTTCACGCGGTGTCTGCTCGTTGACACCAATCTGTTCCGTAATCTGTTCCATCAGTCCAATTCCTCCACTCTGATATTGTGATTCGTGTAAACGCAGATATCCGCAGCAATTGTCAGGGCTTCCTTCGCAATCTCACTGGCATCCATATCCGTATGCTTGACGAGGGCACGCGCAGCCGACAGGGCAAAGAAGCCGCCCGAACCAATGGCCGCAACATCGCCGTCCGGCTCAATGACTTCGCCATTGCCGGAAAGCATCAAAAGCGTATCCTTGTCGGCCACAAGCAGCAGCGCCTCGAGTTTGCCGAGCATCTTATCCGTGCGCCATTCCTTGGCAAGTTCTACAGCAGCGCGCTGCAGATTGCCGTTATACGATTCCAGTTTGGCCTCGAACTTCTCAAAAAGCGTGAAGGCATCGGCCACGGAGCCGGCAAATCCAGCTAGGACTTTGCCGTGGTAGATGCGGCGCACTTTGCGCGCCGTCGATTTCATGATGGTATTCTGACCAAATGTCACCTGACCATCGCCAGCGATTGCCGTTTTGCCATTCTTGCGCACGGCACAGATGGTCGTAGCATGGAACTGTAATTCTGTACTCATATGCTGTTTTCTCCTTATATTTTATACCTGCATTAGCCCAAAATCTGCGGCTTGAAGGCCTCGATGGCCTGCAAAGCCCTTTCCGCGAGCAGCTGTTTCTTCATCTTTTTATCGCGGATGCGGCGTCCATTCGCGTCGCGCGTCTCCACGGGCGGCAGAATGCCAAAGTTGACATTCATAGGCTGAAAATGCTTGGCTTCACTCGTCGTGATGTAATGGCAGAGTGCACCATGGCAGCTCTCTTCCGGAAAAACGAGCGGCTCTCTGCCCTGCGCGAGGCGCGCTGCGTTAATGCCTGCGACAAGTCCCGACGAGGCGGACTCAATATAGCCCTCAACGCCTGTCATTTGTCCGGCAAACAAAAGGTTGTCCTCTCCCCTGAGCTGCAGCGTCGGACGCATATGCTTTGGGGAATTCAGAAATGTATTGCGGTGCATGACACCGTAACGCAGAAATTCCGCATGCTCAAGCCCCGGGATCATACCAAAGACACGGCGCTGTTCCGGCCATTTGAGGTGCGTCTGAAAGCCGACGATATTATAAAGCGTCGCTCCCGCATTATCCTGGCGCAGCTGTACGACCGCATACGGACGCACGCCCGTCACAGGATGCTCGAGGCCGACTGGCTTCAAAGGGCCGTAAAGCAGCGTATCAATGCCGCGGCTCGCCATGACCTCCACGGGCATGCAGCCTTCAAAGAACTTTTCTTTCTCGAAATCCTTCGTCGGTGCTTTTTCAGCCGTCACGAGCTCATGCCAGAACGCTTCATATTCTTCCTTGTTCATCGGGCAGTTGATATAGGCAGCTTCGCCCTTGCCGTAACGGGAAGCGCGGTATGCCTTCGTCATATCAATGGACTCAAGGCTGACAATCGGGGCAGCTGCATCGTAAAAATACAGCGAATCATTGCCCGTGCGGGCCGCGATATCTTCGGCGAGACTGCCCGCCGTCAGCGGACCGCTGGCCACGATGGTCACGGCATCATCCTGCTGGGGGATCTTGGGGACCTCCTCATGAACAACCGTAATACGCGGATGCTCTGTGACTTTCTGCGTCACGTAATCGCTGAAACCATGGCGGTCCACCGCGAGAGCCCCGCCAGCCGGTACGCGCGTCGCATCGGCCGCTTCCATGATGATGGAGCCAAGGCGGCGCATTTCTTCCTTGAGCACACCAACGGCATTTTCGAGAGAAGCTCCGCGCAGAGAATTGCTGCAGACGAGTTCGGCAAAACCAGCCGTTTTATGAGCCGGCGTCGATTTTTGCGGACGCATCTCGCAGAGCGTGACCTCTGCTCCCTGCTCTGCTGCCTGCCAGGCAGCTTCACTGCCGGCAAGACCTGCTCCGACTATGATGACTTTTTTCATGAATTCTCCTTGCTGTCCTTGCTGTCTTCCTGTACCGCAGCAGCCTCTTTTTCTGCTTCGCGCTTTTTCCTGGCTTCGGCACGCTCGCGCATCTTCTCGAGCTCCTTATTGATGGGGTGGTTGATGCGCGTCTCGCAGTTATCATTGCTACAGTAAAGCATGCCGCGTCCATTCTTGAAATGATGTAAGAGGAGGAAAGCACCGCACTTTTCGCATTTCTGCTGCTGCGGCGTATCCCAGGTCGTATAGTCGCACTGCGGATAATTCTCGCAGCCGTAGAACACGCGGCCGCGGCGCGTGCGGCGCTCGACAATCTTGCCGCCGCACTTTGGGCATTTGACGCCCGTATCCTTTAAGAGCGGCTTCGTATTGCGGCATTCCGGAAAGCCCGGGCAGGCCAGGAATTTTCCGTAACGGCCCTGCTTGACGACCATCAGGCGGCCGCAGCGCTCGCATCTGACATCCGAAACTTCCACCGGAAGCTCCACATGGCCGATGGCTTCGTCCGCTTTTTCAAGGGTCTTTGCAAATGGATCGTAGAATTCCTTGAGCAGCTGATTTTTATGCACTTTGCCCTCAGCGATTTCATCGAGCTCATTTTCAAGATTGGCCGTGAATTTGACATCGACAATATCTTTGAAATATTCCTTGAGCATATCCACGACGACAAAACCGAGTTCTGTCGGCTGAAAATGCTTATCGATGCGCTGTACATAGCCACGGGCCTGAATCGTCTCAATGATTGGCGCATACGTGCTCGGACGCCCGATTTCCTTTTCTTCAAGCGTCTTGACAAGCGAGGCATCGTTATAGCGCGGCGGCGGTTCCGTGAAATGCTGCTGCGGCAGCGTCTTGGCAATGTTCAGTTCATCGCCCTCTGCCATATCCGGCAGCAGGACGTCCTTTTCTTTCTTGGTCGTCTCGGCGCCGGCGTAGACCTTGGTAAAGCCTGCAAATTTCAATCTTGAGCCGTTGGCACGCAGGCCGTAGCGGCTGCCGGCCTTGATGGCAATGGCCATGGTGTCGTAAACAGCCGGTGTCATCTGACTTGCGGCAAAGCGCTGCCATATGAGCGTATAAAGCTTGAGCTGATCCTTGTTCAGATATTTTTCCAAGAGTTCCGGTGTATGTTCGAGGCTCGTCGGACGGATTGCTTCATGCGCATCCTGTGCCTTCTTGCCCGTCACATAAATATTTGGTTTTGCCGGCACATACTCTCCGCCGAAGTGCTCGAGCAGGAAGGATTTGGCTTCATTCTGCGCGAGTTCTGAGATGCGCGTGGAATCCGTGCGCATATAAGTGATCAGACCGGTAGCTCCATGACGGCCAAGCTCAATGCCTTCATAAAGCTGCTGAGCCAGCATCATCGTCTTGCGCGAGATGAAACCAAGCTTGCGCGCAGCATCCTGCTGCAGGGAACTCGTCGTGAACGGCGCAGCCGGTTTTCTCTTGCGTTCGCTGCGCTTGACATTTTCCACAACGAGCTGCTGCGCTGCCAGATCTTCCGTCAGACTCAGGGCCTCTTTTTCATTGTGCAGAACAAACTTCTTGCCGTCATCGTCCTTGACGGCAAGTTTTTTGCCATCTACCTGCGTGAGGTCTGCCTGGAACATTGCGGACTTGCCCTTGCGGAGCTTCAGTCCGACCGTCCAGTATTCATCCGACTTGAAGGCCTGAATTTCCTTTTCACGGTCACAAATCAGGCGGACCGTCACAGACTGCACGCGCCCCGCCGAAAGTCCCTTGCGCACTTTGCGCCAGAGAAGCGGGGAAAGCTTGTAGCCAACGATGCGGTCCAGCATACGGCGTGCCTGCTGCGCATCCACCTGGTCGAGATTGATGGGCCGCGGATGCTTGACAGCCTCCTGAATGGCCGGCTTCGTGATTTCATTGAAGACAATGCGGCAGTCCGAATCCGGATCCAGCCCCAGAATAAAGGCCAAATGCCAGGCAATGGCCTCACCTTCACGGTCCGGGTCGCTTGCCAGATAAATCTTATCGGCATTCTTGGCATCTTTCTTCAACGCCTTGATGAGGTCGCCCTTGCCGCGGATATTGATGTATTTCGGTGCGAAATCATGCTCGACATCGATGCCAAACTGACTTTTCGGCAGATCGCGCAGATGTCCCATCGAAGCGCGCACCATATACTTTCTTCCCAGATATTTTTCGATGGTCTTGGCCTTAGCTGGTGACTCGACAACGACTAATGTTTTCTTTGTCTTCGCCTTGGTTTTCGTTTTTGCTTTTGTCTTTGTTGCAGTACTTGCTTTCGTTGCAGCCAAACCGTCACTCCCTCTCAGCACGCCTGTAGGCGTGCAGTTCATTTTCTATAATCAGTCCCTTCAGCTCCATCTGCAGGAGTGTAAAGGATAGATTCGGCATTTCTCCATCCGGAAGGCTCATGAGGATCTCATCTGCACTGAGCGGATGCTCAAAAGACAGGACCTGATAGACCTTGTGCTCCTCCGCCGTCATCTTCAGCCGTTTTTTTGGTCTCTGTTCGTCAATAAGCCCCAGGTCCTTCAGGATTTCCCCAGCCCTCGTGACCAGCTTCGCTCCCTGCTGAATCAGATGATGACAGCCTTCACTCGTCTTGGAGAAAACACTTCCTGGCAGAGCGTAGACCTCACGCCCCTCATTCAGGGCCATTTCAGCCGTGATGAGCGAGCCGCTGCGCGCGGCTGCTTCCACCACCAGCGTCCCTGATGAGAGCCCGCTGATGATGCGGTTGCGCGCAGGGAAAAAAGCAGGCAAAGGCTGAACACCTGGACCATACTCCGAAATCACAGCGCCCTGCTCCGCGATTTCCGTGAGCAGCCGGCGGTTCTCAGGCGGATAGGCAATATCGATGCCGCAGCCAAGTACAGCCACTGTCCTGCCCGTCTTCAGGGCCCCGCGGTGCGAGCGCGTATCAATGCCGCGCGCTGCCCCGCTGACCACAGTAACACCGGCAGCTGCCAGCTGCTCGCCAAATTCCAGTGCCAGAGCCTCACCATACGGGCTAAGCCGGCGCGAGCCGACCATCGCAATGCGCAGGGCTTTTGGCTGGAGCGCGCCGCGATAGTAAAGTACAGGCGGCGGGGAAAAGATTTCCTTCAATAAATAAGGATAGCATGAATCCAGCATTGTACAGAGATGTACATGACGCTGCTGACAAGCCTCTGCCAAGCGTTCCGGTAAATCCGGCTCTGCCCTGCGGAACGATGTCAGCATCTCAATCAGGCTGGCCGGCATCCTGACCAGACGGTCCATTTCTAGGGCCGGCATGCGCCAAAGTGCTTCGGCATTGGGGCACAGGGAAAGAAGATTTCCCAGACGGCGGCTGCCAAGTCCGGGGCATCTCGCGAGTGCCGCTAAGTAGAAATCCTGCTTTGCATCCATTGCTTCGCCTTCTTCCTGACCTATACGTTATATCATCTTACCCAAAAAAAATGGAATATGCAACCTTTTACTGTAAAATTTCAGAAAAAATATACAGCCAGGCCTGCTATTCTATAAAAAAACCATCCACCTACCGGCAGATGGCTCATACCTCATTCCGTAAACAGTTCATCCCAATAAGCAAAGGCAAACATCAGGATGATCAGGAACAGAAGGAAGAGATCCCCCATGACTCCACCCCCTCTGAAAAAAATAAAAAAAGGGAGAGAGACCTCTGCCCCTCTCCGAAGAAATTACATGACGCGACGGGCACCGATATAGCAGGAACCCCAATAGGAACTGTACAGGGATGCCACCGAAACGCCCTGGCTCGACGATGCATTGATGAAATCGCCATCGCCAAGGTAAATGCCGACGTGCGACGGACCCGGTTCATACGTCGAGAAGAAGACGAGGTCGCCAGGAGCGAGTTCGCTCGTGGAAACGGAATAGCCAACTTCATACTGTGCATCAGCCGTGCGCGGCAGGTAAACACCGGCATTGGCAAATACATAGCGGACGTAACCCGAGCAGTCAAAGCCGTTCGGCGTCGTGCCGCCAAAGACGTACGGAACACCAAGATAATTCATGGAATCCGATACGACGCGGCGTGCGATGGAGTTCGTCGTCGAGCTGACTGCCGGCATCGTCTTGCCGAGCAGGGCTGCATACGTGGAAGGACCGACAAGTCCGTCTGCGTTGATGCCCTGCGTCATCTGGAAGCTCTTGACTGCCTCGACCGTTGCGGGCCCGTAGGCACCGTCTGCCGTGACATCATAGCCCAGATTGGCCAGCTGGCCCTGGATTTCTGCTACATCGCTGCCCTGATCTCCGACGCGGAAAGCTGACGCTCCGGCCACCGAAAACCAGCACATAAGGATCATGGATACTGCGAAAATGATACGCATTGCTTTACTCAAAAAGCCACTCCTCTCTCTGCTCCGCTTACGAGGTTAGCTGCCGGGTTAGGGTAGAGAAGACCACCCTCGCCTATTTCACCATGAAGGCCTCTTGGCCTGACACCGTGAGCCAGACGTTCACCCCAAAAAACTTGGTTCCCCCGCTCCTGGGCTGGACTCAGCTTATTCTTTTAAACCCAATTTCTAAATATATATCATACGACAAAGTCGTCGTACTTCAAAAAATAAGAAGTAAAAAACGATAAAGAGTGCTTCCTTCTGTTTCAAAAATCGTTCGTTCTCATTTCTTTCAGGTTCTTTTCAGATTGACCCCAGACATGAAAACAGGCTGCCAGAAGGGGCAGCCTCGTTGCTTTTTAGGTCGTTGCTATAAGTAATCAATAAGCCGAGTTCTGTTCCGCTTGCGCGGCGACAATCATTTATCTAGGCACGGCAGTTGCCTGCCGGCTCAAGCGACTCAACCCGGAAGGTTCCGCGGGCCGCATCATCCCTTCCCTATTTGGTCTTGCTCCATGTGGGGTTTACCGAAGCCAGCCAGTCACCTGACTGCTGGTGCGCTCTTACCGCACCTTTCCACCCTTACCTGACAAGTCAGGCGGTCTAAATCTCTATGGCACTTTCCCTGAGGTCACCCTCGCTGGACGTTATCCAGCACACTGCCCTGTGGAGCCCGGACTTTCCTCATCAGCCTCAGCGGCTGCCGCGATTGTCCTGACAACTTATATCAACACAATGGATTATACTACTTTAGCACTAATCTGTCAAACCTGCTTCTAAAATGAGCTTAGACGACTTTAAGATGGGACATTTGCCCTTTTCTTTCGGTCCATTTTTCTTTATAATGAGCATATACGATTTAAAATCTTCAGAAAAGAAAATCCTATCCTCTCACGTAAAAGAAAAGAAAGAAGGAACTATCATGAGTACTCCACATATCGCTGCCGAGAAAGGCGAAATCGCAGAACGCATTCTGCTGCCGGGCGATCCGCTGCGCGCCAAATTCATTGCCGAAAATTTCCTCGACAATGCCAAACAGTATACAGGCGTCCGCAATATCCTCGGTTTTACCGGCACGTACAAAGGCGTTCCCGTCTCCGTACAGGGTACGGGCATGGGCATTCCGTCCATTTCCATCTACGTACATGAACTCATCCATGAATTTGGCTGCAAAAAGCTTTTCCGCGTCGGTACCTGCGGTGCCATGCATCCGGACGTTCATCTGCGCGATGTGCTGATTGCCCAGGCTGCCAGCACGGACTCCGGCATCATCCGCAATATCTTTGGCGGTTCCATCAACTACTGCCCGATTGCCGATTATGATCTGCTCTCGAAGGCTGTGGCCAACACGAAGAAGCTCGATCTCAAGGCAACGGTCGGCAACATCATCTCCGTTGACCGCTTCTATGATGATGAAATCGACAACGACAAACTGCGCAAATACGGCATCCTCGCCGTCGAGATGGAAGCTGCAGCCCTCTACACGCTCGCAGCCGAAGCTCATGTACAGGCACTCGCCCTCTTCACCGTCAGCGACCATCTGCTGACTGGCGAGGCCTGCACAGCTGAGGAGCGCCAGACTTCTTTCAATGACATGATCAAGATCGCTCTCGAAACGGCCATCGAAGACTGATTTTAACAAAATAAAATCCCGAACCACCAAGAAGCGTGGTTCGGGATTTTTCATTTCATATGGAAAATCATATGGAGAAAAGAGGCATCAGGCTTCGGCGAGGAAGGCCATATAGCCCTTCTTCACTTCGTAGATATCGATCTTGCTCGTCGCTTCCCACGGCGCGTGCATCGAAAGGACGCCGACGCCGCTGTCGATGACCTGCATGCCGTAAAGGCTCATGATGTAGGCAATCGTACCGCCGCCGCCAAGGTCAACGCGTCCGAGCTCCGCGAGCTGAAAATGGACGTTGTGCTTGTCCATCATGCGGCGGATTTCGCCAAGATATTCAGCATTGGCATCATTTGAGCCCGACTTGCCACGCGCGCCCGTGAATTTATTGAAGACCATGCCGCGGCCAAGATAAGCGACATTCTTCTTATCGTAGGCACTGACATAAAGGGCATCATAGGCACTCGAGACATCGGAAGAGAGCATCTTGGAATTTGCAAGGCAGCGGCGCAGGCCGAGTTCGCTGTACTGGCCGCAGGCATTCATGAGCTCCGCAAGAATGTTTTCAAAGAAATGCGACTGCATGCCCGTAGCACCGACGCTGCCGATCTCTTCCTTGTCGACGAGCAGGCAGCAGGATGTGCGCTTGCGCGGGGCATCGCTCTCGAGCATCGCACGCAGGCTCGTATAAGCGCAGACGCGGTCATCCTGCCCGTAAGCGAGAATCATGCTGCGGTCAAAGCCGAGGTCGCGCGCCCTGCCGGCCGGTACAAGCACGAGCTCTGCCGAGAGAAAATCCTCTTCCTCGATGCCGTACTGATCCTTGATGAGCTTCAGGACGCCGGCCTTTACGGATTCTTTCTCGCCGTCTTTTAACGGATAATTGCCGACGAGGATGTCAAGATCCTCGCCTTCAATGACTTTGGCCGCATTTTTCTTCATCTGCTCCTGCGAAAGATGGATGAGCAGGTCTGTCACGCAGAATACCGGGTCATTTTCGTCTTCGCCGATGCGGATCTCCACGACCGTGCCGTCCTTTTTGACGACCACGCCGTGCAGCGCGAGCGGCAGCGTGACCCACTGATATTTCTTGATGCCGCCGTAATAATGCGTATCGAGGTAAGAAAGTCCCCCATCTTCATAGAGAGGATTCTGCTTGACGTCGAGACGGCAGGTATCGATGTGGGCGCCGAGGATGGCTAAGCCCTTTTCCAGCGGCTCTGAGCCAATCTGAAAGAGCACGATGCTCTTTTTCATATTGACGGCGTAGACTTTGTCGCCTGCCTTGAGCTTCTCGCCGGTCTGCAGGACATCGGCAAGATCCTTATAGCCGGCTGCCTTTGCCTCGCGCACAGCTTCGACAACGCTCTCGCGCTCCGTCTTGCAGTTTGACAGGAAATCACGGTAGCCTGCTGCCAGTTTTTCCAGATTTTCTTTGTCCGCATCCGTATACGAAGACCAGACCGATGCTTTTTCTGTTTCTGCCATATTCAATCATTCCCTTCAAAATATTTCTCAAGTATCGCGACAAAATCCTCGCGCGATACCGCCTTGTTGAAAAGGTCGCGCAGGACCGCACCGTGCACGATGCCGCGCGTGTACCAGGTCGCATGCTTGCGCATCTCGCGCGGCCCGACATAATCGCCCTTGTACATTAAGAGCAGGTCGAGATGGCGCAGAATGACTTCGGCACGCTCTTTCATCGTGGGGCCCGGCAGTTTCTCGCCCGTCTCCAGATAATGCGTAAACTGACGGAAAATCCACGGATTGCCCTGTGCCGCGCGGCCAATCATGACGCCGTCACAGCCCGTCACCTCGCGGATTTTGTCGAGATCCGCAAACGTCCGCACATCGCCATTAGCGATGACCGGAATCTTAACGGCCTCTTTGACCCTGCCGATGATTCCCCAGTCCGCATGGCCCGTGTAAAATTCCTCGCGCGTGCGTCCATGCACGGCAATAGCATCGACGCCTGCAGCCTCGGCGATTTTTGCCATCTCGACGACGTTAACGGAAGTCTCATCCCAGCCCTTGCGCATTTTGACCGTGAACGGCATTTTTACGGCCCTGCGGATGGCCGAGAGAATTGCAAAAGCCTTTTGGGGGTCGCGCATCAAAGCGGAACCCTCGCCGTTCTTGACGATTTTCGGGGCAGGACAGCCCATATTGAAATCGAGGATATCCGCCGTGCCGAGCTCTTCGACAAAGGCAGCAGCCTCAGCTGCCATCTCCGGCGTATTGGCAAAAATCTGCATGGCGAGCGGCCGCTCTTCCTTTTCCGACTGCAGCATAGAAAGCGTCCGCTCATTGCGGAAATGAATGCCCTGCGCCGAAACCATTTCGGCAAAGCACAAAGGACAGCCCATATCATGTGCGATAATGCGGTAAGCCGTATCCGTCACACCGGCCATCGGGGCCAGAAAGACCGGCGTCTTGAACGTAAATTCACCGATCTTCATGATGATGTCCTTTCTGATTGCGTTCATAAAGCACGCGCAGGCCTGTGAGCGTCAGGAAGTGGTCAATTTTATCAATAGTAGAAGATTCCTTCGCGATCATGCGCGCAAGTCCCCCCGTCGCAATGACCTTAACCTCTTCTTCAATGCCATTTTCCTTCATCTCTTTTTTGATGCGGCGGACAATCTCGTCAATCTGGCCGACGTAGCCAAAGATAATGCCGGCCTGCATGCCCTGTATCGTATTGCGGCAGATGATGTTCTTGGGCGGCACGAGTTCAATGCGCGGCAGCTGCGCCGCGCGCTGGAAAAGTGCCTCTGAGCTCGTGCCGATGCCCGGCGCAATGACGCCACCGAGAAAATCGCCGTTGGCAGCCACGACATCAAAGGTCGTAGCCGTGCCAATATCGATGACGATGAGAGGCCCGCCGTACTGCTCATGCGCACCGACGACATTGACGATGCGGTCGGCCCCAATGGAGCGCGGATTCTCATAGTGAAGGCGTATGCCCGTCTTGATGCCGGGACCGACGATGAGCGGACGCAGGTGAAAGTAACGCTCACACATCTTGATAAACGGCACGACAAGCGGCGGTACCACAGAAGAAATGATGATGGCATGGATATCTGCCATCTCGATGCCCTGATACTGAAACAGGCTGTTGATGAGCATGCCGTATTCGTCGCCTGTCTTCTGGCGGTCTGTTGAAATGCGCCAATGCTTGCAGAGTTCCCTGCCCTCATACGTTCCCATGGCGATATTCGTATTGCCGATATCTAAAACTAATAACAAAATAATCCCCCTGTAAGTCAGTACGTTTCTCCATGCTGCGGACGGATCGAGACGTCGCCGGCAAGGACGCGCCGGCGTCCCTCGGGCGTATCAACGAGAAGAGCCCCCTCCTCGTCAATATCAACGGCCTTGCCGGTAAAGACATCATTCGTGCGTGCGCCAATGACGCGCACATCCTGTCCGAGCGTGATGCTGTAATGACGCCATTCATTGAATACATCGGCAAAACCATCCTGTTCTGCCTTGCTGTAAAGGTCGTCCATGGCTTCGAGTACGGCGCGGAAAAACGGCACGCGCGGAATTTTTTCGCCCTTCATGATGGCCAGCGACGATGCCTTGGCGCGGATTTCCGGCGGAAAATCCTCTTCTTCTATATTGACGTTGATGCCCGTACCGATGATGACGTAGTGGATGCGTTCCATCTCTGCACTCATCTCCGTCAGGATGCCCACGAGTTTTTTCCCCTGATAAAGTACGTCATTCGGCCATTTAATCTGCGCCTTAAGACCAAATTTTTCCATTGCCCTCGCAACGGCCACAGCTGACAGCAGCGTGCATTTTGGCGCGTCCTGCGGCAAAAAGCTCGGGCGCAGAATGACAGAAAACCAAATGCCCTTGCCCTTTGGTGAAAAGAAGGGACGTTCGAGGCGGCCGCGGCCGCTGCCCTGCTCTTCTGCCACGACAACGGTGCCGTCAGGCGCGCCCTGCGCAGCAAGGCGTTTGGCCTCAAGATTCGTCGAGTCAATTTTATCGTAAAAATAAATTTTTTTGCCAAGGCACTTTGTCTTTAAGCCATGCTGGATTTCTTCCGGCAGCAAGAGATCCGGAGCGGTCTGCAGGGCATAGCCGCTGCGCGAATGGCTGACAATGTCGTAGCCCTCGCGGCGCAGCTCCTGAATGTGTTTCCAGACCGCCGTGCGTGAAACACCGAGACGTCTGGCCATCTCCTCACCGGATATATAAGAATCGCCTGCTTCCCTCAGCAGGGCCAATATTTTCGAGCGCAACTGCGCCACCTCCTCATTTGACACCATTTCATTATACACCGTAGTCAGATATAAAAAAAGCAGGAGCTTCCTTGCGTCTGCTCCCACCTTTCGTTATGTTGCGGCAATGAAATTTATTTATCGTAATGCGTGACGTTGAACTTGGGTTCGGCTTCTTTTTCGTGTTCCTCGTCCGTCTCCGTCTCTTTTGCCTTTTCTTCTGCCGTTTCGTCAGCTGCCTCCGCCTTGACTGGCGTCATGGCCGGCGTGCCGTCCTCAGGCTTATCATCCTCCGGCTTATTATCATCATCCGTGTCATCATCGTCCGTGATATGGCCGGTCGTCATGAGCTCTTCGAGTTCCTTCGCCGTCAGCGTCTCACGTTCCATGAGGGCCTGTGCGATGAGTTCGAGCTTATCGCGGTTCTCCGTAATGATCTTGCGGCAGGCTTCATAGGCCTCTTCCATGTACTTGCGGACTTCCTTATCGATCTCGCTGGCCACTTCTTCCGAGTAATTGCGCTGATGATTGAAGTCACGTCCGAGGAAGACCTGATGATTCTGGCTCTCGCCATAAGCAACAGGACCTAAGACATCGCTCATGCCGTACTGCATGATCATGCTGCGCACGATGCGCGATGCCTGCTGAATATCCTGCGAAGCACCCGTGGAAATCTCCTTCAGGACGACTTCTTCGGCGACGCGGCCGCCCATGGCCACCTTCAGGCGGTCAAGGAGTTCCGAACGCGTGGCGTAATTGCGGTCTTCCTTTGGCAGCATCAGTGTGTAGCCGCCAGCGCGTCCGCGCGGGATGATCGTGACTTTGTGGACAGGATCCGCGTGCTTGAGCATCATGCCGACGAGCGTATGACCGCCTTCATGGTAAGCTGTCAGGCGTTTTTCTTCATCGCTCATGACGTGCGACTTGCGTTCCGGTCCGGCAATGACGCGCTCAATGGCTTCTTCCATCTCGGTCATGCCAATCCGATGCTTGTTGCGGCGGGCCGCAAGAAGTGCCGCCTCATTGACGAGATTCGAAAGGTCGGCACCGGTGAAGCCCGGCGTGCGGCGTGCGAGGATATCGAGGTCGACATCATTGGCAATTGGCTTGCCCTTCGTATGAACCTTGAGGATGGCCAGTCTGCCGCGCACATCCGGCTTATCGACGACAATCTGACGGTCGAAACGGCCCGGACGCAAAAGTGCGGGGTCGAGGATATCCGGGCGGTTCGTCGCGGCGATGATGATGATGCCTTCATTCGCTGCAAAACCATCCATTTCGACGAGCAGCTGATTGAGTGTCTGTTCGCGCTCATCGTGGCCGCCGCCGACACCGGCACCGCGCTGGCGGCCGACCGCATCGATCTCATCGATGAAGACGATACACGGCGCATTTTTCTTGGCCTGTTCAAAGAGATCGCGGACACGCGAAGCGCCGACGCCGACGAACATCTCCACGAAGTCAGAACCGGAAATCGAGAAGAACGGTACACCGGCCTCGCCGGCTACTGCGCGCGCGAGGAGCGTCTTACCTGTGCCCGGAGGGCCGAAGAGCAGTACGCCCTTCGGGATGCGGGCACCGAGTTCGTTGAATTTCTTCGGATGCTTGAGGAATTCGACAACCTCCTCGAGTTCCTGTTTTGCTTCATCCGCACCGGCGACATCGCGGAACGTGACTTTGATCTTGTCCGCGCCGCTCATGCGCGCCCGACTCTTGCCGAACGACATGACACGGCCGCCGCCGCCCTGCGTCTGCTGCATGATAAAGAACCAAACACCGATGAGCAGCAGAATGGGGATGACAGATGAGAACATCTGCGACCACCATGGCGGCTCCGGCGGATTCTCAGCGGCAATATCAATGCCCTTGGCTGTGAGTTTTTGATAAAGATCCGGGTCATTATTCGGCGCGTCCGGCGTAATCGTCGTGAATTCCGTACCATCCGCAAGGGTGCCGTGAATGGTATTCTGGATAATGACGACCTTGGAAACTTCGCCTTCATCTACCTGCTGCAGGAACTGCGTGTACTCCACTTCCTGACGGTTGGTATTCTTGGTCGAGAAATAATCAATGATGGATATCGCGACCAGGATGATGAGCAGATAGAAACCTACATTGCGTAGAAACTTATTCAATCCCTTGTCCTCCTTTATCTCAGAGCTCTTGCTCTAAGAGCTGGCCCTTATTCGTAGATTTCAGGCTTGAGCACACCGATGTATGGCAGATTGCGGTATTTCTCTGCATAATCGAGGCCATAGCCCACGAGGAATTCATCCGGCACCGTATAGCCGCAGTAATCAATCGGCACATCCACCGTACGGCGCGATGGCTTCGAGAGCAGTGCGCAGAGCTTGACGCTCTTCGGCTTGCGCTCACGGAAGTATTTGAGCAGATAATTCATCGTCGTGCCCGAATCGATGATATCTTCGATGACGATCAGATGTTTTCCTTCAATGTCATAGTCAAGATCCTTTAAAATCTTGACCGTGCCGCTCGTCTCCGTGCCATTGCCATAGCTCGAGGCAATCATGAAGTCAAACTGCACCGGCAGATTGATGCTGCGCACGAGGTCTGTGTAAAAAACAACTGCACCCTTGAGGATGCCTACACAAAAAATCGTTTCCTTGGCATCTTTATAATCTTCCGTAATCTGCGCGCCGAGCTGCGCAACGCGTTTCTTGAGTTCTGCTTCTGAGAAGACGACCTTCTCGATGTCATCCTTCATCTCTCTTGTCATGTTGTTTCCTCTTTTCTTTGTATGTGGAAATATAGGATATTCTTTGTATCATCTGTGACAGGATAACGGCGGCTGCGCCTTTTCCCGACAAGCCAGAGAATTTCGCTGCCGTCCGACAAAAGGAGCAGCTCATCCCGCTTTGCGCGCGGAACCTTGTCATCTATCAAGATGTCTTTTATTTTCTTATGTCCGGCTGGAAGTTCCATGAAATCACCGGCCCTGCGTGTGCGGAAGAGCAGGCTGCGGCTTTCAAGACGGTCAAAGTCCAGATAATATGCCGATGGTCCTGTCTGCAGAGGCTTTTGTGTGAGGATCTTTGCTTCAATTGCATAAGGCCCCCAGGTGACTGTGCCGGGAATTTTGGGTCTTACCGCGCAGGCAGAGATTTTTCTTTGCCCATCGTCCTGCCTGCCCTGCTGTTTCGTCATGGTGAGCAGCTCGTAGCCAAAACAAGCCGTGACCCCTTCCGGAAGTTCCAGACGCTTGCCTGTCTGCTGACCTGCAAGGAGCATGAGACGCATTTTTTCGACATGGGCAAAGCCCAAATCCCGGCCGCTTCCGGCTGTCTCTGCAAAGAGCCGCCGCAGGGCCCGTCGCTGCATGGCCGGATGATGGCGGCGAAAAGCCACAAGCCTCAGGCCATATTCTCCTGCCTGACAGGCCGTCAAGTACGGCCAGAGCTCGTCAAGCTGCCGTTCCAGAAAATCACTGTCCACGCGGGCAAGTTCTGCCAGCTGGCATAACGTACGCGAGATTTCAGGATTTCTCTGCCGCAAATACGGCAGGACCTCCAGACGCAGAAGATTGCGCGTACAGTCGGGGAGGTCATTCGTCGCGTCGTGGCGCGGCTGCAGTCCTCTTTCCCGGCAATACGCTTCAATCTGACAGCGCGAGGCGAAAAGCAGGGGCCGGATCTGACGGCTGCTGCACGGCAGCATGGCAGAAAGGCCGTCAAGCCCTGTCCCGCGCAGGATGCGCATGAGTACCGTCTCCGCCTGATCGTCGGCATGGTGAGCCGTGGCCAGTACATCTGCCCCGACCCGTTTCAAGGTCTGCCAGAGAAAATCATAACGAAGTTCCCGCGCAGCAAGCTCCAATGACTGTCCCTTCTTCGCGGCTGCCTCTGGCACAGAAGCGCGGCCAAGAAAGCAGGGAATGCCATGCTCCTGGCAAAAATCTGCCACAAAAGCCGCATCTGCCTTAGAAGCTTCTCCCCGAATGCCATGGTCGAAATGCGCCGCGGTAAGGACAAGCTGAAATTTGGAGCGAAGTTTCATGAGGATATCAAGCAGGGCCAGAGAATCCGGCCCTCCTGAGCAGGCCACGAGTACATGCATGCCCTTTGCCAAAAGGCCATGCGATTTTGCGTAGCGGGCCGTATCGGCAATCATCTGATTCGTGCTGTCCATATGCTCATCTCCGCGCTTATATTTTCCCAATTCTCAGCCGAAATACATAAAGAACAAAAGCACCCTGTCGACAGAGTGCTTTTATCATTCAGATAGTCAGTCCGAGCGGCGGGATCCGCGGCCTCCGCGTTTCGAGTCAGTCTTACGGCGCAGGTCCGTCAACCTCTCATCACTGTCCTTGAGGAACTTCGAAAGCTTGTCCTCAAATGACGCTGTGGAATTGTTGTAACGGCCGGAACGGCGGAAATCCCGTGGCCCGCGATTCTGCCGCTGCGGACGGAAGGAAGAATTTCCTGCTTGAGCCTGAGCTTCCGGCTTTTTCTCCTGAAGCTGCTTGATGGAAAGGGCAATCTTGCCGCGATCATCGATGCTCAATACTTTAACCTTCACCTTGTCTTTTTCGGAGAGGAAATCATGGACATCCTTGACATAGACATCCGCTACCTCGGAAATATGGATGAGACCGGTCTTGCCTTCCGGCAGTTCTACGAAAGCACCGAAATTCGTGATGCCCGTGACAACACCCTCAACTACATTGCCAACTTCAATGGACAAATTAATTCTTCCTCCTTAAATCGTGATGGAAAATACACGCTTTATTATACCCTTGCGCGACAAAGAGTGTCAAGAAAAGAACGTGATTTCACTCAACGTGAGCCCACAGATTTTCCCGCACTGTACGGCAGTTCCCCCTTGCGGGTCATGCCGAGCTCCTCGCGCGCGATTTTTTCGATATAGTCCAGACGATTGAGATCATCTTTTTCCTTCACGAGTTTCTCATGCTCTGCCTTAGCGGCAGACAGCCGTTCTTCCGCCGCTGCCTGGTCCACGCTGACCTGATTGAGATAGATCTGCTGCTTGACGAGGATGACGGCAAAATACCCGATGATAATGACCATTAGGATGGTAAACCAGTTAAAGATGCCCTTTCTGTGCCCTTTTTGTATTTTCATGAAATCAACTCCTCCTGAAGCAGGGATGTGAGGTCTGACGCTATTTCCAAAGCCGCCCGCGGCTTCGCGCAGGCATGGGCTTTTTCGCTCATGACCTGCAGCGCATTGCCCCATAACAGATTTTCTACCGCTCTGGCCAGGTCCTCACGCGGATGCAGCCAGACGGCAGCCCCATTCTGTGTCGCATAGATGGCATTTTCCGTCTCAGGCCCCGGAATCGGGTCATGCAGCAGCATGGGCAGCCCCAACACAAACGCTTCGCTGATGGTCAGGGCTCCCGGCTTTGTAATCAAAAGGTCCGCTGCCCGCATGAGGAAATGGACCTGGTCCGTATAGCCCCAGACAAGGACCTGATGATGCGAGACAAGTCCCATGTCCTGAACGCGGTCCTTCAGCCGTTCGTTGCGGCCGGCAACGACGAGGATGGTAAGGCGTTTCTCGATTTTCTCGAGGTCCCTGAGATTCGACTCAATGCCGCCAAGCCCCAGCCCTCCGCCCATGAGCAGAATGGCGGGCTGCCCCTCGGGGATGGCCATGGCCCGGCGCACGCCCGCCTTATCTTTCATATCCTGCAGAACACCGGCAACGGGAATGCCCGGCACCATCAGGGTATCGACGGCAAAGCCATGACCGATCATGCCCATGCGCATCTCTTCCGTCGCCATGTAGTAGCGGTCGACTGCAGGGTAAAGCCAGATCTGATGCAGGGAATAATCCGTCATGACCGTGGCCAGATGATAATGCTCCTGCTGACGCCTCTTGAGAAGCGATGCTGCTCCTTCCGGAAAAGGATGTGTGCAAAGCACGAGATCCGGCTCATAGCGCCGCACGAGTTTTTTCATCGCCGGCATCATGACATAAGCAAAGGCATTCTGTACGAGAGTGCCTCCCGAAGAACCCCCCGATAATTTATAAAAGACATCGTAGAGGTTCGGCACGAAGGCCAGCATGACGAGGTAAAACTTCTTCATGAACCAATGGATGCGTGAAATGCGCGAATCCATGAAGTCCACCGTGGTGATTTCGGCTTCCGGCAGCAGCCGGCGCAGTTCAATCTCTATGGCTTCAGCCGCTTTGATATGCCCCGAACCGATGGATGCGGTCAAGATAAGGATGTTTTTTTTCAAGCCGTCAGCCCTCCATCGATGCCATAGACAGCACCTGTCACAAAAGAAGCACGCGCGGACGCCAGGAAGACAATCAGGGATGCCGCTTCCGCGGGCGTGCCAATGCGTCCGAGCGGATAAACCGAGGCCATTTCCTGCAGGCTCTTTTCACGTTCTGCTCCCCGGCCAAGCTGCGCCTCCGTAAGGGGCGTCAGAATATCTCCCGGTGCAATGGCATTGACGCGTACACCAAAGGCTGCCGTTTCCAGAGCCAGAGCACGGGTAAAAAGGACCACAGCCCCCTTGCTCGCGCAGTAAGCCGCACAGAAATAGTTGCCATGCACGCCGGCATCGGAAGCGACATTGACGATATTTCCCCGCGCACGCTTGAGGTGCGGCAAGGCAGCCTTCGACAGATGAAAGACGCCCTTGACATTGATATCAAGTATGTCCGTGAGTGTCTCTTCTTCCAGGTCTTCCAGAGCTCCTTCTTTGTATATGCCGGCTGAATTCACCAATACATCGAGGCGCCCAAAATGAAGAACGGTCTCGGCCACGGCCTGACGGCAGTCTTCTTCGCTGCGCACATCGCCGGCACAGAAAAGAATTCTTTCGGGCTCTGCAGACTCCCGCAGGCTTTCGACTGCTGCCAACCCGCGTTCTCTTGAACGCCCCATCAGCACAACGGCAGCTCCCTCCTGCAGGAATTCTTTCGCTGCCTCAAGACCGATGCCCGAGGTTCCACCTGAAATCAGCACGACTTTTGCTGCCAATCCGAGCTCCACGCGTATCCCTCCAATACAACAAGAAGCCGGGCTCCCAAGGGAACCCAGCTCCTCATAACCAAGCCAGATTATGCATTCACAGCATCTTTCAGGGCCTTGCCAGCCTTGAACACCGGATTCTTCGAAGCCGGAATCTGGATCGTCTCGCTCGTGCGCGGGTTGCGGCCCGTGCGAGCAGCGCGCTCCTTGACTTCAAACGTACCGAAGCCAATCATCTGTACTTTATCGCCTTCAACCAGTGCCTGCTGAACGCTCTCGAAAAGTGCATTTACAGCCTTTTCAGCATCTTTCTTCGTCAGACCTGCTTTTTCAGCAACGCTAGCTACCAATTCAGTTTTATTCACGATCGTAGCCTCCTTAAATAATTGTTTTACTTATGTTGGCAGATATTCGTGATGTATCACGTTTTTTCCTGCCTGCTTATCAAAATTTAGCAGAAAACCCTTGAAAAATCAAGGGTTTTCGGAAAAATAAACAAAAACAGGCCCTAAAAACCTCATTTTGCCGGTATAAAAAGGCTCGTCAGATGGTCAACATCTTTCTGGCGGTCGAGCTCGTAAAGTGGAATTTTGCGGATGGATTCGTCCGGCAAAGCCAGATTATGAATATACGTGACCTCGTATTCGTCAGGATAGAGATCCATGAGCATGAGTTTCGTATCCGACGCGATGATGGGATCGTACACCTGCGTGATGACGAGCGACTGCGCAGGGCGGGCCTTGAGCGTATTGACATCTTCCGCATCGAGGATTGTAAGGCCTTCGATGGGGTCGATGCCAAGGCGCGTGTACAGGACTTCAACAAAGCTCATGCCCGGCAGGATTTCTACCGTCACCGGACTCTCTTTGGCCATTTCACGCAGCAGCACGACCGTGCGTTCTGCAACTAAGGGACTTCCGGGCACGGCGTAGACGATATCGCCCTCTTTTTCCGCGCGGTGCAGGAGGTCTTTGACGATATGCGTGTAAAGGGTTTCAAAATCCGGTGCTTCCTCATAGAAACCATCATACGTCGAGAACGTCAGGCCCCGTTTTTCAATTTCTTCTGCGGTTGGATGGATGCGCGTGCGCAGCACAAGGTTTTTCGCCTGCTGCATGAGCTGCCACGACTCGAGCGTGATGAGGCCAAAACGCCCGGGGCCAAGACCGACAACTGTGATTTTTGCCTGTTTCATATTATGCTTTCGTTTCCTTTCTTCCCTTTGCCTTATCCGCCTGTGCCGCGGCTCTTTCCTGCAGAGCTGTTTCATCACCTGCAGCCAGCATGAGCACGCGCGTGACGAAATTCGTGATATTTTTCTTATAGCGGTCGCTCAGGGCAAAACGCAGGCCGTTTTTATCGGGCAGACTGCGCATTCTTTTGCCAAAAAGCTCCGCCAGAGCCAGCATCCCCTTGGCCGGCATGCGTTTCTGCGGCAGGAAATAAATGTCAAGTGCCAGCGGCAGCTGCTTGATGGCGCGGATGCCGAGCTCACGAGCATAATTCTTGATGCGCGCGACTTCCAGAAGATGCATGACGGGCTCCGTCGGGTCGCCAAAGCGGTCGATGAGTTCATCGAGCAGGACGCGGATTTCCTCGTTCTTGCGGATGGCAGCAATGCGCTGGTAAATCTCGATCTTATGCATGGCATCGGCGATGAAGTCCCCATCGATATAAGCTTCCGTCTGCAGGTCTATGAGTGGCTCCGGCGGTGCTTCTTCCGGCGCTTTGCCATTCTGCAGGCGTTCCACGGCTTCTTCGAGGAGCTTGCAGTACATCTCAAAGCCGACACTGGCGATATGGCCATGCTGCTGTGCACCCAA
The DNA here is from genome assembly GCF_047974105.1 of Mitsuokella apri. Taxonomy (NCBI): domain Bacteria; kingdom Bacillati; phylum Bacillota; class Negativicutes; order Selenomonadales; family Selenomonadaceae; genus Mitsuokella; species Mitsuokella apri. The sequence goes on from NZ_JBHYRS010000001.1 coordinate 444,214, forward strand.
AAGATTGCCTGCACCGCGGATTTCAAGATCACGCATGGCGATCTTGAAGCCCGCACCGAGCTCGGCAAATTCCTTCATGGCCTGCAGTCGCTTTTCGGCCGTCTCCGTGAGAATCTTGTCGGCCTGATAGACAAAATACGCAAAGGCCATATGATGCGAGCGGCCGACGCGGCCGCGCATCTGATAGAGCTGGGAAAGGCCGAAATGATCGGCATTGTAGACAATGATGGTATTGGCATTGGCTACATCGAGGCCATTTTCGACAATGCTTGTCGCGAGCAGAATGTCGTAATCTCCTTCATAAAAGTCCATCATGACATGCTCGAGCATTTCTTCCGGCATCTGGCCATGTGCCGTCTGGATGCGGGCTTCCGGCACGAGCGAGGCAATGTGGTCGCGCATGCGGTCAATCGTATCCACGCGGTTGTAAATGAAATAAATCTGGCCGCCGCGCTTCATCTCGCGCCGAATTGCATTGGCGACAATCGTATCGTTGTTCTCCACAACGTACGTCTGTACGGGGAAACGCTCCGCCGGCGGCGTTTCAATGATGCTCATATCGCGCGCGCCGACAAGAGACATGTGCAGCGTGCGCGGAATCGGCGTGGCTGAAAGCGTCAGCACATCGATGCCGGCAGCCAGTTTGCGGATTTTATCCTTCTGCTTGACGCCAAAGCGCTGCTCCTCATCGACAATCAAAAGCCCAAGATCTTTCCAGATGACTTTTTTCTGATTGAGGATGGCATGGGTGCCAATGAGGATATCGACCTGACCGAGGCGGACTTTCTCGAGTGTCTCCTTTTGCTGTTTGGCCGTGCGGAAGCGGCAGATGACGTCGATGACCGGCGCAAAACCTGTGAAGCGCGTGGTAAATGTCTGATAATGCTGCTGAGCAAGGACCGTCGTTGGCACGAGCACGGCCACCTGCTTGCCGTCCATCGCTGCCTTATAGGCCGCGCGGATGGCGACCTCGGTCTTGCCAAAGCCGACATCGCCGCAGAGAAGTCTGTCCATCGGTTTTTCTTTTTCCATATCGGCCTTGATTTCGGCAATAGCCCGCAGCTGGTCCTCTGTCTCCTCGTAGGGGAACGCATCTTCAAAATCGCGCTGGCTGCTGTCATCCGGCGGGAAGGCATGGCCTTTTGCCTGTTTGCGCTTGGCATAAATCTCGATGAGCTTTTTGGCGATGTCTTCGACGGATTTTTTTGCCCTTGCCTTCGCTTTGACCCATTCCGTGCCGCCCATGCGGTGCAGGCGCGGCACTTCACCTTCCGAGCCGATGTACTTCTGCAGGAGACTGACCTGGTCCGTCGGCACAAAGAGCTTATCGTCGCCTGCGTACTGGATATGCAGGTAATCCTTGTGGATGCCGCCGACATCGAGCGTTTCCACGCCGAGGTATTTGCCGATACCATGACTCTCGTGTACGACGTAGTCGCCCGGCTTGATGTCACGGAAATGCGAGATCTTTTCGCCGTAATCACTGTGGCTGCGCACAGCTGTACGGCGTTTATGACGGCCAAAGATATCCTTTTCCGTCACGACGACGAGACGCGCCGAAGCCATCTCAAAGCCCGTGAGCAGGGCTCCCTGCCGAATGTTGATGGCATCGTCGCGCAGGGGCTCACTCATCTTCCCGATCAGCGAAGGAATGCGGCGATGTGCAAAGAATTCACGCAGGCTGTTCGTCTTTTCTTTGTCACTTAAAAGCACGAGTACACGCTGTTTCTGCGACAGCCAGCGATGTGCCTCATTTTCCAGAAGGTCCATCTGACTGCGGAACGGCGTCATCGTTGTGGCCGTCACGCCGATGTTTTCCACGGGCGCTACTCCCGGTACCTGCTGCAGCAGCAGGGCCATGTAGATGATGCGGTTGCCCTGTGCGGCCTGCAGGAGTTCCTCCCAGCTGAAGATTTTTTCCTTGATATCCGGATTTTCCTTGACCAGCGTGCGTATCGTGTCGCGGATACGGGTCGGCTCGTCAAAGAGCACCGTGCCCCTGCCCTCCAGATACGAAAGAAAATTTTCGGGCCTGCCGGAGCTGTCTGTCTGCGCGAGAGGCATAATGGTCACAGCGCTGATGTTCTTGATGGAGCGCTTCGTCTCGATATCAAATTCGCGCAGTGAATCAACCTCATCGTCAAAATACTCGAGACGTATCGGTGCTGCCGCATTGATGGCAAAAATATCGACAATGCCGCCGCGCACACTGAACTGGCCGACTCGCTCGACTTCGTCTGTATTTTCATAGCCGAGATCGACAAGGCGGTGCAGCAGCTCCTCGCGCGGCACAACATCCCCCATGCGCAGGGAAAGTGAGAGTCGGGCAAATTCATTCCTTCCCATCCCCTTCTGCACGGCAGCTTCTGTCCTTGCGAGCACGATGAGCTGCTCACCGCGCATCAAGCGTCCCAGCACCTCCATGCGCCTGGCCGCGCGTTCCTGACTTTTGGCCGCTGCCTGCACCTCAAAATTATCAACTTCCGGAAGTTCCACGACCGGAACTTCCGGCAAAAGCAGGGATAAATCCTCTTTCCAGTCGGCCAGGGTCTCTGCAGAATGGCAGACAATGGCCATCATCTGCGGCTTAGAGGCATAGCAGGCTGCCACAGCAGCATGTTTCTGCGAGCCGCCCAGTCCATAAATCAGTGCTTCTGCCTTTTCTCCTGTTGTATAAGCCTGCAGACGCTGCAGCGCACCATCCTGCAGCATCGCGGCAAATAATGCATTCATGAATACGATACCTCACGTCAAAAAGACCCGGGAAACCGGGTCTTCTCTATGTTATGTCGTTTTTTACTGCTCAAGGGCTGCCTTGAGGAAGTCGCGGAACAGCGGATGCGGATTATTCGGACGCGACTTGAGTTCCGGATGTGCCTGCGTAGCCACGAACCACGGATGATCCTTGACTTCAATCATCTCGACAAGGCTGTCATCCGGCAGAGTGCCGGCGATAACCAGGCCTTTTGCCTGCAGAGCTTCGCGGTATTCGTTGTTGAACTCAAAGCGATGGCGGTGACGCTCATGGATGAGGTTCGTGCCATACGCCTCTTCGGCATGCGTGCCGTTCGCGAGCTTGCACGGATACGAACCGAGACGCATCGTGCCGCCTTTTTTGACAATGCCCTGCTGCGATTCCATCAGCGAAATGACAGGATGCGTCGTCTCCGGGTTGAATTCCGTCGAATCGGCATCCGTCATGCCGCAGACATGACGGGCAAACTCAATGACCGCGCACTGCATGCCAAGGCAAAGGCCGAGGAATGGGATCTTATGTTCACGCGCATACTGAATGGCCTTAATCTTGCCTTCAATGCCGCGGTTGCCAAAGCCGCCCGGCACGAGAATGCCCTTGCAGCCAACGAATACTTCATCGAGGTCGATATCCGGATTTTCCTCGATTTCTTCCGCGTTGACCCAGTTGATCTTGACCTGCGCATCGTTGGCAATGCCGCCGTGATGCAGGGCTTCCGTAACAGAGATATAAGCATCCGGCAGTTCAACGTATTTGCCGACAACGGCAATCTTGACGCGTTTCTGCGGATGATTGATTTTATAGACCATCTTTTCCCAGTCGCTCATATCGGCCGGACCATAGTCCATGTTGAGCTTCTTGAGAGCGATCTTATCGAGGCCCTCTTTCTGCATCATCAGAGGGACTTCGTAAATCGTCGAAGCCGTGCGGTTCTCAATGACAGCTTCCGGCTGCACATCGCAGAACATGGCAATCTTGTCCTTCATCTCCTTGGAGATGGTCTTCTCCGTGCGGCAGACGAGAATATCCGGCTGGATGCCGATGGCGCGCAGCTCCTTGACGCTGTGCTGAGTCGGCTTCGTCTTGAGCTCGCCGGCTGCCGAGATATACGGCAGGAGCGTCACATGGATGTAGAGCGTGTCGTTCGGGCCAACTTCTTTCTTGACCTGACGAATGGCCTCAAGGAACGGCTGACTCTCGATGTCGCCGACCGTGCCGCCGATTTCCGTGATGACGACATCGGCGCCATCCGCCTTGGCGACATCATAGACCTTCTGCTTGATTTCATTCGTGATATGAGGAATGACCTGTACCGTCGAGCCGAGGTATTCGCCCTTGCGCTCTTTATTCAATACGGACCAGTAAACCTTACCCGTCGTGATATTGGAATTCTTCGTCAGGTTGATGTCGATGAAACGCTCGTAGTGGCCGAGATCCAGATCTGTCTCCGCACCGTCGTCCGTGACAAAGACCTCGCCATGCTGGTAAGGGCTCATCGTACCCGGATCAATGTTGATGTACGGGTCGAACTTCTGGATCGTGACCTTGATTCCCCTGCTCTTGAGCAAACGGCCGAGTGAAGCGGCCGTGATGCCTTTGCCGAGGGAAGAAACAACGCCACCGGTAACGAAAATATACTTTGCCATGGAACTGCCTCCTGCTTGTTCTTTGAAACACATGTTGACTATTCTAACCCCAATCCTCATGGGGTGTCAAGACGCGATTATTCCTGGATGCTCTCGAGTTTCTTTTTGCGGTTGCTGCTGGCCTTTGCTGCAGCCTTGCTCGAGCCTGACGTCGAACGGCTCGTATGCGTGCGCTTGACTTCAGGCGGATTCCACTCCGTCAGGCCCCACTGGCCTTCGCCTTCATAGTGGAAACGGCTGTCCATATTGATGAGCGTATAAACTTCCGAAATGGCTGCCGAGAGGGACTGCACCGGCTTGTGCGTCTTCTCGATAACCTCAAGGACAAGATCCTTGTAGTACATAGTCTTGCCTGCCTGAGACAGGATGTAATAAGCGACATCAACTTCTGAGCTCTTCAGAAAATCCATTCTATATATCTCCCTTCGCAAAATGCGTAATCGACTTCTCTTACATATGCTCCGGTGCGGATACACCGAGAATGCCAAGGCTGTGGCGAATGACATGAGCCGTGACGGTGACGAGTGCGAGACGCGCCTCGGCGAGGTCGTGGTCAACGCCCATGATGCGGCATTTATTGTAGAAGCTGTGGAACAGTGCCGCGAGGTCATAGCTGTAGCGTGCGATGCGCTGCGGCGCGTAATCATCCGCTGCCTTTTTGACTTCTTCCGGATATTCCTCAATCTTCTTGATGAGAGCCACTTCGCTCTCGTCTGTCAGGAGTGCAAGCTTCGGCTCTTTGCCAAGCACGAGATGCGTCTCTTCCGCCTGACGGAAGATGCTGCAGATGCGCGCATGCGCATACTGGATGTAATAGACCGGATTGTCATTTGACTTTTTCTTTGCCAGGTCGAGGTCAAAGTCAAGCTGGCTGTCGAGCGAACGCATGAGGAAGAAATAACGGGCTGCATCTGTGCCGACTTCTTCCATGAGTTCGTTCAAAGTGACGCTCTGGCCCGTGCGCTTGCTCATCTTGACGAGCTCGCCGCCGCGGTAAAGGCTGACCATCTGCAGGAGCAGCACCGTGAGTTTTTCCGGGTCATGACCGAGGGCCTGCATCGCAGCCTTGACGCGGCAGACATAGCCATGATGGTCAGCTCCCCAGATATTGATGAGCCGGTCAAAGCCGCGTTCATATTTATTATGATGGTAGGCAATATCAGCGGCGAGATACGTCGGCACGCCGTTGTCGCGGATGACAACGCGGTCCTTGTCATCGCCGTAGGCCGTGGATTTCAGCCAAAGAGCGCCTTCTTTCTCGTAGATATCGCCTTTCTTCTTGAGGATTTCCACCACGTTGCGCACAGCATCCGGATGGAGCGTGCGCTCACTGAACCAATTGTCAAAGGTCACGTGGAATTTTTCAAGGTCTTCCTTGAGGATGGCCAGTTTCTCATGATAAGCGAGGTCCTTGAAGATGGCCAGGCGTTCCTCTTCACTCATGGCGAGGTATTTGTCGCCATCGCGGGCAATGATGCGCTTAGCCGTATCGATGATATCCTGGCCATGGTAGCCGTCCTCCGGGAATTCGACTTCCTTGCCGAGGAGCTCAAGGTAACGCGCATTGACAGAGCGCGCGAGGTTGTTCATCTGGTTGCCGGCATCATTGATATAATACTCGCTCTCGACAGGGAAGCCAGCGGCGCGCAGAAGATTGACGAGAGCCGAGCCTGCCGCCGCACCGCGGCCATGGCCGACATGTAAGAGTCCCGTCGGGTTGGCACTGACATATTCGACCTGAATTTTAGGATGAGCCACTTTCGGCAGATTGCCAAAATTTTCTCCCGCTGCGATAATTTTCTGGAACGAATCGTAGAGCACATTGCCCTTAAGGTAGAAATTCAGGAAACCCGGTCCGGCAATCTGCGTGTGGTCAAGCCAGTCTCCCTTGATACGGCTGGCAAGAACTTCAGCAATCTGGCGCGGGTTCTTGTGGAAGACGCGTGCCGACTGCATGGCAAAATTCGTCGCAAAATCACCAAATTCCTTCTGCGGCGGCACCTCGAGAACGACCTGCGGCAGCTCACCCGCCGGCAGGGCCCCATCGTTTATGGCATCGCACGCGGCCTTTTTAATGGCCTCTGTCAATATGTCTTTGATTTCCAAAAAACTTCCTCCTATCATGATCGTCATGTATCGTGCTTTCGTGTTCTGCCCCTCACCTGGCCAGGGCCGGATTTACGGGCAGTCTTCTTCTATTTCAATATGAAGTCTGTTTTGACTCTGGAAGGCACCGTTGACCCACAAGCCGTAGCGAATATCTACGCTGCCTGCAACATCACCGTAATGAACCGATAACGCTTCTGTGCGCACCGCTAAATCGATATTGCCATAGGGCGTGCGGTAAACACTCTTATGCTCCCTGCCCGCCTCAAAGCGCTGCTCCTGTTCCAAAGGCCCCCTGCGCAAAAGCGTCATCATATCTTCATCTATTTTGAGCACAGTGGAAACTTTCGTGCCCTGCTGGAGACTTTCATCTTCATAAATGACATAGTGCTTGCCGCGATGAAAATAATGATGGCCCTTTGCTTCGGTGCGGATGCTGTCTTTTTTTCCTTCGGCATCCTGCCAGGACCCCCTGACTTTTACGACGACCGGTTTCTTTTCACTCATCCGCCTGCCCCCTTTTATACATTGTATACTATTATATCCCAAACGGTCGAGCCTTGCCAACTAAAATTTTATGCCAGAAAGCTGCCCAATGGCTGCTTTCTGGCATCTTCCTAAAATATCTGCCTTTTTCTCTTATCGGTCCGCTGTATCACATGCGCGAAAGAATCTGGCGGGCTACATAAACGCCGCTGGCACCTGCCTGCGAAAGGCCGCGCGTGACGCCGGCACCATCGCCTGTCGCAAAGACATTGCGCAGCTTTGTCTCAAGCTGATGCGAAAGCACGACACGGGCACTGTAAAACTTGACTTCCACACCGTAGAGCAGGGTATCGTCATTCGTCATACCCGGTGCCACATAATTGAGTGCCTGAATCATCTCAATGATGTTGTCGAGATGGCGCTTTGGCAGCACGAGGGAAAGGTCGCCTGGCGTCGCAGCCAGCGTCGGCTTCGTAAAGCTCTTGCTCAGGCGGTGCGTATTCGTGCGGCGTCCCTTGATGAGGTCGCCATAGCGCTGCACGATGATGCCGCCGCCGAGCATGTTCGAGAACGAAGCGATGCGTTTGCCATACTGATGCGGGGCTTTGAAAGGCTCCGTGAAATGATTCGAAACGAGCAGGGCAAAGTTTGTGTTATGGCTCTGCAGTTTCGGGTCGCTGTAGGAATGGCCGTTGACCGTCACGATGCCGTCTGTATTCTCCATGACGACATGGCCGTGCGGGTTCATGCAAAATGTGCGGACAAAATCACCGTACTGCTTCGTGCGGTACAGGAGCTTTGCCTCGTAGACCTGGCTTGTGATGTCATTCCATACCTCATCCGGCACTTCCACGCGCACACCGACATCGACGCGGTTGTTTTCCTGCTCGATGCCAAGACGGCTGCATTCATTCGAGAACCATTCCGCGCCGGCACGTCCCGGGGCCACGACGAGGAAATCCGCCTCAATTTTCTCCCCGTTCTCGAGATCCAGCTGATTGTTGCCCTGCCCATCCGATTCAATATGAGCCACGGGGCATTCAAAGCGGAACTCGACCTTTTCTTTCAAATATTCATACGTCTGCTCGAGCATGCGCAGATTATTCTCCGTGCCGAGATGGCGCACACTCGCAGAAAGAAGGTGCAGGTCATGCTGCAGCGCCAGCTTGCCGATGTCCGAGCCCTTCGTCGTAAAGACCTTGGAAGGTGCACCGTGTTTCATGTTGATTTTATCGACATAGTCAATGAGCTCCATGACCTCGTCATCCGGCAGATACTCATTGAGCCAGCCGCCAAACTTCGTCGTGAAATTGTACTTGCCGTCGGAGAAGGCACCGGCACCGCCAAAGCCGCGCATGATGCTGCAGGGCTTGCAGCCGATGCAGCTCTTGACCTTGCCTGCGGAAATCGGGCATACGCGGTGGTAGATATCCTTGCCGCTCTCAAAGACAATAACATGAAGCCCCGGCTTTTTCTCCACAAGTTCATAAGCCGCCATGACACCGGCAGGGCCGCCGCCGACAATTGCCACATCGTATTTTTTCATCAAAAAGCCTCCTAATAAAATCCCCTCAGACAAGGAATGTCTCTCTTTAAATCTGCACACAGCAAAAGAGCGCAGTTGCTTTTGGCCCTGCCATACGTGAGTCCGGGCCGCCCCCTGCGTTCAAACCTTATGTATTATACCCGCAAAGCCTTACGATTGCAAGCATTTTTTATTGATTTTCAAAAAAAATGTACACAATGCCCTATTTTTATACCTTCTATACAAATAAGTATTGCATTTTACCTCGTTTTTCCCATATAATTGAACTATTCTTGTAAACTTATTTTATTATAGAAAGAAATGGGGGATTCATTTTGACTCATGATCTTACCATCATCAATACCTTTGTGCTCTACATCGGTTTCATGATGGCCATCGGCGTGTACTATTACCGCCGCACACGCAACATGAGCGATTACTTCCTCGGCAACCGCAAACTCGGTGCCTGGGTCACTTCGCTCTCTGCCGAAGCTTCGGATATGAGCGGCTGGATGCTCATGGGCGTCCCGGGCTATGCCTATCTCTCCGGCCTCAATGCCGGCTGGATTGCCGTCGGCATCGCCATCGGCACCTGGGCCAACTGGCATTTTGTCGCCGCCCGCCTCAGAAAGTACACGGAGCTTGCCAATAACTCCCTGACACTGCCGGAATTCCTGCAGAACCGCTTTCACGACAAGTCGGGGCTTTTGCGCATTGTGCCTGCCATCTTCATCCTGATTTTCTTCGTCATCTACACATCTTCGGGCTTTGTCTCGGCCGGCCGCCTCTTTGAGACCGTCTTCGGCATCCCGTATCAGTACGCGATTTTCATCGGCGCTGGCTCCGTCGTCTTCTACACGCTCGTCGGCGGCTTCCTCGCGGTCTCGCGCACGGACTTCATCCAGGGCGTCATGATGTTCTTTGCCATCCTCGTTGTACCAATCTGCGGTGCCATGCAGTGCGGCGGCTTTGAAGCAACGGTCTCGGCCATCCAGAATGTCCAGGCCACAATGCTCGAACCTCTGACAAAATCCGACGGCTCGACCATGAGCTTCATCGAACTCATCTCGCTTTTAGCCTGGGGCATCGGTTATTTCGGCCAGCCGCACATTCTCGTGCGCTTCATGGCCATCCGCACCTCAAAGGAAGTCAAGCAGGCCACGCATATCGCCATGACCTGGGTCGTCCTTTCCCTCGCTGCGGCTGTCGCCGTCGGCATGGTCGGCCGCGTTTATCTTTCCACGCCGCTTGAAGGCACGGCCTCTGAGACAGTCTTCCTCGTCATGACGAACGAGCTCTTCCCGCCGATTGCCACGGGCCTGATTCTCTCGGCTGTCCTCGCCGCCATCATGAGCACAGCTTCTTCGCAGCTGCTCGTCGCCGCCTCGGCTTTTGCTCAGGATTTTTACCGCACACTGCTGCGCAAGGATGCCGAGCAGAAAGAGCTCGTCTGGATTTCGCGCGCGAGTGTCCTCGTCATCGCGAGTCTCGCGATTTTCCTCGGACTCAATCCGAATAATTTCATCCTCGACATGGTATCCTATGCCTGGGCAGGCTTCGGCGCTGCCTTTGGTCCGGCACTCCTGATGAGCCTGTTCTGGCGCCATACGACAAAATACGGCGTGCTCGCCGGCATCATCGTCGGCGGTGTTACCGTCCTCGTCTGGAAGCAGTTTGCTCTCTTCGGTCTCTACGAGATCGTACCGGGCTTCCTGTTCTCCGCTCTCGCCATCTGGATCGTCAGCTGGCTCGACCGCGTGCCGGAACGTTCCATCCTCGAAACATTCGACAAGGTCGGACAGAGCAAGATTTAAGCATTTTGCACATAAAAATCCCCATCATCCACAGAAGATGATGGGGATTTTGTGTATAAGTCAGTTCGTGAAAATTATCCACAGGGCTGATTTTTTCTTTTTCATGAGCAGCGGATACTTTATCAGAGCAGATAACGCAGCCATACATAAGCGCTCGAAATGGCAATGGTCATGATCATGATTGGGAAAGCAATCTTCATGAAGCCAAGGAACGACATCTGTTTGCCGCGCTGCGCTGCCATCGAAGCGACGACGACGTTGGCGCTGGCGCCGATGAGCGTGCCGTTGCCGCCGAGGCAGGCACCGAGTGCGAGCGACCACCACATCGGGTCGAGATTCGTGAGGCCCATCTGGCCCATATCCTGAATGAGCGGAATGAGCGTAGCAACAAACGGGATGTTATCAATAAAGGCCGAAGCAAAGGCACTCATCCAGAGAATCAGCATGGCCGTTGCATTGACGCTGCCATTTGTGAGCTTGATGGCCTCGGCAGCGAGGAACTTGATGACGCCCGTCTCGACAAGAGCACCGACGAGAACAAAGAGTCCGGCAAAGAAGAAAATAGCGGTCCATTCAATCTTGGAAAGCACTTTCGTGATCATGCCCTCATCACGCGTGTAAGTGATGAGCAGCAGGAGGCCGGCACCAGAGAGTGCAGCCGTTGCCGTCTGCAGGCCGAGATAGCCGTGAACAACGAAGAGGCCAATGGTCAGGGCAATGACGAAAAGGCATTTCTTCAGGAGCTTCGGATTGGCAATCTGGCTGTGCGCGTTGAGGCGCATGACCTTTTCCTGCAAATCCGGCTGCGTCTTGAGTTCTTTGCCATAAATCGCGATGAGCACGAGTTCGACAACAAAGAAAATCAGGACGGCGATACCGGAGAGGTTTGCCATGAAGTCCATGAAGTTCAGGCCGACAGCACTGCCGATCATGATGTTCGGCGGGTCACCGATGAGCGTGGCCGTACCGCCGATATTCGAAGCCAGGATCTGCGAGATCAGATACGGCTTGACATCGACCTTGAGCTGTGCCGTGATACTGAAGGTAATTGGCACCGTCAGCAGGACGGTCGTGACGTTATCGAGAAAGGCCGAGCAGACCATGGTCAAGGCTGACAGGGCAACCAGCAGGGCAATCGGGCGTGCCTTGACTTTCTTGGCCGACCAGATTGCTAGGAAATTAAAAAGTCCCGTTTCACTCGTGATATTGACGATAATCATCATGCCCATGAGCAGGCCGAGTGTGTTGAAGTCAATATGACGAATTGCTGTATCCTGATCGATGACACCGAACAGGATCATGAGCATAGCACCAAAGATACCGACAATGGTTCGATGAACCTTTTCTGAAATGATCAGTGCGTAAGCAGCAACGAAGATGACGATTGCAATCGTCGTTGTACTAACCAATAGAATCCACTTCTTTCCCTAAAAACTTCCCTATTTATTTCTTATACTTCGGGATCAGCACGATATTCTCGCCATCGCGCTTGATCTTGAAGGTATAATTCTTGATATCCGCGCGAAAGAGTTCCATCTTAAGCTGCAGGAGGGCTTTCGCGAGTTCTTCTGTAAGCTGTGGGGTGAAGCCGGCGCGCAGGAAGTCAGCAGACGGCGTTACCTGTTCCTGCTGTTTCTTCTTCGCTTTTTTCTCAGCCGCAATGAAGCGGTCTTCTATGGATGTATCTTCTACATAATCCTTGAACATGTCCTTGTCAGACAGATTCTTAGGGATCTTAGACATAAACGTCACCTTCTATAAGATTTCAATATGGTATCCTTGCAGCACTTATTTATTGACTTTGGCCCAGCTGTCACGCAGTCCGACCACGCGGTTAAAGACCAGATGCTCAGGTGTCGTGTCAGGATCCACGACAAAATAGCCGACGCGCAGGAACTGGTAATGCGTGCCAGCTGCCGTAAGCTTGACAGAAGGCTCAATCAGGGCATTATCGATGACCTTCAGAGAATTCTTGTTGAGGGCAGCGATAAAATCCTTCGGCACATTGCCGTTCTCATCGGTCTCAATGAGGTAATCGTAGAGACGGACTTCTGCCTTGAGCGCCGTCTTCTCTGCCACCCAGTGAATCGTTCCCTTGACCTTGCGGCCTGCCGTAGCGCCGCCCGTCTTCGAATCGAGGTCTGCCGTGCAGTGCAGCTCTACGACATTGCCCTGCTCATCCCTGATGACTTCGTCGCATTTGATGATATACGCATGTTTGAGACGAACCTCTCCGCCCGGTTTGAGGCGGAAGTACTTCTTCGGCGGCTCTTCCATGAAATCTTCCTGCTCAATGTAGAGCGTGCGGGAGAATGGCACGAAGCGGTGGCCGCCATGAATCGGATTGTTGTCTGCGAGCAGCCATTCTTCCTTGTCTTCCGGATAATTCGTGATGACGACCTTCAGAGGATGCAGGACAGCCATGACGCGGTCGGCATTCTCGTTGAGGTCAGCGCGGACTTCATGCTCGAGCATCGAGACATCGACGATGCTGTCGGCCTTAGCCACACCGATTTCCCTGCAGAAATTGCGGATGGACGCCGGCGTATAGCCGCGGCGGCGCAAGCCGGAAATGGTCGGCATGCGCGGGTCATCCCAGCCGCGCACATAGCCCTCTTCGACGAGCTGACGCAGCTTACGCTTGCTCGTGACCGTATTCGTGAGGTTCAGGCGGGCAAACTCAATCTGGCGCGGACGCGTGTTCGGGTCAAAGCCCAGCGAGTCAAGCAGCCAGTCATAGAACGGGCGGTGCTCCTCGAATTCGAGCGTGCAGACAGAATGCGTGATGCCCTCAATGGCATCTGAGAGCGGATGTGCAAAATCATACATCGGATAGATGCACCATTTGTCGCCCGTGCGGTGATGGCTCACATGGGCAATGCGATAGATGACCGTGTCGCGCATGACGAGGTTCGGCGAAGCCATATCGATCTTGGCGCGCAGGACCTTCTCACCATCGGCAAATTCTCCGGCCTTCATGCGTGCGAAGAGGTCGAGATTCTCCTCGATGCTGCGATTGCGGTAAGGGCTTTCCTTGCCCGGTTCCGTCAGCGTGCCGCGGTAAGCCTTGATTTCCTCTGCAGAAAGGTCATCGACATAAGCCAGCCCCTTCTTGATAAGCGTGACAGCAAAATCATAGAGCTTGTCGAAGTAATCCGAAGCATAGAATTTGCGATTGCCCCAGCTGAAACCGAGCCAGCGGATATCGCGCTGAATGGAATCGACATATTCCGTGTCTTCCTTGGTCGGATTCGTATCATCGAAACGCAGATTGCAAAGGCCATGATTGTATTCTGCCAGGCCAAAATTCAGGCAGATGGACTTGGCATGACCGATATGCAGGTAACCATTCGGCTCTGGTGGAAAACGCGTGTGAATGCCTTCTGTATATTTGCCGTTCTTGAGGTCTTCTTCAATCATGTTCTGAATGAAATTCGAAGCCACCGTAATTTTTTCTGCCATCTGATTTCTCTCCTTATGTTTCTATCATTTCATAAAATGCAAAACAAACGTAAAACGGAAACGCAGCTTAAAATCAAAGTTCCGCTGCGTCCTCCTGCGCACATTTTTTCGCAATATAAGCGCGCAGCCTCTTCACCCCTTCATCAACACCCGGCTGCTCAGGCAAATAATGAATGATGCGGTCGACATAGCCGCGCTTGACAATCTCCCTGAGCGTCCAGCTGAAATTGATGTCATAAATCCACAAAAGCCGCACGAGCTTGCGGTCGCCATACGTGCGCAGTTTCCGGTAATCGGCCTGACGCCCAGCTTTAAAGTCCTCTATGAAATCCGGGCTGATGAGCTGGCTGGCATCCGCTGCGATGAATTTTGGCGCCTTGTCCGCATTTTCCGGTCCCAGATATGGCGAAAGCACACGGTAAATATCGAGCTTGTCAGCATCGCGCAGCAGCTTTGCAAAAAGCAGTGCCTTTTTACTCGGTGCCGGACCGATTTCTTTCTTATTATGACGGCCAATGGCAAAGCGTACCAGCGTTTCATCTTCCGGTGCGAGCTTCTTCATAAAGGCGAGTTCGGAAAGCACCTTGAGGCCGAGGTCTGCATGATCTTCCGACGCCGCGTCATTGAACGTCTTATAGAGGCTGTACTGGCGGAAGCGGCCAACATCATGGAAAAGTCCCATGATTTCCGCCAGCTTCACGTCATGCTCGGAAAGCTGCAGATGCTTTGCCAGCTGCACTGCAATTGCCGTGACATAGCCAGTGTGTATTTCCTTGATGCGGATCCCCTGCATGACTTCTTCATCGTCTGTATGGAATGATTTCATATAAGCATCCATCCAGCTGTGCATTTCCTTAAGCAGTTCCTTCACGCATCATCCATCTCCTTTACACAAATATATGGGTTAGAAAAACTTCCCGTTTCGAATCAATGCCTACATTATACTACAGAAATGCAGTATGATGCAATTGGGTATTTTCTGATAATATTATAGGCTCAATCTTCCACAAGAATACCAAGAGATTGTAATTCTTTGCGGATGACTGTCAAAGCCTCTTCATCGGGAACCTGTATCGTATGCATATGAGTGCCGCCGGTCACCACGAGCAGCGGATTGGCCTGACATTTCTTCATCTTCGTCAGAAAGCGTTTGATGTCGCGCCGGCTTTCAATCAAAAGGTCGCCGCGGATGGGTCCGTAAACGGGATGCTCCACAATGACATCGAGCACCGAACCCCCGTTATCGACAACAGTCTCCAGTTCCTTTTCCATGCCGGCCGCATCATGGCGGCAGACAATGGTGGCCTTCAGTGCCTGTGTTTTTTCATCGCGCGGCATGATGTAGCCGCGCGGCGTAGCATAGACCTGTACGCCCTCCGCACGCAGGATGCTGATATCCCCCACGATAATTTGGCGGCTGACGCCGAGCTCACGCGCGAGTTTTGTACCAGTCAATGGCTGCGAAGCTTCCTGCAGGCGTTTCAGTAAAAGTTCACGTCTTTTTCCTGTATTCATGAAAGACCCCTGACTTTCTGTTTTAAGCTAACAAAAAAAGCTGCCTCACGGCAGCTATGCTTCTAAATTGGTGGGCGATAACAGGATCGAACTGCTGACATCTTGCTTGTAAGGCAAGCGCTCTCCCAGCTGAGCTAATCGCCCAATGGTGACGCCAATGGGATTCGAACCCATGAACCCGCCGTGAAAGGGCGGTGTCTTAACCGCTTGACGATGGCGCCATTGGCTCCTCGAGCAGGATTCGAACCTGCGACAGCCTGATTAACAGTCAGGTGCTCTACCGGCTGAGCTATCGAGGAATATAAAATGTCTTGATACTCGCGTATCGACTTGTATTATTATAATGGATAACGCGCAGGAATGCAAGAACTTTTTTCCGCACCAATAAAAAATTTTTGTTCTTGTGCGCCGTCAGCCCCAAAATCAATCATGTCATCCCCGCGGGTAATGATTGATACAGAGGGCTTCACTGATTCCTTCACCCTCATTCGTGTAAATATGACGCAGCGTCGCGTCAAATGTCAGGGAGTCGCCGGTCTGCAGGTAAAAAAACTGTCCGGCTACTTCGAGCTTCAATTTTCCCTCGCGCACAAAAATGTATTCATGCGAATGCTCCGTATGCCCTTCCGTCACATGCGTGACGCCCGGGTCAAAGGACAGCAGAAAACATTCAAAGTCACGCTCCGGCGTACTCGGATAATAACAGCCAATGCGGTAATGCCCCTGTTCATCGCTCTGCATGACCAGGTCCGACTGGGCAATTTTATGGGCTGCGGCCTGACGCGGCTCCAAAAGCGCCGAATACGGCACATGCAGCGCCTCGGCAATCTTCCAAATGGTATTGATGGTCGGATTGGCCCTGCCCTTTTCAATATTCGACAATACGGCTTTCGAAAGTCCCGTTTCTTCTGCCAGCTGACCAAGGCTTTTATTTTGGCGCAGACGGAGGTCCTGCAGATTGACAGCAATGATTTCGTTAACATTCATGAGAATTCCTCCTTTGCCTTGACTTTTCTCCCGGCTGACGGTAAGATAAGGCTACATCGTTCAATATAAAAATCTATCGTCAATTATAATACTACAGAAAGGAATCTGCAAGATGAAAATGCGCGCACTGCGGGCAGCCTTTCCCTACACTATCCCGATTTTTGCAGGATTCTGGTTTTTGGGACTTGCCTATGGCATTTATGCCAATGTATCCGGTTTTTCCTTTATCTATCCGATGATCATGAGTATTGTCATTTTCGGCGGTTCACTCGAGTTCGTCACTGTCACCATGCTGCTGTCGCCTTTTGCTCCTCTGCAGGCCTTTCTGATGGCCATCCTCATACAGGCACGCCATCTCTTCTACGGCATTGCCATGCTCGACAAATTCAGGGGAACGGGCTGGAAAAAATATTATTTAATCTACGGCATGTGCGATGAGACGTTTTCCATCAACTTCACCGCCAAAGTTCCACAGGATGTCGATAAGAGCTGGTTCATGGTCTTTGTCACACTGCTCAACGAATTCTATTGGGTCAGCGGTGCAACCATCGGCGGTCTCGTCGGTTCTTACCTGACGTTTGACACACAGGGACTCGGCTTTGTCATGACGGCCATGTTTGTCGTCATCTTCATGGAACAGTATGAGCGCGAGCATTCGCATATCACGGCCTATGTCGGCCTTGCGGCGTCTTTTCTCTGCCTCAATGCCTTCGGCAGTCAGGCCTTCATCATCCCATCGATGCTCTGCATTCTCGTGACGTTGACGCTGATTCGCGGTCCGCTTGAAAGGAAGGGAATTTAAATGACACTTTCGGAACAAGTCATCACGATTGCCATGTGCGCCATCGGCACGATGCTCACGCGCTTTTTGCCTTTCCTCGTCTTTTCTTCAAAAAAACCCACGCCCGATTACATCCAATATCTCGGCCGCGCCCTGCCCTGCGCGATTTTCGCCATGCTCGTCGTCTACTGCCTCAAAGATGTTTCCTTTACCACAGGCAATTATGGCCTGCCGGAAATGCTCGGCATTCTCATCACGATTCTGCTGCACAGATGGAAACGGCAGATGCTCTTATCCATCGCGGGCGGCACGATTTCCTATATGCTTCTGCTGCAGTATGTATTCCACTGAAATCTCTATCTTTCTGTATCAAAAAAAGGCAGCCGCAAAGCTGTCTTTTTTGTATGCCTGATATGTAATTGGGAGTTCTGATAATCAGAAGTACACATCGATACGGCCGAAGAGTTTCGATGCATCTTTGTCTGCAGCAATATCCTTGCCGTTGAAGTATTTGGCAACGAACTGGATGTTCTTGAAGGCCGTATAAGTCGTGCCGACTTCGATGCCTTTCTGGCCGCCGTCAACACCATCGCCGTACGTCGACCATGGAGCAGCGTACTGGCCGAGGTTGCGGTAAGCAAGGTACATGCCCCAAGTGCCTGGGTTCTCCTGCTGAGCCCCCTTGTAATCGTACTCGAAGCTGTAGGCGTTCTTGTAGTTGTCAGCCTTCGTGTTCTGGGCATATTCTGCCTTGAAGAAATTATTATGGTCGAAGCGATAGCCGGCATTGACAAACCAAATATTCGCCTTAAACTCGTTGTCCTGACCAGCCTTGTAATCGCTGTTATAAGCTTTCGGCAGGCTGCCAGTGAACGTAGCACCGCTCATATGCTCATAACCAGTGTTGCCATAGAATTTGTTCTTGGCGTAGCCGAGATTGACAGCCTGGAAATTCGTCGTATCATCCGTACTCTTAAATACGTTGTTCATCTGTCCCTTCAAATCGCGGCCAAAATCACCAAACTGCGTTGCGTCGAGGCGGCCGGCTTCCATCGTAACCTTGAGGTCCTTGCCGAACGTTACGGCTGCACCGGAATACGGGTCATCCGTCGTTGAAATGAGATTGATGGCATTCGGCAGTTTACCGAGCTTGACATTGAAGTTGTCATAATGACCTTCAGCCCAAACACGCTTGAGGTCAACTTTGCCGTCATTGTCGCCACCTTTGTCTTTATCAAGTTTTAAATCAGCATCGAGACGGGCATGTACATCCCAGTTTTTGTTGATTTCGGCTTTCGGCTCGAGACGGAAGACGAGGTCATCATCGTTATACTTGCGCTCTTTGGCCGTCGTGCCGGCATCATGACGCGTGCTCGTATACGTGTACTCGACGAGGCCGTTCCATTTTACTTTGTCGGCATTGCGCTCGAGGTTGCTGACGCGGACGCCAAGGTTGTTGAGTTCATCGGAGAACTCGGCAGCGAGTTTGTCGATGAGAGCCTTGTCGGCAGCGGAGACATCGCTCTTGGCCATGGCCTTTGCGATCATCTGGGCCATCTCATAACGCGTGATGTTCTGATTTCCGCGGAAGGTCGTGTCGCCATAACCTTCGATAACGCCGTCAGCTGCGAGCTGCGATACAGCGTCGTAAGCCCAATGGTCAGCCGGTACATCCGAGAACGGATTGGCGGCAGCGAACGTAGTCGATGCGGCGCCGACAACCAGAGCAGTCGTGAGTGCGGATACCAGAGTCTTCTTCATAATAAACTCCCCCTAAAAGATGATTGTTTCGCATCGCTTCTTTTATGAGTGTCCATGTTTCCTCATATTTCCCCTAGCGATACTTCGGCTTGTTCTTATTGGAACTGTTTTTAGTATAGCATATGGGAACGGTTTCTGCAAGCGTTTACTATTATTTACTTTCATACTAAGAAAAAAAATATAGGCTTGTTAAACACAAAGCCTATATTTCCGTATATCAAAAAAAGATAATAATAAATCAATATAAAGTAAGGGCTCCCGCTCATAACCGATAATTATCACGGCGGATATCTTCGGCAATGAGCTCTTCCAAACGGTCAGGCGTCATATCCTCTTCCGAATAGACAGTCAGGCCATGCTGCTGCAGCAGGGCCGCAGTCACGCCAGTGCCACGGATTTTAGTCCCCGTGAAGCTGCCATCGTAGATGCGGTGTACACCGCAGGAAGGACTGCCGTCCTTCAGAATAGCGGTTTCCGCATGATAGGTCTCGGCAATGCGCAGGACCTTCTCCGCCCCAAGCCGCATCGCCGCGGTCAAATCATGTCCCTCAGCGTCGACGATTTTTGCCCTGTCCTCCAAAACCTTGCGCCCCGTACCATAGCGGATCTCCATCGGTGTACGCGGTACGGGCAGTCTGCCGAAGCACTCCGGGCAGACAGCGACAAAGCGGCCGCGCGCATTGTATTTCTGCAGCAGTGCATGGTCATTGCTGCCGCCGTTGTATTTGACTTTATGCCCTAAAAGGCACGCACTGACCAAAATCATATTATCCTTCTTTCTCTGCTCCTGCTTAGCCGAAAAGTCCGCTGGGCCGGAAGGCAAATGGCGAAATGCGGATGCCGAGATGACGCGCGAGGGCCTCAAGGCTTGCATCCGAAAGTTCCTGCCCCGCACGAATCGGAATTGCCGCACAGGCCTTGGCATCTTCCAAGGCATCGTGATGGCGGAAATGCAGATTGAGGTATGCTCCGACCGTACTGAGTTTATGATTGGCAAGATTCGGCCAGGCCCTGCGCGCAATTGCCACGGTATCGCAGTAAGAAAAATCCGGTGCAGAAAGGCCATACAGAGTCAGGCAGGCCCGCAGGACGCCCATATCGAATTTGGCATTATGGGCAACGACCAGCTGTCCTGCCAGATGCTCCCGAAGCTCCGGCCAGATACCGGCAAAATCAGCGACATTTGCCGTATCTTTTTCCGTAAGGCCGTGAATCTGGGTATTGAAATAACTGTAGCGATTCTCAGGCGGTCGGATCAGCGTATAATACGAGTCTGCCAGCTGGCCGCCGCGAATCGTCACGACAGCTACGCTGCAGGCTGAATTGCGCGCTCCGGTAGCCGTCTCAAAGTCGATTGCTGTAAAATCCATCATTTCTTATTTCTTCTTGCTCTGCAAATACTTGTCGATGGCCGCAGCAGCCTTGCGTCCTGCTCCCATCGCGAGAATGACCGTCGCGGCGCCCGTGACGATATCGCCGCCCGCAAAGACGCCTTCCTTGGACGTTGCGCACGTCTCTTCGTCTGCCGCGATATTGCCGCGCTTTGTCGTCTCAAGCCCCGGTGTCGTATGCGCGATAATCGGGTTTGGACCCGTGCCAATGGCGATGATGACCGTGTCCATCTCCATATTGAATTCTGAACCTTCGATTGGAATCGGACGGCGGCGGCCCGAAGCATCCGGCTCACCGAGTTCCATGCGGATGCAGCGAAGGCCCTTGACCCAGCCGTTCTCATCGCCGAGCACTTCGACCGGATTCGTCAGGAGCTTGAAATCGATTCCCTCTTCCTTAGCATGGCCGACTTCTTCCGCGCGCGCGGGGATTTCGGCCTCGCTGCGGCGGTATATAATGGAAACTTTTTCAGCTCCAAGGCGCAGAGCCGTGCGGGCTGCATCCATCGCGACATTGCCGCCGCCGACTACGGCGACGTGTCTGCCGACCTGAATCGGCGTCGCGTATTCCGGGAATTTATACGCTTTCATGAGATTGCAGCGCGTCAAGAACTCGTTGGCCGAATAAACGCCGTTGAGGCTCTCGCCCGGAATGCCCTGAAAACGCGGCAAACCTGCGCCCGTACCGATAAAGACGGCATCAAAGCCCTCTTCCTGCATGAGCTCATCGACCGTGTAAAGGCGGCCGGCGACAGAATCGAGTTCAATCTTGACGCCGAGTTTTTCGATGTTCTCGATTTCCTTCTTGACGACCGTGTCCTTCGGCAGGCGGAATTCCGGAATACCGTAGGACAGCACGCCGCCGGCCTTGTGCAGGGCCTCAAAAATCGTTACATCGTAGCCTTTCTTGGCGAGGTCGCCGGCGCATGAAAGGCCGGAAGGCCCTGCACCAATGACGGCGACTTTCTGAGCATCTTTTTTACGTTCAACAGGCTTGACCTCTTTATTGGCAGCAAGCTCGCGGTCCGCGACAAAACGCTCGAGACGGCCGATGGCGACAGCTTCTCCGCGCTTGGCGAGGATGCAGTGCTTCTCGCACTGATTTTCCTGCGGGCAGACGCGGCCGCAAATGGCCGGCAGGGCATTGGATTCTTTAATGGTCGCAATGGCGCCGTCAAAATCGCGTTCCTTGAGCTTGCCGATGAAGGTCGGAATGTCGATGGCAACAGGACAGCCCTTGCGGCACTGCGGCACTTTGCAGTGCAGGCAGCGTTCCGCTTCGGCCACAGCCGTATCTTCATCGTAGCCGAGGGCGACTTCATCAAAATTATGGGCACGGACCTTCGGGTCCTGCACCGGCATTTCATGTTTCTTGAGTATCAGGGCCATTACTTTTCTCCTCCCAGACCGATATGGCAGACATGGTCTTTTTCGATGGCTTCTTTGTCGCGGTACATGCGCTGGCGGCTCATAAGTCCCTTGAAGTCCACGAGATGGCCGTCAAACTCCGGACCATCGACACAGGCAAACTTCGTCTCGCCGCCAATGGTCACGCGGCAGCCGCCGCACATGCCCGTGCCGTCGACCATGATTGGATTCAACGATACGACCGTGTGGATGCCAAGGTCACGCGTCGCGTCGGCCACACTCTTCATCATGATGACGGGGCCAATGGCCGTAATCTGCGCAATTTTTTCGCCGCGGTCGACAAGAGCCTGCACGGCATTCGTGACAAAGCCCTTGATGCCATACGAACCGTCATCCGTCGTCACGAGGACTTCATCCGTCACGGCCTTCATCTCGTCTTCCATAATGAGGATGTCCTTATTTTTTGCGCCCATGATGGCAATGACCTTGTTGCCGGCCTCTTTCATCGCGCGCGCAATCGGATACGTCGGTGCAACGCCGATGCCGCCGCCAACGACGACCATCGTGCCGTCAAGTTTCTTGATTTCCGAAGGACGGCCAAGAGGACCGACAAAATCGAGGATGCTGTCGCCCGCGTTCAGGGCTGCGAGTTCCATGGTCGAGGCGCCGATAGCCTGAAAGACAATCAGGATTTTTCCCGTCTCGCGGTCATAATCGGCAATCGTCAAGGGGATGCGTTCGCCCTGCTCATTGACGCGCAGCACGATGAACTGACCGGCCTGCGCTTTTTTTGCCACGCGCGGCGCTTCAATCTCCATCGCGTAGACATTCGGCGACCATTCCTCTTTGCTAAGGATTTTAAACATACTTCACTCTCCTATATACATTGTCAGGCAAGAACACCTGCGAGATAGGCCTCGAGGTTCGTCTTGATCGGCATCAGATACACATTAGCCCCCTCACGCTCCGCATAATCCATGACTTTTTTCGCAAAATCCACGCTCCATGCAAGCGTCGGCTCAAAATCATGCGGGAAAACCACATGGTTCTTGCGCTCCCAATAGCTCTGCGAACGCGCGCTCATGACAGGTGACACGCCCCAATAGACTTCAAGCCCCTGCAACATGTCGGCATAAACTTCCAGATAGCGCATATCAAAGAACGGCTGCGTAAAGAAACCTGCGGCACCGGCCTGCAGTTTGCGCCTGATGCGGTAAAGCTCCTGCGCCATCGAGCCGCGGTACTGGTCAATGCCTGCATAGACCTTGACTTCCGGCATCTCCTTGCGGAACTTCCAGATGACATCGACACTGTTCGTCGGATAAACTTCATGCATCATATCCTGCGGCGGATCGCCTTCAATGACAAGCACCTCACGAATATTGTGTTCGCGCAGATAATCCTTCATCGTAAGCTCTTTTTCAAGATCGATATCCATCGCACGGATATGCGGCATCGAGTTTTTAAAACGTTCCTGCGCAATCGCCGCCCCCTGCCAGCTGCGAATCGGAAAACGCAGAAGGTCGGGGATATTGATGACATCGACTTTATTTTGGAATTTGCCAAGCAGGGAAAGTTCCTGCCGCAGACTGTCCTCATCGCGTGGAACGAGTTCTACTGAGATACGTTTCATAGGGATCCTCCGAAAGGTAATCGTCAAAAAAAGCTACAAATATCAATAATATTGTAAAGTCTTTCCCCACATTTTGCAAGTACGCTCTTCTTTTCTGGAAATACCTGTCCCCTGAGGGCATTGCCTCCAAAATAAAAAAGCACAGCAAACATGCTGTGCTCCTATATAATAGAACAATATGACTAAAACTCAAAGAATCAGTCCCAGCCACTTCCAATACGTATTGGTCAGCAGCAGGATGGTCAGGTACGCAAAAATCGTCAGTGGAATGCCCGTCTTGATGAAATCCTTGACTTCGAACGTGTCGGTACTGTAGGCAATCATATTCTGCGGGGCATTGACCGGCAGGATGAAGCCAAAACAGATCGTGTACTGCAGAATCATGACCATGCCGACAACATTGAGCGTTGTATTTTCCGCTGCTCCCTGCAGAACGGAGATGCAGATTGGGATCATGGCCGAAGAGAGGGCCGTGGCACTCGCAAAACCGAGATGTATGAGAATCAGGAACAGCGCGAGAATCGCGATAATGAACGTCGCCGAAGCATCGAAAAGTCCGAAGGAATTGACTATGACATGAGCAATCCACTCACCGGCTTTTGTCGAGAGAATTGTCGAACCAAGGCTGATGCCGACGCCGAACAGCAAAAGCGTGCCCCAGTTGATGCGCTCCTGCACTTCTTTCCACGTCATAATGCCGATGCCCGGCATCATCATGAGCGTGACGGCGACAATCGTCGTCGAAGAGGTGTCGAAAGGATGAACGATTTTTTCCGTAGCCCAGAAGAAGAGCAGGACAAGGGAAATGAACATGAGCTTCTTTTCATCTGTCTTCATGGGCCCCAGCGCCTTGAGTTCCTGCTCGATTTTTTCTTTGCCTCCCGGGATTTCCTTCATCTCAGGCGGCATGAGCTTGAGCAGTACGAAATAGAGCACGACACTCATGATGATGGCAAAAGGAGCTGCCGCAATAAACCAGTCAAGCCAGCTGATGGTCGTGCCGAGCTGCTTTTCGATAAAACCGAGAGCGACCATATTCTGCGCAGCTGCCGTCTTGATGCCGACATTCCAGATGCTGTCAGCCTGCGCCACGGCAATGAGCATGATGGCCGCAAACTTGCTCTTGCGCGAAACACCGAAAACAGCGATGATGCCCATGACGATTGGCACCATGCAGGAAACGCGCGCCGTCGTGCTCGGTACGAAGAAGCTCAGCACAAAGCCGACAAAGATGACGCCGGCGAGTACATGGTGCGTCTTGGCACCGATTTTGGAGAGGACGAACAGGGCAATGCGTTTATCAAGCCCCGTTTTCATCATGGCTGCCGCAATCAGCAGGGCTGCACCGACGAGAGCCAAGGCTGTGCTTGAAAAACCGGTCAGTGCCATCTTCAAGGCACCTGACGTGCCGAGCATCTTAGACGGATTGGCCATATTCGGCGCCGTGCCAAGCAAAAAGGCCATCAATGACATGATGATGCCGGCAGATACCGGATAAGAGACCGCTTCTGTCATCCAGATGATGACAGAAAAAATGAGAATTGCCAGCATGCGGTGTCCGGCCGTCGAAAGGTCCGGCGGCGTCGGAATCAAAAGCAGCAGGATGAGAACGAGAAAGCCCACAGGCAGCCCCATGCGGCTCAGATTTTTCTTCATAGTACATTCCTCCCTAAAACATTTTCCCCTATTCATATATCCATAAAAAAAGACAGTCCGCTCCCGACGAACCGTCTTCGCCACGATTGCAGTGCGCCATTGCACTTATATCGTATATTTATATATTATATGCTTAAGGTGTATATCTATAATAGCGCAGAAAATATGTCTTGTCAATGTGTATGCCTGTATACATATAATCATCTATCTGATAACAAAAAATCGCCATATCGTAAAGATACAGCGATTTCTGTTGCATGGGCGTGCTCATGCCCTTCGTCATTTGTGATCTTGGTGAGCTTTAGAAGAGGCCCGTGATCTTGCCGTTGACGTCAATGTCCATGTTCTCTGCAGCAGGATGCTTCGGCAGGCCCGGCATCGTCAGGATGTTGCCAGTCAGGGCCACGATGAAGCCGGCACCGGCACTTACACGCAATTCCTTAACCGTGATACGGAAGCCCGTCGGACGGCCGAGTTTCGTCGCATCATCCGACAGGGAATACTGCGTCTTGGCCATGCAGACCGGCATCTTGTCAAAGCCGAGTTCTTCAATCTCCTTAAGCTGTTTTTTGGCAGCCGGCGTGAAGTCAACAC
Organism: Mitsuokella apri; assembly: GCF_047974105.1. NCBI lineage: Bacteria > Bacillati > Bacillota > Negativicutes > Selenomonadales > Selenomonadaceae > Mitsuokella > Mitsuokella apri. Next base: position 469,694 of record NZ_JBHYRS010000001.1, read on the forward strand.
CATCGCCGCCGTAGATCTCGCGCGTGATTTTCTCAATCTTTGCGGGAATGCTCTCGTTAACATCGTAAATGAAATGGAAGTTGTTCGGCTTTTTCGTCGCAGCTTCGACTTTGTCCGCAAGGGGCAGACCGCCTTCACCGCCCTTGGCCCAGACTTCGGAAAGAGCGACTTCCGCGCCGAGTTCGTTGCACTTCTTCTCGACAAAATCGAGCTCTTCCTTCGTATCCGTCGGGAAGGCATTGATGGCCACGACAGCCGGCAGGCCGAACTTCTGGATATTCTCGATATGCTTCGTGAGGTTGGCAATGCCTTTTTCAAGAGCGGCCATATCTACTTTGTTGAGTTCTTTCTTGTCAAGACCGCCGTGCATTTTCAGCGCGCGGACCGTGGCGACGATAACCACGGCATCCGGCTTCAGGCCGGCAAAGCGGCATTTGATATCGAGGAATTTTTCCGCGCCGAGGTCCGCACCGAAGCCGGCCTCCGTGATGACATAATCCGCGAATTTCAGGGCAAATTTCGTCGCCATGACGCTGTTGCAGCCGTGGGCGATATTCGCGAACGGGCCGCCGTGAATGAAAGCAGGCGTGCCCTCAAGCGTCTGAACGAGATTCGGCTTGATGGCGTCCTTGAAGAGCAGTGTCAGGGCCCCCGTGACATTGAGTTCCTTGGCGCGGATGGCACGGCCCGAACGGCTGTAGCCAATGACGATTTCACCAAGGCGCTGTTTCATATCCTCGAGGTCTTTCGCGAGGCAGAGGATGGCCATCATTTCCGAGGCCACCGTGATATCAAAGCCCGTCTCGCGCGGCGTGCCGTGTGCCTTGCCGCCGAGGCCGATGACAACGTGGCGCAGGGCGCGGTCGTTGAGGTCCAGCACGCGCTTCCACGTGATGCGGCGCACATCGATGTCAAGGGCATTGCCCTGCTGGATGTGGTTGTCGATGACAGCTGCGAGCAGGTTATGAGCCGTTGTGATGGCGTGAAAGTCACCCGTAAAATGCAGGTTGATATCTTCCATCGGCACAACCTGGGCATAGCCGCCGCCGGCAGCGCCGCCCTTGAGGCCAAAGCACGGGCCAAGCGAAGGCTCGCGCAGAGCAACGGCCGTCTTTTTGCCCTGACGGTGGAACGCATCGGCAAGGCCGACACTTGTCGTCGTCTTGCCTTCGCCAGCCGGCGTCGGGTTGATAGCCGTTACGAGGATGAGTTTGCCATTTGGTTTATCCTTGACACGTTCCCACGCAGACAGGGCGACTTTTGCCTTGTACTTGCCATAGAGCTCGAGTTCATCATCCGCGATGCCAAGCTTTGCGGCAATTTCTTGAATGGGGCGCATCTCGGCTTCCTGTGCGATCTCAACATCGGTTTTCATTTCTGTACCTCCTGCAATTCGTAAGGGAAACAACACTAACAATATTTATTTATCGAAGCTGCATTTCTGCAGCGCGGACAACATTTTCCATGAGCATGGCGACGGTCAAAAGGCCGACGCCGCCCGGAACCGGCGTGATGGCACCGGCCACTTCTTTGACGCTTTCAAAATCCACATCGCCGACGAGCTTGCCTTTTGGATGTTCTTCATCGGGAGCAAGGCGGTTGATGCCAACATCAATGACCGTCGCTCCTTTTTTGACCATATCGGCCGTGACAAAGCGCGGACGGCCGACAGCTGCCACAAGGATATCGGCCTCGCGCGCGACAGCGGGCAAATCCTTCGTATGACTGTGACAGATCGTGACCGTCGCGTTTTTGCCGAGCAGAAGATGGAGCATCGGCTTGCCGACGATGTTGCTGCGGCCGATGATGACAGCGCGCTGACCGTCCATCGGGATGCCCGCGAGCTCGAGCATGCGCAGGCAGCCGTACGGCGTGCAGGGCACGAGGCCCGGCTCCCCCGTCACGAGACGGCCGACATTTACAGGATGAAAGCCATCGACATCCTTTTCCGGACGGATGCGCTCGAGGATTTCGGACTCATGTGCGGCAATCTGCTTGGGAAGCGGCAGCTGCACGAGAATACCGTGAATCTTCCTGTCATCATTGAGGGCATCAATTTTCGCGAGAAGTTCTTCCTTCGTCGTCGTCTCCGGCATCTCGATGACTTCGGAGTAAATGCCAAGGGCCTCGCAGGATTTGTGCTTGTTGCGCACATAGACCTGCGACGCGGGATTGCTGCCGACAATGATGACGGCCAGCCCCGGCTGCACGCCGTACTTCGCGTGAAGGGCCTCTGCCTTTTTCTTCGCATCTTCGCGGAACTGCTGGGCAAAGACCTTGCCTTCCAAAATACGAGCTGTCATAGAATCACCTTTCCTATCTCTCTATCTCTGAAAAAAGCAAAAACAAAAGTAGATGTCAGATATAGAAACTCAGCCAGGTACAAACAAAGATGGCAACAGAAACGATGCCATTGCGCATGAAGTACCGCTGTGTCACGCGGGAAAAATCTGTGGGGCTCACAATCTGATGCTGGTAATAGAGCGTACCGCCGGCAATGCCGACGCCGATAAAATACAGGAAATCCAGATTCATCATAATGCCTACCGTAAAAAAACACAAGATGCAGATGATGTGCAGAGCATCCGCAATGCGGAAGGCCCCAGCGGCCCCATAGCTCACGGCCAGAGAGTGAAGTCCCTGAGAGCGGTCAAACTCCTCGTCCTGTGCGCCGTACATCGCGTCAAACGCGCCAATCCAGAGGGCCACAGCAATGCAGAGCACAATGAGGGGCATGGATATCGTGCCGCTGACGCCAACCCAGCCGCCCGCCGGTGCCATGGCAATCGCCAGTCCCAAAAAGAGATGCACCCAGCCCGTCACGCGCTTCATGAAGGGATAAATAATGAACGGAATCGCGGCTAATGGCAGCAGATAAATGCAGATGGGCTGCAGCTGCAGAACCGAAAGCACCATGAGCACGAGACAGATGACGATAAACACCAGCGCCTCGCGCTTGGAGATTTTCCCTGCCACCATCGCGCGGTAAGCCATGCGCGGCTGCTGGCTGTCATATTTGAGGTCCGCCCAGTTGTCGATGGCCATCGCTGCCGCGCGGCCTGTCGTAATAGCCATGGCAATCCAGAATAAATCGAGGAGGCGCGGATGGCCCCCCGCTGCCAGTACGGCGCCCATAAAGGCGAACGGCAGGTCAAAAATCGTGTGGTGCAGAGCAACATTATTGATATGTGCCTTGATGGAAATCAATCGAGTCCAAGCTCCTTCCACTTCGCGTCAACCCTGGCCTTGATATTCTCAGACATCGCGATTTCATCCGGCCACTGACGGCTGTGTCCTTCTTCCGGCCACGTCTTCGTCGCATCGATGCCGAGCTTGGCACCCCATTTGGCCATCGGCGAAGAATGGTCGAGCACGTCGAGCGGCCCCTCGACGATTTCGAGATCATGCTTGGCATCAATATTATTGAAGACACGCCAGGCGACTTCGCTGATATCCTGCACATCGACATGAGAGTCGACGACGATGATCATCTTGACATTCATCATCTGCCCCATGCCCCAGAGCGCATGCATGACTTTTCTGGCCTGCATCGGATACGATTTCTTGATGGAAACGATACAGCAGTCGTGGAAAACACCCTCAAGCGGCATGTTGATATCGATGATTTCCGGCTGCATCTGCTGCAGCAGCGGCAGGAAGATGCGTTCCGTGGCTTTCGCGAGAAAGCAGTCCTCCATCGGCGGCTTGCCGACAACCGTGGCCGAATAAATCGCATCTTTGCGGTGCGTGATGGCCGTGATGTGGAAAACCGGATAATCATCGGCCAGCGAATAATAGCCCGTGTGGTCGCCAAACGGGCCTTCGCGGCGCATTTCATCCGTCTTGACGTAACCCTCGAGGATGATTTCGGCCGTGGCCGGCACCTCGATGTCAACGGTCTTGCACTTGACCATTTCGACGGATTTATGGCGCAGGAAGCCGGCAAAGACCATCTCATCGATATCGCGCGGCAGCGGCGCCGTCGCCGCATACGTCACGACAGGGTCCGTGCCAATGGCCACAGCTGCCTCAATGCGGTCGCCGCCCGCGGCCTTCATGTCGCGAAAATTCTCCGCGCCGTTCTTGTGAATGTGCCAGTGCATGCCCGTCGTGCGGCTGTCGTATTTCTGCAGACGGTACATACCGACATTGCGCTTGCCCGTCTTTGGATTTTTCGTAAAGACGAGCGGCAGCGTCACAAACGGACCGCCGTCATCCGGCCAGCACTTGAGGATAGGAATATCATCGAGGCTCGGATTTTCCGTCTCGACGACTTCCTGACACGGTGCATGTTTGACGTATTTCGGGAAATTGATAGCCCGTTTAATCATCGGGATCATCGTGACAACGCTCATTTTATTCTGCAAAGACACATACGGCAGCTTCATCATCTCGCGCAGTTCATCGGCCACATCATCGAGCTTTTCAACGCCGAGAGCCATGGCCATGCGCTCATAACTGCCAAACGCATTCATGAGCACCGGCATCTTCGACCCCTTGACGTTCTCGAAAAGCAGAGCGACATTCTTTTCGCCCTTCATCTTCGAAACGCGGTCCGTGATTTCCGTAATCTCAAGCTCCGGGTCTACTTCTGTCTTAATGCGTTTCAAGAGACCTTTGCTCTCAAGGTCTGCCATAAATTCGCGCAAATCCTTGTATGCCAAGAAAATTCCTCCTTACATTTCCCAATAATTTCTGCACCTTGCACTCTTAATTCCGCAATATGTAGCGGACAATGAAATAGCCCACCTCGTAAAGCACAATCATCGGCAGGGCAATCATCGACTGCGTAAAGACATCCGGCGTCGGCGTGATGATGGCACCAGCGACAAAGGCCAGAAAGATGACAATACGCTGGTACTTCTTGAGGATGGCCGAAGTCAGGATGCCCATCTTGCCGAGAATCGTAATGATGAGCGGCAGCTCAAACACGAAACCGAACGGCAGCACAAAGGTAATAACAAAGTCAAAATACTTATTGACCGAAAACAGCGCCTGCAGTTCATCATTGCCAAAGCCCATAAAGAAGCGGATGCCGGCTGGCAGCACGAGGAAAAACGAAAACGATAATCCTGCAAAGAACAGGATGACCGAGACCGGTACAACGATGCCGAGCACCATGCGTTCCTTACGCGTCAAAGCCGGCAGGAAAAAACGCCATACCTGATAAAATACGATGGGCAGGGCCATGAGGAAGCCGGCTACTACGGCAACCTTCAAATACGTGAAAAAAGCTTCCGATGGCTGCATATAGTAAAGTTTGCCGGCCGGCAGTGTCAAATAATGCATGATCTCATCGATGAAGTAATAACCGACACAGCTGCCAAGGCCGATTGCGATCAGGCATTTTATCAGGCGGCTGCGCAGTTCGGTAAGATGCGCAACAAGAGACATCGTGCCATCATCATCGGGCTCCATGTCCTGCGCGGCCTCTGCGCTCTGTACGGCAGTCTCCCTCTGCTGCGGAGCTTCTATTTCTTCAAATTGTCTTTCTTCTGCCATTTCTGCCATGAATACCTCTTATCCTGATCACTTCTGCTCGTCTTTTTTCGGCGGGATTTCTTTCGTCTGTGCCGTGACATCAATCATCTTGTCGTCGGCTTTTTTATCCTCTTCTGCACTTGCTGATTTGAATTCGCGAATGCTCTTGCCAAGCGCCTTGCCAACATCCGGCAGTTTGCCCGGTCCGAAGATGACAAGACCGATAATCAAGATGAGCACGAGTTCCGGTACGCCTAATCCAAACATAATATTTCCTCCTAAAATAAAAATATGTGAATACATGCTATCGTCTGCGCAAAGCAGACCAGCAGGACTTTCATCCAGCTCTTATAATCTCAATTTATATCATAATAACTAAGAAAGAAAAACGGGCGCAAAAAACTGCGCCCTGCCTCAAGCTTCTTTGTTCTCTTTGCCTGACGGCTCTTTTTTTGCCTGTGCCTCCGCAATCTGCTGACGGACGCTGTCCTGTGTCGGTGCCTGATAGACAGGTGATGCAGGCTTTGCCTCCGCTGCAGGGGCTGCCGTGCTGCCCTGCGGTGCGTTTTTGTCTGCGGCCGCTGGTTTTGCAGCTGCAGGAGCTGCTGCCTGCTGCGCTGCAGGGGCTGCGGGCGGCGGTGTCTGCTGCGCTGCCGGACGCTGCGGCTGATTCTCCGGTGCGTTGATAGCCTGTGATAAGGCATTTGACGCCTTACGGAATTCACGAATGCCCTTGCCGAGCGTGCGGCCCATCTCCGGCAGCTTGCCGGGACCAAATACGATGAGCCCGATGATCAGGATGAGCACGAGCTCCGGTACGCCAATTCCAAACATAATGTTCCTCCGTCAATGAATCTCTATTACCTTCTGTCTTCTATTTTCATGCCTATTGCACGCAAAATCAATGTCAGAAGTCACGGTCGCCGATAAAATCTGCTACCATCTCATAAGCCTCACGGATTTCTGAAGGCAGGCTCTCCGGCAGAGACGCTTTCGCCTGTTCCAGATAGGCATCGGCCTTGTCCTTGGCAAAATCAACGCCATCCGTCGCCTTGACAATGGCGAGCGCACGCTCGACCATTTCATCCGTCATGTCCATATCCGTAACGATGGCTTCAAGCTCTTTGGCATCTGGGCTGACTTCGAGTGCCCGGATGACAGGCAGGGTGACAATGCCCTGACGAATGTCATTGCCGGCCGGCTTGCCGATTTTCTCCGCCGTCTGCTCGATGTCCAGGAGATCATCGGTGATCTGAAAAGCCATGCCGATGCAGTGACCGTATTTGCCGAGCGCTGCCACGTCCTCTTTTGTCATGCCGCCAACCATAGAACCGAGCTCACAGCAGATCTCAAGAAAATCTGCCGTCTTCTTTTGGATGCGTTCATAATAATCAGCCATGCCGCGCGATGCCTGATAAATGGCATTGTCCTGAATGATTTCACCGACACTCAGATTGCAGACAAGTTCTGCCAGACGCTTCGAGACATGGGCATCGTAGTCCTCCTCAGCAATCAGCGTGAAGGCCCTTGCAAAAATATAATCACCGGAAAGAATCGCGACCTGATTGTTCCAGCGGGCATTGGCCGTGGCCGCACCGCGGCGCGTATCCGCTTCATCGATGACATCGTCGTGAACCAGGGATGCCGTATGGATGAGTTCGAGTGCTTCCGCCAGCGGCAGAACATGGGCGAGGTCAAACGACTTGCCGCCGTGAGCCGAGAGCAGACAAAGAGCCGGACGAATGCGTTTGCCGCCCGACGTAACGATATGCAGCCCGACTTCGGTCACGAGTTCATTCGTGGAAGTCACAGCTTTCTGCAGCCCCTGTTCCAGCACTTCGAGGTCGCTTTTTATTACATCAAACATCTGGTTTGACAAATTCATCACCTACAAAACCTTACTTTTATTTATGACGCATAATACATTCTATAATTTTACTACAGAATCATCGTTTTGTCATGGGAAAAACTCACAACAAAAGGAAAGCCTCCCCAAAAATTGGAGAGACTTGTTCTTCTTTCTTATTCCTGCTCTATTATTTGCGCCAATACGGATTCTTATGGCGATAGGCCTTCGGTTTTCCCAAAAGCTCCGCCATGACAATGGACTGCTGGATGGAAGCAGGCGTAAATTGAGGCAGAATCGGTGCCTTTCTCCGTGTCTTCTGTCCCGGAAGCTTGGCCTGCTGCTCGTAAATGGCCTCTTCTCTGGCGCGGATAGCCTCTTCTTCGGCCTTGCGCTCCTCTTCATAGGCCGCTTCGCGGGCCTTATCCGCCATTTCCTCGCGATAGGCCTCCAGCATGTCCTGCATCTTTGTGCCGGGCTCGCGGTAGACGCCTTCATCCGTCTGACCGGAAGGCAGCTGCGCTCCTTTTAAATCGGGAATTTCAAAGGGCAGTGAGCTCTTCTTTTCGGATTCCGGCTGCGCCTTTGTCCCCCATGGCTGCGGCATGGGCGGCGGCAGCTGCTCATCCGCATGAGAAGAATTTTCTCCCGCCCGTCTCGGCATCTCCGGAAAGGGAAACGGAGGCCTTTGAGCCGGCGGCTTTTTCTTGCCCCCCAGCTTATCCGTGAGAATGGCCATGACGGCGAAGAGGATAATCGCCAGAATCGATGAATCCATCAGCCATGCCCCCTTTCTTTGCCTTCACTCATTTAACAGGCTGCGTCGGACGCATCTTATCATCTGCCCCAGCCGTACTGATGGCATTGCGCATATCCGTGTCAGCCTGTACATTGTTGAGATTGTAATAATCCATGACACCGAGGCGGCCTTCGCGCAAAGCTTCGGCCATCGCATGCGGGACTTCGGCCTGTGCTTCGACGACTTTTGCCTCCATCTCCTGCGTATACGCTTTCATTTCCTGCTCTTTGGCGACGGCCATCGCACGGCGCTCCTCGGCCTTAGCCTGCGCGATGCGCTTATCAGCTTCAGCCTGATCCGTCTGGAGTTCTGCGCCGATATTGCGGCCGACATCGACATCGGCGATATCGATGGAAAGAATCTCAAAGGCCGTACCGGCATCAAGGCCCTTGCCGAGTACCGTTTTACTGATGTCATCCGGATTGGCCAGCACGTCATTGTGACTTTCCGAAGAACCGACCGTCGTGACTATGCCCTCGCCGACACGTGCGATGATCGTCGGTTCGCCGGCACCGCCGACGAGGCGGTCGATATTGGCACGCACGGTGACGCGCGCCTTGATCTTGAGTTCGATGCCGTTACGCGCGACGGCCGAAACCACAGGGGTTTCAATGACTTTTGGATTGACACTCATCTGCACGGCTTCAAGCACATCACGGCCGGCGAGGTCAATGGCCGCAGAACGCTCAAACGGCAGAGGAATCTGCGCGCGGTGCGCGGCAATCAAGGCATCGACAACCTTGTCGACGTTGCCGCCCGCCAGATAATGGGCCTCAAGCTGATTGACCTGTACATTTAACCCTGCCTTATTGGCCTTGATGAGCGGCAGGATGATTTTAGCCGGCGGCACGCGGCGCATGCGCATGCCGACAAGGGTGACAATGCTGACATGGACATCGGCAGCCAAAGCCGAAATCCAGAGCCCCAGCGGCACAAAATGAAGAAAAATCATGATGGCCGCGACAATGAGCACAAGAATGAATGCGGATGTGATAAGAGATGCCATAAAAACGCCTCCTGATTTTTTTACCTATAAAACTTACTCAGCTTCCCTGCTTACTGCTCAAGCTGTTTTGCTGCTTCCAACCGGCGCACGACGACGCGGCTGCCATGGACCGAAACGACTTTTACCTTTTCGCCCTTCTGGATGAAAGCGCCTTCCGAGACCACATCGACAGGATGGCCCGCCAGCATCGCCGTGCCCGAAGGGCGCAGCTCGGTAAGGACAATTCCCTGCTGACCGACGAGCTGGCGCTCTTCATGGGCGCTGATATAGCCGCGCTTGGCCGTCGACTGGTCCTTGAGCACAAACTTTTTCCAAAGCCGGCTCGATGGCAGCTGATTGACAATCAGGGCAAAGACGGCAATCGCTGCCATCAGGGAAATCACCAGCACCGAAACGGCCGCCAGATTGCCGCCAAGGGCCAGCACGACACTGTAAAGCATCGCGGCCACGCCGACACCAGCCAAAAGTCCGATGGTCGGCAGCAGCATTTCGATGATGATGCAGAGGATACCGCCGAGAAACAGACCGATCTGGAAAAGGTCAACCGTACCTTTGACATACTGACTCCCCCAGAATACACCGGCCGCCACGATGCCGAGCATGACGCCGGCACCTGTACCGCCCGTCTTGACTTCCACAAAAATGGCCAAAAACATGATGGCCAGCAGCAGGACCTGCAGAATTGGCATGCTGACAATATCCATATTGCTCCTCCTTTCATTTCTGCCTGTCTGCTTAATCAGACCTTTGTATCTTACTATCATCTTTTTAATTCGACAAAAACAGGCAAATACCTTTAAAAAAAGAAGCCGCCGTATGGCAGCCTCTTTTTATTCTGATTCATTTTTATGTCTTGGAGATGGACAAAGTTTCTTGTTCAGCCCTGCAGCATGCTGCGAACGAGCGTATTGACCATCTTGCCATCGGCACGGCCCTTGACTTTTGGCATCAGCATGCCCATGACCTTGCCCATATCCTTTGGCGTCTTGGCTCCCGTCTTCTCGACGGCTTCCTTGACGAGTGCACGGACTTCGTCTTCCGAGAGCTGTGCCGGCAGATACGGCATGAGCACATCGATTTCAGCCTGCGTCTTTTCTACGAGGTCATCGCGATTGCCCTTCTTGAATTCCTCGATGGAATCCCTGCGCATCTTGACTTCCTTGCTGATCACACCGATGACTTCATCATCGCCGAGCTCTTTGTGGCCGCCGTCAATTTCTGCCTGACGGATGGCACCGCGCACGAGGCGGATGACGGACAGGCGGTCCTTCTCATGTTTCTTCATTGCCTCTTTCATATCGGCCGTAAGCTGTTCCTTGATGGACATAAAGGTTCTTCCTCTCTTTTCTATAGGATGCAAAGAAAATAAAAAGGCACCTGCGGAGCATGGGCTCGCAGGCGCCGGTCGCAAATGACGGATTAACCTCTGTACTTGCGTTTACGAGCTGCCTCAGATTTCTTCTTGCGGCGAACGCTCGGTTTCTCATAATGTTCACGTTTTCTCACTTCAGCAAGCGTACCAGCCTTCTGGGACATACGCTTGAAGCGGCGGAGAGCACTATCGATCGATTCGTTTTTACCAACTTTGATTTCGTTTGCCATCTATTTTTTCCCCCCCTCCACTTAACATGGGAGTTTGTGTCTTTAGAATTACACCACACCATTATACAGCAGGACATAATCCACTGTCAACACTCTCCAAAAGTTTTAGGGAACTGACTCCATGCAGTTCCTCAGCCTGGAGGCCATTGCATAGAGCGGCCGCCAAGGAGGTGGAAATGCAGATGCTTCACGGTCTGTCCGCCCTCATCGCCGGTATTGGCCACGACACGGAACCCTTTTTCGTCCACACCAAGCTTTTTGGCAAGCTGCGGGATGACATCGACGAGAATATGCGAAACGAGAGCCTTATCCTCTTCTTTGAGGGCCAGCAGACTTTCGACATGTTTCTTCGGGATTATGAGCACGTGCTCCGGAGCCTGCGGTTCAAGGTCACGGAACGCCACCACCGTATCGTCTTCATAGACCAGATTCGACGGAATTTCTTTCTGTGCAATCTTGCAAAAGATACAATCTGCCATCTTCTTCACCTCCTTCAGCTGCGAACGGGCCGCTTAGGCCCATTTATAAGTACATATTCGTCGTCTTTTCTGAAAAACCTTCTTTTAGCAAAAAGAAAAAATAAAAAAGACGATTTTCAGAACTCCACGATTTCAAGATGAACGCATCCGAAACATCAGCGGACGCAGTGCGCAAAGACACCGTCACGCCAGAGTTTGTCGATATGAACGGTATAAATATCACCGCATTTGACGGCATCATCCGTATAGACGCGAATGTAATTGTCGGTCAGGCCGTCCGTGATGCTGTCTTTTGCCGTCTCAAACAGCACGCGCATGTCACGGCCGATGAAGCTCTTATGGAATTCCTCAGACTTGCGGTCAGCAAGCGCCTGCATGCGGTGCACGCGTTCCTTCTTGACCGCCTCATCGACCTGATCTTTGCGGGCCGCAGCCGGCGTACCCGTACGCCTCGAATATGGAAAGACATGCATGCGCGCAAAATTCATCTTCTCGACGAAATCAAGTCCCTGCTGAAAATCCTCTTCCGTCTCGCCGGGGAACCCGACGATGATATCCGTCGAAACGGCCACGCCCGGCACCTCTTTTTCCACATGCTCGATGAGTCGTGCAAATTCCTCCGTATCGTAATGACGGTTCATATCACGAAGGACCTTATCAGAGCCTGCCTGCAGGGGCAGGTGGAGATGCGCGCAGAAGCGTTCATCTTCGCGAATCAGCTGGAAAAGTTCTGGTGAGAGCTCGATGGATTCAAGCGACCCGAGGCGCAGGCGCTTGAGGCCTTTTACCGAAAGGACCTCGCGGCAGGCATCAGCCAAAGTGACATCTTCCGGCAAATCACGGCCGTAGGCCCCGAGATGGATGCCCGTCAGGACAATTTCCTTGAAGCCCATGGCGACGAGTTTCTCTGCCTCGCGGCGCACGTGCTCCGGCAGACGCGACTTAACGGGGCCGCGCGCATACGGAATGATGCAGTACGAGCAGAAATTCTGGCAGCCGTCCTCAATCTTCAGGAAGGCACGCGTGCGCTCCGGACTGTCATAGAGCGGAATATCCTCAAACGTCTTAGCCTGCATGATATCCGTGATCGTGCCCTGGATGCCGTCCTCGTGCATGGCCTTTTCGACGTAGTCGACAATATGCGCGCGTTCTTTCGTGCCGAGCACGACGCGCACGCCTTCGATAGCCTTGATTTCATCCGGTGCCACCTGTGCATAGCAGCCGCAGACTGCGATGATGGCCTGAGGGTTCTCGCGATGGGCACGGCGGATGATCTGACGGCTCTTGCGGTCGCCAAGACTCGTAACCGAGCATGTATTGATGACATAAACATCGGCGCATTCCTCAAACGGCACGACCTCATAGCCGCGCTTCTTAAAGAGGCCTTCCATGGTCTCCGTCTCAAACTGATTGACCTTGCAGCCAAGTGTTGTCAGTGCAACTTTCAACTTCCCAAATCTCCTTTTTCATACTGCACGATGCTGAGCCCTGCAACGCACGCTGTCTCGGCCCGCAGAATGCGCGGCCCAAGCGTGACGCTCTGCCCGCCGGCTTTGACAATGGCTTCAGCTTCCTCAAGCGTAAAGCCGCCCTCGGGGCCGACGAGCAGCAGATAGCGCTCAGCCGTCGTGCGCTGCAGACATTCCCGCAGCGAAAGTTTTTCTTCATTTTCATAGCAAAACAGGAATTCCGAGTCCATGTCATCCTCATACGGAGCATGACAGAGAAATTTCTGCAGCGTTTCAATCGGCAATACTTTGACAAGGGCCGTGCGGCCGCATTGTTTGGCCGCCTCATTGGCAATTTTCTGCCAGCGTTCGCAGCGCTGTTTTGCCTTTTTTGCATCGTAACGCACGACGCAGTTGTGGCTGGCAACCGGCACGATACGCGTCACACCGAGTTCCACGGCCTTCTGCACGACAAAATCCATCTTGTCGGCCTTTAAAAGGCACGCCGCCAGCGTCAAATCGATGGGCGACTCCGTATCGGCATCGAGGCGTTCCAAAAGCTCCAGTGTCACCGTATCCGGGGAAAAAGCCGTCATTTCCATGCGCGCGACCTGATTCTCATCGTCGACGACGATGACTTCCTGACCGGGCTTCGCGCGCATGACATGCATGAGATGATGGGCATCCGGGCCGCCAATCTCGATTTGATCGGCCAGAATCCCCTTGTAGAAGAGTCTTCTCATTTCTTTTCCCCTCTGCTGATGACCATGGCAGCCCAGCCGCTCTCCTCGATGACTTTGTCAATCGCAAAACCATGCGCCAGCGCCGCTTCCGTCACATCGGCAACGCGTTCATCGATAATGCCCGAAGCCAGCAGTTTTCCGCCTTCGGCCAGATGTTCGTCAAGCTCGTCAAACAGACGGATGACAATATCGGCAATGATATTGGCGATGATGAGGTCCGCCTTGCCGTCAAATGATTTCAAAAGGTCGGAAACCCCCGTCGTCACTTTATCTTCGACGTGGTTGCGCTCGACATTTTCCTGTGCCACTTTGGCAGCCGTGCGGTCATAATCCTTCGCCGTGACCTCGCCGGCACCGAGTTTTGCGGCAGCCACGGCGAGCACGCCCGAGCCCGTACCGACATCGAAGACGCGCATGCCGCCCTTGACGAGGGATTCGAGTTCGCGGATGCACATGGCCGTCGTCGGGTGCGTGCCCGTGCCAAAGGCAGCACTTGGGTCAAGGTCAATGACAATATCATCAGGGCTCGCTTCATAATCTTCCCAGGCCGGCTTGATGACAATAAGCCCGCCGACTTTTGTCGTATGAAAATACGCTTTCCAATTATCGGCCCAATCCTCATCCTGCACCGTATGCCATTCAATCGGGCAGGATTTCGCGTCAAAACCATCGATCTTTGCAAGTTCTGCGACACGCCGTTCAAACGTGCGCAGGCGTTCATCGAGGTCTTCATCGACCGGCAGATAAGCCTTGACGGTCACGCCATCCGTCTGTTCAGCTTTAGGCAGGTCGGAATAATCAAAAAGTCCGCTGTCGATATAACTGTTGAGTTCTTCTGGATCTTCAATGACAACACCGGAAGCCCCCACATCGTGAAAGATTTCGGCGATAAGTTCGGTTTCCTCATGTGTCGTGCGGATACTGACTTCGGCCCATTTCAAAGCGCATCGTCCTTTCTTTTTCTAAGTCTTTCCATTATATGTGATGTGGCTGTAAAAAACAAGGAAATTGCTCACAAAGAAATTCATGAGCACATCCCATAATAGAAATCCGGACCAGCACCAGCCAGTCCGGATTTTTACTGCATATTGGCGAATCGTTCAATAGCTTTTGTGAAAGTCTTGATTTCTTCTTCGTCACCCTTCTCAATGGCCTCTTTGACGCAGTGATTGATATGGCCCTCGAGGACAATCTGGCCGCATTTGTTCAAAGCCGATTTGGCTGCGTTGATCTGCGACAGGACATCCTCGCACGGGATATCTTCCTCAATCATGCGGTCGATGGCATTGACCTGACCGATAATCTTCTTTAAACGGCGATGCAGGTTCGCCTCATCCATGCACTTTCTCATAAACTGCTTCATCCCCATGTACGATATTGACTTCTTTATCATTATACCGCATCTTCCACTTCAGCAGAAGAGCCGAATTGAGGATGACGAAGACGGAACCGGCATTGTGGACAAGCGCTCCGGTCACGGGATTCAGGATGCCCGTCATGGCCAGCACGATAGCTGTGAAGTTCAGGCCCATGGAAAACGTCAGATTATAGCGGATGGTCTTCATCATATGCTTGGAGAGGGCAAAGAGATGCGGCAGTTCCTTGACTTCATCATCGACAAGGGCAATATCGGCCGCATCGACGGCGATGTCACTGCCAACACCGCCCATCGCGATGCCGACGCGCGCAGCCTTGAGGGCAGGGGCATCGTTGATGCCATCGCCAATCATGCAGACCGGCAGAGACGATTTTTCCATCTGCCGTACGGCCGCAAGCTTTGTCTCGGGCAGACAGGAGGCTTTGACGTGCCATATGCCAATAATTTCTCCAGTCCGTCCCAAATAAATCTGCCATATTTCATAAGCGCAGCCTCTCTCCAAGATACATATAGGGGTATAAGTTATTCTGCTTTTATAATACCCATAAGGGTATATGTATGTCAAGAGAAATAAAAAATACTGCCGCATTCGCGGCAGTATTTTTTAACTGCTCATTTCTTAAAGAAGCGCTTGAGGTCATCGAGGAAGCTCTTCTGCTCCGGATTGACCTTGTCACCGCTGATTTCGCCAAACTCACGCAGAAGTTCTTTCTGACGTGCGGACAGATTCTGCGGCGTCAGTACCTTAATGTGGACGAGCTCGTCGCCGCGTCCCGAACCGCGCAGGAACGGGATGCCGTGGTTGCGGATGCGCAGGACCTTGCCCGACTGGATGCCCGCCGGAATCTTGAGGTCGACTGGACCATCGAGCGTCGGCACCTGTACAGAGCCGCCGAGGGCTGCCTGTACAAAGGTAATCGGCACTTCCACGATAACATCATTGCCATGACGCGTGTAGAGTTTATGCGGCTTGACAAAGATGTAAACGTAGAGGTCGCCGTAGCCGCCGCCATTGCGGCCGGCCTCGCCTGCACCGGACACGCGGACGCGCGACCCTTGGTCTACGCCCTTTGGGATGCCGACCTTGACCGTCTTCGTCTCGCGTTTGCGGCCCGTACCATGGCAGTCCTTGCACGGGGTCTTGATGACCTTGCCTGTGCCGTGGCAGTGCGAGCAGGTCTGGCTGCTCATCATGCGGCCAAAGGCCGTGTTGCGGACCACCTGCTGCTGGCCGGAACCATGGCAGACGGGGCAGGTCTCAGGCTGCGTCCCTGGGGCTGCACCTGTGCCATGGCACGTCGAACATTCGACCGTACGCGGAATGGTGAGTTCCACTTCTTTGCCGAAAGCAGCCTCTTCAAAGGTGATCTCCAAATCGTAGCGCAGGTCATTGCCGCGCTCCGGTCCCGGACGGCGCGCGTGGCCTGCGCCGCCATGACCGCCAAAGAACATATCAAAGATATCGCCGAAGCCTTCAGCGCCGGCACCAGCGCCGAAACCGCCAAAGTCTCCAAAACCGCCGAAGCCGCCGGCACCAGCGCCGTTAAAGCCGCCCGTGCCGTCAAAGGCACCGGCTCCAAACTGGTCGTACTGCGCGCGTTTCTTCGGGTCTTTGAGGACATCATAGGCCTCATTGATTTCCTTGAATTTTTCTTCTGCCTCTTTCGGATTGTCCGGATTGAGGTCTGGATGATATTTGCGGGCCAGTTTCTTATAGGCCCTCTTTATCTCCTTTTCATCCGCGCTCTTGTCAACGCCCAGCACTTCATAATAATCGCGTTTTTCGCTCACGTTGCACCATCCTTATAGAAAAATTGGGAGTCCAGGGAAAGCCCTGCGGCTCCCCCTTAGCTCCCAACCTTCAACCAATCATCTGATTATTTCTTGTCGTCTTTGACTTCCGTGTAGTCGGCATCGACGACATCATCATCGTCTTTCTTCTGCTGCTGGGCATTCTGGGCATTTTCTGCACCGGCCTGAGCCCCCTGGGCACCCTGCTGAGCACCAGCCTGCTGGTAAGCAGCGGCACTGAGTTCATACAGCGGCTTCTGCAGCTCTTCCGTAGCCTTCTTGATGGCTTCCGTATCGTTGCTCTTGATGGCCTCTTTGACCTTATCGCAGGCAGCCTTGACTTCAGAGACCTTAGAAGCGTCAGCCTTGTCGCCGAGCTCCTTGATGGTCTTCTCTGCCTGATAAACCATGTTATCGGCATTGTTCTTAGCGTCGATGGCTTCCTTCTGCTTCTTATCCTCAGCCTCATGAGCCTTGGCTTCGTTGACCATGCGGTCAATATCTTCCTTGCTCATGCCGCTGTCGGACTGAATCGTGATCTTCTGCTCTTTGCCCGTGCCAAGATCCTTAGCGGATACATGGACGATACCGTTGGCATCGATATCGAAGGAAACTTCAATCTTAGGTACTCCGCGCGGAGCTGGCGGGATATCCGTGAGTTCGAAGCGGCCGAGCGTCTTGTTGCCGGCAGCCATCTCACGCTCGCCCTGCAGGACGTGGATATCAACGGACGGCTGGTTATCTGCGGCCGTCGAGAAAATCTGGCTCTTATGCGTCGGAATCGTCGTGTTGCGCTCGATGATCTTCGTGCAGACACCGCCGAGCGTCTCAATACCGAGGGAAAGCGGCGTGACATCGAGCAGGAGGACATCCTTGACTTCACCGACGAGGACACCGCCCTGAATAGCAGCACCGACGGATACGCATTCATCCGGGTTGACACCCTTCGAAGGCTCTTTGTGCAGGATATTGCGGATAGCATCCTGCACAGCCGGAATACGGGAAGAACCGCCGACGAGGATGATCTTATCGATATCGTCAGCCGAAAGGCCTGCATCAGCCATAGCTTTGCGCGTCGGGCCCATCGTGCGCTCAACGAGGTCGCTCGTGAGTTCATTGAATTTTGCACGCGTCAGCGTGAGGTCGAGGTGTTTCGGGCCCGAAGCATCGGCCGTGATGAACGGCAGGTTGATGTTCGTCTGCGTCATGCTCGAGAGTTCAATCTTTGCTTTTTCA
This sequence comes from Mitsuokella apri, assembly GCF_047974105.1. NCBI lineage: Bacteria > Bacillati > Bacillota > Negativicutes > Selenomonadales > Selenomonadaceae > Mitsuokella > Mitsuokella apri. The sequence goes on from NZ_JBHYRS010000001.1 coordinate 487,503, forward strand.
GCAGCTTCCTTCAGACGCTGAGCAGCCATCTTGTCCTGAGAAAGGTCGATGCCGTTCTCCTGTTTGAATTCGCTGACCATCCAGTCGATGATCTTCTGGTCGAAGTCATCGCCGCCGAGGTGCGTATCACCGTTCGTAGCCTGTACTTCGAACGTGCCTTCGGAGAGCTCGAGGATGGAGACATCGAACGTGCCGCCGCCGAGGTCGAAGACGAGGATGGTCTCATCTTTATCTTTATCCAGGCCATAAGCAAGGGCTGCAGCCGTCGGCTCGTTGACGATACGCAGGACATCGAGGCCTGCAATTTTGCCGGCGTCCTTCGTTGCCTGGCGCTGGCTGTCGTTGAAGTAAGCCGGAACCGTGATGACAGCCTGCGTGACCGTCTCGCCGAGGTATGCTTCAGCATCGCCCTTGAGTTTCTGCAGGATCATAGCCGAGATTTCCTGCGGCGTGTAATCCTTGCCATCAATCGTTACTTTGTAGTTCGGATCGCCCATATGACGTTTGATGGACGAAATCGTGCGGTCCGGATTCGATACAGCCTGACGTTTTGCCAGCTGACCGACAAGGCGCTGACCATCTTTCGTGAAACCGACGACAGACGGCGTGATGCGGCTGCCCTCAGGGTTCGTGATGACGGTCGGTTCGCCGCCTTCCATGACAGATACAACGGAGTTCGTCGTACCTAAATCGATACCAATTACTTTAGACATGGTAACATCCTCCTAAACTTTATGTAAAACTTGAATGATCTATATTGATGAACAGGTGCTTCGTTCTTGTGACTTCAGTTCGAAACAACCTGAACCATGCTTGGACGAATAACGCGGCCCTTGACCATGTAGCCCTTCTGGAGCTCCTGGGCAACCGTGTCATCTTCTTTATCGGGGTCTTCGACCCGCATGACCGCCTGATGGAAGTTCGGGTCGAACTTCTTGCCTTCGACCTCGATATGCTCAAGGCCGTTCTTCTTGAGGACTTCCTGGAACTGCGTGAAGATCATCTCAACGCCCTTCTGGAAAGCCGCGGCGTCTTTCGTCTCGGCTGCCATTGCGCGTTCGAAATTATCGAGCAGCGGCAGCATGTCCTTGCAGAAGTTCTGCGTGACCACCGACGAGATTTCTTCGCGTTCCTTCGCCGAACGGCGGCGGAAGTTCTCAAAATCAGCCTGCAGCCGCAGAAGGCGGTCTTTCATCTCCTGAAGATCGGCTGTCAGTTTTTCAACCTGGCTTTTCAAGGCTTCAATCTCCTCCTGTGCAGCCGTATCTTCCTGACTTGCTGCCTCATCTGCAGGTTCTTCTTCGGAGCCTTCGGCAGCGTCCTCAGCAGCTGCTTCCGCTTCGTCGATTTCCTGCTTCATTTCCTGCATCTTCTGCTCATCTTTTTTCTTCATTTCATCTTTGATAAAGGATGGCAAAACAATCACCTCTTCACGTAGTTTCTGGATTTCTGCGGCTCTACCAGTGGAACCGCTTGATGACTTCTGTAAGATTGGAATTCATATATTCAAGCAGGCTCATGGCCTTTGCGTATTCCATACGCGTCGGGCCTAGCACTGCAATGGTGCCTAGAAGCTGTCCATCGAGATGGTACGTCGCCGTGATGATGCTGCTGTCCTTGAAGTGACTGTCTTCATTTTCCTGACCAATCGTGACTTCAAGGCCGTCGCCCATATGGGCATGCAGCACGTCTTTCATGAGCTCTTCCTTCTCGAGCACGAGCAGCGTTTCCTTGACTTTTTCCACGTCGTGGAACTCCGGCTGTTCCAGCATCTGCGTCGTACCGCCGAGGTACAGGCGTTCGCGCTTGCCGGAATCAAGGGCCCGATGAATGATTTCGACCGCTGATTCGTAAAGCGGCTCATCCTGAATCTCATCGCGGATCTGCGCCATGGCCGGATGGTCAATCGACCGCAGCGTCTGACCGGCAAGATTCTTGTTGATGACCTTGGCCATGCGCTGGAAGTCCGCAAACGTGGCACCGTCCGGCATCTCGAGAATCTTGTTCTCGATGAAGCCTGCATCCGTCATGAGTACCGTGATGACGCGGCGGTCATCGAGCGGCAGGAACTGCAGACAGCGGAACGCAGCCTGTGTCATCTGCGGGGCAAGCACCAAAGAAACATTCTTCGTCACCTGCGAGATGATGCGCGCCGTCTCCTGAAAGACCTCGTCGATGCGCTTGACCCTTGCCTTATACCAGCGGTCGATGAGGACTTTCTCCTCATCACTCACGGGCTTCGGGGGAATCAGGCCGTCCACATAGAAGCGATATCCTTTCGAGGACGGAATCCTGCCGGAAGAGGTATGCAGCTGCTCGAGATACCCAAGCATCTCGAGGTCTGCCATCTCGTTGCGGATGGTCGCAGGACTGACGCCGAGGTCATACTTGCGCGCCAGTGTCCGCGAGCCGACCGGCTCTGCCGACTCGATGTAATCATCGACAATTGCCTGCAGCACGCGCTTCTTGCGTTCATCAAGTTCATCCTTCATCTGCCTGCCCCCTTCCTTGATCTCTCCTGTTAGCACTCTGATTACCTGAGTGCTAACTTTGAATCTATAAAGAATATACACCGAAAAAAACAAAAAGTCAACACCTAAAATGTCAAAAAGTCAAAATTATTTTCGACTTTTTTCAGAAATGAAAAAGAAGGGCCTTGATAACAGGTCCTTCTTCGGTTTCTGCATGCATACTGCGCATAAATATTTTATTTTGCCGCGTCAAAAGCTTCCTTGACCGCTGCCTTGATGGTATCGTAGTCATCGCCCGGATGAGCCTCGAAGACCTTTTTGCCCTCGACAAACAGGCTCGGTACGTAGTAATAGTCTTTGGCATAGGCCTTGGCCTTATCCTGCTGCTCGTTCTCGTCGATGACTTCGACCTCGACCGACTGGTAAGCCGGCTGCTCTGCGCGCAGCTCTTCGATGGCCTGTGCTGCTTTGGCGCAGTACGGGCAGCCCTGCATCTTAATCATGGTAACTTTTTTCATATCGTTCATCCTTTCCATTGCCTTTTATCCTTGTCATGCCGTTGTATCAGGCTCTGCCGTCTTCTTCCGCAGCCAGGCCGCGAGCACAAGCGCATGATTTTCCTGCTGGTTCTTCGCCGCAAACAGCAAAGTCACATTCTGCGTCTGGAGCCATTCCCTGCATTTTTTTGCAAAGGCCGCAGCTCCTTCGCTGTGTTCCAATTCTTCGACATAGCCCTCGCGGAACCCTGCAAAGGGCATCTCGCCGCGATGATAAAGCGTCCGCAGCTCAGAGGACGGCGTGATTTCCTTTGCCCAGACATCGTAGGGAAGATTCTCCTTGCGAATGCCGCGCGGCCAGAGGCGGTCGGCAAGCACGCGCACACCATCGTCAGGCGAAGCTGCTTCATAAACGCGTTTCAGGCGGATTTCATGCATATAACATGCTTCCTTTCTTTCCTTATCATGTTCAGCTTACCATCTGACTCTTTAGGATTCCGTGACTCACGTCACAAAAGTCAGAGCAGGAATTCCTCAAACGCGGCATTGCCGTACTTCATGCCGAGCTCGGTCAGATGGACAAAATCTCCCTCTTCTGCCAAAAGCCCCTGCTGCCTGAGTTTGGCTATGGGCTCAGCATAGACTTCTGCCAGCGTCACGCCAAATTTTTCCGCAAAACGTCTTTTGTCGATGCCTTTAGCCGTACGCAGGGCAAGAAAGGCGAATTCTTCCATGGCAATTGCGCGCGTCGCGGGCTCTTCTTCCCGGCGCACACCCTTGCCCGAACGGATTCCTTCTATATATAAAGGAATCTCATGGACATTTTCATAGCGCTGTCCTTCAAGATACGAATGCGCTGCCGCGCCGAGACCGAGATACGGAACATCCTGCCAATAAGAAAGATTATGACGGCTCTCAAAGCCCGGCTTGGCAAAATTCGAGATTTCGTAGCGCGCGTAGCCATGCTGCGGCAAAAACAAAGTCATCGTGTCGTACATCTCCTCGACCGTATCCTCATCAGGAAGCTGCAGCTTCCCCATTTCCTGCATTTTGGCAAAGGCCGTGCCTTTCTCAAGCTGCAGCCCGTAAATCGAGATATGCTCGGGCTGCAGGGAAATCATCGTCTCAAGGTCATGCTGCAGCATCTCTATGGTCTCATCCGGCAGGCCGTAGATGAGGTCCATGCTGACATTGCGGAACCCCGCCGCCCGCGCAAGCTCCATGGCTTCTCTGGCCTGCGCCCCCGTATGGATGCGGCCGATGCGTTTCAGCAGGACATCGTCAAAGGTCTGAACGCCAAAGGACAGTCGATTGACGCCATAGCGGCGCAGCATCTTGAGATACGCGGGAGCAATCGTTCCCGGATTGCATTCCACGGTGAATTCCCATGGCATTTCCTGCCCCTGTCCGCAGTCTTCGGCAGTGCCAAAGACGTTCTGCAGCCTAACGAGAAGTTTTTCCATGAGCTCTGCCGGCAGGACACTCGGCGTGCCGCCGCCCATATAGACGGTCGCAGGCCTGCCCCATCTGCCGCGATAAAGAGCGCCCTGCACCGCGATTTCACGGCACAGGGCGTCAATGTAGTCACTTTTATAGCGCTCGCGTCCCGCAAAGGACGGAAAGTCACAGTAAAAGCACTTCTGGCGGCAAAAGGGGATATGGATATATACACCCCATTGTCTTTTCATCGCTTTGCCTCAGTCAATCTTGAGGATGGCCATGAAGGCCTCCTGCGGGATTTCGACACTGCCAACGGCTTTCATGCGCTTCTTGCCTTCCTTCTGCTTTTCGAGCAGTTTGCGTTTACGCGAGATATCGCCGCCGTAGCACTTGGCAAGGACATCCTTGCGGCGGGCACGCACATTCTCGCGCGCGATGACTTTCGAGCCAATCGCGGCCTGAATCGGAATCTCAAACATCTGCTGCGGGATGATTTCCTTGAGCTTCGCCGCGAGCTGACGGCCGCGCGAAGCTGCACGGTCCTTATGAACGATGGTCGACAGAGCATCGACAGGCTCGCCATTCAGCAGGATATCGACCTTGACGAGCTTCGACTCCTTGTAGTCGGCCAGTTCATAGTCAAGCGAAGCATAGCCGCGCGTCGCCGACTTCAGGCGGTCGAAGTAGTCGAAGATGATTTCGTTAAGCGGGATATGATAGGTTATCATGACGCGGTTCGTATCGAGGTAGTCCATGCCCTTGAATTCGCCGCGCTTGTCCTGCGAGATTTCCATGACCGCACCGACAAAGTCGTTCGGCACAATGACCGTAGCCTTGACATACGGCTCTTCGATATGGTCGATTTCCGTCTGCGGCGGCAGTTCGGCCGGATTGCTGACTTTAAGCATCGTGCCGTCGGTCTTGTAAACGTGGTAGATAACGGAAGGTGCCGTCGTGATGAGCTTCAGGTTGTACTCGCGCTCCAGACGCTCCTGAATGACATCCATGTGCAGCAGGCCGAGGAAGCCGCAGCGAAAGCCAAAGCCGAGGGCAATGGACGTCTCGGGTTCGAAGACGAGTGCCGCATCGTTGATCTGCATTTTCTCGAGGGCGTCCTTGAGATTGTCATAGTCGGAACTCTCAACCGGATAAAGGCCGCAGTAGACCATCGGATTGACGCCGCGGTAGCCCGGCAGCGGCTCTTTGGCCGGATTGTCGGCATAGGTGATCGTATCGCCGACGCGCACATCGCGCACATCCTTTAAAGAGCCCGCGACGAAGCCGACTTCACCGACGTCGAGATGGCCGATATCGACAGGCTGCGGCTTAAAGCAGCCGACATCCGTGACCTCAAAGACCTTGCCCGAATTCATGAGCTTGAGCTTCATGCCCTTTTCGATATGGCCCTGCTTGACGCGGATATGCGCGATAACGCCCTTGTATGAATCAAAGAACGAGTCAAAAATCAGGGCCTGCAGCGGCGCGTTCTCATCGCCCTCCGGTGCCGGCACATAATCGACGATGGCATCGAGGATTTCTTCGATGCCGACGCCCGTTTTCGCCGAGGCCAGCACGGCGTTTGACGTATCGAGGCCGATGACGTCCTCAATTTCCTTTTTCACGCGCTCCGGGTCGGCACTCGGCAGGTCAATCTTGTTGATGACGGGAATGATTTCGAGGTCGTGCTCGAGCGCCATGTAGACATTCGCAAGAGTCTGCGCCTCGACGCCCTGTGCCGCATCGACGACGAGCAGCGCGCCCTCGCAGGCTGCAAGGCTGCGCGAAACCTCATACGTAAAGTCGACATGGCCCGGCGTGTCGATGAGGTTGAGCTCGTATTCCTCGCCGTCCTTGCCCTTATAATTCAGGCGTACGGTCTGCGACTTAATGGTGATGCCGCGCTCACGCTCAATATCCATATTGTCGAGGACCTGTGCTTCCATCTCACGCTTTGAAAGCGTGCCCGTATATTCAATCAGACGGTCCGCAATCGTCGATTTTCCATGGTCAATATGCGCAATGATGGAAAAGTTGCGGATGTTCTTGTTCTGCATGTTCATTTTCCTTTCAATCTATACGTCGTGCCAGTCGAAAATATTATACCATTCTCAAGGCTTCTCCTGCAAGAAAAGCAAAGAAATGGTTGCTTTTTCACTTGACCCATGATATTATACTTAGGTAACGAATTATTTAAGGGGGTGAACTACTTGCCGAATATCAAAGCATCTATCCTGAGTGTGAAATCCGACGCTAAGCGCCATGCAAAGAACGCTGCCGAGAAGTCTCGTGTCCGCACTGCTTCCCGCCGTGTCCTCGATGCTGTTGAGGCTGGAAACGCTGATGAAGCGAAATCCCTCCTTACGGTTGCATGCAAGACGATCGACCAGGCCGCTGCCAACAAGGTTTATCACAAGAACGCTGCTGCCCGCAAAAAGTCCCGTCTGGCTCGCAAAGTCAACGCACTGGCTAAATAATCTTTGCAGATAAGATAGAAAAGGCCCGCTCTTTTGAGCGGGTCTTTTTCTGTATGCAGTTTTTTAAAGCATCGCCACGGCTGAGCGGACAAATTCCGGCAGCGGCAGCACATAATGGAATACCGTGTAGAAATGAACGGCACTGCCCGCCATGACAAAGAGATGCCAGATGACGTGGCTGTACGGCATTTTCCGCGCCAGGTAGAAGATGGCACCGACCGTATAGCAGAGGCCGCCGGCCACGAGCCACCAGATGGCTTCCATTGGCAGCGTCTGTAAGAGCGGCTTGACCATAAAAACAGCAAACCAGCCCATGCCGAGATAGCAGAGCGTGCGCACAATGCGGAAACGCTTGGCCGCGAAGCACTGGAAGACGATGCCGATGACCGCCATGGCCCAGACAAAGCCAAACACGGCCCAGCCAAAACTGCCATGCAGCGGAATCAGCGCAAACGGCGTGTAATTGCCCGCAATCAGCACAAAGATGGCCGCATGGTCAATGACCTTGAAGACCGACTTGACCTTAAGATTCGTAAAGCTGTGATAAAGCGTCGAGGCAAGATACAGAAGAATCAACGAGATGCCATAGACAAGACAGCTCGTCGTATGCCAGACGCCATCCCCCGCATAATAAATCAGCATGCCGACGAGAGCCGCCACAGCCAAAGCCGCGCCAACGCCATGCGTCACGGCATTGAGGACTTCCTCAAGTGTAACAGGTGCCTTTAAAGCAACTGTATGTTTCATAAAAAAACCTCCCCTCTTGACGAGGATACTATGATTAGGCTATTTCATTATCCTTCATTTTGCGTCCGTTGTAAAATATCCGACAAGGGTCTCAGCAGGCGTATACCGCCGCGGCCATGCGTCAGAGCAATATCCCCGCTGTCCACCATTTCATGGCAGACTGTGCGAATCTGACTTTCAGGAACGTGCAGACTTGAAGCCAATGTCCGCCGGCCTAAATGACGGCCTTCCTGTGCAGATTCTGCCAATAATAGTAAGACTTTTTCACGCAGATTACCCGCTTTCTGGCAGAGCTGCGTCAGTTCTGCACCACTATTGTATATATTACGCATCGGCGGCAGCAAGTCCCCCACCTGCGGTCTGCCAGTATCACATATATTCAGCAAATACTCCACGAGATTCTGAAGTTCACGGATATTGCCCGGCCATGTGTATGTTTGCAGCACAGGCAAAATATCCTGAAAATAATCTTCTGCCTCCTGTACTGACAATGATGGTTTAAATTGACGTAAAAATGATGCCGCCAACAGGGGGATATCTTCTTTTCGCTCATGAAGAGACGGCAAAGACAAAGGCAGGATGTTAAGCCTGTAATAGAGGTCTTTGCGGAATTTCCCCTGCTGTATCAGCTCAACAAGGTTCTGATTTGTCGCTGCAATGATGCGCACATCGATATGAACCGACGTCGTGCTGCCGACTCTGCGGATTTCTCGTTCCTGCAGGACACGCAAGAGTTTGATTTGGAAAGACAGCGGCGCATCACCTATTTCATCGAGAAAAATCGTTCCCTTGTTGGCACGCTCAAAAAGCCCCATTGCCCTATGGCGTGAAGCACCAGTGAAAGCACCTTCTACATAGCCGAAGAGTTCCGAATCCAGCAGTGATTCTGTAATTGCTGCAAAATTTACAGCAACGAAGGGCCCGGAAGACCTCGGTGACGCATTATGGATACTTTGGGCAAACAGCTCTTTGCCCGTCCCGCTTTCTGCCTGAATCAGGACAGTCGATTCCGATGCTGCAAATCGTTTGGCGATTCGCACTGCCTTCTGCAATGCAAAAGAACTGCCAAGAATATCTTCAAAATGATACACTGCCGCCGTATGCTCTTCCTGATGTTTACGCGTGACCACATCTTCCAGCCGACTGACTTCCTGACGCAAATGCGCACTTTCTTTTTCATAATGATGCCCTGCAGCAATAAAGCCGACCATATCACGTACATATTTTGCTGAAAGAAAATCTGCATAATACGGCAGGATGCCCAATCGGGATAAAAGCTCCACAAGTGAGGTTATATCGATAAGGCGTGTATGGATATCCACAATCTTTTCAATGGAAGATGGCACCAGCTGAGCTTCTCCCGGCGTCACGGCAACTTTTGCTACATGCGGATCCTTCATGCCAGGATAATAGGCATAATAATTCAAATGGTCAATTCCCAGCGTCTGCAAAAGTGATATCGTATCATCGGCCGATGATTTTGCATCATTGACCAGCAGTACATTGGTCCCTGTCGGTATCTCGAATAATTTGTTGACTGCATGATAATTGATAGAGCGGCGTGCTATCATGAACGGTGTATTATCTGTTACATGCTTTCTGGCTCGTGCATATGACAACTGACTGGAAAAGACAGCAAAGTCTGCATCAATTTTTTCTGGCAGATTGCCTTCAATATAATAATCACTGATATTGACGCGGCTGCCCAGCAGGTCGTGCAGCTGCTCACGGCAGCTGTACGACGTCTTGCGTCCCATAGCAATCAATGCGATGTGTTTCACTGGTCTTCCTCCTAATGGGATAAAACGGGATTCTTCCCTATTATATCATATGATATTCCCATTGATACCATAAATATTACACTTTACTGTATCTTTCTTTATGTATACTGTATTCTTTACAACTTTATTATTGGCTTGTGACCTGTGAATATACAATGCTTCTGTGGTAATCATCTGCGGAAAAATTATTTTATTTTTATGGGAAAGAAAAAGTTGGCATCATTCTTGCATCTTTATTTAGTGTCGACATGATATCTTCATTCAGATTCGTAACACAAGGAGGAATTTCATATGGAAAAGAAGGATGCCCCCAAGATTAAAGTCGGCTGGGTTGGCTATGCCGCTTTTATTTTCGCTATCATCTTGTTCTCCGGAATTTTTTCATCTTCGGACACCTGGCTCAGGGTATTCGACTTCAACGTTCTCAACGGTAAATTCGGTACCATTCCGCCAGGAGCCGAAAAAGCCTTGGACTTCCGCGGTGCCGGCGGTACCGGTGCACGTGATGGTTTCCTTTTCGCCATTGAACTCATCCCTGCCGTCATTCTCGCCCTCGGCATCGTCAATGTCATTGACGGACTCGGCGGTCTGCGTGCTGCGCAAAAGCTCATGACACCAATTCTGAAGCCTCTGCTTGGTATTCCAGGCATCACAGCGCTGGCAAGTATCGCCAATATGCAGAGCACCGATGCCGCAGCCGGCATGGTCAAGGAACTCTATGACCAAGGTGAGATTACAGATAAGGAGCGTTCTATCCTCATCGCTTATCAGACCAGTGCTTCTGCTTTCATCACCAACTATTTTTCCTCAGGAGCCGCAGTCTTCAGCTTTATTCTGACACCAATCATCATCCCACTCATCGTCATGTTCGTCTTCAAGATTATCGGCGGCAATCTCATGCGTATTTATCTGAAGATGTTCTATAAGGAAAATGCAAATGGAGGGAATGAAAATGGCAACGCCTGATACTGCAAAAACAGAAAAGAAGAAAAATATTCTCGACCTCTTCATTGACGGTGCCCGCAACGGCTTTACCATTGGCACGACGAGCCTGCTGCCGAATGTCATCATGGCATTTGTCATCATCCGCATTCTCGATGTCACGGGCCTTCTTCATCTCATCGGTATTGTCTGCGCGCCAATCATGGCGTTATGGGGCCTCCCCGGTGAAGCTGCTACGGTACTCGTCACGGCCATCATGAGCATGGGCGGCGGCATCGGCGTGGCCATGAGCCTCTATACTTCCGGCATCCTTGACCCCGCTGCCCTGACTTCTCTTGTACCTGCTATTTACCTTATCGGCAATCCTGTACAGAATGTCGGACGCTGCCTTGGTATTTCCGGCGTCAATACGAAGCATTACGTCGCTATCATCAGCATCTGCTTCATTAATGCACTGCTTTCCATTTGGGTTATGCGCTTCCTGCTGTTGTTCTTCTAAGCTCTTAAATAACAATATATCTTAGTTTGTATTTTATTTCTTTGAAAGGATGAGTACTATGTCAGATAAACCATTCTTCACAATGATTCGCAATGCCCATATCTACGCTCCCGAAGATCTTGGCATTCAGGATATACTTCTGGCCGGCGAAAAAATTGCCGGCATCGGCAAAGGAATTGAACCGCCACAGGGCATTGAATGCCGTGAAATCGACCTCAAAAATGCACGGGTACTGCCGGGATTCATTGATGGCCATGTCCATATGATTGGCGGCGGCGGTGAAGGCGGCTTTCATACGCGCACGCCGGAACTCGTACTCTCGAAGGTCACGCTGTCCGGTGTCACGACCGTCTGCGGTCTTCTTGGTACCGACGGCACGACGCGTCACGTTGAAAGTCTGCTCGCTAAGGCCAGAGGCCTTGAAAACGAAGGTCTTTCTACCTACATCTACACAGGAGCCTACGAACTTCCTACCCCAACTATCACTGGCAGTGTGCGCAAGGATATCGTCATGATTGACAAAATCATCGGCGCTGGCGAAATTGCCATGAGCGACCATCGTTCCGGTCAGCCTCAAGCCTGGGATTACCGCCGTCTTGCAGCCGAGACACGCGTTGGCGGCATGATCAGCGGCAAATGCGGTATTATCAACATGCATATGGGCGATGGCAAAAACGGCCTCAAATATCTCTTTGAGATTACTGAAGATGGTGAGATTCCTAAAACGCAGTTCCTGCCCACTCATATCAACCGCAATAAGAATCTTTTTGCTGAAGGCATCAAATGGGCTAAAGAAGGCGGCTATATGGATATCACTTCAGGCATTGACCCCAGCCATCCGGGGTCTGAGAACGCTGTAAAGCCAAGTGAAGCTGCCAAAAGAGCACTCGATGCAGGTGTTCCCCTCTCCCACATCACTATGAGTTCTGATGGCAACGGCAGTATGCCGGTCTTTGATGAGGCCGGCAACCCAATCGGTGTGGGCGTCGGCGACCAGCATTCGATGTTCACGGAATTCCGTGATATGGTCCAAAAAGAAAATATCCCCATCAATGAGGCTATTCAGATTCTCAGCACCAATGTCGCCAAGGCCCTCAAGATTTACCCGAAAAAAGGCTTGCTGGCACCGCAGAGTGATGCTGACTTCATCGTTATCTCTGATGATTTCGAGCTTGAGCATGTCTGGGCAAGAGGACAGCAAATGGTCGCTGACGGACAGGCAATTGTCAAAGGTACGTTCGAAGATTAATGTCACTGGACAAACTACAATACATATAATTACAACAAAAATGGAGCAGATTTTTCTGCTCCATTTTTTACATAATGAATTTTGCCTGCGGTGTTTATTTAAGCTGCCAGCGGCCAGCTGATATCTCTAGCCCCCTTCGGCTCGACGACTTCTGCATTATAAGCAATGCTAAGACGCGTTGCTTCTTCGATTTCCTCAGCGGTCGAGGCCGGGTTGCGGCGGATTTCGTAGACTTCATGAGAAGCCTGTTTGATGGCAAAGGACTGCGGCGTGTGGAACTGCAGCTCAACGCGCGTACCGAAAGGGCTCAGCAGATGGACGTTGACGCCCTGATAGAACTTGCCTCCCCAAGCGTTGTGGAATTTCTCGACACGGTAGCCTTTTTCCGTAAGTACCGCCAATGCCTTTGGCACCATCTCGCTGTAATCTTCAGCCGAGCAGGTCAGCGTATAGCGAAGGACATCGCTGACGCCGGCAGCAGCGGCCATCAGGCTGACCTGGTCCTCTTCCGCATCGCTTTCAATCTTGCGGGCCAGGCTGTCCATGCTCTTGAGGCGGTACTCGAGCCCCTGCAGGTGTGCAGAGGATTTTTCCAGCGTGCGCATGTCGGCAGTAACCTCAGGCTCAGCCGTCTCAGCCTTGCTCAGCAGGGCTTCAGCCAAGAGACGGCTGCGCTGCTTCCTGGTCAGGCGGTCGCCGCCTTTGCCGAGCTGTCTCGTATCGACAGCCTCATTGTCCACCATGACCGCAGCCAGGGCCTTATTGGGGCTTGGCGCTGCGTAGCCGGGCAGTATGTGGATTGGTGAAAGTACGGCCATCACCATGATGACGGCGGCCGTCAGGCTGCGCATAAACGCGCCGGCCCCTGTCACCTTACGCGAAAAGCGCGCCGGCTTAAATTTACGGAACGAGCGCGTGACACCGCGTCCCGTCTTCTTATTATGGATTTCCGTCAGCTCTTGTCCTGCCTTCATTTGCATTCCCTCCAGACGACGTTGTTATCTTTCTTACAGGTATATCATAGCAAGCGAAACTTGAAAACAACTGATTGCTTCTGAAAACTATATGAAAATCGAAAAAGTCAGCCAAAATCCAGGCTGACTTTTTCTTATTCCTTCATTATAAAGTTTCAGCAAAGCGTTTCTGTATCGTATGCAGGCGCAGAGAAAGGAACACCGCGCCAACGGCAATGCCAAGAATCAGGCCGCACCAGTAGCCATACGGGCCGAGCTGCGTAAACGCCGCCAAGGCCCAGCCAACAGGCAGTCCGATGACCCAGTAAGAAACGACGGCGAGTACAAAGGTCACGTGCACATCCTTATAGCCGCGCAGTGCCCCCTGCAAAGGCGCGTCGATGCTGTCGGCCAGCTGCAGAAATACCGCAAAGACGAGAAAGACGACCAGAAGCTCCTGTACATCCGGACTCGATGTATAAAGACTTGCAATGACATCGCGAAACTGCACGAGCAGCAGGGCAAGGCTGCCCTCAAACAAAAACGTCAGCAGCCGCCCGAGACGGATGAACGCCGCCGCGTCCTCACTTCTGCCCGCACCAATCTCAAAACCGACGAGAATCGTCAAGGCCATGCTGGCGGAAAGCGGAATCATGTAGATGAGCGTCGTAAAGCTCATAGCCGCCTGATGCGCCGCGACGACCGTCGTGCCGTAAATCGTCATGAACAGGCCGACGGCGCTGAAGATGCTCATCTCACAGAACATCGTGCTGCCAATCGGAATGCCAAGGGACAGGGCCTTTTTCCATTCCGCAGGATGGGGATGCGGCAGCCCGCGAAAGACATGGTAGTTGCGAAAAGGCTCGATGCAGCTGACCACGAGGATATTGCAGAGAAAATTCAGCACAAAGGCAATGGCCGAACCGATGCCCGCGCCGATACCGCCAAAGGCCGGCACGCCCAATGCCCCGTACATAAAGACATAATTCGCCGCTACATTGACCGGCACGGTCAGCAGCGTCACCATCATCGTCAAACGCGTGTAGCCGTGAGCATCGATGAGATTGCGCAAGACGCCCGACAGGAAAATCGGCACGATGCCAAAGGCAATTGCGATGAGATAGCCGGCCGCCACATGAGCAACCTTGGGTTCAAGACGAAGATAGTCAAGAATGAACGGCACAAAGAGGATGCCAAGCAGCAGAAAGAGAAAAGCCAGGCCCAAGGACCAGTAAAAACCCTGACGCACGACAAAGGCGATTTCCTTTTTCTCCCCTGCCCCATAATGCTGCGAGATGACCGGCGTCAGTACCGAAATGACACCGAGAAACGAGCCAAAGAACGGCATGAAGAGGTTCGAACCAACGGCCACGCCCGCCAGGTCCTGCTCACTAACGTGGCCGGACATGACGGTATCAAAAAATCCCGTCGATGTCAGGGCAATCTGCGTGATGAAGATGGGCAGCAGCACCGCAAAGAATTTCTTTGCTTTTTTCTTATATTGTGGCTGATAGCTCATGCCTCACTGTTCATCCTTGCGCAGGCAGCAGTTCTTATACTTCTTGCCGCTGCCGCACGGACAGGGGTCGTTGCGTCCGACTTTGGGCTTGCGCACCTGATCAAACGGGATGATGCGGCCCTGACCGCTCTTTTCCATGAGCTCCGCCGGCGTATGGCCCTTAAGCTGCCAAAGGTGTGTCTCATTATTGAAAGCAGCGAGGACGGGCACGATGGCCTCAGCTTTATCCTCATCCTTCATGAGCCCGAGTTCTTCCAGATATTCGACAGCTTCCTGCAGGGAGCCGCCATTCTGCAGCAGGATGAGGATTTCTCCGGCCACATCAGCCGCTTTCAGAACATCATAGCCATGTTCTTTCATAAAGAAGGCAATGAGCGCACGGTACGACGGTGTGTCCGGCGTATACGTATCCGCACCGGCAGCATGAACTTCCTCGTACGTGAGCTTGGCAAAATCAAGGTCGCTGCGGCGCAGCTGTTCATTCTCAAGCTTTTCCTCATCAATGAGCGTATAGTATTTGACCCCCTGCGGCAGCGCCGTCACGATATTTTTCCAGCACGAGACATTGAGCATGACACCGGCAAAATCCATAAAGCTGATTTCAGCACGCTGTTTTTCGTCAAGATAAGAGAGCACGGCTTCGTAGAGCTGCTCAAAGTTCATATAGCCATAGTGATAGAGCAGCCCGGCCGCCAGGCGCGCCATCTCCGTGTTGCGGGCCACGAGTGCCGGATATGTCTCATCATTCATACGCGAGAAAACCGCCAGTACCTCTTCCGGCATATACCAGACCAGGCCGTCCCCTTCTTTGCCGCAGGACAAGAAGCCGAGGCCGCGCAGATAGTCAAGGCGTTCATCGTCCTCGCCCAGCTTTCGCGAAAGGCCGTCATGCTCGACAAAGTCTTTGAAACAGACGTACTCTTCTTCCAAAAGCGATGGCAGCCAGCGGGCGGCAAATTCTTCTACAGCCGGCACGAGGCGTTCGATGAGCTCGGCCTTTTTAAGGGAGCTTGCTCCCGTCACGTTGAGATTGAAGCGGATATCGTCAAGCTCCGCCTTCGTCATAGCAGCCATCATGCCGGCCAGTGTGCGCTTCTCCGGCAGTTTGTGGCGGTAAAGCTGTTTCCTGCGCTCTTCCCGACCCTCGGCCATCATTGCTTCGAGACTCTCTTCTGTGTCCATTGCCATGAACTTCTGATCCTGTTCCAAAAAATTTCCCTGTCCTTTCCTAAACATCCATATCTCACAATATGCTCATGATTCCTATCAGTAAAATGGCCCCGCCTACTTCGGCAGGGCTATAAAGAAATAACTAAATTAACAAATGAACGAAGCAGCGGGGCTTTTATCAGCCAAAGTAATCGGCAATGCCATCGGCGATGCCTTGTGCCGCCTTCTTGATGCCGTCTTCACTGTTTAAGAGCTGTTCTTCCTGCGGGTTCGAGATGAACGCTACCTCAACGAGAGTTGCCGGCATATCCGTGTGCTTGACCACGTAGAAATTGCAGCTCTGCGTACCGCGGCTCTGCGTGCCAATCTGGTCGATGACGCCCTGGCGTACCTTGTCGGCAAGGTCGCGCGAACGCTTGGAGCCCAGCGAGTAATAATAGCCCGTCGTGCCCTTGGCCGCACCGCTCGAGAACGAATCCATATGAATCGAGAGGAAGATATCCGATTTTGTGTTGTTCGCCACGTCGCAGCGGGCCTGCAGTTCCTCGATATCCGAGGCATTGGCGCCTTTTGGCGATACCTCGGTATCCGTCGTACGCGTCATATAGACGGTCGCTCCCTCAGCCACAAGCAGGCGGCGCAGTTCATTGGCAATGCGCAGCGTCACGGTCTTTTCCATCACGCCCGTCGGCCCGATAGCACCCGAGTCGTTGCCGCCATGACCGGCGTCAATCGTGATTTTCTTGCCTTTGACGCCATTGAGGGCTGCAATATCCGCATCCGTATCATCCGAGATAATGGCACCGTCATTGCCGGTATTGGTGGTAGAATTTGTTTGGCCCTTATCCCCGCTGGTGTTTCCCGCCGTCTGACTGCCTGTACCGGCAGCATCCTTTGCCGGGCCATCGATATCCTCACTCTTTGAGACAGGTGTCGTGGCAGCAGGCTTTGTCGGCGTGACAGGCTGGGTCTGCGCCGCAGAGGACGGTTTCCCTGTCTGGGATGTTGGCTTCGTCTCTGACGGATTCTTCTGCACGGACGATGAAGAAGACGTATTCGGCTTCGTAGCAGCAGGCTTCTTCACATCCGGCGTGGCAATGACGGTCTTGGAGCTGTCATTGAGATTGCCAAAGTCGAGTACAACACGTCCCGGTACCGGGCCGCCCGCTAAGGGGAATACCTTGTAGTTGTTGCTGCCGACTTTATTTTCGACCACGACGCGCACGGTATTCTTATTGAACTGACCGATGCGGATATCGTTGACAAAGCGGCTGTCCACGGAAATTTGCCGTTTGACTTTGGCCGCGAGCCATGCTCCCTGAATATCAACGATGACACGGTCCGGGTTCTTCAGTGTCATTGTCGTATAACGAACCGGCTTGCTCGCATCGACGACGATGCGGATTTTGTCGGCACCGCTGTTGACGCGCACAGCCGTAATCTCAGCCATGCCGCTCACGCGCTCGCTGAAATCAGAATCCGCAGCTGACACGCCCGCCATCGGCAGCAGCATGACTGCGATGACAGATAACAGGAACAGTACGCGCTTCATATGACCCCTCCAACATTAATTCGCTCGCGGCAGCTGCCAACGGCGCTGTCACGAAGACATTCTACGTTTTATTATCCCCTTTCTTCCTGAAAAAATCAAGAAAAGTTACCTGAGAAGCGCAGAATTTTCCTTTGCGCACAAAAAAAGAGCGATCGCTCGCTCCCTTTCATCACAAAATCAAAGCATGTTCTGCAGAAATGCCTTTGTGCGATCTTCCTGCGGATTGCTGAAGAACGGCTCTGGTTCTCCCTGTTCAACAATCGTGCCGTCGGCCATGAAGATGACATGGCTCGCGACCTCACGTGCAAACGTCATTTCGTGCGTGACGACGACCATCGTCATGCGCTCTTCCGCCAGTTCGCGCATGGTCTTGAGTACTTCGCCCGTGAGTTCCGGGTCAAGTGCAGACGTCGGCTCATCGAACAGCATGATGTCCGGCTTCATGCAGAGCGCGCGGGCAATGGCCACACGCTGCTGCTGGCCGCCTGACAGCTGCGACGGATAATACTCCGCGCGGTCAGCAAGGCCGACTTTTTCCAAAAGTTCTTTGGCATACGGCAGGATTTCCGCCTTCTTCATGCCCTTGACCAGCATCGGTGCCTCAATGAGATTCTCCATAACCGTCATATGTGGGAACAGATTGAACTGCTGGAACACCATGCCCGTGTGCGAGAGAATTTCGCGGCTCTTCTTCGCATCGGCATATTCGGCCACGCCGTGTTCATCCGTATCGGCGAGGAATTCGCCTTCAATCTCAATCGAGCCTGAGTCAATCGTCTCAAGCTTATTGATGCAGCGCAGAAGCGTGCTCTTGCCCGAACCGGACGGACCGATGATGGCGAGCACTTCACCGCGCTTGACTTCGATATCGATGCCCTTGAGCACGGAAAGGTCGCCGAACGATTTATGGATATCATGCATGCGCAGCATGACTTCTGCATTATTATTTGTCGTATTTGCCATAATGGGCCTCCAGTTTCTTGAACATCCAGGTCAGGACGAATGTCATGGCTAGATAGAAGATGCCGGCAATCAGGAACGGCGTCATATCGAACTCACGCTGGACAATCGTGCGTGCAACGCGCAGCAGGTCGTTCATCGCGAGGATATAGATAAGAGACGTATCCTTGACGAGGTTGATGGTCTCGTTCGAAACCGGCGGCAGCACGATGCGGATGACCTGCGGCAGGATGATGCGGCGCATCGTCTGCGGATAGCTCAGCCCCAGCGTCTTAGCAGCTTCATACTGTCCCTTCGGCACCGACTGAATGCCGGCACGGAAAATCTCCGCAAAATACGCCGCATAGTTGAGCGTGAAGGCCAGCAGCGCTGCAGCGATGTCCGGCAGCATGACACCGACCATCGGCAAGGCAAAGTAGACAAACAGCAGCTGCAGCATCAGCGGCGTGCCGCGCATGAGCCAGATGTAAAATTCCATGAAAGCACTGAGCGGACGCCACTTTGACAGACGGCCCAGCGCTGCGAGCATGCCTAGAGGCAGCGCGATAATCAAAGTGATGAAAAAGATTTCGAGCGTAATCTCGGAACCTTCCAGCATCTGTAATATCGTATCAAGCAGATTATCCATCGTTTTTTCTTCTCCTCTGCGGATTCCTTTAGTCTAGCAAAGTATTAACATAACATCCATTGTACAAAAAAAGGCTTGATGAATCAAGCCTTTTCTTATAAATCACTACATCATATCCTATATAATGTAGAATGTCTTCCTTACTTCGTGATGTCCTTGCCGAACCATTTCTCGGAAATCTTGGCCATCGTGCCATCGGCCTTCATCTCGTTGAGGACTTTCTGGACATCATCGCGCAGGGCCGTGTTGTCCTTGGCAAAGGCAATGCCGAACTGACTGACAGGACCGACAGCGACATCGACAGCATCGATGGTATCCGGATGCTTGCTCATGTAATAGCGTCCAACGATTTCATCACCGACAACCGCATCGATACGGCCGTTCTCGAGGTCCATAAAAGCCGTGACAAAGTCAGAGTACTTCTTGACTTCCTTGACATCCTTCTTGAAGAAATCCGTCTTATCCATGTATTCCTCGGCCGTCGAAGCACTCTGCGTGCCGACCGACTTGCCGGCAAGGCTCTTTTCGTCCGTGATATCCGTACGGCCCTTCTTGACAAAGATAATCTGGCGGTTATCCATGTAAGGGTCGGAGAAGAGCATGTTCTGCTTGCGTTTCTCCGTGATATCGAGACCGTTCCAGAGAACATTGACGCGGCCGCTCTTGAGTTCCGCTTCTTTACTCGACCAGTCAATAGCCTTGAATTCTACTTCACGGCCAAGGCGTTTCGAAGCCTCTTTGGCGAGGTCAACATCGAAGCCCGTGATCTCATTGTTTTCATCCTTAAAGCCCATCGGCGGGAAATTATCGTCAAGACCGACAATGATTTTGCCCTTATCACCTGAGCCAGAACCATTATTGGCAGCTTTCTGGCCGCCGCAGCCCGTGACAAAAGCAGCCGTCATAACGGCAGCGAGCCCCAGTGCGAGAATCTTCTTCCACTTCATAGTAACCTCTCCCTATTTATTTCTTTACTCAATTAAAGGATTAACATGATGTTATTATACGGAATCTCTACAGCGATGTCAAGTCAATGTCAAAGAATCGTTATAATTTTTCCCGTTTATCCGTTTCCCATGGTCATTTGTATCTGAATTTGCAATTTGCGTCAAATTGTATACACAATACTTTATTTTTATTACAAAATCAATTTTATCTATTGACTAAATTCTGCACTTGCCTTATGATAGGGGCTGAACAAAGAAATAACCGCAGCTCAATGCTGAGTACAAGCAGTAACACAGCTGCGGTTTTATTTCAATCACGTATGTGAAATTATTAACTTTATTCGCTGAGGAGGAGAGTTCTATGAAGCCAATTCATAAGATATTGGTACCAAACCGCGGAGAGATCGCCATCCGTATTTTCCGTGCCTGCCATGAGCTGGGCATCCGCACCGTTGCTGTCTATTCCAAGGAAGATGTCCTGTCCCTGCACCGCAGCCGCGCCGATGAAGCATATCTGGTAGGCAAAGGCAAAAAACCGGTCGACGCTTACCTTGATATCGAAGACATTATCCGCATCTGCAAGGCACACGATGTCGATGCCATCCATCCGGGCTATGGCTTTCTCTCCGAGAACGCCCAGCTCGCCAAACGCTGCGAAGAAGAGGGCATTACCTTCATCGGCCCGAAAGTCGAACATCTGCAGATGTTCGGCGATAAAGTCAATGCGAGAATTCAGGCTGAAAAAGCTCAGATTCCAATGATTCCGGGCACGAACGGCGCCGTCAAGGACTTCGCCGAAGTCAAGGCCTTTGCCGAGAAAGTCGGACTGCCGGTCATGATCAAGGCCATCAATGGCGGCGGCGGCCGCGGCATGCGCCGTGTTGACCGCATGGAAGACCTCGAAGAAGCCTTCAACGAAGCCCGCTCCGAGGCAAAACGCGCCTTTGGCGATGAGGATGTTTACGTCGAAAAATGCATTCTGAACCCGAAACACATCGAAGTTCAGATCATGGGCGATACCCACGGCAATGTCATCCACCTCAATGAACGCGACTGCTCCATCCAGCGCCGTCATCAAAAAGTCATTGAGATGGCGCCGGCCTGGTCCCTGCCAAAGGCATTCCGCAAGAAAATCTGCGATGCAGCCTTGAAAATTATGAGAAATGTTCATTATGTCAATGCCGGCACGGTCGAATTCCTCGCCGACCAGGATGAAGAACACTTCTATTTTATTGAAGTCAATCCGCGTGTCCAGGTCGAGCATACGGTCACCGAGGCCATCACGGATATCGATATCGTCAAAACGCAGATTCGCGTGGCAGAAGGCTATGCCCTCTCGGATCCGGAAATCGGCATCAAGAGTCAGGAAGATGTCCCCTGCAACGGCGTGGCCATCCAGTGCCGCATCACGACCGAAGATCCACAGAACAATTTCATGCCGGATACGGGCAAGATCAACGACTACCGCAGCGGCGGCGGCCCCGGCATCCGCCTCGATGCCGGCACGGCTTATACCGGTGCCGTCATCACGCCGTATTACGACTCACTGCTCGTAAAAGTCACGGCCCATGCGAGCACGGCCATTGAGACCATCCAGCGCATGCTGCGCTGCCTTGATGAATTCCGCATTGGCGGCGTTAAGACGAATATTTACTTCCTTAAGAATATGCTCATGGACAAGCATTTCCAGGCAGGCACCTGCAACGTCAATTACATTGACCACAATCCGGAGCTCCTCCTGGATCCCCATGTCGTCGATGAACCGGGCACGAGCCTCCTGTCTTACATCGGCGATGTCACGGTCAATGGCTTCCACGGCAACGGCGCGAACCCGAAGCCTAGATTTGCTACGCCGGAAAAACTCGATGCCAGCAATGAAGAATGCCCAGCCGGCACGCGTCAGCTCCTGCAGAAGCTCGGACCAGAGAAATTCTCCAAGTGGATTCAGGAACAGAAACAGGTCCTCTTAATGGATACGACCTACCGCGATGCCCATCAGTCCCTGCTCGCCACGCGTATCCGCACCAAGGATATCATGAATGCCATCCATTACACGGCCTGCAAGGTTCCGCAGATTTATGCCTTCGAAGACTGGGGCGGCGCTACTTTCGATGTCGCTTACCGCTTCCTCGATGAAGACCCGTGGGAGCGCCTGCGCAAGATGCGCGCGGCTGCGCCAAACATCCTGTTCCAGATGCTGACGCGCGGTGCCAACGTAGTCGGCTACACGAACTATCCGCCTGAAGTCATCCGCCAGTTCCTGCGCCTTGCAGCCGAGAACGGCGTCGATGTGTTCCGCATTTTCGACTGCCTCAACCAGCTCGACCATATGACCTTGTCGATTGATGAAGTCCGCAAGCAGGGCAAACTTGCCGAAACGGCCATCTGCTATACGGGTGATATTCTCGACGGCAGCCGCCAGAAATACTCCCTGCAGTATTACACGAATCTCGCGAAGGAAATGGCCAATGCCGGCGCAAACATCATCGCCATCAAGGATATGGCAGGCCTTTTGAAGCCGGAAGCGGCTTACGCTCTTGTTTCGGCCCTCAAGGATGCCGTAGACCTGCCGATTCACCTGCACAGCCACGAAGGCGGCGGCTGCACGCTTTACAGCTACGCAAAAGCCATCGAAGCCGGAGTCGATATCGTCGATGTCGCGACGAGTGCACTCTCAGGCGGCACGAGCCAGCCTTCTATGACGGCCCTCATTCAGGCTCTTTCGAACAATCCGCGCCAGCCGCAGATGAATATCGAAGAACTCGAGAAAATTGACCGCTACTGGCAGGTCGTCCGCAGCTACTACGCTGGTGTCGACGGCAAGATGACGAGCCCGAACACCACGGTCTTCCAGCATGAAATGCCGGGCGGCCAGTACACGAACCTGCGCCAGCAGGCAAAAGGCGTCGGCCTCGGTGACAGATGGCCTGAAGTCTGCCGCATGTATGCTAAGGTCAACCAGATGTTTGGCGATGTCATCAAGGTCACGCCGTCCTCGAAGGTCGTCGGCGATATGACGCTCTTCATGGTTCAGAACAACCTGACCGAGAAGGATATCTTTGAACACGGTGAGACACTCGACTTCCCGAAATCCGTAGTCGACTTCTTCGATGGCAAACTCGGCATCCCGTACGGCGGTTTCCCGGAAAAACTGCAGAAAATCATTCTGAGAGGTGCACAGCCTCATCTCGAAACGCCGCCAGAGCCAATCGACGAAGTCAAGATTGGCGCGGATATGCTGGCCCTGCGCATGCCGGACAGCGAGGAATCCGTTTCAAGCTACTGCATCTATCCAAAAGTTTACAAGGATTATATCCAGCGCTTCCATAAATACGGCGACCTCTCCATCCTCGATACGCCGACTTACTTCTTCGGCATGAAGCCGGGCGAAGAAATCTGGGTCCGCCTCAATGGCAAGATGGTCCTCATTCGCATGAACTACATCACTTCGCCGTCCGACGACGGGTTCCGCGAAATCCAGTTCGAGGTCAACGGCATGCCGCGTGAAATCCGCGTCCGCGATAAGGCTGCTTCGGAGGAGACAACAGTGATCCGTCAGGCAGACCCGACTGTACCGGGCGAAGTCGGTGCAACGCTTTCGGGCTCTGTCCTGCGCCTCATCGCTGCCAAAGGCGATGTCGTCAAGAAGGGCGATCCTCTGATGGTCACGGAAGCCATGAAGATGGAAACGACGATCACGGCGCCAATCGATGGCGTGGTCGAAGAAATCTACGTCAAGGCCGGCAGCCGCATCAGCTCCGGCGACCTGCTTGCTACGATTCAGTAAATCCCCTGCAGCACACAAAGGCAATAAAAAAGGACTCCTGCGAGTCCTTTTTTATTGCCTTATTCTATAAAACTGCAGTTTATTCGTAGCGCAGGGCTTCAATCGGGTCGAGCTTCGCGGCTTTGCGCGCCGGATAAATGCCGAAAAACAGGCCAATGCCGACGGAGAACACAAACGAAACGATGATTGGCGTCGCTGTGATGACCGTCGTAAAATTGCCGAGTTTCGAGATGAGCTGCGAGGCACCGATGCCAACGAGGATGCCAATGAGACCGCCGATGACGCCGATGACCATGGATTCGATGAGAAACTGCGTCATGATGTTCATGAACGTCGCCCCCAACGCCTTCCTTATGCCGATTTCACGCGTTCGTTCCGTGACGGATACCATCATGATATTCATGATGCCGATGCCTCCGACAAGCAGTGAAATGCCGGCAATCGCACCTAAGAGCAGTGTCAGCATCGAAGTCGACTGACTGACCGTTTCCATCAGGCTCGTCAGATTGCGTACGGTAAAATCATCTTCCTTATTGCCGGCGGTCAGATGGTGGCGCTGGCGCAAAAGCGTCTCGATATTTTCCTGCACCTGGTCCATTTTCGTCGCATCCGATACCTGTACATTGATGGACTGCACATACGTAATGCCGAGCATGCGCTCCATCGCCGTCGTGATGGGCACGTAAATCATATCATCCTGATCCTGCCCCATCGAGGACTGGCCTTTGCTCGCAAGAAGTCCGATGACTTTATACGGCTGATTGTTGATGCGGATGTTCTGGCCGACCGGATTCTTCTCTTCAAAAAGATTTGCTGCTACGGTCGTACCGATGACGGCCACACGGCTGCGTTTATCCATATCATTCGTAGAAATAAACGAACCATTCGAAACAGAGAGCGAACGAATGGACATGAATTCCGGCGTCACGCCCTGCACGGTTGTATTCCAGTTCTGATTGCCGTAGACAATCTGATACGAGGACTGGACAGTCGGCGAAACGTAATCGATATCCTTGATTTTGCTTTTGATGGCCGTCGCATCGTCGTATTTGAGCGTCTGACGCGAACCTGCCGCACCGCGCACGCCGCCTTTATTCGAGGCGCCCGGCGAGATGATCAGCATATTCGAGCCAAGACTCGCAATGGAGTTCGTGACATTTGAGCGCACGCCCATGCCGACGGATACGAGCGCGATAACGGCGCCGACACCGATGATAATGCCGAGCATCGTCAGGAGACTGCGCATCTTATTGGCATACAGCGAAGTAAGGGCCATGATGAAGCTCTCACTAAACAACATCCATAACCACTCCCTTCCCTTCGTCGCGCGTGATGCGGCCATCGCGCACGAGCAGCTGACGGCTGGCACAGGCCGCAATCTCCGGCTCATGTGTGACGAGGATGATGGTCCTGCCCATTTCGTGCATATTCTCGAAGATTTCCATGATTTCTTTCGTCGACTTCGTATCGAGGTTGCCCGTGGGCTCATCGGCCATGATGATGTGCGGGTCATTGACGAGAGCCCTTGCAATGGCCACGCGCTGGCGCTGGCCGCCCGAAAGCTCATTGGGCTGATGGTCGCCGCGGTCGCCAAGACCCACAGCCTCTAAAAAATGCTGTGCGCGCTTCATGCGCTCGTGACGGCCAACGCCGGCATAGACAAGCGGCAGGGCCACATTCTCGAGTGCCGAGATGCGCGAGAGCAGATTGAAATTCTGAAAGACGAAGCCTATTTTGCGGTTGCGCGTAACAGCCAATTGGTCGTCGCTGAGACCCGCGACTTCCTCGCCGTCGAGCTTATACGAGCCGCAGGTCGGACGGTCGAGGCAGCCTAAGATATTCATGAGCGTTGACTTGCCCGACCCCGAAGGCCCCATGAGGGCGGCAAATTCGCCCTTATGGATGTCGAGGTCGATGCCGGCGAGAGCCGCGAGCTCCTCGCCGCCAATCTTATAGATTTTCTTGATGCCGCGCAGCTCGATTGTATTGACTTTTTTTTCTGTTTCCGCCATGATGTTTTCCTCTCTGCGCTTACATCGGCGGACCGCCCATGCCGCCGCCCCTCTTCGAAGAGCTGGAGCTCGTCTTCTTCGCGGTATACGTCGAGACGACATCTTCGCCTTCCTCAAGGCCCGACAGGATCTCAACGTATTCGTCGCTGTAAATGCCCGTCGTCACATAGCGGTTTTCCTGCGAACCATCATCATTGCGCACGATGACGTAGGAGCCATTCGAATCCGTCTTCAGAACGGAAATCGGCACGGCGAGTACATTTGCTTTATCGGCCGTATTGATCTCGACGCGGGCCGTCATGGCCGGCAGCAGCAGACCGTCGGGGTCATCGACATCGAGCGTGACATAATAGTAAATGACACTGGCTGAAGAAGAAGCCGAAGAGCCTGAAGACGAGCTGGAGCTCGTATCCCAGCTGTTGCTCGTATCGGTCTGCGAAATTTTCGAGACGCGGGCCGTAAAGGTCTTATCCGTATACGTATCAACCGTAAACGTCGCTTCCTGTCCAACTTTGACATTGCCGATATCCGTCTCATCGACCTTGGCCTTGATCTGTTTGCTTGAAAGATCCGCAATGCGCATGATGACAGTCGGATTGTCCGACGTCGATACGGCCATCGTACCAACTGTCTTCGGTTCTCCGACAACCGTGCCGTCAATTGGGGCCGTGATGCTCGTCTCCGCTGCGTCCGACTCGGCCTGTGCGAGAGCCGACACAGCCGTATCGTAATTCATCTGGGCATCCTCAAGCTGTTTCTGCGTATCGGCGCCGATGCTGTAAAGATAACTGATGCGGTCGTATTCGGCCTTTGTATTCGTGACTTTGTACTGCGCCTGATCCCTTTTGGCTTCATAATCCTTGGCGTCGAGCGTTGCCACGGTCTGCCCTGCCTTGACCTGATCATTTTCCTTGACGAGCACGCTCTTGAGTCTGGCCGTGATTTTAGAGCTGACCTCGACCGAATCGACTGGCTGGATTGTGCCCGTGGCCGAAACCGTCGATTTCATATCCATGCGGACAACCTTAGTTGTCTCGACAGCAGCAGTCTGTTTTGCGGCCTGCTGCCCTTCATAATACTTATAGCCATAAAAAGCACCGCCCGCAATAATCAGGACAGCAATGACGGCTTTGACTTTCCCCGGTATTTTCGGTAATTTCGGTATGTTCACTGAGCTGCCTCCCCTTCGGCTAAATCATTTGCGACCTGATCGGATGACACATCGCCGGATGCTGGCTTGTTCGCCTTGGCTTCCTTCGCTTTCTGCACGGCCGAAGCCAGATTCTTGGTATCTTTGTCAGGTTTTGCATTCGCCGGTGCAACCGGTTTCTGCAGTACCGCTTCAGACTCCGCCGCCACAGCAGCCTGCGCCGTATCGGCAGGCGTTAAGAGCATTTTGGCCGCAGCTTCCTTTTCATGGTCCGTGAGTTCAATGCCCATGGCATTCTCGACCGTTGCCTTATAGCGCGCATAATCGTATTCGGCGCTGATGTAGTTGAGGCGGGCCGTTGACAGAGCTTCCTGCGCATCAATGATATCGAGCATCAAGCCTTCGCCGGCACGGTATTTCTCCTTGGCGATGAAATAATCTTCCTCTGCCTGACGCACGGCATCGCCGGTCGAATTCAGGCGCTTCTCAGCCTCGCGCATGTTATAATAGGCCTGACGCACCGAAAGGTCGATATCCTCTTTGTCTTTCGTCAGATTGAGCTTCGCGATATCACGGCTGACTTCCGCCTTGCGGACCTTGGCACGTGTCAGACCGTTATCCCAAAAATCCCAGGAGAGGGTTGCCCCTGCTGAAAAATCGTAATCCGTCCCTGAATTACGGGAAGGCTTGAACGTGTGCGCCCAATCCGGCCCTGCACTGACGGTAACACTCGGGCCGAATTCGGCTTTGGCCGCTTTCAGGGCATCCTCCTGCTGCTGATATTTATACGTATCGACCAGCAGGTCCTTGCGATTGCGGTAAGCATAATCGATACAGTCATTCATATCGATATCAAAATGATCATACGAAAAATCAGATGTCAGGTTCAAGGGCTCACTGCGGTCCATATTGATATAATTGCGCAAAGCTGCCAAATCCACCTCGTAGCTGTTCTGCGCTTTGATGAGGTTCTGCGCGGCGTTGCTGAGCTCGACCGAAGAGCGGATGACATCGATGCGGGCCTTGGAACCGGCAGCATAGAGCTGCTGGACATTCGTATAATGGTCCTGATATTTATCAACCGTTTCCTGACGTACATCGACCGTGCGGCGCGCTTCCAGCGCATCATAATAGGCCTTGATGACACTGAGTTTAAGGTCTTCGCGGCTGCGTTCGGTCGAAAGCTTCGCTGCCTCAAGACCCAGCTTACTGCTGTCGATATTCGCTTCTGCCTTGCCGCTCGTATAAACGGGATACGATGCTGTCACCCCAAGAGAACTCTTGCTTGTATCTGTCTCAGAAGAACTGTGCGTCTCTGCACTCAGGGATTCTGAACCCTTGATCTGCAGGCCATTTTCGATTTTTGTCTGGTCAAGTTCGGCCTGAGCCGTATCCTCGTTCTTCTGCGTGATGCGCAGGGCTGTGTTTTGCTCCAGCGCCATATCAATGGCATCCTGCAGGGAAAGGTCCGCGCAGGATGCAGCCGGCATGCCAAGGAGCATCGCTCCTAAAAGCATGACGGTCTCCTTCCCGTGACGTCTTTTCTTCATGTATTATCCTCCCGATCAATCGACAAGTGATTCTATTCTGTTCTCAGTCCATGGTTATTATCTTATCATATTTTTTGCAACTATTATATGATAGAATAAGGATGTTGCTATCGATTTACAGGACAATTAAATATATATTAAAGAAAGGAGAAGATTATGCACAGTCCTTATTTTGAGCAGGCACGTCTCCTGCTCAAGCAGTATTACGGCTACGATGATTTCCGGCCTGCTCAGAAACCCGTCATCGAGAGCCTGCTCACGGGCCGCGACACGGTCGCCATCATGCCGACGGGTGCCGGTAAGTCCATCTGCTTCCAGATTCCGGCATTGATTTTCCCCGGCCTCACCCTCGTGATTTCGCCATTGATTTCCCTGATGAAAGATCAGGTCGATGCCCTCGCCGAGCAGGGCGTGCCTGCCACCTATATCAACAGCTCGCTCTCCTTCGATGAGGCCGATGCACGCCTGCGGGCCACTGCCAGCGGGCAGTTCAAGCTCATTTACATCGCTCCGGAGCGCCTTGACACAAATTACTTCCAATATGTTCTCGAAAAACAGCCCATCTCCATGGTCGCTGTAGACGAGGCCCACTGCCTCTCCCAATGGGGTCACGATTTTAGGCCAAGCTACCGGCAGATTGCCCCCTTCCTGCAGGCCCTGCCGCGCCGTCCACTCGTCTCGGCCTTTACCGCCACGGCCACGCCTGAAGTCCGCGAGGATATCGTACGCCTGCTTGGCCTGAATAGTCCCGCTGTGCACGTCACAGGCTTTGACCGCCCGAATCTCTATTTTGAAGTGCGTCGCGGCGAGGATAAAAAGAAATTCATCGAACGCTATCTCAAAAGTCACGAAGATGAAGCCGGCATCATCTATGCCTCCACACGCAAAGAAGTCGATGCCCTCTATCATCTGCTGCAGAAAAAGCATTTTGCCGTCGGACGCTACCATGCAGGATTAAGTGACGAAGAACGCGCCGCCGCGCAGGATGATTTTCTCTACGATAATCTGCAGGTCATTGTCGCGACCAACGCCTTTGGCATGGGCATCGACAAGAGCAATGTGCGTTTTGTCATCCACTATAATATGCCCAAAAATATCGAAGCCTATTATCAGGAAGCCGGCCGCGCCGGGCGCGACGGTGAGCCCGGCGAATGCATTCTGCTCTTTTCGCCGCAGGACACGATGACGCAGAAATACCTCATCGATATCTCGACCGAAGATGAAGAGCGCAAGCGCCATAATCTCGGACGCCTGCAGAAGATGGTCGACTACTGCCACACGCCCGAATGCCTGCGCCATTTCATCATTCATTACTTTGGCGAAGAAAATGTGCCGCTGACCTGTGATAACTGCGGCAACTGCAGGGCGGGCCTTGAAGAGCAGGACGTGACGATTGATGCACAAAAAGTCTTTTCCTGCGTCTACCGCATGCACGAACGCTTCGGCCTGAATCTCGTCGCACAGGTGCTCAAGGGCTCCTCGGATAAACGCGTCAAGGAGCTTCATTTTGACCAGCTTTCCACTTACGGCCTCATGAAAGAACGCAGTCTCGCTGACATCAAGCTCCTCATCCAGCGCTTTGTCGCCACGGACTACCTCGCGCTGACCGAGAGCAAATATCCCGTGCTGACCCTGCAGAAAACTGCTTACCCCGTGCTGCGCGGCCAAAAAAAAGTCTTTCAGGCTGTGCCAAAAGAAATCACCCGCAAAGAAGCAGCACCGGAGCTCTTTGAATACCTGCGTGCCCTGCGCAGGGAAATTGCCCTGCGCGACCATATCCCGCCTTATGTCGTCTTTTCCGATGCCACGCTCAAGGATATGTGCGCCGTAAAACCGCATACGCGTGACGAAATGCTGCTCGTCAAAGGTGTCGGCGAACACAAGCTGAAAAAATACGGCACGGCCTTCCTCGAATGCATCCAGAAACACGCTTAATTCCAGCCAAAAACGGGACGTTCCACGATATCATAGCTCATATCATGGAACGCCCCGTTTTTCTATGCTTTGTCAGGTTTTACTGCTGCTGCAGTTTTTCCTGCAGCACTTCTTTGGCTTTATCAAGCTGTACATCCGTCGTGGCATCTTCCGGCATCGGCACTTCGACATCCGGTTCAATGCCCGTGCCGTCGATGCAGCGGCCATTTGGCGTATAGTACTTGGCAATCGTCAGCTTGAGACCGTCATTGTGCAGCATCGGCACAACGACCTGCACGGAGCCTTTGCCATACGACTTCGTGCCGACGAGTGTGGCAGCGCCCGTATCCTGCAGGGCACCTGCGAGAATCTCGGAAGCACTCGCGCTGTTGCCGTCAATCAGGACGACAATGGGGTATTTGCTCTCCTCCAGTTTCGACTCATGAACTTCTTTCGAGCCGTCGCGTTCGACTACCGAAACAATCGGCCCCTTCGGCACAACCATGTTCGCAATGTCGACACAGCTCGTGACAAGGCCGCCCGGATTCTCACGCAAATCGATGATGAGGCCTTTCATGCCCTGCTGCTCAAGCGATTCATAAGCAGATTTGAACTCTTTGCCCGTATTCTCCGAGAACGAGGAAATGCGGATATAGCCCATGCCGTCACCGAGCATGACGCCCTTGGCCGTATCGAGCTTGATGGTTGCGCGCGTGATTTTGTAATCCTGTACCTCACCATTGCGGCTGATGGAAAGTGTGACTTCTGTACCGACCTCGCCGCGGATATGCATGGCCACTTCCTCCGGCTGCATCTCCGTAACCGGCGTGCCGTCAACAGCCGTGATTTCATCACCGGCCTGCAGGCCGGCCTTTTCGCCCGGCGTATCTTCAAGCACGGAAATAATGGTGACTTTATTATCTTTGAAGCCCATTGTCACGCCGATGCCGCCAAATTCACCCTCGGTGTGTTCCTTGAGCTGCTCGAACATATCTGCATTCATATAAATGGAATGCGGGTCCCCTAAGGACTGCACCATGCCCGAAATAGCGCCATCCATGAGTTTTGTCTCATCGACATCCGTCACGTAGCGCGTTTCGATGAAGCGCTTGACTCCGAGAAAGCGCACAATATCCTCTACTTCATTGGCATGAATGCCAAAGGCAAAGCAGAGGCCGGCAATCGTCAGGCCCGATGAAATCAGTGCTGTTGCCACGACGCCGATAATAATTTTTTTCTTGCTCATAATTTACATCCTCTTCTTAGAGATAGGAATACGGGCTGACGGGTTCGCCGTTTTGCCGCACTTCAAAATGGCAGTGCGGGCCCGTGGAATTGCCCGTCGAACCGCAGTACGAGATGACTTCACCCTGACTGACCTGCTGCCCGGCACTTACCGAGAGCGACTGATTGTGGCCGTAGAGGCTTGTAATGCCGCCGCCGTGGTTGATGATGACGGTATTGCCGTAGCCTGAAATCCAGCCGGCATATTCGACCGTACCGCTCTGCGCGGCATGCACCGGCAGGCCGTAATCGCCGCCGATGTCAATGCCGCTGTGAAACTTCCGCGTCCCCGTGATGGGATGGACGCGCCAGCCAAATTCGCTGGTGACAGGACCTGATATCGGCCAGATCATCGCGCCGCTGCCTAAGGCAGGCATATTTCCCATGCCATCGCCGCGCAGCATTTCACCAATCTGTCGCGAGGCGCGCATGAGCTCGTCATACTGCTGGTCAATGAGATTTTTATCCGTCTTGAGCCGCTCAATGAGGGCTTCGCGCCGCTTTACTTTTTCTTCCATGTCCGCGCGGGCCAGATGAGCTTCTTCCTCCTGCTCGGCCTGCGTTGCACGGTCCTGCTCAAGGCCGGCCTGCCGAAGTTCCATGCTGTCTTTTACTTCCTGCACATCCTTCACGAGTTCATAATCCTCGCGGATGATGCGTTTCAAAAGGTCCATGCGCGTCAAAAAATCCTGAAAATCTTTCGCCCCAAACAGCACATCGAGATACGAAATCTGGCCGTTGATGTAAATATCGCGCACACGCCTGCCAAGGCGCGCCTGCTTTGCCTCATAATCCTTCTGCAGGGCAGCAAGCTCTGTTTCATTTTCCTTGATGCGTGCTTCCGTTTCATCGAGTTCTGCCCTGCGCTCTTTATGCTTTTCTATGGCCGCGTCAGCAGCTTCATCTAAAGTGCGTTTTTCCTCCGATATATTGTCAATCTTAGTCTGCAGTTCATTGCTCTGCTGGAGTTTAGCCGCAGCCTGACTCTCGTAGCTTTCAGAAGTACCGCGGTCATCCGACAGAGCCGCAGCCAGACAGGGCATCTGGAAAAGCAGTACTGCCGCCGTCAGGCATGACATCGTTTTTTGCCAATCTCGCATCAATCCCGCCTCCTGTTCAAACCTTCAGGAAACGCTTGAGCGAAATCAGGGAGCCGATGGCACCAATGAAAATGCCCGAGCCCACAATAGCCAGCGTTATATAATTCATAAACGGATACTGCGGCAGCAAAGGAAAAAAGGCCAGTGTGCTGTAAATCTTGGCTGCCATGGCTGCATAAAAGCTGCGCAGGGCCACGGCGGCGATAATACCGCCAATGCAGCCGAGCACGACTCCTTCCAGAAGGAACGGCCAGCGGATAAACCAGTCCGTCGCACCGACGTATTTCATGATGGCAATTTCCCTGCGCCGTGCAAAAACCGTCAGGCGAATCGTATTCGAGATGATGAACAGCGTCGCCGCACCCAAAAGAACCATGAGCACAAGGCCGAAAATGCGCATGAGCCTCGTGATATCAAAGAGATGTTCGATGACATCCTGCCCATATTTCGCTTCTTCGACACCCGCCATGGAAGAAATCGCGCCGGCCGCGGATTCCACTACAGCAGGTGTTGTAACCGTCACTTCAAATGCGTCGGGCAGCGGATTGTCCTCAGACAGGGCGTCAAGCAGATACTTCTGGTCGCCTAATCGTTCCTTCAGGCGTTCTTTCGCTTCCTCACGGTCCACGTATGTCACGGTGTCAATGCCCTGCAGGGATTCAATGTCATACTCAAGCTGCCGTTTTTCGCGGTCCGTCAGATGATCTTCAAGATACACGCTGATTTGCACCTGTGATTCAAGCATGCCGGCCAAGCGGTTCATATTGAGCACGAGAATCAAAAAGACGCCGAGCACAAAGAGCGAAACCGTCACCGTGCCGATGGAGGCAAACGTCATCCAATTATTGCGCCGCAGGGAATGGAATACCTCCTGAATGAAATACTCTCCTGTCCTAAGCTTCATAGCCATAGCCTCCCCGCGCCACATCACGCACAATATGACCATTTTCGATGGCCACGACGCGGCGCTGCATCGTATCGACGATGGTCTTGTCATGCGTGGCCATCACGATGGTCGTGCCGGCCAGATTGATGCGATTGAAAATATCCATGATATCCCAGCTCGTCTCAGGGTCAAGATTGCCCGTGGGCTCGTCGGCAATGACAAGGGCAGGGTCATTGACAATCGCCCTCGCAATAGCCACGCGCTGCTGCTCACCGCCTGAAAGCTGGGAAGGAAAGCAGCGGTATTTATCGCGCAGGCCCACGACATCGAGCACAGCGTTGACATTGCGCTGCATGAGCCGGCGCGGTGCCTCGATGACCTGCATCGCAAACGCGACATTTTCAAAGACCGTTTTGTCCGGCAGCAGCCGGTAATCCTGAAAAATAACACCGAGTCCGCGCCTGAGGTACGGAACCTCGCTGCGTTTCATATGAACGACATCATGGCCATTGACAAAGAGACTGCCGCTTGAAGGCAGTTCCTCGCGAAACAGCATCTTGATGAATGTAGATTTGCCAGCGCCGCTGGCCCCGACGATAAAGACAAAGTCCCCTGCTTCGATATCGATGTTCACGTGGTCGAGAGCCACGGCACCATTCTCGTAAATTTTGGAGACATCGCGCATCCGGATCATGAAAGCCTCCCGTTCCTTTTATACATACAGAACATATACATACCAAATGCAGTATCTGATATATTCTTCCTGAAATTTATCGCAGCCCAAAGAGTCTTATTCAAAAAAGAGGACCCCCAAGAGTCCTCTCTTCTATTATTTTCCTATGAGCTGCAGCGCCAGCTCCGCATTGCGTGCCGCAAGATTCCGCAGCTTCGCGAGGAGTTCCGCATTGCGCTTGCGGAAGACGGCCTTGTCGTTCCACTTGCGGCGGATTTCCGCCATGAGCTCATCTGCCGTGACATCATCGAGACTGCCAACCGGCTTTTCTCCGATGGAAGACAGGAAGCGGTCAATCTTGGGGTCATATGAAATGCCGATCATCGGCACGCCCATGACTCCCGCAAAAATCAGCGCATGCAGGCGGATGCCAAGCATGAGGTCCATGTTGCCGACGAGGGAAAGGAATTCGCTCGTTGTGTATTCGTCCTTGAGAACCGTACACGGCTCATGCGTCAGTTCGGCAATGGATTCTGCCGCCCGTACATCTTCCGGGAACTGCATCGGCAGAAAGACGACACGCGCGGATAATTCCCGTACAATGCGGTCCGACACCTCTGCCATGACCTTCTTAAAATGCGTTTCATGCTGCCAGTCGCGTACGGAAATGCCTACAACAGGTTCTGCGCCATCGGCATGATAAGCATGGAAAATCGCTCTGCCCGCTTCCTTATCAACAGGATGAATCGCAAGCACAGGATCTGCTGTGCATTCAATCTGAGGCTTCGTAATCCCCAGCCTCGCCAGCTCCGTTAATGAACCCTGATCCCGCACCGTGATCAGATTGACGCGGTTGCCAATCACGCGCATCGCAAACTCGGCGACACTGCCGATAATCGGGCCGATGCCCTGTGCATAAAGCATGACTTTCTTGCGCATGACCAGAGCCAGAAAGATGATGGCCAGATAGTAATAAAGGCTGCGCCGGCTTGTGACATTCTGCAGGAGACTCCCGCCGCCGCTGATGAGCAGATCGGCATGCCAAAGGGCCTTTATAATGGAAGGAAATCCCAACCAGGAGATGGATTCCACGCCATGGCGTTTACTCGTATCGGCAGGGCTTGCCGAGATTACCGTGATATGAAGTTTTGGGTCGAGATCACCGAGTACTTCGAGCATCGCCGCCAGCATCGCTTCATCACCAGCATTCTTGGAGCCGTAGTATCCCGATACGACAATCCTTCTCTCCATCAGTCTGCTTTACTCTCCTTTTTCCCGGCTCTGGCCATGACAGCCTGCCAAATTTCTACCAAAATCATTGCAACCGCACCGATGCCGGCGCCCAGTACAATACCGCCAATGCCGCGCATGAACGACATATAGATTGGCGTACGCATATGTGCAAAGGTTTCAACCATAGACCCCTGACCAATCGTAGCGATGAGCACCAGGGCAAAGAATACCATCGTCGGCCATTTGCGCAGGACAGCCATAGCTGCGAGCATGAAGGCCGGATGGCCAATCAGAAGTTCCTTCGTGCGCGGACGGGCATAGAAGGCCTGTTCAAGGAAAGCACGGAAGCGCAGTTCCGTCTGCGAGACAGGCATGCCGGAGGTATGGCCGCTGCGCGCGACAAAGACAATACCGGCAGCTAAAACGACGAACAGGACAAGCAGCGTCTTGATCTTGACCGGCATGTTGAGAATGCGTTTGAGCTGTTCCTTGACGCCTTCCGTATCGTCCATGCGGCCATCGAAGATATCGAAGCGCTGCAGGAAGGCAATGCCGACGAGCACGAGCGGCAGGACAAAGGTCAGCTTAATACCGCGGAAGATATTGAACTCGAGGAAATACTGCGTATCGGCCAGCGAAGCCGAAAGATACGCTGCACCGATATACGAAAGAGCACCTGTGACAAAGAGCGCAATGGCTGCCGTCACAATCAGGCGCGGCAGGGCAATGCGCGCTTTGTTCTTGTAGGCACGCACGCGGTCAAGCTGGAAGATGACAGCGATGGCAGGAAACACATTCGCACTTGCCAGAGCTGCCACTACGCGAATCTTGGAGCCATTGCCCATGAGCACCGGCACTGCCGCGAGGAGTCCGCAAACAACAAACAGGATGTACTGATAACGCGTACGCGCATTGAGCTTCGGAATGACCAGTGAAAGGTAGAGCACACCAGCCGCTGCTACGCCGAGCATGACAAGAGCGCGCAGATATTTTGAGGCATTGTAGAGCTCAAATGTACCGGCCTTGTCAATAGTATAACCATGTGCGATGAGTTTGTCATGGGTCGCCTTGAAATAATTCATATTTGTCTCCATGAGACTCATATTCG
Source organism: Mitsuokella apri (assembly GCF_047974105.1). Taxonomy (NCBI): domain Bacteria; kingdom Bacillati; phylum Bacillota; class Negativicutes; order Selenomonadales; family Selenomonadaceae; genus Mitsuokella; species Mitsuokella apri. The sequence goes on from NZ_JBHYRS010000001.1 coordinate 524,029, forward strand.
GCGACGGCTTGTCGTAGATGCGCAGGAGGTCAATGCGGATATTGCGTTCTTCATCCGTATTGGACCAGCGCTCGACTGCTGTATCAATCTTGAGTTTCGGCTGCTCGTCCTTCGGGATGGAATAGAGACGTGCGACATGGTCGTAGCCAAGCCCCTTGGCTATCTCCTGCATGCCATCCTGCTTATAGAACTGCAGCTGCGTGACGGCTTCAATGAGACCGAGGTTGATATGACGGTCTTTCATCTCATCAATCGTGGTCTGCAGGGCCTTTGGCGCACCAAGAGACTGCTGTCCCGAGAAGACGATTTCTGAGACATCAAAGCCATCGAGACGCGCAAAGACAGCCTTGACATCATCAGGCGTGCAGTCCGCGTAATTGCTCGGGCGTGCGAGCACATGGAAACCGGCATCGTTGACAGCCTTCATCTCATCCGTCGGCATGCCGAGATTCATCTTGAGGAAAGATTCGTAATGTGCCTTGACCGCCAGCACTTCCTCATTTCCCACCTGCATGGCCGTCACACGGTCGCTGCCAAGGCGGCGAATGAGGTCTTCCTTGACTTCGCGGTACGTCTGAGCATCGTGGCCGACAACATAGACTTCCCTGCCGTCAATTTTGCCCGAAGCAACGAGCTGCCGCCAAAGCGGGTCACTCAGCGTGCCGTCATGATAATGTGCGAGAATCGTACTGCCTGCAACAGCCGTCGCCTTGCCGTTGTCATTGAGTTTCTTGAACGTCGTCTCATAGACAGCCAGTGACGAAATTCCCGCCTCTTTGGCTTTCTCAAGCACGACGCTTTCCGGCAGGCCTTCGCGCTCAGCAAGTTCCTGCAGTCCCTCATAATCAATGGCAAGGTCGACCTGACGGTTGGCCCGTTCTACCGCGTGGCGCTGAAAACCGATGGCAACTGCTGCCAGCAGGCCTACGATAATAACCAGCACCAGAAAGCGGTTATACTTGAATCCTTTCATCTAATCCACCTTATCCTAAAAATCCCTTATTCTTCGCCGGCACGCACCAGCACACTGCCTTCCTGCTGCGTTACCGAAATCACGCGCATCGCAAGAGGAAGCTGTTCCGGTTTTACCAGAGGAATGCGGCCCAGCGTATCGCCAAGACGCGCCGTGCCAAACGGCGAATTCTGGATGTCAAACTGCTCCGTATCCAAATAGAGCGTACCATCATCCGCCACAATATGGCCAACCAGAGCGACCTGCGCCCTGCGCCCCAGAAGATTGGTATCTGCCGTCACCAGTACATTCTCATCGGTGATATGCACTTCGACATTATCGGCCTTGCTTATTTTGCGGGCCAATGCTTCACGCAGGCCATTTTCATCAAACATGGCCGTGAGAGAAAGTGCTTCTGCATCTTCAAGAGCCAGCCTGCCCTTAAAAAATGAGCTCATGTCAAGGTCTGCCCTGCGTCCATTCAGGGACATTTCCCTTACGCGCAGCTGCCCGACCTGTCCGTCCTTCACCGTAACGGCCAGTGTATCCGTATGGCCAAAAAGCAGCGCGAGGCGCGGCGAAGCTGTGAGTTCCACACTGACGTCCGGCGTCGAGAATTTCTGAGACAGACGCCCTTCGAGGGCTGTTTCCACAACAGGCGGCAGCAAGAGCTCGCCAAGCACGATTAATATTATGAAGAACAAGCCCGTAATAGTCAAGGTTTTTCGCAATTTCATCACCTGCCAACGGAACAAGGAGTCAGAAGCGCTGCTCCTGACTCCTCTGAAAACACGACTCAGATTTCATGATTTGCTTTCGCCGCGAGGAATGCACGGATGAACATGTCGATATCGCCGTCCATGACAGCCTGCACATTGCCCGTTTCGACATTGGTACGGTGATCCTTAACCATCGTATAAGGCTGGAAGACATACGAACGGATCTGGCTGCCCCACTCGATTTTCTGCTGATCGCCCTCGAGCTTGGCAAGCTCGGCCTCTTTTTTCTCCATCTCGAGTTCAAAGAGCTTTGCGCGCAGCATCTTGAGGCACTGCTCACGATTCTGCAGCTGGGAGCGTTCATTCTGGCACTGCACGACAATGCCCGTCGGGATGTGCGTCATGCGCACAGCCGAAGACGTCTTGTTGATGTGCTGACCGCCGGCACCAGATGCACGGTACGTATCGACGCGGACATCCGACATATTGATGTTGACCTCGACGTTATCGTCGATCTCCGGCATGATATCACAGGCTGCAAACGACGTATGGCGGCGTGCCTGTGCGTCAAACGGGGAAATGCGCACGAGACGGTGAATGCCCTTCTCGGAACGCAGAAAACCGTAGGCATTATGACCTTTAATGAAGAGCGTTGCGCTCTTGACGCCGGCTTCATCACCGGGCAGCAGATCTGCTGTCTCCACCGTAAAGCCATGGCGTTCTGCCCAGCGGCCGTACATGCGCAGGAGCATCTGCGTCCAGTCCTGCGCTTCCGTTCCGCCCGCACCGGCGTGCAGCGTCAGGATGGCATTGTTGGCATCATAAGGTCCGGAAAGCAGGACCTCAAGCTGCAGGCTCTCGAGTCCCTCGGACACAGCTGCCAGTTCTGTCTTTACATCCTCTTCCATGCTCTCGTCCTGTTCTTCCATGCCCATCTCCCAAAGAGTCTGGGCATCTTCGAATTTCGAGACAAGATGCTTGTATTTATCGACACTGATTTTGACATCATTGAGTTCCTGATTGATTTTCTGAGCTTTTTCTGCATCATCCCAGAAAGATGGCTCTCCCATCTTGTATTCGAGTTCGGCAATCTTCTCTTCCTTGGCCGGAACCTCGAGAGATTCCCCCATCTGGTCCAGCTTCGTCTTGAGTTCACTAAGCTGGGGTTTGATATCTTCGAGCATATTACCCTTTCCTTCTATCTTCTATGGTTCTTACGTTTATCGTTCTGATGTATGATTCACTGCTGTCGGCGCCTTGGCGCTTTGATCAGACTTCATTCCTGCCGCAGCAATTCTTGTACTTTTTGCCACTGCCGCATGGGCAGGGATCGTTGCGGCCGATTTTTTTGCCGTCCTTTGTCACAGGCTTCTTCTTGGCTTCAGCCGCACTGACCTCGTCGCCATGCGATGCCTGTGCATTCTGCAGGTGATCTTCAAGCTGCGATTTCTGATTCTTGATGATCTCTTCCATCTTGGCCTTGTCCTGTGCCGAAGCCTCTGCAGGCTGATTTGCATTGGCCTGAGCGGCAGCAGCCTGCTGTGCAGCCTGCTGCTCCGGCGTAATGATGCTGACATGATACATGAGCGAAGCAATCTGGTCCTGAATGGCTGCTTCCATCTCCTCGAACATGTCGAGAGCCTCAATCTTGTACTCGACGAGCGGATTGCGCTGGCCATAGGCGCGCAGGTTGATGCCGTCGCGCAGCATATCCATATGGTCGAGGTGTTCCATCCACTTCTTGTCGACGACACGCAGCATGACGACTTTCTCGAGTTCGCGCATATTCTCTTCGCCAAAGAGCAGTTCACGGTTGTGATAGCCCTCTTCCGCGAGTTTTTCAAGCGTTTCCTGCAGTTCATCGCGGCTCATCGCAGCGAGCTCTTCCTTCTTAAGGCGTCCCTGCGGTGCATAAATCTTCTCAGCATCTTCAATGAGGCCGTCGAGCTGCCATTCCTCAGGATAGAGGTCAGCATTGGCGTACTGGTCCATCTCCGCACGGATGATGTGCTTGACCATGCCCATGATGTTCTCGCGCAGGTTCTCACCAAAGAGAATCTTGCGGCGTTCGCCGTACATGACTTCACGCTGCTGATTCATGACGTCATCGTATTCGAGGACGTGTTTGCGGATATCGAAGTTGCGGGCTTCAACTTTCTTCTGCGCATGCTCGATGGAGTTCGTGATGAGCTTGTGTTCAATCGGCTCATCCTCTTCCATGCCGAGCTTATCCATGATGCCCGAAATGCGGTCCGAGGCAAAGAGGCGCAGCAGGTCATCTTCGAGGGACAGATAGAAGCGCGAAGCACCCGGATCGCCCTGACGGCCGGCACGGCCGCGCAGCTGGTTGTCGATGCGGCGGGATTCGTGACGCTCCGTACCGATGATGAAGAGGCCGCCGAGTTCCGGCACACCCTCGCCGAGCTTGATATCCGTACCGCGGCCGGCCATGTTCGTCGCAATTGTCACGGCGCCTTTCTGACCGGCACCGGCGATGATTTCAGCCTCTTTTTCATGGAACTTCGCATTGAGCACATTGTGGGGAATGCCGTGTTTCCGCAGAATGGCACTGAGTTCTTCCGACTGCGTGATGGAGGTCGTACCGATAAGCACCGGCTGCCCCTTGGCGTGAAGCTCTGTAACGGCCTTGCCAACGGCTTTGTACTTCGCGCGTTTCGTCTTAAAGATGAGGTCCGGATAATCCTTGCGGATGACCGGTTTATTCGTCGGCACGACGATGACCGGCAGATTGTAAATCTTGAGGAACTCGTCCTCCTCCGTCTTGGCCGTACCAGTCATGCCGGCCAGTTTATCGTACATGCGGAAATAATTCTGGAACGTGATGGTGGCCAGCGTCTGGCTCTCGCGCTGGATTTTGACACCCTCCTTGGCCTCGATAGCCTGATGCAGGCCGTCCGAATAACGGCGTCCCTCCATCAGGCGGCCCGTGAACTCATCGACGATGATGATTTCGCCGTTGCGCACGACGTAATCGCGGTCGCGTTTCATCAGGGCCTTGGCGCGCAGGGCAGCCGTAAAGCAGTGGGAAAGCTCGATATTTTCCGGTGCATAAAGGTTGTTGATGCCGAGAATCTTTTCGACCTTCGGAATCGTGCTGTCGGCAGGAGCTACCGTTTTCTGCTTCTCATCGACCGTATAGTCAGCGCCTTCCTTAAGTCCGGCAACCGCCTTGGCCATGACGGCGTACATATCCGTCGACTTGGAGCCCGGGCCCGAAATAATAAGCGGCGTACGCGCTTCATCGATGAGGATGGAGTCCACCTCATCGACGATGGCATAGTGGAGCTTGCGCTGGACCATCTGCTCCGGATAGATAACCATGTTGTCACGCAGATAGTCAAAACCGAATTCGTTATTCGTACCGAACGTGACATCGCGGCTGTATGCAAATTTTCGTTCCGGGAAGTCCATATCGTGCACGACAAGGCCGACAGTCAGGCCGAGGAAGCGATACAGACGTCCCATATCCTCGCTGTCGCGCTTGGCCAGATAGTCATTGACCGTGACCATATGCACGCCTTCGCCGGTCAGCGCATTGAGGTACACAGGCAGCGTCGCCACGAGGGTTTTACCTTCACCGGTACGCATCTCGGCAATCTTGCCTTCATGCAGGCACATGCCGCCGATGAGCTGTACATCAAAATGACGCATGCCCAGTACGCGGCGCGAACCTTCGCGCACGACAGCAAATGCCTCAGGCAGGATATCTTCAAGCGTTTCCCCATTTGCGAGACGCTCACGGAATTTATTCGTATAACCCGTCAGCTTGTCGTCCGTAAGAGCCTGCATCTGCGGCTCGAGCGCATTGATCTTATCGACCACTTTGCGGTAACGGGCAATCTCTTTATCGTTATTGTCACCTAAGAATCTCTTGATGAATCCCAGCAACCAAATCACTCCTTCTATTTCTATGCTTATGACGGGAACATGCTTCCGATAAAACGAGTCACGTGCCATGTTCCCTATAGTTAGCCTACCTTACAATATTATCAGACTGACCTTTATAAGTCAATTTCCCCTTTGTTATGCTTTCCTTAATTCTCTTTGCTTCTATATTATGCCGCACCGTTCAGACACCGCCGTAGAGATGGCGGAAATTCACGGGGCAGATTTTTCTCTTTTCCATGGCCTGACGAACCTCTTTTGAAGTAATCGCGCGCAGTTCTTCCTCAAAGTCATGCTGCCAGCCGCTGTCCTGCTGCAGAATTTCATTATGGATGCCCGGATGCATCATGACCTCAGTCGTACCAGGCTGCAGATGTTCTACCACCTGCAGGAGTTCTTTTTCGCTCACGGCTTCTCCGGCGACAATGCCGGCAAAATGATTGGGCGTCAGGATGCCGCGCTTTTTTGCCTTATATGCCGAAAGACGTGCCAGTGTGCTGAGTCCGAGCCGGCCGACCAGCTGCCCAAGACCGCCAAAATGGCCTGCAAAAACAGGCGTGCAGGGCGTGCGCATCGCCCGAATGCCGGCTGCTTTCGTCAAATCGAGAACAATGTCGATGATGCCCGGCAGTGTATGCATGTGCTGGTGGCTGTCGACATGCGAAATGGGTACCCCCGTACCTTCGACCTTGCTGAGTTGAGCGGCAAGTTCCTGCCGAACTTCCTCAAAATTGACTTTTCCCTGCAGATAATGTTTGAGAAACGCATTATGGTCCGGATAAAAGAGGCCGTGTTCCGTCACCAGAGAGGGAATCTCTGCGGGCGGCAGGATGGGCCGGCCGTCCACCAGCGTAAAATGAACCCCAAGTCCAAGCTCTTTATGATGGCGCGCCAGTTCTATGGCTCCTGCAAAAGCCCTGCCTCCCGGCATGACGGTCGCTGAACGCAGGCATCCTTCCACAAGACCTTTTGCCACGGCCGCGTTGATGTCTTCATGACGGCCAAAATCATCAGCATTGATAATGATGTATTTCAAACTACGCACCTCGTTTTTACTGCAGGAAAGTCATGACAGCTACAGCGCACATTATAGCGCAGGAACCGCCGTATGACAATCTCCCTGCCAAAGAGCGCCCTTGCGAAAATGTAAAGCGCAAATTGCGCATAAAAAAGGAGCCTGCAGGAGGCTCCCTTGTGTCTTATTCATTCACCTGTCAATTGCCCGATTCAATGAGGCCATAGTTGCCATCGTTGCGGCGATAAACGACATTGACATCTTCCGTCTGGGCATCGCGGAATACAAAGAAATTATGATTCAGAAGATTCATCTCCATGATGGCTTCCTGAACATCCATCGGTTTCACGATGAATTTCTTCGTCTTGACGACTTTATACGTATCGCTCTCATCTTTTGCATCCGGCATCGGACTTGCTTTGAGTTCCTCTGTCTTGAACTGACCCGAACGCAGACGGCGGGCGAGTTTCGTCTTCTGTTTGTGAATCTGGCGCTCGAGTTTCTCGACGACAAGGTCAATGGACGTGTACATATCCATCGTCGATTCTTCACCGCGCAGCAGGATACCGCCTGGGATTGGTACGGTTACCTCTACGATGTGGCGTCCCTTCGATACCGTCAGCAGCACCTTGATATCCCCTACCGTATCAAAGTATTTCGTGACTTTGCCGACGCGTTTCTCTACGTATTCGCGCAGGGACGGAGTAATCTCGATATTCTTGCCTCTTACAGTGAATGTTGCCATAAGACACATCCCCTTTCTTATTCTATGCCGACGAACGGCACAATTTATCGAGTAAAGCAGAACGTCAGACTTTACACTTTGACATCAGATGCACTGTATTCTGACCGCTTCTGTTTTATATTTGTAGTATTCGCCATAGCCGCGCGAATCCCTTCTTTATCATGCGATTATTTTATAAAAAATCAGAAACTTGCCCGCGCGCCATATTTCCCCAAACATCAAGAAAAGCCAGGTCCTTTACAGAACCTGGCTTTCGCAATTGACTTTTATGCCGTCTTGATGACGTTGGCAGCCTGCGGGCCGCGCGCTCCTTCTACAATCTCGAACTCTACGTCCTGACCTTCATTGAGCGTCTTGAAACCTTCATCCTGGATTGCGGAGAAGTGAACGAAAACATCGTCTCCACCCTCGCGTGCGATGAAGCCATAGCCTTTCTCAGGGCTGAACCATTTTACTTTGCCAACCATAATGATTCCTCCTAAACCAAACAGCGAACCGTCAGGATATCGACACATCCCGACTCAAATCTGATTATACCGAGCAGGCCCTGCATTGTCAATGACATACTTGACACAGGCGTCATGTATACAATTGAACAAAACTCCGGCTTTTCCCTATCAGAGGACTTTCGACAGGAACAGACGCGTGCGTTCTTCCTGCGGATGCTCGAAAACTTCCTTCGGGTCACCCTGCTCGATGATGCGGCCATCGTCGACAAAGAGCAAACGGTCGCCGACTTCACGGGCAAAGCCCATCTCATGCGTGACAATGACCATCGTCATGCCCTCTTCAGCAAGTTTGCGCATGACGTCGAGGACTTCGCCGACCATTTCCGGGTCGAGGGCCGACGTCGGCTCATCAAAGAGCATGACTTTCGGCTTCATAGCCAGTGCACGGGCAATGGCCACGCGCTGCTGCTGGCCGCCTGAGAGCTGACTCGGATAAGACTCGGCCTTGTCGGCGAGGCCGACACGTGCCAAAAGTTTGCGTGCCGTATCTTCTGCTTCCTGTTTCGATATATGGCGGACCTTGATGGGTGCCAGCATGATATTCTGCAGCACGGTCATATGCGGGAACAGATTGAAGCGCTGGAAGACCATGCCGACTTCCTCGCGCACCTTATTGATATTCGCTTCCCCGTCGAGTACAATTCCATCGACGCTGACTTTGCCGGAAGTCGGCTGCTCGAGATAATTCATGCAGCGCAAAAGCGTACTCTTGCCGGAACCGGATGGTCCGATGATGACGACGACTTCTTTTTCCTTAATGGTCAGCGTGATTCCCTTGAGGACCTCCACGTCGCCGAACGATTTTTTAAGATTCTCAATGTCGATCATCCGTCTTGTACCTCCTCTCCAGATAGGCCACAAACTGCGAAATCGTCAGGGTCATGGCCAGGTAAATGACAGCAACGCTGAGCCAGATTTCCAAAGAACCATACGTCTTGGCAATGATCAGCTGGCCGCGGCGCGTGAGTTCTTCAAAACCGATGACGGAAACAAGGGAAGAATCCTTCAGCAAAGCGATGAACTCATTGCCGAGTGGCGGTATGACGCGCTTAAAAGCCTGCGGCACAATGATGTAGCGCATCGTCTGTCCCCAGGTCATGCCAAGAGAACGTCCGGCTTCCATCTGCCCCTTATCGATGGACTGAATGCCTGCGCGGAAAATCTCAGCGACATAAGCACCGGAGTTGATGCCGCAGGAGCCGATAGCAGCCACAAACGGGTCAACACGCTGCCCCGTAATGACCGGCAGAGCAAAGTAAACGAGGAAGATCTGCACGAGCAGCGGCGTGCCGCGGAAGAAATCAACGTAAATTGCCGCGAAGATGCGCAGGATGCGGATGCTCGAAATGCGCGCAATGCCGACAAAAAGACCGATGACAACACCGAGTGCCACAGAAAGGGCCGTGATTTTGATTGTGACGCCTGCACCGACTAAGAGCAGCGGGAAGGAATTCACAACCAAATCGAAGTTAAAATGCATTTGCTTTCACCTTACCATTCGGATTTATAAATATTCATTGCATAGAAAAACCTGATTCTTATTATATTTCCTGCCTTGACTCCTGTCAACGAGGAAAAAGAAAAAAGCATCACGCCGCGGGGACGTGATGCTTTTTTATGCAGGAATCGTGATTACGCGATTATTTGCTGCTGTTGCCGAACCATTTCTGGAAAATCTTGTCGTATTCGCCATTTTCCTTGAGTTTCTTCAGCGCTTCATTGACCTTGGACTGCAGCTCCGTGTTGTCCTTAGCCATAGCGATACCGTAATCCTCAGCCGTCAGCTTCTCGTCAAGAGCTTTGACACCCGTCTCGCCGCTCTTCTGGATGTAATAGTCGTTGACCGGACGGTCGTTGACAACGGCATCTACACCGTGACCCTTGAGTTCCATGAAGCAGTCAGCCGGCGTGTTGAGCTCTTTGACTTCAACGCCGCCGAGCTTCTTGACAGCCTCAGCACTCGTCGTGCCGATCTGAACCGCGACTTTCTTGCCCTTGAGGTCCTGGAACGTCTTGATGCCCTGTTCGTCTGCACGGACAACCATCGTCAGGCCGGACTGATAATACGGATCCGAGAACAGGACATTCTCTTTACGCTCATCATTGATCGTCATGCCCGAGATGATGACATCGATGTTCTTAGCCTGCAGAGCCGGAATCAGGCCATCAAAGCCGATGTTCTGAATTTCGACATCGTAGCCCATCTCTTTGCCGATGGCACGAATCAGGTCCATATCAAAGCCCTGATATTCTTTCTGTCCTTCATCCTGGAATTCGAACGGCGCAAAGTCGATGGACGAACCAACCTTGAGCACTTTCGCGCTCGAGCTGCTGCCCGACGAGGACGAGCTGCTGCCGCCGCAGCCAGCCAGTGCCAGCGTCGCAAAGACGCAGGCTGCCAGGAGGACCAGTAATTTCTTGAGTTTCATACAAAATCCCTCTCTCTCATAGGTTTTCATAGATTCTTTCAGACAATGAGGCCCGGAATATTCCTCCGGGCCTCATTGCTCACTTGCATGCCCTATTATAACATAGTTAGTATAATTATGCTAGTCTCATGCAAACATTTTCACCATGATCTCAATGCTGTGCTTTTCTCTTGTTGAAGCAGTCACGGCAGTATACCGGACGGTCGTTTTTCGGTTCAAACGGAACTTCCGTTTCTTTACCGCAATCTGCACAGATAACCTTGTACATCTGGCGCTGCTCGCCACCCTCGCGGCTGCGGCGGCGCTTGTCACGGCAGTCACGGCAGCGGGCCGGCTCATTCTCAAAGCCCTTTTCTGCGTAGAATTCCTGTTCACCAGCGGTGAATATGAATTCTTTGCCGCATTCTTTGCACGTGAGTGTCTTGTCCTGGAAAGCCATAAGATAATCCCCTTACTGAAAAATAGAATAACACTGTAGATGTCCGTTCTCTAAATGCAGATATGCGAAGAAAATAGAACGTCTATAAGACAGTATATAAGGAAAGGAGTTAAAGTGCAAGTAATTTTTTTATTGCTAAAGTTTTCAGGCATTTAAGCAAAAAATCTTTAGCCGAACGAATCCGGCTAAAGATTTTAAGAAATATTTTTCTTTTTTACGCTCTTCTGCGGCGGCTGATAAAGGCTTTTTTCTGCGGTCTCAGGATGCGGCAGCTGTTGAGGACAACAGCCAGTGTTGCCGTATTGTGAATGACCGCGGCCCAAAGCGGGTTGATCTTGCCAAGAGCGCCGAGAAGCATCGCGCCGCTGTTGACGAGAATCGTGGCCATGAAGTTCTGCTGCACGAGATCCATCGTGCGGCGTCCCAGCTGCAGGGCTTCCATCAGGCGTGACGGATCTTCCGAATGGATCGTCACGGCCGAAGATTCTGCTGCAATATCGGTCTGACGGCCGCCGAGGGATACACCGACATCGGCAAAAGCCAGAGCCGGTGCATCGTTGATGCCATCGCCGACCATCATGACCGTGCCGCGCTGTTTGAGCTTGTTGACATAGTCCGACTTATCCTCGGGCAAAATCTCCGCATGATACGAATCGATATCCATGCTGCGGGCAACTTCCTGTGCCACGGCCTTGCTGTCGCCTGTAAGCATGACAATCTCATCGATGCCGTAACGGCGCATCTGATTGAGCGTCTTCTTCATCTTTGGACGAATCGGATCCTCAATGCCGATGACACCGATAAGCTTTTGGTCTCTTGCGACATAGAGAAGATTCTTGCTCGTGAGGCCCGCATCAAGCGCTTCGTCATCGACGATGCCATTCTCGGCCAAGAATTTTCTGCTGCCGACGCGGACTACGCCGCCCTTGAAGCCTTCAAAATCGGGGACTTCTGCCTGCATGCCGCGGGCCACAATGGTCTGCGACGTCTTATGATGCGGCGTTTCCCATTTCTTTTCCTTAACGTATTTCTGAATGGCCACAGCCAGAGGATGCACGGAATGCATCTCAGCCGAAGCAGCGAGCAGCACGGCCTCTTTTTCCGTAACGCCCTGTGCTGTCTTGACAAAGGAAATCTGCGGTACACCAATGGTCAGCGTGCCCGTCTTATCGAGCACGACCGTATCGGTCTCGGCCAAAGCTTCAATATAGTTGCCACCTTTGACGAGAATGCCGCGTTTTGCTGCTGCGCCGATAGCCGCGGAAATGGCCGTAGCGGTCGAAAGCTTCAGGCCGCAGGAGAAATCAATGAAGAGCAGGTTGAGCACGCGCTGCCAGTCCCGCGTTGCACCGTAAACGATGGCTGCGCCGAGGAAGGAAATCGGCACGAGAAAATTGGCCATCTGGTCGGCAAAATTCTGTACCGGTGCCTTGCGTGTCTGTGCTTCTTCAACGAGATGGACAATATGCGCGAGGCTCGTATCTTTGCCGACTTTTTCAACGGCAATGACGAGTTCGCCGGCTTCCACAACAGAGCCTGCATAAACAGGCGAACCCTTATGCTTCATAGCCGGGTTCGATTCACCTGTGATGGACGCCTGGTTGATGGCAGCATCGCCGCGCAGCACATGGCCATCGATGACGATTTTCTCACCGGTATGCGCCGCGATAACATCGCCGGCCTTGACCTGTTCAATGGGAACTTTGCGTTCCGTCTCACCGTCAACCAGCCATACGTAGCGCTGGTCCATCGACAGCAGGCCTGAGATGTGACTGCGCGCGCGTTCTGCCGCATAGCTCGTGAGCATCTCCGCACCGTTCGAGATGGCCAGAAGTGTCAGGCTCGACTCCGGCTTGCCAGCCAGCACCGAAGCAATGACAGCCGTGGCCGTCAATGTATCGGCATTTGGGCGATGGTCCCTGACCATTCCCTGCACGCCGTTTTGGATGAATTTGCGGGCAATGGCCAAAACGAGCAGGCTGCGCACCACCTTCATGCTCAGGAAGAGCTGCGGCGACGTGCGCTTGAGGACTTCCATGCCGGCAAAACTTGCCAGCGAAAACAGGGCATCACGGCGATATTCGGCAAGGCGCTCAGACGGCGTAACAGCAGCTTCCTTTGCCCGCGTCACAGTTTCAATGGCCAAATTTTGGATTTCACGAATCGGCAAAGTCCCGCAGTACCAGATTTGTACTCTCTTTTCCATAACTGCCACGGCCTTGACCATGCGGTAGCGGCGTATCGCAGCGGCAAGCTTCGCGCGTTCTTCACGCGGCAGTGCCATCTGCAGATTCAAATAACAACTTCCGTACATCATACTGTACGCCATCCTCTCATCAGAGACAACGCCCACCAGAGCATCTGTGCTCCCGATGGGGAACTATAGGTCATGAGCATCTTGCGCAGACCGCGCAGGGCAAAAAGCAGCGAAGCGAGTGAGCTCATATCAAACCAACCGCAGGTATGGCGGTTGATCCAGGCCGAAAAAGCACGGCCCGAATTGCGCACACTGCGCGTGATGCCGCCGGCATGCGACTCATCGATGGCCGCGGCTTCTGCTTTTTCAGCGGCTTCGGCGGCCGGAATGCGGAAGAAACGCTCTTCGAGCCAGGCAGCGAGGCCATCGACACGAACTGCATCCTTCTCAGCAAAAGTAATCAAGATGCTGCCGCTTAAAGCATTGACCGCAATGCTTTCTACAAAATCAAGGCGGGCAAGGCTCTCTTCCAGCATTTTTGCCATAGACGGCGCTATTTTCCCGGCACGGTAACGGCGGCGTCCCGGCAGCGCAGAAACCAGGGCAAAAGTCGGCAGCGTTTTCTGCCCTTTGGCCGTGCTGACTGCTCTGTTCATTTTTCCTGCAGTGCGCCTTGCTGCCTGCATATTCCGGCCTTGTGCAGGACTGCCGCTAAAGAACTGGCGGATGCCCTTGCCGATTGCGGCGCCCATCATGAATCCCGATACGTATGACATAGGTTATTTCCTCCTTGCATGCGTCATGATATATTCCTCTACTTTGCGCAGATCGTGATTTCTGCGGAGTTTTTCCGGCTCATAATGAATCAGGATCGACCCTGTTACGATACTCGTCTCCACGCGTTCAATCTCCGCAAAGGCATTGAGCTGCTGCTGTACCTGACGTTCCAGCTCCAGATTGCCAAGCAATTTTTTGCTGCGCAGGCGGATACGTCCTGGTAAATACGATGAAATCTCAACGGAGCGGATGAACAGGTCCAATTTATTTGTAGGGATCTGCAAACTTCCCATAAGGTTCAAAATACTTCCTCCTAGTTACACGCGATGAATGCGCAATCCATCCCTATCCCTCAAAACTGCTCTTACAGAAAGAGACTGCCAAACGAACTGGCAGTCTCCCCCTTTCGCAAGAAAATTAGTTTTTCTTGGCTTCCTGAGCCGCAATGAGATCTTCGAGCTCTTCCTTCTGGCGCTGAAGTTCAGCGAGAGGAATTTCACCAGCCGGAGCAGCCGGCTGCAGAGCTGCCATCTGCTGCTCACGCTCCTGCATGAAGCGGTAGCCGAAGATGCCTGCAACAGCACCTACTGCAAGGCCAATCCAAAAATCAGTCTTCTGGAACATCCTAATCCATCCTCCTTCATTTCAAACAAGCGGAGCTTCACTCCTGACTCATCGTAATAGCAAAGGGACCATCCCCTTGACTCCTTTAAATTCTATCACTAATGGTTATCATTGTCAAAATATAAAAATGCCTGTTTCCTAAAAACAAACAAGGAAACAGGCACATATCATTTCATGTCTTACATATTCTTGACCGGCACCGGGCCGCGGGAAAGTGCAATGGCACCCGTCCTTGCGATCTCGATGATTCCGTACTCCGCAAGGATCTGACAGAGACCGTCAATCTTGCTCTGCGAACCCGTCAGTTCGATGACGACATCCTCCGGATTTACATCAACGATATTGGCGCGGAAGATATTGACGACATTGATGATATCGCTGCGCGTTTCACGGGTAGCTTTTACCTTGATGAGCACGAGTTCCCGCTCAATCGAATCTTCCTGTGTCAGATTGACAATCTTGATGACGTCGATGAGTTTGTTGAGCTGCTGAATGACCTGGTCAAGTTCAGCTTCCGACTCAACAGAAACCACAATATTGATGCGCGTGACGTCCGGCTCTTCCGTGTAGCCGGCAGAAATACTCTCAATATTAAAAGCACGGCGGCTGATAAGACCCGATACGTGCGTCAGGACGCCTGGTTTATTATCCACGAGTACAGCAAGCAGATATTTTTTCATCTCGTTTTCCTCCTCATGCCTCTATCAAAGATTGCCCAGCACCATCTGGTCAAGGCGTTTGCCGCCCGGAACCATCGGCAGGACATCCTCTTCTTCCGGAATGACGACATCGATGAGGGCTGCACCTTTTTCCGCCATGATAGCCGGCAGTTTTGTCTCAAGTTCCTCCTTCTTTGTCAGGCGATAGCCTTTCACGCCCATGGCCTCGGCCAGTTTGACAAGATCCGTCTTGCCCTTGAGCTCGGACTGCGAATAATGATGATTGTAGAACAAGCGCTGCCACTGGCCGACCATGCCGAGAATCTCATTGCGGATGACTACGACTTTTACATCAATATCGTTGTCTGCAATGGTTGCAAATTCCTGACAGTTCATCATGATACTGCCATCACCCGTGAACAGGATGACGGGGGAATCCGGGCAGCCGACTTTGGCGCCGAGAGCAGCAGGCAGGCCATAGCCCATCGTACCCTGACCGCCTGAGGTCAGGAAATGGCGCGGCTTATAAACCTTGAAGAACTGCGCCGCCCACATCTGATGCTGTCCGACATCCGTAACGCCAATCGCATCACGGCTCGAGAGCCCACTGATCTTGCTGATGAGCGCACCCGGCTTAATCGCGTCGCCCTCTTCCTGATAGCCAAATGGATGTTTTGCAGCCGTTTCCAGGGCATGTTCCAGCCACGGAGCAAATGCCTTCTGAAAATCATCCGGGCAGGCTGCGAGTTTATCGCGCAGAATGGGAAGGGACCAGCTGAGATCGCCGAGAACGCGGTAATCCGCCTTGACATTCTTATTGACTTCGGCGCGGTCAATCTCAAAATGAACCACCTTAGCGTGCGGGGCAAATTCGGAGACTTTGCCGGTGACGCGGTCGCTGAAGCGCATGCCAATACAGAGCAGCAGGTCGCATTCCTGGATGGCCATATTGGCGCCATAGGAACCATGCATGCCGGCAAAACTCAAAAATCCCTTTTCATCCGCAGGGATTGCGCCGAGACCAAGCAGCGTTGCCGTACTCGGCACACCGAGGCGTCTGACGATATCACAGAGCACAGACGAGGTTTCCGAAATGATGACGCCGCCGCCGGC
This sequence comes from Mitsuokella apri, assembly GCF_047974105.1. Taxonomy (NCBI): domain Bacteria; kingdom Bacillati; phylum Bacillota; class Negativicutes; order Selenomonadales; family Selenomonadaceae; genus Mitsuokella; species Mitsuokella apri. Next base: position 540,113 of record NZ_JBHYRS010000001.1, read on the forward strand.
AAAAATCAGTGGCTTCTTGGCTGCACGAATGGCCTCGACTACTGCGTCAATTTCCTTTTCATCGCCGATATTCTCGCCGCTGTAGCCGCGCAGATGAACCGAATCCGGATAAACGTAGTCAAATTTTGTGTCAAATACATCCTTAGCTACATCTATAACCACAGGCCCCGGACGTCCCGTTCTCGCAATATAGAAAGCTTCCTTGAGGACGCGCGGCAGGTCTTTGACGTTCTTGACGAGATAATTGTGTTTCGTGATTGGCGTCGTGATGCCGCAGACATCAGCTTCCTGGAAAGAATCCTTGCCAATGTACGGATTTGCCACCTGCCCCGTGATACAGACCAAAGGAACAGAATCCGTATAAGCTGTGGAAATGCCCGTGACCAGATTCGTCGCACCAGGACCGGACGTGGCAAAGACGACACCGACTTTGCCTGTAGCCCGCGCATAGCCGTCAGCCGCATGCACAGCTCCCTGCTCATGGCGCGTCAGCACATGCGGGAATTTCATTCTGTAAACAGCATCATACAGCGTAAGCACAGCACCGCCAGGATAGCCAAAAACAACGTCCACACCTTCATTTTTAAGACTGGTAAGCACAGCCTCTGCACCATTCATCATCAAGTGAAAGCCCCCTTATATCGTGGATTAATACCATAATGTACGGAAATGTACGAAATGCATAAAAAAACATGTACAGAAAAGCGGATTCTTATATTATACAACATATGTATACAATGTTACAACTGAAAGGTACAAAAATATACATTAAAGATACACTTTAACTTGTTCAGCGGTGATCACTGGCAAAAACAAGAACGTCAACGCGCGCAGCACCAGCACGTTTCAAAACAGCAGCACAGGCAAAAAGTGTCGCACCTGTCGTCAGGATATCGTCGAGCAGCAGAATATTCCTGCCTGCCACGGCGGCATCATCCGACAGGGCAAAGGCCTGACTCAGGATCTCGCGCCGTTCCTGCGGCGTATGGTCATAAAGCGGCGCTGTTTTTTTCGTTCGTACGAGGGCACGCCTGAGAGGAATGCCCTTGGCGGCCAGCCAGCTGCGGAAAATAACCTCGACCTGATTGAACCCGCGCCATTTTTCTCTCTGCCTGTGAAGCGGCACAGGTACGGCAAAATCATAATCATCCGCAAGGACCAGCCCTGTCTGCTGCAAGAAGGTCTCAATATATGGCAGCGTGCTGCGCTGTTTCTTGTATTTCAGTGCATGAATAAGACTGCGCAGTCCGCCCCGATATACACCAAGCGCCCATGCCGTTCCAATTAAAGAGCGCATGGGCACAGGCAGCAATATCATATGAGGCTTCTGCGCATCCTGCAGACAGGATGCGCACCATTCTCCACTTCGCGGGACATACGCATGGCAGACAGGGCAGTGCGGCGGGAATAGAAAATCAAGCAACGCCTGCCATCCCTCCTGAAACATCGTCTGCCCCTCCTTTTATAAAGCGTGCCTGCATAAGTCACGGATTATGAAACGTCATTAAGAACGGCCAAAAAGACGGTGCTTTGGTCGTTTGCTCTCCCAGGCCATGACAGCTTCGAGAACGGAGCCGCCAATGCAGCGCGCCTTATCGGATATCGTATAGCACTCTTCCTGCCCCATCGTCGGATGGATGTCCGCGATTTTCTGTCCTGCCGACACCTTGATGCCGTCGTAAATCGCGCCGCGCAGAACGCCGTCAATCGTCGCCTTGATTTCAATGGCCCCTTCTTGTTCCTCACCTTTCGTATGGAGATGACCGATCACTTCTCCCTTGCGGACCATCAGGGAAATCGTCCGCAGCATCTCAACGCGCCCATCGGCGGGGGCAAAGACAAGGTGTTCAATATTCGGAGATTCCCCAACTGTGCCATTGCCGTGATCCGCATCCTTTGATGAATATCCCTCATAGATGAGACGGCCCAGATTATGCCCGCGGCCCGTTTCCACGACTACATCGACATCGCGTCCCGCACAAAAACCAGGGCCAAGGGCAATTGTATGTTCCGCCATGTCCTTCTTCATGCCGTGGTTCTCATGTGCTACAATGGCATCAACAACGACATCCGGTTTCAATTCCGCCACACATTGCGCATCTGGATCCGCGATCATCATGACATCACCCTTTTTCAGGCGTTTCTGCGCATCGGAAAGGTTCTTTGCCTTGTGACAGATGACGCGCTCTACTTCTGTCTCACCACGGTACATGGCATCTGAAAAAGAAACTTTGCGCCGTGTTGCTGTCGGCTTTTTCTGCTCTAAAATCAGCACACGGAAGCCTGCACGGTGCAGACAATGCGCAATGCCGCTGCCCAGTTCGCCGCCGCCACGGACAATAATCAGATGTTTCATAAAAGAACCCTCTTTCCTTTTCCGATATCGAATATTCTTCTTTTTATTATACTATAAATTGACACAATGTAGCAGAAATAATTTATTTTTGTCAGTTTTATGTAAAGCATTGCAATTATCTGACAGTCATGTTATAATATAAATGTAAAGAGGAGATGGACATACAAACCACCACCGAGTAGTCCTGGAGGTCGAAAAGTTGCAGGTGTCTGTCCTGCCGAAAAAGGCACTCTTCAAAACCCTACACGAAAGGATGTGGATGGTTATTGAAGATTATGATGAGCAAAACTTCTTTCCATCCTGACTAGCAAGCGCATTGGTGAAGTACAATAATATCCAGCAGGCGGGGAATGCACGTGATGATGGCCAGGGGCCGCCAGTCGTGCTCGATGCCATTGGAAGTCTGGAGCGCAGCGTCAGTAATTGGATTGAAGCGAAGCAGCCCTGGGTTAAGTAAAGTCATCTAGTATCCATCGAGAAGTAGTCGGTATCTCCTATGTTATCGGTAACGTACCAAGATGAACCGGATGTGCACAAAGTGGTTTTGAGATCACAATTGTTTCAGCTGAGCATGAGATATTTGCAAAGTTCCTGGTCGCGAGGGAAATTTGCCTACTGACAACAGAATATTGAAGAAGGATCACATTATTTATGGTTAACTACATATAAAGCGGCTTACATTACGAGAGAATGTAAGCCGCTTTTATTATACCCTTTATGCGGCAAGGCTTTCAGGCCCTGCCTTTTTTTATTTTGCTACACATTTGATAACAGAGTTTCTGCTTGAAGAATCTTTATGAATCTTCATAAGGACGGACGCGCAGTGTAAGTCCCCTGTCCTCGCAGATTTTCCGGCACTTTTCGATTTCCTCAGGGCCTTCGACATGGTCGACGATTGTCAGGACGACATGAGGCACATACGGTTTGCAGTGCTGGGCAAAGGTCAGCATGGCCTCGTACGAACCGATGCCGAATTTTGCACGCGTGAGTTTCAGGTAGCGCTCCGCGTTTGAAGCGTTGAGGCTGATGGAAACCGTGTCGAGAATGCCTTTAAAGTCCTTGGCAAATTCCCTGCCGTTCTCCAGTTCACCGAGGCCGTTCGTATTGAGGCGCGTCGGCATACCCGGATGCTGTTTCTTGACATAGCGAAGCAGCGTCAAAAGGTCATCGAGACGCATGGTCGGCTCACCAAAGCCGCAGAAAACAACTTCCTTAATATAGTCCCAAGGAACTTGGTCAAGGGCGGCTTCGATTTCTGCCACGGTCGGTTCCTTTCCCTTATACCAGAGAGAGGATTGTTCTGCCATGTGTTTCATCGTGCGCAGGCAGAACGTACAGGCGCAGTTGCAGTGATTGGTGAGATTGACATAGAGGTTGCGCTTGCCCTCCGGCTGTACGCGCAGGGACTCATCAAGCGGCAGATATTTGCCGCCGGCATGTGTTGCATAGACAATCATCATGATACCCCCTAAGATATAAAATACAAGTTGACAACGTCATATTCAGCGAAGTTCGGTAAGATACTCCTCAAACGGCAGACCGTAATTCCATGGCAGTTCCAGCTTTTCTGCATAAGCCAGGCACTTGCTGATAAAAGAAGATGCTTTTTTCACGGCATCTTCCAGATGCTCACCGCGTATCAGGCTGGCAGCGACAATAGCCGCAAAGGCATCTCCGCTGCCGCTGCGGTCCCCGCCGATTTTCGGCACGCGCACCAGCGAGACCTTCCCCTTTTCGTAAAGGAAATTTTTGATGGTCTCATTTTCATGAAGTCCCGTAATGACAACCTGCTCCGGGCCGCGCTTTGAGAGTTCCTCAGCCATGTGGCCGAGTTCTTCATCGGCAATGATGCCATCCTCCGGATAAGGAATATCCAAAAGCTGGCAGGCCTCCGTAAGATTTGGCGTCACAATATCGGCCACGGTCAGCAGACTGCGCATTTTATCACACATTTCCTGTGTATAAGATGGATAAAGTTTGCCATAATCCCCCATGACAGGGTCTACCATCACCTTCGTCCCAGGCTTCTTGAAACGATGGATAAAATTCAGTACGATGGCAATCTGCTCAGCCGAGCCTAAAAAGCCCGTGCAGATGCCGTCAAAAATAAGTTCATTCTTTTCCCAGCTCTTGATATACGGCATCATGCGCGATGTGTAGTCATCGAGATAGTGGTCTGGGAAACCCGTATGAACCGAAAGAATCGCCGTCGGCAGCGGACAGGCCTGTATCTTCATCGCGGAGATCAGCGGCAGCTCCACCGTGACCGAGCAGCGCCCAAAGCCCGTGATGTCATTGACCAGGGCAATTCGCTTTTGTCGTTTCATTTCTACTCCTGCTGCTCCCCTCTGCTCAGCGGTTGTCGACTTTGTCCATCGCTACGAGGTCGTGCTCCATGAAACGATGTTCTGCCAGACGCTCATATTTCGTATCCGGACGTCCGTAATTGGCGTACGGGTCAATCGAGATGCCGCCGCGCGGCAGGAATTTGCCCCAGACCTCGATATACTTCGGGTCCATAAGGCGGATGAGGTCCTTCATGATGACATTGACCACATCTTCATGGAAGTCCCCATGATTGCGGAAGCTGACAAGATAAAGCTTCAAAGACTTGCTCTCCACCATGCGGCGGCCTGGGATATAGGAAATGTAGATGGTCGCATAATCCGGCTGTCCCGTAATCGGGCAGAGTGCCGTAAACTCCGGGCAGTTGAACTTAACCCAGTAATCGTTGTCCGGATGACGGTTCTCAAAAGTCTCGAGAATCTCCGGACAATAATCGTAATGATATTTGACATTTTTCTTGCCCAAAAGGGTGATATCTTCCTGGGATTTATCGCGTGACAATAGCGTTCCCTCCATTTATTTATCATCGTATTTATAGATACTGTTTCTATCATAGCGAATCCTGTAAAAATAATCAAGCAGACAAAAATCCCGCATCAATAGATGATGCGGGATTTTATTACCATCAACAGGAATTAGTGGTTGAAGATATTCTTCAGGGCCTGCTTGTTGACATCGCGGTTCAGCTGTGCGAGATACGTCGTCAGCTTGATGTTCTTCGGGCAAGCTTCGACACAGTTCTGGCTGTTGCCGCAGCTCGTGATGCCGCCCTTCTCCATCAGTGCGTTCAGGCGCTTCGGAGCGTCGAACTTTCCGAGCGGATGAAGGTTGAAGAGGTAAGCCTGTACCGTCGGAGCCGGTCCGATGAAGTCGGACTGCGGGCCAACGTTCGGGCAGGCCTCAAGGCAGCAGCCGCAGGTCATGCAGTGCGAAATCTCGTAAGCCGTCTGAGCCGTGTACGGGTTCTGGATTGGAGCATCCTTGACTTCCCACGTACCATCGACTTCAACCCAGCCATGAATGCGTTTGAGGCTTTCGAACATGACGGAGCGGTCGATGAGCAGGTCGCGGATGACCGGGAACGTGCGTGCCGGCTGCAGGTGAATCGGCTGCTTGAGCGTATCAACCAGCGTGCAGCAAGCCTGACGAGCCTTGCCGTTGATGACCATCATGCAGGCACCGCAGACTTTCTCGAGGCAGTTGCATTCCCACGTTACTGGCGGGACTTTCTTGCCGTCAACAGTGACCGGATTCTTCTGGATTTCCATCAGGGCAGCAACGATGTTGAGGCCCGGACGATAGTCAACTTCGAACTCCTGATTATACGGCTTCTCTTTCGGGCCGTCCTGGCGCTCGACGATGATTCTGACTTTTTTCTGTTCTGCCATTTCTATTTGTCCTCCCTCTTACTCTTTCTTAGCTACGGCATAGTTACGCAGACGCGGCTTGATAAGAGAGTGCTCGAATTCACGGTAGGAAACAACCGGCTCTTCGTTCTCCTGGTCGAATTTGACAATGGTCGTGCGCATGAACTGCTTATCGTTGCGCTCGAAGAATACGAGGTCGTCGTTGCCATCATCCGTCGTGCCACGGCCCGTCTTCTCGTCGAAGTGGAATTTGCCGTATTTCTTATGGAGGGCCTCCTGAAGGTCCGGCGTCATCTTGTCATAGTCGGACTTGAGGACGATCTTAGCATGGGCACCGCGGCTCTCGTCACGCTGCAGAGCGGACTGCGTGATGGCCATTGCATAGATGATCATGTTGCGCAGCTGGCGGACGAACATAGCTTCCTGGTTTGCCCAAGTGCCATGGTCCGTAACACCGATGTTGTCCCAACGCTTGAGGATTTCCTTGAGTTCCTTGACGCACTCTTTGAGGCCATCGTTATCACGCTCAATCGAGACGTATTTGTACATGATGTCGCCGAGCTCATGATGGAGCTTATGCGCATTTTCCGTACCATTCATGTTGCGGATCTTGTCGAACTCTGCTACGCACTCCTGACGGGCAGCCTCGAGCTCCTCTGCCGTAAGCGGAGAACCGAGCTTGCCGCTGCGTGCAAGGCGCAGGGACTCTGGGCCCGAAATCGTGCCCGAATACGTTGCAGACAGCAGCGAGTTTGCACCGAGGCGGTTTGCACCATGGTACTGGTAATCGCACTCGCCGGAAGCCAGCAGGCCCGGGATGTTCGTATGATGCTCGCGGTCGACCCAGATGCCGCCCATCGAATAGTGGATCGACGGGAAGATCTCCATCGGGACCTTGCGCGGATCCTGACCCATGAAGTCGCTGTACATCTCGAGGATGCCGCCGAGCTTGCGCTCGAGGTAATCAGCCGGGATGTGCGAGAGGTCGAGGTAAACGCGGTTCGGGTTGTGCATGCCGAGGCCCATGTGGACAACGACTTTATAGATGGCACGCGATGCAACGTCACGCGGAACGAGGTTGCCGTATGCCGGATACATATCTTCGAGGAAGTACCAGCGCTCTTTTTCGCCCGTCTGCGGGTTCTTGCGGTAAACCCAGACGCGGCCGCCTTCACCGCGGCAGGCCTCGGACATCAGGCGGTTCTTATCGGAACCCGGGATAGCCGTCGGATGAATCTGGAGGAATTCCGGATTGCCGAGTTCAGCACCCTGCTGGTAAACAGCGGAAACAGCCGAGCCATTGCAGATCGTCGAAGCCGTGCAGCGGCCGTATACCTGGCCAGGGCCGCCCGTTGCGAGGATGACGACATCAGCCGGGAACGAAACGATTTCGTTCGAGTTCATGTTCTGTGCAACGATACCGCGGCAGATACCCTCTTTGTTCTTGATGATCTTGATGAATTCCCAGAACTCATACTTCTTGACGCCGCCCTTGACTTCCCAACGGCGAACCTGCTCATCGAGAGCATAGAGGAGCTGCTGGCCCGTCGTGGAACCAGCGAAGACCGTGCGCTTGTTTTTCTGACCGCCGAAGTTGCGGAGGTCAAGAACGCCTTCAGCCGTACGCGTGAACGGAACGCCCATGCGGTCGAACATCTTGATGAGTTTCGGTGCAGCTTCAACCATGCCCTTTACAGCGAGCTGGTCAGCGAGGAAATCGCCGCCGTAAACCGTATCATCGAAATGCTCGTAAATCGAATCATGCTCGCCCTTCGTGTCCATGCAGGCATTGATGCCGCCCTGGGCGCAGAGGGAATGCGAACGCTTAACCGGGCAGTAAGAGAAGAGGTCAACCTTGCCGCCGCCTTCGCAGATTTTCAGCGTAGCCATGAGGCCCGAAAGGCCGCCGCCTACGACAATAATCTTATTTTCTGGTTTCTTAGCCATTTATATTCTCCTTTTTCTTACACAGAGTACCGGTCTTACATGACGAAGTAGCTTGCCATGAAAGCAATCGTGACAAGGCAGAGAAGAGCGCAGAGGCACATCGAGAGAACGTTGATGACGCTCTGGACGCGCGGGCCCTTGGCAATACCCCAAGTCATGCAGAAAGTCGTGATACCGTTGCAGAAATGGAAGATTGCAGCAAACATACCAATCGTGTAAAGTACCACTACAATTGGGCTGCTCGTAAAGTAGGAGTGCAGGAGTTCATAGGAAATCGGCGTACCCGAGATTCCCTTCGTGAAAATACGCAGATAGAATACGTGCCAGATGAGGAATACAACGAGGAACCATGCCGTCCAGCGCTGCAGAGCAAACTGCCAGTTGCGGACGTAGCCATAGCGGCCCGGGTTGTTCTTTGCCTGCAGGGCGATGTAGATGCCGTAGATGGCATGGAAGAGAATTGGCAGTGCTACGCCAAAGATCTCAAGGCCGAGGAAAATCGGATGCGGGATGAGCTCCATCATCGCAAGCGCACCATTGAGTGATTCTGCACCACCGAGAGCGCGGGCATTCGTGATGATATGTTCGAAAAGGAAAAGTCCGATTGCGAACAGGCCGACTAAAGAATGCAGACGGCGCAGATAAAAAGTTGTATGGAACATTCTATACCTCCTGTTGATTCTTGGAAAAAGAAGGGAAGCCTTCAAGCGAGCCTCCCAAAAACTTCCCTTCTCCCAACTTTATCAGTAACCCTTGAGGGTACGATACTTCTTCTGGTTGACATCGTAAAGGTTATTGCCTTCGCAGTCGATGACAACGATAGCCGGGAAATCCTCAACGGTCAGACGGGCAAGAGCCTCTGGGCCGAGTTCCGGGTAAGCGAGGACTTCATACTTCTTAACGGATTTTGCAATCAGAGCTGCAGCGCCGCCGACAGCAGCAAAATACGTAACGCCGTTTTTCTTCATGGAATCGACAACTTCCTTCGAGCGGGAGCCTTTGCCGATCATGCCCTTGATGCCCTGGTCGAGCATCGTCGGCGTGTAAGCGTCCATACGGCCGGAAGTCGTCGGGCCGCAGGAACCAATTGGATCACCCGGTTTTGCCGGCGTAGGTCCGAGGTAATAGACCATCTTATTGTGCCAATCAATCGGCAGTTTCTCGCCTTTTGCAAGAGCTTCACACATTTTCTTATGTGCAGCATCGCGGGCAGCATAAATCTCGCCCGTGATGAGAACACTGTCGCCAATCTTGAGTTTACGGGAATCTTCTTCCGTAAATGGTGTATGGATACGAATGGGTTCTGCCATGATTATCTCTCCTCCTGATATATTCTGCTCATATTAGCATTTACCAAATGGAATCAAAGAACGCGTTTTGCATGACGGCATGCATGGCAGCAGATTGTTACTGCAACCGGCAGGCCGGCAATGTGCGTCGGGCCCCATTCAATATTGACGCCGAGGCAGGACGTCGTACCGCCGAGCTGCGGTCCAATACCCGTCTCATTGATGAGTTCGAGGAGTTCGTCTTCGAGTTTTGCGTACTCAGGCATCGGGTTATGCGAGTCAATCGAACGCGTAAGGGCAATCTTGCTCATGACAGCAGCACGGTCCATCGTACCGCCAATGCCGATACCGACAACCATCGGCGGGCACGGGTTCATGCTGGCATGGAGAATGATCTCCATAACGGCTTTCTTGACGCCTTCCACGCCGTCAGCCGGAACGAGCATCTTGATGCCGCCCTTGTTCTCAGAGCCAAAGCCCTTCGGCTCGACCGTGATCTTGAGCTGGTCGCCCGGAACAATCTTCGTATAGATGACGCCCGGCGTATTGTTCTTCGTGTTGACGCGGTTGAAAATCGGCTCTGCTACAACAGATTTTCTCAGATAGCCTTCCGTGTAGCCTTTGGCAATACCATCGTTGACAGCCGTTTCGAGGTCGCCGCCGACGATGTGGAGATCCTGACCTACTTCGAGGAAGACGATCGTCATGCCGGTATCCTGGCAGTACGGACGGTCTTCGTCGCGTGCAATTTCTGCATTCTTGATGATCTGGTCAAGAACTGCCTGACCAACCGGAGATTTCTCCGTCTCGCGGCCTTTTTTCAGGCCTTCATAGACATCCTTCGGCAGGTAATAAGCAGCTTCCTTGCACAACTGTGCAACGGTCTCCGTGATTTGTTTTGCGTCGAGTTCTCGCAAAGTAATCCCTCCCATAAATACAACTTATCACACATCTGTGGTTCATCATAACACATTTTATGACGGCTTTCAAGCTTTTCTGAAAGCCCGCGAAGCCTTGAAAAAAGTGAATTCCATTCGCTTTTTTCACTTCCTCCGCGCAGCCATTTTGTGAGCTTTATCACTCGGTTTTTATATTAGTGATTGACATTTTAAAATCCTTCCTGCCCAGCAAAAAAATTTTTATTTTCATCGATTTTTTCTTATTTCGTTACTATAATGCATGATCGTGATGTATAAAAATCATGCGAGGCGAATGAGCTGACAATGAGGGCGTTTCCCCTGTTCCAACTCCATGATGAGGAAAGAACCCTGCGCCGCATCGCGGGGTCTTGCCACGCTGCCGGGATTCAGGACGGTCAGGCCCCCCGTTGATACTTCCGCGACATGCGTATGGCCGTAAACGGCGATGTCACAGCCTTCCTCTTCCGCAGCATCGCAAAGCATCTTCGTCGTAAAGCGAACACCGTACAGATGGCCATGGGTGAGGAAAATGCGGTGGCCGGCAGCCTCGATCACATCATCCGTTTTTGCAGAGACATCCGGCCAATCACTGTTGCCCGCGACATAACGCACGTCTGCCTCCCCCTTTGTCACCATCTCCAGATACTCTGCGTCCGGCACGACATCGCCGGCATGCAGCCAGAGCGTTACGCCGTTGGATGCCGGATGGGCGAGCATCCTGTCGACAGCAGCAGTCGAGCCGTGGCTGTCACTTACGATTCCAATCTTCATTTTAAATGTTCCTCCAATTTGCAAACCATCTCACGCAGGGCCTTGCCGCGATGGCTGATGCGGTCTTTCTCTGCCAGGCTGATCTCCGCCATCGTCCGGCCGGGATATTCCGCCGGATAAAAATACGGGTCATAGCCAAAGCCGTTTTCTCCGCGCGGCACCATCTGCACCGTTCCATCGCAGCGGCCTTCGCTCGTAAAAATGCTGCCGTCCGTATCCGCAAAAACAAGGGCACAGCGGTAATCTGCTGGCGATTCCTTTACGCCGGCCTTCCTGAGCTCCTGCAAAAGCTTTTCGTTGTTCGTCGCATCGTCGGCATGAAAGCCGGCAAAACGCGCGGAATGAATGCCCGGTGCACCGCCAAGCACCGCAACTTCAATCCCGGAATCATCGGCAATGCAGGCACAGCCTGTCTTTTCCCGATAGAATTCCGCTTTGATGCGTGCGTTCTCAGTAAATGTACTGCCATTTTCCACGGCATCGGGAAACTGGCCAAATTCTTTTAAAGAAAGGACTTCTACCGGTAAATGCGCAAGGGCTGCGCGCATTTCGCGCACCTTGCCCTGATTTTTTGTAGCAATCACGATTTTTTTCATTTTCATAGCCCCCATCAACCTTCCCGGCCGACGAGCCAGACAAGCTCACCGCCTAATACATCTTTCTGATAGGAAATGAGCTCACGGCAGCCTTTTTCGCCGAACTGCAAAAGGGCACCGAGCTCTTCGTGCGTGAACGGGCGTCCCTCGCCCGTTCCCTGCACTTCAACGAAGCGGCCTGCTCCGGTCATCACGACATTCATATCGACAATGGCCTGAGAATCCTCTTCATAGCAGAGGTCCAGAATGGGCTGTCCCTCGTGACTGATGCCCACGCTGATCGCCGACAAAAAATCCTTTACGGGGAAAATATTTCCCTTTTTGTAAAACGAAGCACAGGCCTCGACCAGCGCGACAAATGCCCCTGTAATCGAGGCCGTGCGCGTACCGCCATCTGCCTGAATGACATCGCAGTCAATCAGGATGGTACGTTCGCCAAGGGCCTTCATATCGACGACGGAGCGCAGGCTGCGGCCGATGAGCCTTTCGATCTCCTGTGTTCTGCCCGACTGCTTGCCGCGCACGGCTTCACGCTGCGTCCGCGTTTCCGTGGCACTTGGCAGCAGGGAATATTCCGCGGCAATCCAGCCCTCGCCCGTGCCGCGCAGGAAAAAGGGCACGCGGTCTTCGATGGAGGCCGCACAGATGACCTTCGTATTGCCCATTTCCATGAGCACAGAACCTGCCGGATACTTCTGGAAATGGCGGTGAATCTCATACGGGCGCAGGTCATCCGCCATGCGCCGGTCATGCCTCAGCCCATTTTCCATATCTTCCGTATCTCTTATCGATGACATAACTGAAAACTTCCTTTCTAAAAAAATAGAGGTGCCCTACCCCGAATCTTCGAATCTTCGCGGTATCACACCTCTTCTGCTTCGTCAGGGCTATGCCTGCAGGAAAGCAGTCTGTCTTATTTCTGCGACTCCTGATACTGTCTGTAATTTTTGATGATGCAGATCGGCGTCTTCTGGCTTGCATTGCCGAACGGATTGTCGATAAGCAGTTTTGCGGCCATCTGTCCGTCGACTTTGTCCGTGACACCGACCACGCGGGAACGCTTGAGGTCGTTGACATCCGCGATCATCGCGCCAAAGCAGCCAAGACGCTGCTGGATTTTCTTGACGACCTCATTCGGATTTTTAGGACCGTAGACGATGCATTTATCGAACGGCGGCATCGTGCCCGTGACATCGTCGATGAGGGCCGTCTGCTCGCCGCCCCATTTGTAGAAAAGGCCGCTCTGGCCGACAAGTTTGCCGAGGAAGCCTGCAAACAGGGCAAAGGCCACGCGCCATTTGCCTTCGACATCCATCAGCGACTGCATGCCGTGCGGCGAGGCAAGGCTGCCGTAATCCGGAATGAAACGGCAGCAGAACTGAGCTACGCGGGAAATCTTGAGGTCTTCAGGGCGCACAAAACGGCCCTGCGTGATGGCGACGACACTCTCTGCCGTGCAGAGAAGATCGTCAGGACCAATCTTGCCCTTTGTATAACGTTCAATGCTGTCAACGATATCGTCTTTCTCGGTCAGGATGCGCGTCGGGACCGGAATCAGATCGAGTTTTGCTTCTGCCATGATAATTCCTCCCTTAGTCCTTTACGAGTTCCACACCGGCGAGCTTGGCAATCTCTTCGGCCGTCAGCGTCAAACGGACTTTCGTGTAATGCCAAGGCGTACGGCCCGTCTCCATCCAGATGACATCAAGCGGCAGGTCGACCATATGCGAAAGAGCTTCTTTGAGCGTCATGCCTTTGCGCGGCGTCAATTTGACTTTCGCGAAGATATTGAGTTTATCCTCATGATTCGGATCACCGAGTTTCTGGATGAGTACAGCTTCAAAGTAATCATCCTCGCGCGGTTCTCCTTCGCGCTCTGCCTTGCCGCGTGCTTCGATGCCGTCATACTGCTCATACGGCAGCTGCGGACGCACAAAAGCATCCATAATCGTCGCACACTGCTTGCCCTCATTGACAAACGTCAGTTTCTTCGAGAGCACAATGCCGTCGTCCGTCTGCGATTCTACGACAAAAGGAGCATCCGTCTTGACGACGACCTTCTCCTTGCCGACTGCACAGAGATAAAGTTTTGCTACGATAACCGCAGCTACGATCAGGCCAATGATTACATATAATACCGTCACGTCAATTCCTCCTGACTATTCTCTTATCCTTTTTCCTGATAAATTTATAAACTTGAAATCCCACAGGATGTCCTTTATTTCCTGTGGGGATTATTTGCCTCTTTTTCCTGCAGCTCCTGCCAAACAGCCTCATCGGCCATGGCCTGCTGCAGCTTCGTATAGTACTTTTCCGGCAGGCGCGTGATCCTGCCGCTCTCCATATGCGTGAAGACATTCTGCGTAAAGCCCGTGACCATGAGCTCCCCCGTCTTCTTATTGAACACGCGGTACTGGAAGGCCATTTTGGCCTTCGTCAGGGCTTTCGGACGCGTCTCGATGCAGATAACATCGTCAAAATGCCCCGGCGAGACGTATTTGGCGCGCACCTCCGTAATGGGGAATACGTAGCCATCCTTCATCATATCACCGAGTGTGATACCGTACTTGCGCAGATATTCCACACGGCCTGTCTCAAACCAGCGGATATAATTTGAATGATGCACGACTGCCATAGCATCCGTATCATAAAAATTCACATGATGCTCCGTAATGACTGGCACGGTCATTCCTCCTTTAAAATCCGGTCAGATTTCGTGTTTGCATTTTCCCTGCAGCACATTCTATAGCCTAGAACAAAAGCCATCGAAAGTCAAGGAAAGTCAGGATTTTTGACCTTCTTCCTGCCAACGGAGCACTCAGTGAATATCGTAAACCATGTCAAGGCGTTTGAGGTAGCGGCCGATGCGCGCAAGCTCTGCATCATCTTTTACGCGGCGGCCCGAATAATAGTATTCCACCGTCTGCGGCAGATTCTCAAGGCCATCCCGCGCCTTGAGCTGGCGGATGAGCTCGCGCACTGTGCCTTCATTGCCATCGACAAAATGCATGTTCTCCGGCATGATTTCGCGCATGGTATCCTTAAAATAATTGAAGTGCGTACAGCCAAGTACGAGTGCCGAATATTCCCTCAGGTCGAAGCGGCCGAGTTCCTCCGACAGGTAATCGTGAACAGCCTGTGAATTGAATTCCTCGCGTTCAGCAAATTCAACGAGCCGCGGCAGAGGCAGAAGGTCCACAAGATGGTCTTTGTCAAAGCGTTCGATGAGAATCTGCATCTTCTTGCCCTTGACCGTAATCGGCGTGGCCGCGACTAAAACGCGGTGCTCCCCGTCAAGGTCCAAAGCCTTCTTGGCAGCCGGCTCCATGCCGATAATCGGAATATCATAAAGATGGCGCATTTCGCGTACGGCCACGGAAGTCGCCGTATTGCAGGCCACGACAATCGCCTTGACGCCGCAGGTCACGAGAAAATCAAAAGCCTCTTTGACAAATCCACGGACTTCTTCTTTTGTCTTGACGCCATACGGCACATGGTCCTCATCCGCATAAAAGACAAACTGTTCATGCGGCAGCACGCGCATCGCATGATGCAGCACGGAAAGTCCGCCAATCCCCGAATCAAAAAACGCAATTTTCATTGCCAGCATCTCCCAAGTAAGTCATATTTTTACCTTAGCTTATTATAACAGGTCTTATTTTTTACCGCAACGGGAGCCGCAAAGCAGGGAAAGCGATTTGACAGAAACTGTCTTTTTTTGTTATAATAACTCTGTTCTTTATGCGGAGAGGTGTCCGAGTGGTTTAAGGAGCCGGTCTTGAAAACCGGTGATGCAGCAATGCACCGTGGGTTCGAATCCCACCCTCTCCGCCATAATGGAGTGGTACTCAAGAGGCTGAAGAGGACGGTTTGCTAAATCGTTAGACTGGGTAACCGGTGCGGAGGTTCGAATCCTCTCCACTCCGCCACGAAAAAGTCAGGGACTTTGGTTTTGCCAAAGTCCCTTTTTGCATGTTTATGCCAATTATTTTTATTTTTCAGCAGCAGCCTCAAAGCCGGAAATACTTTTTGATATTTTCATAGCAGACGCCTTTAATCAGCATGCCCAAGGCATCCTTATCCGCTGGGTAAAGACCTTCTTCGACGAGACCTGCCAAAGCATCGCAGAGAATGCGGCGGTAGTATTCATGGCGCGGCCAGAACAGGGCACTGCGCGCATCGGTCGAGAAGCCTACGGCCGTGCCGATGATGCCGAGACTTGCCATATAGCCGACTTGTGCACGGATGCCCAAAGGCGTCTGATTAATCCACCACGAAGGGCCGAGCTGCAGATGACCGGCATCTTCTGTCTGGAAAGCACCGAGAACGGAACCGATGATGACTTGGTCCGTCGGATTCATCGAGCTTACGATGGTTTTAGGCAGGGCTTCTTCGCGCGAAAGCAGGTCGAGAAGTTTGGCAAGATTCTCGCCATCGCTGCTCGCACTGATGCAGTCGCAGCCCGCGCCGCTGCCGAGGCCTGCTTCCATCTTGCTGTTGATGTCCCGCAGGATGCCATAATGAAGCTGCATGGCCCAGCCGCGCTCTGCATATTTCTTGCCAAGGAAGCGAAGAACCGCCGTCTGGTATTTCTCGATTTCCTCCTCGGTCGGCTCGCCCTTGCTGTTAATGACGCGGCCGACGATATCATCGAGCTCATACTCCTCGGCCTCGCGGTAAACAATCCGCGGCAGCGCATGGTCGGCTGTACGGCAGCCCATGCTGTCAAAATAGGCGATGCGTTTCGCAAGAGCCTCGCGCACCTCGCCCATCGTTGAGATATCAACATCAGCGGCCCGGCCGAGGTCGTAGAGCATGTAGTTGCCCCATTCCGGATTGGCAAGGTCTAAAGCAGCGTCCGGATGGAACACCGGCAGGACCTTGATGGGATACCCCTCTTCCTGCAGCTGGCGGTGCCATTTGAGATTGTCCTCGGGATGGTCTGCCGTAAAGACGGCCTCAACATGTCCCTGTTCCAAAAGGGAACGCACTGTCACAGTCTCATCGGCAAATTTCTCTTCGCAATAAGACCAAACATCGTCGGCCGTCTCGCCATTCAGCACATAATGGCAGTCGAAAATGCGTTTGAGCACGAGGTGCACCCACGTATAGATAGGGTTGCCCGCGGCTTTTGCGAGAGCTTCGGCAAAATACTGGAAGCGTTCGCGCGCCGGCGCCTCGCCGCCCGTGATAAATTTTTCCGGCACACCATTCGCCCGCATGAGGCGGCGTGCCACGGGATTATCGACGAGGACCTCCGTCAGATTGCGGTAGACACGGTTTTCCGCAATATCCCGCACGGGAATATGTGTGTGGTAATCGATAATCGGCAGATGTTCTGCATAGTCATGGTACAAATCTTCAGCAAACTCTGAGTGCAACAAAAAATCTTCATCCATAAAGCGTTTCATGACAACCAGCCTCTCTTTCTTATGGATTATATAAGGAAGAATTCGCTCTCCAAAGGAAAAATCCCTGCTGAAAGGCAAAGAAATCGAACAGAGGTGCAGGCAAAAAGAGCTCGTATCGTTTTATAGGCGTTTCCTATGCACGCAATATCTTTTTCGTCCTACGCAGCTGCCCATTCTATGATATAATGAACACGTTCTTATATTATTTGTTATTTGCCAAACAAAGAAAGAAGGTCTTTTCTCACATGGATATCCTGTTCTTCCTGATACTGGGCCTCGGCGTCGGGACATTTGGCACGCTCGTCGGCATCGGCGGCGGCCTCATCTGCGTACCAATCTTCATCCTGTTTCTCTCGGATGGCGGCGTTTACCCGTACTTCCACACAGCCGCACAGATTGCCGGCACCTCGCTCGTCGTCGTCATGGCCAATGCCATGAGCGGCACGCTCGCTTATATCCGCCAGAAACGCGTGCTCTTCAGTGCGGCAATTCCCTTCGCCATCGCGACCCTGCCTGGCGCCGTACTCGGTTCATGGATTGTCAATAAATTCAGCACGACGATGCTCGACCTCTACTTCGGCATTTTCCTGCTGCTGATGTCCATCATCATGTACTGGAATTCCACACACAAGCCTGTTTCGAATATCATGGAACTGCCAAAGGACTTCCATTACAACCGCACGCTCGGTATCGTCGCGAGCCTTGGTGTTGGCTTCATCTCGAGCATCTTCGGCATCGGCGGCGGCGTCATCCATGTGCCGCTGATGATTTACCTGCTCGGCTTCCCTGTCCACGTCGCGACGGCCACAAGCCATTTCGTCCTCGCCTGCTCCTCAGCCTTCGGTGTCATCAGCCATTTCATGCTCAACCACATCATCTGGGTCCCTGCCATCTGCATTTCGATTGGCGCAGCCGTCGGTGCACAGATCGGCGCTAAGATTTCCAAGAAGACAAAGTCCAAAGTCATCCTCATGCTGCTATCGCTTGCGATGTTCGCCCTCGGCATCCGCCTGATTCTGCTCGGCAGCGCTCACTAATCACATAAAGCCACATAAAAAGACGGAAGCACCCCCCACGTGCTTCCGTCTTTTTATGTGCTTTAGCTTTATTTTTCAAGGCTTGCGGCCAAGATATGCCAGGATGCCGCCATCGACATAGAGGATATGGCCATTGACAAAATTTGAGGCATCCGCAGCGAGAAATACGGCCGGCCCCATGAGGTCTTCCGGCGTGCCCCAGCGCTGCATCGGCGTCTTCGCGAGGATAAAATCGTTGAAGGGATTCCCCGGCGTACGCAGAGGTGCGGTCTGCGGCGTCGCGATATACCCAGGCCCAATGCCGTTGCATTGGATATTCATGGCGCCGTATTCCGAGGCGATGTTCTTCGTCAGCATCTTGAGACCGCCTTTCGCTGCCGTATAGGCGGACACCGTCTCCCTGCCGAGCTCGCTGAGCATCGAGCAGACATTGATGATTTTGCCGTGGCCCTTCTTGATCATGCCGGGCAGCACAGCCTTCGCCACGATGAACGGCGCAGTAAGGTCAATATCGATGACCTGACGAAATTCCTCCGCCTTCATCTCAACCATCGGAATGCGCTTAATGATGCCCGCATTATTGACGAGAATATCAATCGTGCCGAGTTTCTCCTCAATGTCCGCGACCATCTTCTGCACATCCTCTTCGTGCGTCACATCGCAGATATAGCCAAGTGCCTCAATGCCGTCCGCCTTGTACATGGCCAGGGCCTTGTCCATATGCGCCTGACTGCGGCAGTTGAACGCGATTTTCGCGCCGGCATCCGCATAGGCCTTGGCAATCGCGTAGCCAATGCCATAAGCCGCGCCCGTGACAAGAGCGACTTTTCCTTCCAATGAAAACTGCTTCTGAACATCGAACATAAAAATCCCTCCTTTTCTCCATCATATCATCAATCGGATTCTGCTGGCTATGGACAAATCTGACAAATCCGATATTTCCTGCCAGAAAATCTTAAAATATCTTCTTCATTGGTCAACTACAGCATGGCGGCTGGAAAGTGCTGTGCCAGAGCTGCGCTGATATACCGAACCATTCAGCAAAAGGGATTCATTGCCGCGGATGACGATGTGAACCACCTGTCCATCTGTATACGTAACATCTGCCGTATACGTATCACTGTTGCTGTCGTACGTCACGTTTTCAATGGAACGGAACGGATACCGTTTATAAGGCTCCTGGTTGGACCCTGGTCCCGGTTCATTTGGTACAACCTCACCTACCGAATCATACGACGTAATGATATCCGTGCGCGGTTTTCCCCATGTTCCCTGCAAGCGCGCCTTGAAATTTGCCACTAACGATTGCTTCTGTGTATCAGCTGACTTAGCTGCGGCTGCTTTGACCGTCCTTGATGACGAACGCTGCTGCTGAACGTATGATGTCAGCATCGTATCGAGGCCATCGAGATTGAACGCAGAAGCAAAATCCGTTTTCTCAATCGCAATGCTGCTGCCGCGGTCTTTAAGCTCCGCCACATTTTCCTTCACACGCGCAATGGCCGCATTCGTATCCTTGTCCAACGGATTCTTAATGATATTTTCAACATCATCGAGGATATTCCCTTCCAAAAGCACCGCTTCCAATAAATCTGCATTAGCCGTACGGTACTTGCTGCCTGGACGCGCCGTTTTGAGGTCTCCCGCTGTCTTTTTCAGGTTTCCCTGTACCGCGTCGATTTTACCAAGCAGGTCCTTTGCCGCTGCACTTTCCGGGCCGCCATGCAAGTCTTTCACGCCAAGCGCAACGTCCCGCGCATCGCTGGCAACTTCTTCCGTATAAACAGCCTGTTTGACATAAACATGCTGCTCATACTGGGTAAAGACAAAGAACCCTGCCAGTGCCAGAACAAGTACGAGGATAATGCCAACGAGAATTTTCATCGTATTGGCCGACTTTTCCATCATATCCTTCCCTTCCGTCACTGCATATGCTCGCCTGTCTTAGTCGACTCCGTATAGGCAATTTTCCAACCGCCATCCTGCTTGACAAGCGTGGCAGTGCCATTGAAATTCTGTACCTTGACTTTGCCGCCGTCTGCACGGTCACGGGCGGTCAGCGTATAGTTCAAGACTACCTTATCGCTTGAGGATGACGCGACCGAAATATTCGAGACTGTGCTGGAAAGCGTCGTGCTGTAGCCATTGCGGAACGAATCGTAACCGCCCATCCGATTCTGCTGTTCCGGCGTCATGAGATTCCAGGCGGCGCTGAGATTTTTCGAGGAGATTGCACTGTGAAAATTCCGCAGCGTCCCCTTGGCACTTTCCGTATCGTTTGACGCATTTGCCTGATTCGGTGCTTTTACACCAGCAGGCTGCTGCGCGCCTTCATATGTGCGCACGCTGATATAATCCACTTTATTGTCCTTCACAGCAAAACGCAATAAGCCGATACGGCCATCCAGCCCCGTGAATTTATATTCATAAAGCGTGCGGCCCTCTCCATCATCCGATTTCGAGAACGTATCCGTGCCATAGGCTTTCTGCACTTCGTCCAAGGTCGAGCCCTGATGAAGTCCGCGTTTGGTTGAAACACTGTCATCCTGCGAGACAAGCGCCGTAATCTTGCCATTTTCCTCAACGATTTCCATGTTATCGTAGTAATGGCGCAGCATCGAACCCTCTTGGTGCGGATCCTTCTTTTCCGCAGATTTCTCCACTTCTGAGATGGCACTGGTATCATCGCCAAGGTCGAGTCCGCCAAGCGAAAGATCCGTCTTCATCTCCCGCGCCGGCGCATCTTCCTTAGCTGCCGACTGTTTGGCCACAGGCTGATAGCCCGTCCCATTGTCCGCAAAGAATTCGCGGTAGCCAAAATAGCCAAGAACTCCGGCCAGAATGAGGATAACGGCAATCAGCAGGGCCTGTTTCTGCTTCATATGCGAAGCAGACGGTGCGCCTGCAGAAGGTGCCGATATATTTTTTGCTATATCCGCCGCACTCATCGGCTGCGAAACAGGAGCAGATGGCCCCTGTGTGCTCTGCACCGGCGGGATTATTTGTGTCTGCTCCACCGCTGTTTGCATGACAGAAGATTTTTTTGGCTGCCCGCATTTGATGCAGAATTTTCCTTTGTTTTGTGCACCGCATTGCGGACAAATCCATACAGACGGCTCATCTGCCTTCATCGACGGATTTTTCATGCCGCATTTCGTACAGAACTTACTTGAATTCACCGTGCCGCAATTTGGGCACGTCCATTGTTTGCTATCGGACAAAATATTTTCCTCCCCGTGTCAGGATTGACAATTCTCGGCCTCTTCCCTCAAGATTCCCCTTAAAGCAGGCTGGAAATGCGGAAGCCAAAGACTTCGATATTCATCGCTATGAAGAGAAGCACACCGACAACGAGAATGGTCAGAATGAACGCCGGAATCCGCTGATTCCCCATGACAGCCGGCTCCAGCATGGCATCTTTCGCTTCCGTGCAGATGAAGCCAATATTGACTGGCAGATTCTTGCGCGAAAGCCGGCAGGCCGCACAGGCAATAATGACAATAAAGGCACCTGCCAACAGAAAATACACGCCAATGCCCAGTCCGACAATTTTATCGGCAAACTCCTGAACAAAATTCGCTCCCAGGCCGAAATCGAGTCCACCCGTCATCTGAGACGCTGCCTGTGCCCCTTTTTTCGTCTTATCAAAGAAATCGACTATGGCAAAATGCAGTTTGCAGTAAATAACAGCAAATGTCACGAGCAGGCCAATATTGATAGAAAGTGGAATATTATACTTCTCCTCGCTGACATAATAACCTGCCAGACAGCAGAATGCCAAAACCGCAAACGTCATAAGCTGACTGATGTTGACCATGCTCGTCAGGCAGGAAATGATGCTGATGCTGATGAGGGGCAGCAGAACCGAAATGGCAATCATGCCGAGTCCGATGTAAGCAATCTTCTCCCACCGCATCATATTCCCGACGCGGGCAAAGAATTTCTGCGACATCTGCTGTGCCGTATCTGCGCCGCTCTGCACAAAAGACTGGGCAGCCTGTGCATAGGCATTGTTCTGCCCTGCATTTGGCTGCCCCTGCGGCATAGTCATATTAGCCCCCTGATTTGTCATAGGAGCTGCCGGCTGTGCCGGATTTTGCATAACAGGCTGTTTCGTACCGCATTCCGGGCAAAATTCTGCTTCATCCGGAATGACTGCTTGACAATGAATGCACTTCTTCATGATGATTCCTCCCCGATGGATCCATAGCAAATGATCAGCCATCATATTAATGACCGGTGTAATGAAATTAATATGATAGGTTAGAGTTCGCTAAATTTTTTAAAAATCCTTCTTCAGAGCAGAACATCATATAATGTCATAGATTCAATGGATGGCAATCTGGCACATCTTCATGGCCTGCAGAGCATTCTCGTGACTCTCGGGCGTCACGCCGGCACAGCAGTCGGCGTCGACAGACACGGGCAGCTCCGGAAAAGCAGCCTTGAGGATCATCGCATTCGAGATGACGCAGATATCCGTGCAGAGTCCGACAAATTCCACCTCGTCCGGATGGAGTCTTGCCACGACATTCGGCAGTTCCATGGAGCCAAACGCCGGCTTTTCGACGATGGCCGCAGCTTCCTTCGCAAAAACCTGCAACGACGGCGCAATCTCCCAGCCCTTTTCCGGCTTGATGCAGTGCGGCACCGGCAGATTCTTCCCTTCCTGCGTCTCCATATAATCCTTGCCATGCGTATCCTGCGTGAACACCAGCACAGCATCCTTCTCTTTTTCAAGCTTCGCCACCAGCCGCGGCAGCATCGCCTGAGCCTCCTTCGTGCCGAGGGCACCATCGATAAAATCATTCTGCATATCAATCACGACAATAACCTTGCGCATTTTTATCTCTCCCATCTAACCCAACCAAGCAATAGTCGATATTTTCTTTAGTATGGCACAAGTCAGCTGTCTTGACAATAAAAAAGCTCTCCGTAAAGAGAGCCGCTGCTGCAGATTTATGCATTTTTCAAGGTGAAATACGCAATCTCCGGCGGACAGCCGAGGCGGAAGGGGAACCAGCTGCCGTTGCCGCTGTGGACGTAGCCGTAGGAATCCCCGATTTTGACCATGCCGCGCGTGTATTTGAAGACGGGAAAAAGAGGCTTTCCGAAGATGCCAATCTGGCTGCCGTGGGTATGGCCGGTGAGGGTCAGGGCAATGCCTTTTTCCGCGCCGTCGTCGATGCATTCGGGATGATGGCCGAGAAGGATGGTCGGCACATTTTGAGGCAGGTTCCCGCAGGCTTCTTCCATATAGGACTTGCGCTCTGCAGCGAAATGTTCGCGGTCCATCGGGTAGTCAACGCCGACAAACCAGAGATTTTTGCCCGGCACTTTGCGGCTTTCGTTGCAGAGCACCTGCACGCGCGTTTTCGCGAGATACTGACGGATCGTGCGGATGCCGCGAAAATGCTCGTGATTGCCAAAACAAAACCAGATGCCGTCGGGGAACGCCCCTGCGTATTTGTCGAGGACTTGGGCTGCTTCTTCATTCTGCGTGACATCGTCAAAAAGGTCACCGGTGACGGCCAGCAAATCGGGCCTTCGGGCTGCAACTTTGGCAAGGAGCTGGTCAAGCTCTGCCACAGAGAAAAAACTGCCGAGATGAATATCACTGAGCTGCGCGAGACGGTAGCCGTCTCCTGCGCCGAGTCCCTTGACCGGAATCGTGAACTCCCGCTCCACAACGGCCTGACGCTCCCAAAGACCGCCATAGAGACTCAGTCCCAAGGCAGCCGCGGGATAAACAGAGGCATGGACGAGCAGGCGGCGCCGGCTCTCATTCACCGGCACAGCCATCATCCTGCGCCAGACAAAGCGCAGAATTACAGCCAACAGCACAAAGACCGTGCAGATAATCTGCGTCATGAAGCCGATGATGATGGTCTCAATGATAAAAGCCGGCCCGGAAATCAGATGATACAGCACGGCCCGTCCGACGAACCAACCCATGCCGAGAACGTCGAAAAGCAGCATGCAAAGGCGCACACGGCAAAGCGTCCTGCCTTCAAAAAGAAAACGCGTCGTAAAGAGCAGGGTAAACAGAGTCGCTGCCACGATGCCAATCATGATGATGGTGAACCAGGTCAAAAAATTTCCCCCTCAAACCGCAAAAACACAAAGAAAAAAAATAGACCGGCTGACCGGTCTTTGCCTGAAATTGGCTTTTAAGATACAGACTCCCCGATGAGGCAGTCGGACTTTTTAAGCCAAGCCGCGAAGATGAGCGGATTCGGCCTGCTGTTCGCGGTAATACCAGCGAATGGATTTGCCGATTGCGCAGCGCACTGCATCGAGTTCACCGCGTTTTGCCAGTTTTTTGAGCTGATTCACGTCAAAACCACTGACAGACAAGTAACTTGCAGAAAGGAAACCTCCTCGTTTCAAAAGTTTGCGATAGCTCGCACTGTCACGACGGTCCATTTCAATGTTCTTGATTGCCATAGTAATCCCCCCACAATGTAGGTCTTATTTACAAGACACCTTCGGGCAACTATATTATACCATAAAATTGTAAGGCATACTAGTATATATCTACTATACCTTTCCATTTATTTTTGTATAAAAGTACGTTATAATATGGATATTACGTGTATTGCCCACTTATCTATCTTAGGAGGTTTCTCTATGCTGACTTCCCTTACGAAGGAATATCCTCTGCCCAGCGAGCTGCAGGAACGCATCGATCTCGTGCTCGAGTCACATGATTACGACCCGACTCAGATTGTCGGCATTCTGCTCGACGTTCAGGGGCTCAACGACCGCCATTATGTGCCGGAGCCCACGGCTTATTACATCGCGGACCGGCTCAAGATGCGCGTGACCAATATCTTTGACTGTTTGAAGTTCTACAGCGAACTCTCCCCTGTGCCGCGTGCCAAATATCCAATCCAGGTCTGCTGCTCGCCGGCCTGCCGTGTCAATGTCGTCGATTCCCATCGCCTGATTTCGACGCTGGAACGCCTCCTCGATATCAAGCTCGGCGAAACGACCTACGACGGCCGCTTCACGCTGGAAAAAGTCACTTGCATCGGGGCCTGCGACCGTGCTCCAGCCGTGCGCATCAACGGTCATGTCTACGACCACCTCGACACGCAGGAAAAAATTGAAGCCCTGCTGCGTTCACTGCCTTGAGACGGAGGATTGATTTATGGAAAGTCCAGTTCATTTTCTGACAAAGAATTTTGGGAAGTACGATACTTCGTCCATTGGTTCCTATATGAACATCGGCGGCTATGAAGCCCTGCGCAAGGCCGTGAATATGGAACCAGACGAAATCACGGATCTTTTGACCTCGGTCAAGATAAAGGGACGCGGCGGGGCCGAATATCCGCTCGGCCGCAAATGGTCGCAGGCGCGCGCCGTCCGCGGGGAACGCAAGGTCGTCATCTGCAACGCCGATGAAGGCGAGACGACGACGTTCAAGGACCGCGAGCTCATCGACCACGACCCGTTTAATCTCATTGAAGCCATGACCATCGCGGCCTATGTCGTCGGCGCGACGGATGGCTATATTTACATGCGCGCAGAATACGCCTGTTTCCGTCCGCTGCTTTTAAATGCTATCCGTCAGGCCAAGAATTACGGTTTTCTCGGCACGAACATCCTCGGACGCGGTTTCGACTTCAATATTCATCTTTACTCCGGTGCCGGTGCCTATGTCTGCGGCGAGGGCACGGCTCTCATACGCTCCATTGAAGGCAAGGCAGGCAGGCCGCGCATGAAACCGCCTTTCATCAAGGTCAGCGGTGTTTTTGCCCGTCCGACCTGCCTCAACAACGTCGAGACGCTTTCGCTCGTACCGCATCTTTTAATGGATCAGGAAGGCCTTTATGCCTCCTGCGGCAAGGGCGAGTCGATTGGCACGAAGCTCATCAGCGTAGCCGGCAATGTCAACAATCCCGGCGTTTTCGAGATCCCGTTCGGCACGACCGTGCGCGACATCATCTACGGTCTCGCCGGCGGCGTCCAGCATGACCGCAGGATTCGGCTTATCCAGTTCGGCGGTGCCTCGGGCAAAATTGCCGATGATTCTATTCTCGACACACCTTATACTTATGAAGATCTGCGCGCGGCCGGTGTCATGGTCGGCTCGGGCGGCATGCTCGTCATCGACGAGCGCACGAGCGTACTCGACTTTTTGCGCATGAACCAGGAATTTTTCTGGGAAGAGAGCTGCGGCCAGTGTACGCCGTGCCGCGAGGGCAATCTCCACATCAAGATTATCCTCGACAAACTGGCGGAAGGCACGGCCACGCGCAAAGACATCGCCATCATGATCAAGATTGCCCGCGTCATGAGCATGTCGTCGCTCTGCGGCCTCGGCGAAACAGCACAGAATTCCCTGCTTTCTGCAATGAAAGTATTCCCGGACATCTTTGACATTGGAGGCGCACGCGCATGACGGAAGCACAGAAAAACGAACAAGAAATGGTCCATCTGACCATCAACAATATCCCCCTCGCCGTGCCGAAGGGAACAAAAATCATGCAGGCTGCGCAGAAGCTCGGCATCGACATCCCGCATCTCTGCTATCATGAGGACCAGCGCATCAAGGCACGCTGCCGTCTCTGCTCCGTCGAAGTCGTCGGCAAGCGCCGTCTGCTCGCGGCCTGCTCGACAGAAGTATGGGAGGGCATGGAAGTCCATACGGACACGCAGATTGTCCGCGATACGCAGGTTGCGATCCTGCAGCTCATGCTTGCCAATCACCACAAGGACTGCCTCTCGTGCCCGCGCAATCAGAACTGTGATTTGCAGAGGCTCTGCAGCCGCTTCAACATTCAGGATTCACCGCTGCCGTCTGTCTGCAGGGAAGAGCCGCGCATTGTGACGAATCCGGCCATCGTGCGCGACCCGTCTAAATGCATCCGCTGCGGCCGCTGCATCCGCGCCTGCAAGGATGTGCAGGGCCTTGCCGCCCTCACCTATGCCGGACGCAGCAGCGATATCGTCGTCACGACGGCTTACAACAAGCCGATGGAAGCCACGGACTGCATTCTCTGTGGCCAGTGCAGCCTCGTCTGTCCGACCGGTGCTCTCGTCGAGAAAGACGATACGGAAAAAGTCCTCGATGCCCTGCAGGACCCGAAAAAACACGTCATCGTGCAGGTTGCACCGTCCGTGCGCGTTTCCTTGGGCGATGCCTTTGACATGGAGCCCGGTGCCATCGTCACGGGGCAGATGGTCACGGCCCTGCATCTTCTGGGCTTCGACAAAGTTTTCGACACGAATTTCGGCGCCGACCTCACCATCATGGAGGAAGGCACAGAATTTTTAAACCGCCTGCAAAACGGCGGCGTCCTGCCGATGATGACCTCGTGCTGTCCGGGCTGGGTCAGCTACGTCGAGAAACATTACAGCGACTGCCTGCCGCATCTTTCCTCGACGAAATCGCCGATGAGCATTTTCGGCGCCATCGCCAAGACGTATTATCCAAAAGCCGCCGGCATTGACGTCAAGGACATCGTGACCGTCTCCGTCATGCCGTGCACGGCGAAAAAATATGAGGCCGCCCGTCCCGAGCTGGGACGTTACGGCCTGCAGGATGTCGACATTGTACTGACGACGCGCGAACTCATCAAACTCATCAAATACGTCGGCCTGTCCTTCGGGAATCTCCCCGAAACCGACTTTGACAGCCCGCTCGGCACGGCTTCCGGCGCCGGCGCGATTTTCGGCACGACGGGCGGCGTCATGGAAGCAGCCCTGCGCACCGTCTGCGACAAACTGACCGGCAAGACCCTTGAGCGCCTCGACTTCAAGGAAGCGCGCGGTTTTAAGGGCATCAAGGAATGCACGCTTGACATTGGCGGCCGTACGCTGCACATCGCGATTGCCCACACCCTGCGCAATGCGGAAATTCTCATGGAACAGGTCAAAAAAGGCGTATCCCCTTACGATTTCATTGAGGTCATGGCCTGCCCCGGCGGCTGCATCGGCGGCGGCGGACAGCCCATCGGCACGACCAACGCCATCAAGAAAAAACGCATGCAGGCCTTGTACGAGATTGACAAAAATCTCCCCGTGCGCAAGTCCCACGAGAACCCTGTACTGCAGGCCCTCTACAAAGATTACCTCGGCACGCCGGGCGAGGGCAAAGCCCACGACCTCCTGCACACGCATTACAAGGCCATCAAGAAAGAATACAATTTCTGATTACCAGATGGCTAAAATCAGGCCGCCTGCCGCAATCATGGCAATGGCAATGCCGTGTACGAGGCTGACTTTCTCGCCGAACAGAATCACGGCGAGGATGACGGCAAAAACCACGCTGAGTTTGTCAATCGGCGCTACCTTTGATACGGGGCCGTATTTTAAAGCGAGGAAATAAAACAGCCACGACGTCGCACCGGCAATACCGCTTAGGGCCACGAAAAGCAGTCCCTTCTTATCATTGAGCATATCCGGCAGATGTGAGAGATTGCCCTGCACGAAAACCACGCCGACGAGAAAAACAGCCATAATGATGGAGCGGACTGCCGTCGCGACATTGCTGTCGATGCCCTGCAGGCCGACCTTGCCAAAAATCGAGACAAAGGCTGCGCTGACTGCTGAAAGCAGTGCATAAAAAAGCCATGGTTCCATAAAAATCATCCTCCCGTTCTTTTCGCTCTCCAGCCTGTCCTGCCTGCAAGACAGGGTACCCTGCCCACAGATGCAGGGTGATATATGTCTATCATAACGCATTTTGTATTTTCCGACAACTATCCTCTGCGCTTTACACCTTGACACAGGGAAATGATAGTGGTATCGTATAGGCAATGTAAAACCGTTGAAGCGAAGATAACGTCTGATATGGGCCGACAGAGAGTCCGGGAAGCTGAGAGCCGGATGGAATCCAGTCTGACAAATGGATCGCTGAGGGCACACTGAACGTCTTTAAAAGATTAGTAGGCTGTGACGCAAGGCACGCGTCAGTTGCCGGGAGCATGTTTGTGCTCCGCAAAGTGCATGGCTTCGCCATGAAACAGGGTGGCACCGCGAAATTTTCGTCCCTGACAGTAATCTGATACTGTCAGGGACTTTTGTTTTCCTGACAGACCGCAAACTTTTGACTCTTGAACTCTTGAAAGGAAGCTTTATCATGGAAAACGAAGCAAAGAAAATCATCCTCTCGGGCATTCAGCCGACCGGCGTCTTCACGCTCGGCAATTACCTCGGCGCTGTCCGCAGCTGGAAAAAAATGCAGGAGGAGTATCAGTGCTATTATTTCATCGCCGACCTGCATTCCCTGACCATCCACATTGACCCAGTCAAGCGCCGTCAGCAGACACGCGAGGCCTTCGCGCTGCTGCTCGCCTGCGGCATTGACCCCGAAAAAAGCCTCGTCTTCGTGCAGAGCCACAATAAATGCCATGCCGAGATGGGCTGGATCATGGACTGCTGCTCCCAGTTCGGCGAGCTCTCGCGCATGACGCAGTTCAAGGATAAGAGTGCGAAACATCCGGACAACATCAATGCCGGCCTCTTCACGTACCCGGCCTTGATGGCCGGCGATATTCTTCTGTATCAGGCCGACTATGTTCCAGTCGGTGCCGACCAGACGCAGCATCTTGAGTTCACGCGCGACGTCGCCACGCGCTTCAATCACACGTATGGCGAAGTCTTCAAGCTGCCGGAAGGCTACTTCCCGAAGGCCGGTGCGCGCGTCATGAGCCTGCAGGACCCGACGAGCAAGATGAGCAAGTCCGACACGAACCCGAAGGCCACGATTTCCATTCTCGACGACGAAAAGACCATCCTCAAGAAATTCAAGAGTGCCGTCACGGACAGCGAAGCCAGCGTCCATTTTGACGCTGAGAACAAACCGGGTGTCAGCAACCTCATGACGATCTACTCCGCCGTCACGGGCAAAACCATGGAGGAAATCGAAGCCGAATTTGCCGGCAAGGGATACGGCGACTTCAAAGCTGCCGTCGGTCAGGCCGTAGCAGATGAGCTCCGCCCAATCCGCGAAGACTTCGCCCGCCTCATGCAGGACCGCGCTTACCTCGAAGAAGAGATGAGAAAAGGCGCCGAACGCGCAACTTATATCGCCAACAAGACGCTGACGAAAGTCAAAAAACGCGTTGGCCTGCTGCTTGAAAAATAAGCAAATCGAAAAGACGAATATCATATATTATAAAGAAGGCAAGTTCCTGAAACCTTTGGAACTTGCCTTCTTTTATATGCTTGTTTCTTTATACTCAGCCGAGTTTCAATTTTTCCTGAGCCGAGACATGGCGGTCAAAGCCGATGTCCTTCTTGCTCATGCCAAGAGCGAGACCGACGAGCTGCTGCAGGTGCAGAACAGGCAGATAGGCCTGCGACTGCACAGCCGTGCGGCCTTCCGGCTCATACATATCAAGCTGCATCTGGCAGAGCGGACACGGCGTGACGATGAGTTCGGCATGGGCGCGGTCCGCACTGTCGACAATCTGCCCCGTGACCGTCAGGACATCGTGCTCCGCGGCCAGCTGTGCGTGGAAACCGCAGCATTTGCGGCTTTTATCGAACCAGACGGGGTTGCCGCCGAGACGGCGCACAAGACGTTCGAGGGATTCCGGATACTTGCCGTCCTCATGACCCATGATGTTCTGCGGGCGCAGAATATGGCAGCCATAGTAGGCCGCAACTCTCGTGCCATCGAGGCCTTTCGACCCTGCCAGTTTATCCATGAAAAGTTCCGGATGGTCATCGAGCACCCAGAGAAAATGCGTGATTTCGCTCGTGCCCTGATATTCATAAGGATGACCGGCTTCCTTGAGAATCGCGTTGACTTTGTCCTTAAGGTCCTTATCGTGGTCGAGGCGGTATTTGGCTGTGCGCAGCTGCAGCGTGCAGGTATTGCAGACCGTGAGGATGGGCAGACCCATGTGCTCGGCAATCGAGATATTGCGCGCATTGACGGCCAGAGCCGCGAGGTCGTTGACGCCCTGTGCATGCGAGGCGCCGCAGCACGTCCAGTTCGGGATTTCCTCGAGCTCGATATCAATGGCCTCGCACACTTTCTGCATAGAGGTATAGGCTTCGGCCGCTGCCCCCTTGAGGACGCAGCCCGGGAAAAATGCAAATTTCATCGCTTACTCCTCCTCTTTCTCAGCAGCTTTGACAATGGCCGCAATCGTCTTGATTTCCGGGTTGACTGGATGTTTTTCGAGCGGATTCATCTTGCCGACGCGCATGAGACGCAGGGCCATCGGCGCGCGCAGGCCGGCGAGGAAGAAGCCCTCCGACTTGATGTTGAGCTTCGACTCATCGAGTGTGCCGGATTCCGAGATATCGTCGTAAATCGCCTTGGCGTGGCGGGCACCGACATTGTCATCGAGATGATATTTAAACGTCGCTGCCTTGAGCTTTTCAATGGCACCGGCCGGGTCGAGTCCCTTCGGGCATTTGGCCGTGCATTCCTGACAGTTGAAG
This sequence comes from Mitsuokella apri, assembly GCF_047974105.1. Lineage (NCBI taxonomy): Bacteria > Bacillati > Bacillota > Negativicutes > Selenomonadales > Selenomonadaceae > Mitsuokella > Mitsuokella apri. The sequence goes on from NZ_JBHYRS010000001.1 coordinate 571,560, forward strand.
CAGCGCCAGAGGCCGGCATCGAGCACGGCCTTCAGGTGTTCTTCGGGGTCCTTGTCGCGCGAATCCGCCGTGATGCGCTCTGCTTTGACAAAGGCAAACGGGTCTAAGAAATCCTTTTGATTCAAGGTGTTCTTATTGCACTCCGAGACGCACGAGCCGCAGAGGATGCAGCCGGCATATTTCTTGTACTTATCAAAATCAGCCGGCGACTGACGGCAGCCATCTTCCGCACTGAATTCTGCCTTCGGATGAACGACAGGCTTGACTTTCTTGATGCGCGCATATTTCGGGTCCCAATCGACGATGAGGTCGCGGATGACGCGGAAATTGCCCAACGGCTGAATCGTGAGCGTGTCCGTCTGATAACGTGCCAAAAGGTCCGATACAAGCTTCTCGCACGAAAGCTCGGCATTGCCGTTGACGCGCACGGCGCAGGCGCCGCAGATGCTCGACCGGCAGGAGCACGTAAAGGAAAGAGAGGGGTCCTGATGCTCCTTGATGGCAATCAAGGCTTCGAGCACCGTCATGCCCTTCGTGACTTCGATTTTATAATCCTGCACCCATTTGCGCCCTTCTACGAAGCGATGGATTCTGAGTGTTGCAGCCATGATCAATACTTCCTTTCCTTCGGCTCATATTTCGTGACGACCACATCCTGGTATTCAAAGCGGTACTTGCCGTCTTCCTTGAAGACCATCGTATGCTTGAGGAAATTCTTGTCATCGCGTTTTGGATAATCGCGGCGCGTATGGGCTCCGCGGCTCTCCTTGCGGGCAATGGCGCCCTGTACGATGGCCTGTGAAATCTGCAGCAGATTGCCGAGTTCGACGTACTGCTCATAGGCCGTATTGTAGACATGCGAATTGTCGCCGACGTAGCATTCCTGATAATCCTGCTCGAGTTTTGCAAGTTCCTGTGCCGCCGCTTCAAGGTCCGGACCATTGCGGAAAACACCGGCCTTGAACCACATCGTCTGGACCATGTCGTCACGGATTTCCGGCACCGTGCGGTTGCCGAGGTGGGCACGCGAGGTGACTTCGTCAAAGGAATCGAGCCATTTCGTGCAGTCTTTCGTCAGCTGCTCCTGACTGCCTTCGTATTTATGCGCCTTGGCATAAGCCGAAGCACCGTCGCCGGCCGTATGGCCGAAGACGAGAACCTCGGAAAGGGAATTGGCGCCGAGGCGGTTGGCACCATGGACCGAGACACAGCTGCATTCACCGGCCGTGTAGATGCCCGGCACGCGCGTCTCGCCCGTGTGGAAGTCCTTCATCTCGAGGCCGCCCATCGAATAATGGCAGGTCGGACTGATGAGGACCGGCTCCTTCGTGATGTCAACGCCGGCAAAGCGCAGGGAAAGGTCTGCGACCTGACCGAGGCGTTCGTGGATGCGTTCTGCCGGAATTTTGGTGAAATCGAGGTAAATGCCGGCCGTGATGCCTTCGCCGATGCCGCGGCCCTGCTCGATTTCCGTCGCAATGGCACGTGCGACGATATCGCGCGTGGCAAGCTCCATCTTTTCCGGTGCGTATTTCTGCATGAAGCGCTCCCCGTCCTTATTGATGAGCAGGGCACCTTCTGCACGGCTCGATTCCGAAAGCAGCACGCCGTTGACCGACAGCCCCGTAGGATGGAACTGCACCATCTCAGGGTCCTTGAACGGAATGCCGACATTCATGCCGGCTACGATGCCGTCCCCCGTGGAGCTGTAAGGGTTTGACGTGCGGACCCAGTAAGCACGGCCATAACCGCCCGTCGCGATGACGATGGTCTTCGCGGGGATGCCGATGATGTGGCCGCTGCGCATATCCATGGCAATGACGCCGGCGAGCTTATCCTTGTTCTCACCGGCCATCGAAATCTCGAGCATCTGGCATTCGGAAATGAAGTCGATGTCATGGGCGAGGCACTGCTCAAAGAGCGTATGCACCATGGCATGGCCGGCACGGTCCTCAAAATAAGCGGCACGCGCATGGGCATGACCGCCCATCTTGCGCTGATGGAAATGGCCGTCGGCCTGACGGTTGTACGGATACCCCATATAATCCATCTCGTAGATGTTCTTGCCGGCACGTTCGACGAAATACTCGACAGCATCTTGGTCGCAGAGATAGTCACCGCCCTTGATGGTATCAAAGGCATGGGACTCAAAGCTGTCATTCGGGTCCGTGACCCCCGTGACGCCGTTCATGCCGCCCTGTGCCATCGTCGAAGCCGAGCGCGTCGGCACGAGCTTCGTCAGCACAGCGACCTTGAGGTCCTTGTTTTCTGCTGCCGCCAGAGCCGCGCGCATCCCTGCGCCGCCGCTGCCGATAATCAGGACATCGTATGTGACATCACCTGTGCGGACTTTTTCTGGAATATTTTTGCCATTCCACGTGAAATATGAACCTGCTGCCAAAACGACACCAGCCGCTGCCACACCTTTGATAAAAGTACGGCGCGAAATTTCCTTCGACATGGCTTTCCCCTCCTATAATTACCATTTGCTCTCGTTCTTTATAAATGCTTCTTTATATTTATAAGTTCCTTCTATTGTACATGAAATACAGCTATAGGGAAAATATATTCTGCTTATAGCACTTATTCAAGAATCAAATAAGCTGTAATTTGAGGGGCTATCTCATCACTCCATGCGCAGGAATTCGACGAATTTCTGTGCCGCCAAAGAAAGATGCCGACGCTTGCTGTAGACTGCCAGCAGTTCCCGCTCGGCGACTTCTTCTTCCAGCTCAAAAAAGACAGCTTCCTCGCGCCAGCGCCAGCTGCGCACGAGCATATCCGTCACCAAAGTCGCCCCGAGCCCCGAGGCACAAAGTTCCGCGGCCTCAATAATGCTGTTCGCCTCAAAGATGACATGAGGTTCTGCCCCCGTTTCTATGCAAAGTTTATCAAAGACATCGGCCATCTGACGAAAAGGCTGCAGCTTGATAAAAGGTTCGTCGGACAGCTCGGCAAAGGAAATACGCGGCAGCACCGCAGGATTTTCCGACTTTCTTGCGGCCAAAGGATGTGTTTTGGGCACTGCCAGCAAAATACGTTCGCGGCAGAGCGGAATGGATATGAGGTCACGGCGGCCGGAAGTCCCATAGAGCAGGGCAAAGTCAACATCCCCGGAAGCGGCGTATTCTTCCAAGGTACGGACAGGTGCTTCGCGGACAGACAAATGGATGCCCGGATACTGCTGATGAAAAGCCACTAAGGGTTTTATCAAAAAACAGGCCGAACGCGTGCGCGAACTGCCAATAGTCAGGCTGCCTGTCCGCAGTTCCGAAAGGTCTGCGACTTCCTGTACCAACGATTTCTGTATCCTTAAAATCTCTCTGGCCTGACGTACATAGATTTTCCCCGCCGGCGTCAAGGTAAGCGGGGTCTGGCTGCGGTCAAAAAGACGCACCCCGAGTTCCGTCTCGACCTTCTTGATGCATTGGGAAAGAGATGGCTGCGAGATATAGAGATGCTTTGCCGCCGCAGAAAACGTGCCATCCTTCGCCACCTGCAGGATGCTGCGCCATTCGTGTTCATCAATCATAAAGTATGCATGTTCCTTCAATATATAGAATAGAATTTACGGATTTCCTCTTTGTCTGTTGTCTGCAGCAAAGCGAGCTGCAGCAAAATACGTGCTTTCTGAGGATTCAGTGTGTCGCTTCCGATAAAGCCATGTTCTTCGTACGAGGTCTCGGCCTTCGTGACGCGGCCGGCAGCGCTGCGCGTGCTGCGCACGACAATGACGCCCTTCCTGACAGCCTCAGCGAGTTCTTTTTCCACGCGCACAGGGATGCTGCCGTTGCCCATGCCGGCATAGACGATGCCCTTTACGCCGCCCTGTACGGCAGCATCGACGAGGAAGCCATCATCGTCAGCATGAGCATAGAGAATGGCGACACGCGGCAATGATGCAGTTCCCTGTACAGAAAAGGCACTTGCTTTCGTGTGGCGGCGCAAAGGCTGCCGATAAAATATGGGCTCACCGTCCTGCACGGTCCCCAAGGCCCCCATGTCCGGCGACTGGAAAGTGTCGAGCGACGTCGTATGCGTCTTGACGGCCTCACGGGCACTTTCAATTGTGCCGTTCATGACAATGAGCACGCCTTTGCCGCGTGACTCATCAGATACAGCCACCCGTACAGCCTGCAAAAGATTCATCGGACCGTCCGCACTGACAGCCGTCGCGGGACGCATGGCACCGGTCAGCATAATCGGTTTATCGCTGTGCACGGCAAGATGCAGGAAATAGCCTGTCTCCTCCATCGTATCCGTGCCATGCGTGATGACGATGCCATCAATCTCATCATTTGCCAGCAGTTCCTCGCAGCGATTGGCCAAATGCAGCCATACATCCGCCGTCATATCCTTGCTGTCAAGCGCGGCCAGCTGCTCCCCCTGTACCTCTGCAAACTCCTTGAGCTCAGGCACGGCCTGCAGAAGTTCCTCAATGCCGATGGCCCCTGCCTGATAGCCCGTAGTCGCCGTCTCGGAAGCCGCCCAGCCCGCAATGGTCCCGCCTGTCGCGAGGATATAAATACGTTTTTTCGTCATGATATGCCCCTTTTCCATGTCCTGTCAGCCCGTTCGCTTGGCAGCTGACATTTATTTTATCCATTTGCTTCTATTATATAGTATAATCTCATAGTGCATACCGGAACAAGGAAAAAGCCCTCTGATCCGCAAGATACATGACGCACCCTGCACATCAGAAGGCTTTCCTGACTTCGGTGAAATTATAATATCGATATCTTATCGATGATTTTACAAATTATAGGGTAATTTATCAATAGGTGAGATGAAACAATTCATCAGGCCTCAGCGGCCGGCTCCTTTTCCTGTGCCTTTTCCTTCGTCATGCGGCGGGCGAGGTAGTTGGCTGCGAGCGAACCGGAGATGTTATGCCAGACACTGAAGATGGCACCCGGGATAGCAGCTGCGGCGCCGAAATGCATCATGGCAAGGGACGTAGCAAGACCGGAGTTCTGCATGCCGACTTCGATGGAAATTGCCTTGACTTTGGCGATATCCATGCGCAGGGCCTTGGCGATACCAAAACCAAGAGCATAGCCAAGCAAATTATGCAGCATGACAACGAGCATGATGAGAGCACCCGTTTCCATGATGCGCTGCGAGCTGACGGCAACAACGCCGCCGACAATCAGGACAATAGCGACAACCGAGATGAGCGGCAGGAGTTTGACGTATTTCTGTACGAAATTGCCAAACAGCGTATTGACGATGATGCCGCCGACAATCGGCACAATGACGACTTTGACGATGGACATCATCATGGCCGAAAGGGAAATATCAACCCAGGCACCTGCAAGCCACCATGTCAGAAGCGGCGTGACAATCGGTGCAAGAATCGTCGTCGTCATCGTCATGGAAACAGACAGCGCGACATCGCCGCGTGCCAGATACGTCATGACGTTCGAGGAAGTACCGCCCGGGCAGGTACCAACGAGGATGACACCTGCGGCAAGTTCCGGCGGCAGGCCAAAGCCCTTGGCCAAGAGCCATGCCAGAGCCGGCATGATTGTGAACTGGGCCAGAGCACCGACAAGAACATCTTTCGGACGCTGGAACACCAGCCTAAAATCACGCAGACGCAGCGTCGTGCCCATGCCGAACATGACGATGCCGAGCAGAATGGCAATCTGCGGCGCAGCCCATTTAAACGTCCACGGCTGGAACAGGGCAACGACGGCAACAAGAATGACGAACACCGCCATATACTTTGATATGAATCCACTGAGTTTTTCTAAAAACCTCATAAATCCCGTCCCCTTTCAATAATTTCGATTCTCTGTTTCGGTAGATTGTTTACAATGATACAACTCAAAATGGAGAATGTCAATGGATTTTGTGAAATTTTCCTGAATTTTGTCCTTGAGGAACGGATTGTTCGCGTTTGTTATTTTTTCGCGTATAATGATATAATGTATACAATTAAAACAGAAAGGAGCCCCGTCAATGGAAAATATGCAGTCTTTCAATATGCCATTTGATGAAACAGGCGATCTCTGCCTGACCACATTTGGCCATTCCGTGACGCAGCCAGGACATACCTACGGACCAGCTGTTCGTTCTTATTATCTGATTCACTTCATTCTCGCCGGCAAAGGAACTTTTACGGTCAATCAGCATACTTATCATCTGCATGCAGGTCAGGGTTTTCTCATTGAACCGGACTACCAGACCATTTATCAAAGTGACAAAAATGAGCCTTGGACTTATATATGGGCAGCTTTTAACGGCAAGCGTGCCAGTTCTGCGATAGCTTCTTTGGGACTCAGCCAAAACGAGCCTATTTTTTCCTGCACAAAGAAACAAGGGGACAAACTCGCGAACTATGTACGGGAGATGCTGGCAAACAACAGTTTTTCTCTTGCCGGTGTTTATTACCGGCTCGGTCTGCTCCTGCAGTTTCTTTCCGTACTGGCAGAAGCGCAGCGTGAGCTGCTGCCGCCAGCAGACAACAATATCTATATCACGCACATGACAAATTTCATCCGCACGCATATTGAAGATCCCTTCACCATACAGGATTTAGCGGACTATATGAACCTCAACCGCAGCTACGTCACGACGCTTTTTAAGAAATACCTGCATATTTCTCCACACGAATATATCCAGAACTGCCGCATTACCAAAGCCCAGCATCTTCTCGAATCCACCACTCTGCCAGTTGAAGCCATCGCCTTTTCCTGCGGCTACGCGAAAAGCGACTCCTTCTCCCGCGCTTTCCTGCGCAAAGTCGGCATGAGCCCAAAAGAATACCGCCGCCAACAGGGCAGCGGCAGTATCATAAAGAAATAGTACGGCTCAGGCTTCCACCGGCTGATGACGGCGGCGGCGCAGATGCCCCTGTAAGAGAGGCAGGGAAAAATGCTCCGTAAACCACTGTACGACAGGCCCCATGAAGAAGGCCGTGATGACCGTCCCAAGACCAATGTCTGCAGAAAGCAGAAAGCCAACGGCCACGCAGAAAACATCGGTTGCAACACGGCAGACGCGGAAGGAAGCCAGATGATAGCATTCGGACGCCATCAGGGCAACGGCATCATAGGCCGAGACGCCAAGATTGGCTACGTAGTAAAGCGAAGCACCAAAGCTCATGAGCAGGATATTGCCTGCCATGAGCAGGCAGCGCATGCCAAACGTCGGGTCCGGCAGCAGAAAATCAAGAAACGCATGTGCGGCATCCGCTGCAAAGCCCGTCAGAAACAAATTAATGAGCGTGGCAAAGCCGATATAGTGGCGCTTGAGAGCGATGACGCCAATCAGCATGATGCCGGTGAGAATCATATACCAGGTGCTGTATGTCGAAGAAAAAATATTGGCAATGCCCGTGACAAAACAAGTGAACGGGTCTGTCCCCATGGCTATTTTTTGAAAGACGCCGACGCTGGCACCGCAGATCATGACGCCGCTGACGGCCATGCATTTTCTTCTCATTGCTTTTTTCATTGGAAAATACCCCTTTGCTGCAAATATCGTGAATATATCAAAACCTGCAGGACTTGACGAAACGCCAGCTCCTGCAGGTTTTTCTTCTTCAAATCAACTAAGATTGTAGCCGTTTGGGTATGTTTTTTCCATCCATATCTGTTGGGTATTTACGGAAATTTGTTGGCAAAGTACATTTATTTGGCATTGAGGATAAACAGCCGCGACCAGAAGTCCGTGCAGTGTTTTCCCTCTTCATGACTCTGTTCACCTGCGGAGAAATCAGTCGTAACGAGACCCGCACGCATGAGTTCGGCGCCTGTGAACTGCCCCATTTCTTTCTTGTCGTCAATGCGGACATCGTATTCTGCCGCTTCGTCGAGACCGGCCAGTTTCATCAAGGTAAACGGCGTGCACGGATGCGAGAGAATCTTGTAATAGCCGACAATGGCCTGCTTTTTATCGTCCGAAACGACCATCCAGGCCGCGATATTGCCCGTGAACGGGTCCTTGAGACGGTAATACGTGCCCTGCTGAATGAGTCCGCGGTACTTCTTCATGAAATGAATCTGTTCCTTAACTTCCTCAAGTTCCTTGTCGGAGAGTTTATTGAGGTCGAGTTCATAACCGAAGGTGCCAAAGTAAGCGACATCACCGCGCAGTTTAAGACTCGTTTCGCGGAAGACCTGATGATTCGGCGTAATCGAGACATGCGAGCCCATGAACGACACAGGATAGGCATAGCTTGTGCCGTACTGGATGCGCAGGCGCTCACCGCCGTCGGAATCATCACTTGTCCAGCACTGCGGTGCATAGTAGAACATGCCCGGATCAAAGCGGCCGCCGCCCGAAGCGCACGACTCGAACAGGATATTCGGGAATTCGCTCGTCAGGCGTTCATAAAGAGCATAGACGCCCAAGATATAGCGATGGAAAATTTCGCCCTGATGTTCGGGGCCCCAGCCGGCCGAGCCGCATTCCGTGATGCTGCGGTTCATATCCCATTTAATGTAGTCAATATTGGCCGTGCTCAGAACTTTATAAATAGAATCATGGATGTAGTCGACGACTTCCGGACGCGAGAAATCGAGGACATACTGTTTGCGTCCATGCGAGCTGTGGCGTCCTGCCGTGTGCAAAATCCAGTCCGGATGCGCGCGGTAAAGCTCGCTGTCCTTATTGACCATCTCAAGCTCCACCCAGAGGCCAAATTTCATGCCGAGGTCATTGATGCGCTTCGAAAGCCCCGCAATGCCATTGGGCAGACGGTCCGTGTTTGGCCACCAGTCGCCGAGGCCGCTCGTCTCGCCGCAGCGCGTCGAGAACCAGCCGTCATCGAGCACGAAGAGCTCGACGCCGACTTCTTTTGCTTTTTTGGCAATCTTGACGAGCTTTTCTTCATCAAAGTCAAAATACGTTGCTTCCCAGTTGTTGATGAGAATCGGACGGACCTTATCGCGCCAGACACCGCGTGCAAGCCGTGTGCGGTAGAGCTTATGGAAGTTCTGGCTCATGCCGTTAAGGCCCTTGTCCGACCAGACCATGACAGCTTCCGGCGTCTGAAATGATTCGCCTTCTGCGAGATGCCAGCGGAACTCCTGTGGATGGATGCCCATCGTCACGCGCGTGACATCGAACGTATCGACCTCGGCCTGGGCGAGGAAATTGCCGCTGTAGACGAGCGAAAAGCCGATGGCTTCGCCCTGCATTTCGTCCGTCTGCGGACGCTTGAGCGCAATGAACGGATTGTGGACATGGCTTGACTGCCCGCGCAGGCTGCCGACTGACTGGATGCCAGGGCGCAGCTTCGTCACGACTTTCTGGCGTTCGCGGCCCCACCAGCCCGAAAACTGCATAAAATCGTAGTCGGCATCCGGCAGATCAAGCGAAAGGCTCATGGCCCGCGTGAGGTCAACGGCTTCCTGACCATGATTAACAAAATAAGCATTGCGTGCGATGGCATCGAAATCGCGAAAAATCGTATAAGAAAGCACGAGGTCCACGCCGATTTTCTCATCGTGCAGCGTGATTTTCAGCGTCTTCGCTTCTTCATCCGACTCGACATACGTGGCCGGCAGTCCCGGTAGTTTCGGTTTGCCTGCAGATATTTCCTGCGAGACATAACGGAAATCCGTGATATGGCTGCCGTCCTTCTGCGCGATTTCCACAGCGCCCTCACGGAAGTCCGTTGTGCCATAGGACGGATACTCCTGACGCATATGCTCGCGCGAAAAGCCGTATTCATTGTCAAAGACATAGGCCGTTGTCGGACGGTAATGCTCCGTATCGACAAAGTAGCCGTAGTCGCGTGTCTCCGGCAGACGGGCACCGAAGTAAAGCTGACCGAGCTGACCATCCCGCAGTACCTTCATGACATAGCTGATGCGGTCATTATACAGATGAAACTGTTTGCTTTCCGCATCAAAAGAGATTCCCGCATTTCCCATCAAAAAAACCTCCTAAATTCAAAGCATTTGTTATCGTTTCATTATGATATACTTCGATTTTAAGAGGTTTTATCCTTTTTTTCCATCCGCATCTGTTAACAATTAACGGATATTTGTTGTCACTTGCCCGTGATATCCTCAAAATGCTCCAGAAGCCAGACAAGCAGGTCATCTTCAGCAGCGCAGCCAACGAAATCAGCCGCTTCTTTCAATTTTTCATGAGCGTTGCCCGCAGCAATGCCGATATCTGCTTCTTCCAAAAGCTCTTGATCATTGAGATAGTCACCCAGGGCAATGATTTTCAAGCCGCGAAAAGCCGGCAGTCTGCGGATTTCCGACAGCATGGAGCCTTTGGAAACACCCTGCGCAACAAATTCGTGGTAATTGGCCTCCGAATAAAAATGATGTGAAAGAGCAGCTGTCCCCATATCTTCGGCCAGCTGCTCCAGACGGCGCAGATTTTCAGGCGTATCGCAGGCAAAAAACTTGAGCCAGGGCGTCCGCATGAGATTGGCCACCTCGCTGAGCGCACAATGACGGTATTTATAATATTCATGCGGCAGGCGCGGGTCATCGTTCTTCGGGTCGCTGATGATGTTGCAGTTATCCTCCGTGTAGACTTCTAAACAAGCCTCAGGGAAAAGTTCCAGGCATCTCTGTGCAAAGAGCGGCCAAATGGTCGGGTCGGGATGCCCATCTTCATCCCGAATGGCCGTCAGCGGTTTGGTCAGGATGACCTGCTTCTTCTGCCAGTCATACAGCATCGAGCCATTGAAAAAGACGCTCGGTGCCGTAATTGTCACACCTTCAAGATACCCAGCGGCCGCCTCCGGCGTGCGCCCCGTCGCAATGCCAAAATGACCGCCGCCCGCTGTAAAATCTGCTGCAGCCTTTTTATTGGCCTCAGACACCCGGCCGCCGCGCGGGATAATCGTGCCATCCAAATCACTGATAATCAAATAATCTTCATATGGTTTCATGTGATATACAAACCTCCAGCTGCCATGATACAAACAGCTTCTATTATATCACATATCGCAGTTCGTTTTTTCTTCCAGCCTTTTTGTCTGCCAGGTCAAAAACATATGATGAAGTGTCATCAAGGGATGATGCAGCAGCATGCAGGGACCGCCGTAGCGCATGACTTTCTGGATTTCTTCTCTTTTGGCCGGAGCATAGCAGTGGATGGGACAGACGCTGCAAAAGCTCTTGACTTCCATGCGCGGGCATTTCTCGATGCGCTCCACGGCATAAGCGGCCAGTGCCTGACACTCTGGACAGAGTTTTTCTCCGGGTTCCCGCCTATGATGATGTCCATGACAGTATATGCCAATAATGGTTTTGATCGTCTGCTGTTCCTGCCGGCGCTTTTTTTCTACATTCAAGCTGCTCCCTCTCTTCTATCTATTCTGTCGTTCGAATGCTCTTATCCACAGCATAGCAGAAAAAAAGAGACTGTGCGTTAACAATTGTTACGCACAATCTCCAAAGCAATTTGACTTTTCGCTGTTATCTGTGGATAAGTTGGAAAGCTGGTCACAACTTATCCACAGTTTTCACAGGATTTATCCACGAAAACTGTGGATAAATCGAATTCAGTCAAGGACGATTGTCCCTTTTTCCTCTTTATTTTCGCAGAGACCTCTCCGACTCTGCCGGTGCTTTCTGAAAACATGACGCCACGAATCCCAAAAATGCACCGCAGACAGCCGGCAGAACCCACCCCATCGTCAGTTTGTAAAACGGCAGGTACGCAATCAAAAACTGGTTGAGCTGATGAAAATGAATTCCTGCAGCATTAAGTCCGTCAATCAGCGCAAAAACGAGCGTCAGATTCAAAGCATAATGATAAATGGATTTCCGCCAGCCGATAAAGCGGTCAAACAGGGAAATCACCACAAAGACAATGACAAGCGGATAGATTGTCACAAGGAACGGCACGGCCAGGGCAATGATCTGCGTCAGGCCCACATTGGAGACCGCAAAGCTGAACAAGGTGAAAATCAGAAGCAGGCGCTCGTAAGAAATCTTGTTCCGGAAGAGTTTGTTAAAGAACCACGAACCGCCCGAGAGCATGCCGCAGCTCGTCGTCAGGCACGCGAGGATGATGATGGCTGCTAACAGGCCGTTGCCCGCCTTGCCGAAGAAGATGGTAACGGCACTTGCCAAAAGCTGGCCGCCATTAGGCGAATGACCGAGAATCATCGCACTCGTCGCACCGAGGTACGCTAACGAACCATAAACACAGGACATCAGTGCGACCGTGATAAGACCTGCGAGCAGGCAGATGCGCCCAATCTCGCGGTTATCTGTAACCCCGCGCATGCGCACAGCATTGACCACCAGTGTACCAATGGCCACAGAAGCAAGCAGATCCATGGTCTGATAGCCATCCTGAAAGCCCTGCGTAAACGGTGCATCGATGTAATTGCCCGTAGCCGGCAGGATTTCTCCCAAAGGCGAAACAAAAGCTTTGACAAAAAGCACGACCAGCACAACGAGCAGGATTGGCGTCAGCATCTTGCCAATGCGGTCAATGAGTTTATTCGGGTTCAGGGAGAGATAATATGTAGCACCAAAAAACAGCGCCGTATAAACAGCCTGTCCCAAAGTCAGCGAACTCTCTGACAGGAAGGGACGAATGCCAATCTCAAATGAGACAGCACCGGTACGCGGTACGGCAAAGACCGGACCAATGCAGAGGTACAGTACGACAAGCAGGGCCACGGCAAACCAGTGATACGTACGGCGATTGATGAGCTCAATGTATTTGCCGCCCTGCAGGGCAATCGCCGTAATGCCCAAAAGCGGCAGCCCGACGCCCGTAATCAAAAAACCGGCCATGGCGATGAGCGTATGGCTGCCGGCAGCCTGCCCCAGCGCCGGTGGAAAAATCAGATTGCCCGCGCCGAAGAAAATCGAGAACATCATGAACCCGATGGTGAGAATTTCACCCTTCTTGAATCGATGCATGAAAAACATCCTTCTTTCTATCTCCGTAAAATGTCCATGTAAGAAGAACACCTATGCTCAAAAAAAATTGGCCTTTCGGTAAGATACCTGCGAAAGCCACTGTTTTACACGGTTTTTCATTTTACGAACGTTCATTTAATGTGACAATTATATCATAGGATGTACATCAAATCAAGAGCATATGTCTCTTTGTAACATGACCTGTCCCCTTGGCCGGCTGCACAGACAAATATGATATAATAAAAGTATATACAAAGCAAAGGAAGTGTCACCATGGCTGAACCAACCGATATCAAGAAAAAAGCCGAACAAAAAATCAATCCCATCGTCGACCGCCCGCACGGCCAGGAACAGCAGATCAAGATGGATATCCTCAGCATGATCGAACGCGCAGAAAATCCCTTCGATATCATTTACCATTTTGTCAAATGGCTCGAGGTATTTTCCGGAGAGCCGGGCTATGCAAAATACGCCGAAGACCAGATCCGCTCTGTCTACGGTCTGGCCCTGCAGCATGTCAAGCCCATGCAGAACGAGCTCGCCGAAGTTGAAGCCCGCCTCAAACGCATTGAAGCGGCCTATGAAAAGCCCGAATTTACAGAAGAAGAGCGCACGCGCATCGGCTTCGCCATCACGCATCACAAAGAAAATATCGAACGCCTCAAAATTCTCATCAAGCAGGCCAAAGCCAACCACAGCAGCATGAAACTGCAGAAAGACTGAATGGCATAACTTGGGAAGGCGGCAAAACAAAAGGAGACTGTCCATGAGTTAAATTCTCATGAACAGTCTCCTTTTGCTGAAGAAATTCTCCAGTCAGACTGCTTTAGTCAAGGACATAAACCGTTACATAGCGGCGGCCGAATTCCATAGCCTGTCCATAATCATCCATGCAGAGGTCGATGCGGTTGCCGATAATAGCGCCGCCCGTGTCCGCTGCAATCGCCTCACCGTAACCGGGAATATAGAGGCGCGTACCAAGCGGGATAACATCGGTATCGACCGCTGCCACGCCATACTGCGCGAGCATGCCGGAAGCCGTGATGCCGTCTCCGCCGCCATCCCATGGCATATAGGCCGTTGCTTCCATCTCGTAAACGGCACTGTACGGTGCCCTGCCATATGAAGTTTCTACTGTTTCTGCTGCCTGTCCCGCTCCGGCAGTGTCCGGCGTTTCCGCGTTGTTCACTACCGATATTTCCATATTGCTTTGAATTTTCGAATCCATGCCTGGCGATACTGTCAGATCGTCCAGATTGTAGCCCTGCTCTAAGAGGACATCTTTAACCGTCTGATTGCTGGTCAGAACTTCCTTTTTTTGTCCCTGATAGTCAATTGTGACCGGGACCGCTCGATAAACTGTGATGTCGGTGTCGTGTTCGTCAATTTTCTGTAACTGATAAGAATCTTTGGCGCTGAGTTTCACGCCTGCGCGTTCGAGGATTGCCTCCGGATTTCTGTGTATTGTGCTGAGTTCAATGGTGCGTCCATCGACATGAATCTGTACCTGATGCGTATTGTCGGGTGCGCCAGCGCGCGTGAAGCCCGAGGTCATCATGAGCATGATGGCCAAAGTCATGCATAACAGGATTTTCTTTTTTGCTTTATTATGTAAGGAAATGAGCTGTCTAAAACTCATTCAATCCCCCCTTTGTCCATAAATTTATGACGGGAACAGTAAAAGAAATAATTCGTATAGCATGGCAAAACCAGCAGTTATAAACTGCATGATCTTATTGTCCCACAAGAAGCTGAAATCAACCTGAAAAATGGGAATGAAAAAGTGGTGAGCGCTGCTTTTATGCAGTCACTCACCACTTTTATAAATTTTGCTTATAGACCGTATAACTCTATAGCATTTTTTGTCGTTCTGGCAGCCACTTCTTCAAGACTCAGGCCGCGAAGTTCCGCGACTTTTTCTGCCACAAAACGGACATATGCAGGTTCGTTGCGCTTGCCGCGCATCGGTACAGGAGCCATATACGGGGCATCTGTCTCCAAAAGCAGGCGTTCCATTGGCATGGCCTTGACGATTTCCGGCAGCTTTGCCGCGTTCTTGAAAGTCAGGGGGCCATCGACACCAAGATACCACCCCATCTTTAGGAGTTCCTTCGCCATCTCATAGCTGCCTGAAAAGCAGTGCAGGACACCGCGGATGCCCCTGCCCTCTTTTTTGAGGATAGCCAGCGTGTCCCCATGAGCATCGCGGTCATGGATGCAGACAGGCATGTGCAGCTCGCGTGCCAGATGCAATTGGCGGATAAAGATGCGCCGCTGCAGGGCCCGCTTCTCCTCCTCTTTCTCCCAATAATAATCGAGACCAATCTCACCAATGGCCACAACCTTTGGCATATCCGTCCAGGCCGCGAGGATATCGTCCTCGCGTGACGTCATCTCAAATGCTTCTTCCGGATGAATGCCGACACCGGCATAGAGCCCCTCGTATTGTTCCGCCAGATTCACGGCCAATTCCGAGGAGGCCAGCGTGTCGCCCATGTTGATCATGCGCGTGACGCCGGCTTCTTTTGCCCGTGCAATTGTTTCAGGAATGTCCTCGGCAAATTTTGCATCGTTGAGATGCGTATGCGTATCGACGAGTTCCATGCTCATCAGCGCACCTCGGTGCCGGCCGGCATATTGACCTCAAGGACTTTAAGGGCCTCTCCATCGCTGGCCGCGAGAATCATGCCTTCCGAGACGACGCCGCGAAGCTTCGCCGGTTTGAGGTTGGCAACGAGCACAAGGTGTTTGCCGACAAGTTCTTCCGGCTTGTAGAATTTCGCAATACCCGAAACGACCTGACGCTGCGGAACGCCTTCGCCAAGGCTCAGCTGAAGCTTCAGGAGTTTGTCGGCCTTTGGCACAGGCTCAGCCGCAACAACCTCTGCAACGCGGAGCTTGACTTTGCCAAAATCTTCAATGCCGATAACGCCAGGAACTTCTTCCTTGGCCTCTGCCTTCTTATTCTTCTGCGCCTTCTGCTGTTTTGCAGGAGTCTTCTTGGCTTCTTTTTCTTCCTTCTCTACCTCGATGCGCGGGAAAAGCTGCTCCGGCGTGCCGACTTTAAGGCCCGCCGGCGTGCCGCCCCAGTTTTCGATATCCTCAATCTGGACATCCTTGAAAGCCTGCGGCAGATTGAGCTGTTTCCAGATGCGCTCGGCCGTCACCGGCATGAACGGAGAAATCAGGACGCTGATGATGCGCAGGGATTCTGCGAGATTGTACATGACATTGGCAAGTTCCTGTTTCTTCTCTGGATCCTTCGCCAGTGCCCACGGCGCCGTTTCATCGATGTATTTATTGGCACGGCTTATGAAGGCCCAGACTTTCTTGATCGTAGCCGAAAGCTGCATATCCTCCATATTCTTTTCAAAGAACTCAACCGTTTCCTTCGCGTCGGCCTTGAGGGCTTTATCGACTTCGCTTTCACCAACAGGCGCCGTCAGAATGCCCTTCTGGAATTTGATGGTCATGTTGAGCGTGCGGTGCAGCAGGTTGCCGAGGTCATTGGCAAGGTCGCTGTTGATGCGGCTGATGAGGGCATCGCGCGAGAAGTTGCCGTCCTGGCCGAGGTTGATCTCGCGCAGCAGGAAGTAGCGGATGGCATCGGCGCCGAATTCATCGATGAGTCCGTTCGGGTCGACGACATTGCCCTTCGACTTGCTCATCTTATCGCCATCGACAATCAGCCAGCCGTGGCCGTAAACCTTCTTCGGCAGCGGCAGGTCAAGGGCCATGAGGATGCACGGCCAGATGATGGTATGGAAACGCACGATTTCCTTGCCCACAAGATGAAGATCTGCCGGCCAGAATTTCTTGAATTTCTCCGGGTCATCGAGGAAGCCGATCGGCGTCAGGTAGTTCGTCAGGGCATCGAACCAGACGTAGATGACGTGTTTCGGGTCAATCGGCACCGGAATGCCCCAGTCAAACGAGGTACGCGAGATGCAGAGGTCGTCGAGGCCCTGCTTGATGAAGTTGATCATCTCATTGCGGCGCGAAACCGGCTGGATAAAGTCCGGATGGTCTTCAATGTACTTGAGCACGCGGTCCGCGTATTTGCTCATCTTGAAGAAATACGCCTCTTCGGATACCTCCTGTACAGGGCGGTGGCAGTCCGGGCAGCAGCCGTTCTCATCGAGCTGATGCTCCGTCCAATAGCTTTCGCACGGCGTGCAGTACAGGCCCTTGTACTCGCCTTTGTAGATGTCACCCTTGGCATAGATGCGGTTAAAGACTTCCTGTACCACGCGCTCATGGCGTTTCTGCGTCGTACGGATGAAGTCATCGTTGCTGATGTGCAGACGTTTCCAGAGGTTCTGGAAGCCCGCGACAATTTTATCGACGTATTCAATCGGCGTAACGCCGGCTTCTTCCGCTTTCTGCTGGATTTTCTGGCCGTGCTCGTCCGAACCGGTCAGGAAGAAGACATCATCGCCGATGAGGCGGTGAAAGCGGGCAATGGAATCCGCAATAGTCGTGCAGTAAGCATGGCCGATGTGGAGTTTGGCACTCGGATAATAAATCGGTGTCGTGATATAAAATGGTTTCTTTTCTTTCTTTTCCGTCATGAGAAAATTCCTCCCTGTCAGGCGCTAATGGAACGCCCGCGCAAAATTTACAGGATTCGTGCGAATCTATCTACTTATTATAAATCAAATCCTCATAAATGAAAACTGTCCCCTGTCCGCTCATTTCAGGCAGGCTTCAAAGATAAACTGGTTGGCCAGAACATTCATATTGGCCGAATTGATATCAGCGGCCTCGCTGAGCGTCTGCCAGGCCTTTTCGTATTTTTTCTGGCGGACATAAGCCACAGCCTGTGCATTCTTGGCATCGGCTGTCTGCGGCGTCAGGCGCAGGGCCTCCTGGAAGTCCGCGATGGCATCCGCGTATTTCTTCTGATTCATGGCAATAAGCCCGCGGTTATACCAGGCCTGCGTGAATTCCGGATTGAGCTTTAACAGGGCATCGTAGCTCTTTAAGGAATCCTTCGCTCTGCCCTCACGCTGCTGGGTGATGGCAAGGTTGTAGACAGCAGCCGGCGAATCCGCCTTGTACTGCACAGCCTGCTGGAAATCCGCTTCTGCCTTTTTATAATCGAGGCGGTTGAAATAGACAATGCCGCGGTAAATATACGAATTGGCCTCATCCGGCATTTCGCGGACTTTCTTTTCTGCAGCGGCCAGCGACGCATCCGAGCCGTCCGGAGCCTGTGCCTGCTGCCAGAGATAGAGGATTTCCTGTCCGTAGCGCGTACCCGGCACAGCCCAGACACCGTTGAGCCCCGTCCACTTCGTGATGTGGCCGTGAATGTCCGGCCGGTTTTCTACAACGTGGTAGTAACGCGGGTCAATGATCTGGCTGTGCGGCAGCTCCGAACTCGCATAGGCCATGAGATGCTGGATATGCGCGCGCACGCCAAGCTGCGGCGTGGTAAAGCTTGCTCCGGCAACGCGGTTGCCCGTCGCCCCGAGGCCGCAGAAATTATTCTGTTTCGGCGAAACATCGCCGCCATACGCGAAAAAGCCCGTTTCCTTAAGTGCCTGACAAAGTGCCACATCGGGGCGGATGCCCTCGCGGCCTGCCTCTTCGTAATAATAGCGCACGATATCCTCAACTGAGCAATTGAGCTTGGGCTGCGAATTACGCTTTTCAATGTAATGAACCATCTGTTCCTGCGTCGCCTCAGCAGGTCCCATGATGGTGATCGTGTCAGCCGCGGCCTCGGCCTCGAGCATCGGCTCTTCATAAGCGGGTGCCAGACGCCATTTGACGCTGTCCATGGCCCTTTTGTTGACCGTCCCCGTCATTTTAGCAGGGAAAGACGGACGCCCCGGTATCGTGCGCACGGAAACATCCTCAGTGACGCTGGCGGTTTTGCCTGCAGAAACGGCAGCAGATGCAGCCGAGGCCATTGCCGCCTGCGGCTGGCAGAGGGCGGAAAGCGAATAAAAAGAAGCCCCGCAGACGGCCACAGCCAGCAGGGAACGTGATATTCTCATAAAATAAAAACCTCCTGTAAAGGGTTGCCTGCAACATCCCTTCTATTATAACATATCTCACGCAAACGTTCTGCAACACAAAAATGCTCCCCAAAATGGAGAGCATTTTTATTCGAATCTGCTAAAATCTGCCAAGGCAGCATTACGATTTCACAGCACACGGAGCTGTCGACTCCCGGACAATCAGGATATTTTCCAGCGTAATGCGCTTGCTCTGACCGCCGTGAATCATCTCGACCAGTACAGCCGCAGCATTTGTGCCAAGCTGGAACATATTCTGATCCATAGTCGTGATCTGCGGTTCTACGAGCTTGGAAAGCGTGATATTATCGTAGCCAATCACGGAAACATCTTTTGGCACATTGAGCCCCAAACGCTTGCAGGCACGGATTGCGCCGGTCGCCATGAGGTCATTGCAGCAAAGGATAGCCGTGGGATTGAGCCCCGGCAGAACCTTCATGAGTTTGATTCTGGCCGAAGCCATCGTATCGATGTTATTGCCTTCGCCAATGTCAATGATATGATCTTCATCCAAGAGTCCATGCTCTTTCATAAAGACACGGTACGCTTTTTCCTTGACCGTATAAGAATCGGAATTCTCACCACGGACCAGGACAATCTTTCTATGTCCAAGCTTATAAAGATATTCAAGCGCCTGCCGCGTGCCCATGATCTCATCATTGGCCACATAAGAAACATTGGGAATGCGGTGATAGCCATTGATGAACACCAGGGGAACTCTTTTGACAATGCGGCGGTAAAACTCCTCGCGCAGGCCCTGTGTATTCGGGCTGATGACAATGATGCCGGATACATTGCGCGAGACGAGTGTATTGATGCACTCCATCTCGAGCTCCGGGTCATTCTGAGCGCAGTTCAGCAGCAGGGAATAGCCCTGACGGCGCATCGATTTCTCGATGCCGTCAATGACTTCTGCAAAGAACATATTATAAAGGCTGGGCACCACAACGCCAATGGTTGACGAATGGCGTGTATTGAGCTCGCGCGCCTGTACATTTGGCACATACTGCAGCGCATTGATCGCCGCCTGTACTTTTTCACGTGTTTCAGTCTTGACGGGATAATTCCCATTGACGACACGCGATACCGTTGCGACCGAAACGCCAGCTTCTTTTGCCACATCTACAATCGTAGCCTTTTTCTTAATTTCCATTACGTATTCCCTGCTTTCATTGGATTTTGGAGCAGTCCTCAATCCTTAGCAGCAGCTGCGATAAAGCGGTCGAACGCTTCCATGCCCTTGGCATCGCGTTTGTAAACGCCAGCATGCGTGAGAACTATCTCAAATACTTTGCCGATTTCTTCCTTGAGGATATCCTCAACATTCTCTTCGGTAACCGTCTGGTACTTCTGGCGAAGCATCTTGTACCAGTCTGCATGGCTGGCAATCTCCGGCATGCCCGAAATATCTTCCGTACCCTTGACGAGTTCCTGACCGACAAGTGCCATTTCTTTCTTGAGGCGGGCCGGCAGTACAGCGAGGCCCATGACTTCAATCAGGCCGATATTTTCCTTCTTGATGTGATGGACTTCAGCATGCGGATGGAAGAGGCCAAGCGGATGCTCTTTTGTCGTGCGGTTGTTGCGCAGGACGAGGTCGAGTTCGTAGAGATTGCCGCGGCGGCGGGCAATCGGCGTAATCGTGTTGTGCGGCGTGCCATCCGTCTCAGCGAGAATCTCTACACTCGGGTCACTGTATTTGCGCCATTTATCGAGGATTTTCTCCGCGAGATCCGCAAGTTCCTCACGGTCTTCACCCTGCAGGCGAATCGTCGACATCGGCCATTTGACGCGGCCGACTTTGATGTTTTCAAAACCTGGAAACGTATACGTCTTCTCGATGGGAGCCTTGGCCATGGCGAACGTGTAACGGCCGCCCTGATAATGGTCATGAGAAAGAATGGAACCGCCGACAATCGGCAGATCTGCATTGGAACCGAGGAAGTAATGCGGGAATATCGTGACAAAGTCCATGAGGTTCTCGAAGCTCTTGCGCGATACTTTCATCGGCACATGCTTGCGATTCAGGACTATACAATGTTCATTATAATACGTATATGGAGAATACTGCAAGAACCAGCGATGGGCGGACAAGCGCAGCGGAATCAGGCGATGCGTCTCGCGGGCCGGATGCCCCGGATGACCGGCATAACCTTCATTCTCGCGGCAAAGCAGGCATTTCGGATAGCCGGAAGACGGTGCCGATTTGGCCTTGGCGATATCGCGCGGGTCTTTTTCCGGCTTGGACAGATTGATGGTGATATCGAGATCGCCATATTCCGTGGCTGTCTTCCAGATGATATTCTTGTCGATGCGGTCCTTGCGGATGTAATTCGACGCAATGCTCATCTTATAGAACTCGTCCGTCGCGGCTTTCGGACTGCGTGCATAATCATTGCGGAAGCGGCGTACTACTTCCGAAGGACGCGGCATGACACAGTCCATAATGCGCGTATCAAAGAGATCGCGGTTTTCCGTCGTATTCTCGATGATGCCTTTTTCTGCAGCATAATCGAGCATATTCTCAAGGATTGGCATAGCCGTCGGCAGCTCTTCATCGATGAACTCAGGTTCAAAAGCATCCACCTTGAGTACATCAATCAGTCGGTTGGCTGCATAATAATAGTCGTCTTCGTTGATGAGCTGATTCTGCTTAGCAAAGTTCAGTAAACGGTTAACTTCCGTATTGATAGACATATTTTTCCTTCCTTTCGGATTCCGGCTTTCTGCTTCTTTCGCTTCTTGCTGATGCCCGATCCTTATTTCTCGTAGCCGTTTGGATGTTTCTGATGCCAGGTCCAGGCCGTACCGATGACCTGTTCAACGTTTGTGTAACGCGGCTTCCAGCCGAGGACCTTCTTCGCTTTCTCCGAAGAAGCGATGAGCTGTGCCGGATCGCCAGCGCGGCGTGCACCCATTTCGACTTTGATTTCCTTGCCCGTAGCCTTCTTAGC
This sequence comes from Mitsuokella apri, assembly GCF_047974105.1. Lineage (NCBI taxonomy): Bacteria > Bacillati > Bacillota > Negativicutes > Selenomonadales > Selenomonadaceae > Mitsuokella > Mitsuokella apri. Next base: position 593,400 of record NZ_JBHYRS010000001.1, read on the forward strand.
AGCCTCAATCATTTCCTTGACCGAGAAGCCCTTGCCATTGCCGAGGTTAAAGATATTGCTCTCGCCGCCCTTGCGCAGGTATTCAAGTGCCAGCACATGAGCATCAGCAAGGTCGATGACGTGGATGTAGTCGCGCAGGCACGTGCCATCCGGCGTCGGGTAATCATCGCCGAAAATCGTGATATGATCGCGCTTGCCAAGCGGAACCTGCAGAATCAGCGGGATAAGGTGCGTTTCAGGGTTATGATCCTCACCGATGGAACCATCGTCAAGAGCACCTGCTGCATTGAAGTAACGCAGCGATACATAGCGGATGCCATCGGCACGGCTAACCCACTTCATCATTTTTTCCATCGTGCGTTTCGATTCACCGTACGGATTCGTCGGATTCGTCGGGTCATCTTCCATGATTGGTACACGTTTCGGCTCACCATAGACAGCAGCCGTCGACGAGAAAACAATCTTGTCAACATGGTTGCGTACCATGGATTCCAGCAGAACCTGCATGCCATAGACATTGTTGTTGAAATACTTCAAAGGCTTCTGGACGCTCTCACCAACGAGAGAATTGGCTGCAAAGTGGATGACTGCTTCGATGTCATTCTCCGTGAAGATTTTATCGAGGATAGCGGCATCGCGGATATCACCTTCATAGAATTTAGCCTTCGGATTCAGCGCGTCGCGATGACCCGTCTGCAGGTTATCAACAATAACAACATCCTCACCCTTTTCTACGAGCTGATGAACTGCATGAGAACCGATATAACCGGCACCGCCACAAACCAGAATAGACATAAGTAATCTTCTCCTTTTTTTCTTTCATTATACAACAGATACGATTCCACAATATGTTCTATCGTGTTAAGATTTTGTTACCAATGAAGTAATGAAGTTCAGCCATCAATGCGATGCGTGCCATCCGAGATGCTGGCAACGACGAAACTCGGTGCATAGCCGATTTTCTTCGTGTACGCTTCGCCGACATTCTTCTTGAAGGCTTCAATCGCATCATTTTTGACGAGGCTGACCGTCGAACCGCCAAAGCCTGCGCCCGTCATGCGCGAACCGATGACGCCGTCCTGCTGCCAGGCAATCTCTGCCAGCGTATCGAGTTCCTTACCCGTAACTTCGTAATCATCGCGCAGCGAGAAGTGCGACTCGTTCATAAGACGGCCAAATTCCTTGACGTCATTGTTCTCAAGAGCTTTGACGGCATCGAGCGTGCGGTTGTTCTCGTAAACGGCATGGCGTGCACGGTGACGCTCCAGGACTTCTTCAATGTGGCCGGCGAGCTTGTTGAATTCATCGTTGCTGAGCTCACCGAGGGCCTTGAGGTCCGGCTTGACTTCCTTGAGCTCGTTTAAGGCATGCTCGCACTGGGCACGGCGTACGTTGTAAGCCGAAGAAGCAAGGCTGTGCGGTTTGTTCGTATTCGTGATGACAATGCTGGCATCCTCAAGTGCAATCTTGCTGTAGCGATAGGAAAGCGTGTTGCAGTCAAGCAGGATTGCGCAGTCCTTCTTGCCCATGCCAACAGCGAACTGGTCCATGATGCCGCAGTTGACACCGACGAACTGGTTCTCAGCTTTCTGCGAGAGCTTGACCATTTCGATCATGTCAAGACCAAAGTCAAATGCTTCATTGAGGATAACGGACGTCAGGACTTCAAGAGAAGCTGAGGAGGACAGGCCCGCACCAGCTGGCAGCGTGCCGTAAATCAGGATATCAAAGCCATGCGCAGCTTTGTGGCCAGCTTTTTCAAAAACATCAATAACGCCCATCGGGTAGTTGGCCCAATCCTTGGCGGCGTCATAAGCAAGGCCCGTCATCGGGAATTCAATGATGCCCTTGTCAGCGAGATTCATCGAGTACATGCGCGTCGTCATGTCCTTGCGGTCAGCAACAACGGCATAAGTACCAAGCGAGATTGCGCACGGGAAAACATGGCCGCCGTTGTAATCGGTATGCTCACCAATCAGATTGACACGGCCCGGGGAAAAATAGCTGCGCTCTGCGTCAGAGCCGAACTGCTTTTTGAATTCTTCCTTCATCGTTGCTAAGATTTCCATCGAGTAACCCTCCATCGCTTAAAACTTACAATAACTAAACAAGTAAACATTTGCTTCGCGCCTGCCGAGCCTTTATCGGTAAACGTTTTCTTACAGCCCCTAAAAGATGGTGCAAACCCCTTCTGTCTTCTGATTTGCACCTTCTTTTTTCTTGTTGTCTCTAGTTTACCGCTTCTCTCTTGTATTGTCAAGTATTATTGTAAACGTTTTCTGGAATTGTTTCTATGACATTAAAAAAAGTCAGGCAAGACCTGACTTTTTCGCATGATTTTATTTTTCTGCAGTCAGCAGGGCCGCATAGACATCGCGCCGTGAGATGCCCAGCTTTTTCGCGGCCTCCCGCATTGCTTCTTTTTTGCTCAGGCCATCTTCCATAAGCATTTTGCACAGTTCCACAGGATCTGCCGGAAACTCCTGTGACGGCTCCGTCTCGCCCTTGAAGCCCTCCACGATCAGCACATACTCGCCGCGGGGTTCGTTTTCTTCATAAAAGTTCAGCAAATCCTGCAAGGTTCCCCTGCGGAACTCCTCAAACTTTTTCGTGAGTTCCCGCCCAAAGGCAGCACGGCGCGTTCCCCCGAGCATCGCGGCAAGCTGGCGCAGTGTTGCTTTCAAATGATGCGGGGCCTCGTAAAAAATCAAAGTCTCACGGTGATTCTTTACCTCGGACAGGACTTCCTGCTGTTTCTTCGCAGTCTTGGGTAAAAAACCGACAAATGTAAAACGAGTCGTATCAAGGCCCGAACAAATCAGAGCTGAAAGCCCTGCATTGCAGCCGGGCAGAGGTGAGACGCGGATCCCTGCTTTGATGGCCAGCTCAGCGAGGTGGCTTCCGGGATCGCAGATGCCCGGCAGGCCCGCATCGCTTACACAGATGAGGTCCTGACCGGAGAGCAGCCACTCGATGAGTTCAGGGCCCTTCGTGAATTTATTGTGCTCATGGTAGCTCGTGAGCTTTGTATGAATATCAAAATGCGTGAGCAGCTGGCGTGTATGGCGCGTATCTTCCGCTGCAATCAGGGGAACTTCCCCGAGCATGCGCACGGCACGATACGTCATATCTTCGAGATTGCCGATTGGCGTAGCACAGAGATACAAGGTTCCTGCACCCTGCTGCCGAGCCTTCTGTTCCATTTTTTCCTGCTGTTCCTGCTCCATATCATTCCTCTTTATCATTCTTCTGTGTCCTTTGTGCCGGCTCCTGTCATGCCGTAAATGGCAAGGATTTCCCTCGTATAAGAGCCATCCTCATCGTGTACAATAAGCGGCGGCATGACTTTAAGGCCGCCCGGAGCTGCGCCCACGACAGCTTCCACAAGCATCATATTCGGAGCCTTGCCTGCCTTTGGCTGTACCATGCGCAGCCTTTTCGCCTCCATTTGATGCTCGTGCATTGTAACGAGGATTTCGCCGAGACGTTCGGGCAGATGCACCATGGCAAAGTGTCCGCCAAAACGCAGGGCGTAACGGGCGGCCTTCACCACATCCTCTAGTGTGGCCGTGAATTCATGGCGTGCGCGCGCTACACCGCTCATTTTATTGACCTGCCCGTGGGCAACGGGACGATACGGCGGATTGGCCAGTACGACATCAAAGGATTCGGCAGGGTAGAACGCGCGAATCGCGCGGTAGTCCCCCTCGCGAACCGATATCTTCGCTTCGAGTTCATTCATATAGACATTGCGGGAAGCGAGTTCAGCCATGACAGGACTGAGCTCGATGGCTTCGATATGCGCGGCTTCATCGGCAATGAGCAGGGGAATCACCCCCGTCCCCGTACCGAGCTCCAAGACCTTTTGCCTTGGATGCAGGCGGGGAAAATGCGCCAAAAGCACTGCATCCAGAGAAAAACAGAACTCCTGTGTATTCTGGATGATTTTACGGCCGCTTTTCATGAGATCATCAAGCCTTTCATGCTCTTTCAGCTCTACGTCTCTCATGCCTTAGGTTCCTGCTGTGTTGGCTGAGACGGCCGCTGCTGGCCGTTCTCCCTTTTTTCACGCGGAGCCTTCGGACGGCGCGGACCATTATGAGGACGGCTGCTGCGTTCACCGCGGGCATCACGTGGGCGGCGGCTGCGGCGGCCGCGGTTGTTATTTTCACGATTTTCACGCGGACGGCGCGGGCGTTCTGTATGCTCACTGCGCTCACGGCGGGCAGAACGGCGCTCACCGCCCTGATTGGAGCGTCTGCGCGTATCGTCCCTGTTCTCTGTCACACGCTCTTTCGCCTGTGCATTGCCCTCTTCTGTCTCCACTTCTTCTTCGATGACATCTTCCCAGGCAGCCACCACCGTGCGGCTGTTGTCGAGCAGGATTGTCGCGGTACGGCGCTGCTGATTGAGCGATATAACCTTGCCCTCGCCGTCCATCGTAACCACGCGTCCGCCCTGCTGCGGCGGCTGAACCTTTTTCTGCTTCTGCGGACATTCATTGCAGTAACATTCACTCTCATATTTCAGACAGCACATAAGGCGGCCGCAGATACCTGAAATCTTCGTTGGATTCAGCGACAGATTCTGCTCCTTGGCCATGCGGATGGAGACGGGTTCAAAATCACCGAGGAACGTGGCACAGCAAAGCGGACGCCCGCAGCAGCCAATGCCGCCCATGATTTTTGCTTCATCGCGCACACCAATCTGGCGCAGTTCAATGCGCGTGCGAAAGACCGATGCCAAATCTTTGACGAGGTCGCGAAAATCAATGCGGCCGTCTGCCGTAAAATAAAAAATGATTTTATTGAGGTCAAATGTATATTCCACATCAACGAGCTTCATGGGCAGGCCGTGTTCCCGGATTTTTTTCGCGCAGATCGCATACGCTTCTTTTTCATGCTTTTTGTTATCCGCTACACGCGCAAGGTCATGTTCATTGGCAATGCGCTGCACGACCTTCAAGGGCTGGGCATCTGCTGCCGGCTCCCCTTCGCGCGGGCCGATGACCACCAGTCCGCATTCCATGCCGCGGGCCGTTTCCACAATAACGTGCTGCCCTTTTTCAATGTGCAGCTGGCCGGGACTGAAATGATAAATCCTTCCCGCCTTCTTGAAGCGGACTCCGATATATGTCTCCAAAATTTTCCTCCTGAATCTATATCAACTGACACGCATCATGATATCGCGTGTGCGAATAAAAAAACCTTCCATTAAGAGGCGCGGACTCGCGTTTGAAAGCAGCCGTTTCTGTGCCTCGCGGACCTCCTCCAACAGGCAAAAAATCCTGTCTTCCGGATAATCCGGCAGCATGGCCAGCAAATCCTGCCGGATGTCCCGGTGATAGAGCATGGGACTTGCACCATCTTCCATGAGTATGAGCAGGTCACGCAGCATCATATTGAGATACAGGAACCATTCCCGCAGAACCTCGCGGTCCTGTTCGCCCATCCCGGCTGACTTCGTCCAGATTTGTTCCATATTGAGATGAGGCAGGGCCTTGAGAAAAGCCAGCACTTCCTGCCGGAGCTGCAGGCCCTCATGCTCAAACAGCGTGAGAGCCCGCCCGGGGCTGCCGTCTGCGAGCGCAGCCAGCACCCCGGCCTCATCTGCTGGCACATCACGCTGTAAAAGAACTTTTTCAATATCCTCTGCAGCCAGCATGCCAAAATTCACAGGCATACAGCGTGAAAGAATGGTATCGAGCAAAGCGCTGCGGGCGCTCGTGACGAGAATAAACGTGACGGGGCCTTCCGGCTCCTCCAGGGTTTTCAGCAGGCTGTTTTCTGCCGCCTCGTTCATACGGTCTGCATCATCGATGAGCACGACACGCCGTTTTGACAGGACCGGATAACGCGAGACCTGTACCTGCATGGCACGAATGGCCTCGATACGGATCTGTGCTGCGGACTTGCCGTTCTTCTCGGGTACGACCTCAAGATAATCGGGATGCGAACCAAGGCTCATAGCCTGACATGAAGCACAGTTTCCACAGGGGGCCTCTTCTCCTTCACAAAGGACCGCAGCCGCAAGGACATGCGCGAGCATCTTCTTGCCAATGCCATCCGGACCGGCAAAAAGCAGGGCATGCGGCATTCTGCCTTCGCGCAGCATCGTACGCAGAGCTTTTTTCTGCTCCTCATGCCCTGCTATTTCATCCCATTGCAGCTCCATACAGATCTCGTGCTTCCTTTCTCTCTATTTCTTTTTCTTTCACTCCATCCTGCCTGCCCCATCCGTCCGGCAGCAGGAGCTTCCCAACGAAAAAGCCATAGAAATATTATATCGTTGCCCCTGTTTGTGCGTCAATGGCTTACTGCCTCTTCCCCGCCGTGTATTTTCTCATGGACACTGCCTGCGTTGCCGACATAGCCGCTCGGCAGAATATGCATATCGACGAGGATCTCACGCACGCGCACCGCTGCGTAAAGATTAAACCGCACATCCGGGTCATTGAGGTCGCGCGCCAAAAGCTGTTCAATCTTATCGCTGCGGTAACGCACCGTATTGACGTGGACGAACAGTTCTGCCGCCGTCGTCGTATAATTGAAATTCGTTTCCAGCAGGAGCTTCAGCGTGGCCAAAAGGTCTGCATCGTTCTCACCGTCATAATCGAGCAGACGGCCGAGAGCCGTACGGCAGAACTCAAAAGCAGACTCTACTCCGCCGGCGAAAATATTGCTGACGATGCCGCAGTCATGATAATAGCGGAAAAAGCCCTGCTCATGCTTCGTCCTGCCGTAAGAAAGTGCCAAACGCGCCTCCCGGTAGCTCTTCTGCAGGTCAGAGAGTGCATGCATATTCCCGATGCCGCAGGAGAGCAGCAGTTGATGGCGCTTGGAAAAATCGCGCTGCCACTGCTGCAGGATACGGTGCATGCATTGTTCATGTTCATGGACCGGATGCTCTGGAACGGTCTCAATCTCCGGCATGATGACAACGCCACGGCCATGCCATACCAGAGGACAGACCATGGCATCATTGTACTGATGCATGAGCTGCAAAATACTGGCCTTGAAATCCACTTCAATGGATTCAAACGGCTGTTCTTCCGATTCCACCAGCATGACGCGGTAAGACTGCTTCTCATCCAATTCAATGCCGCTCTGCTGCAGAAGATTCTCCAGCCTTGACTTCACGCCAGCAAAGGCGCTGGTCAGGATTTCATCTGTCACGCGGCTGATTTCCTGTCCGACTTCGACCTTGCTGCGCAGAAAATACATCAGGGCCAGACGTGCCGTGAGAGCAGTCTGCAGTAGTCCGTCAATGTCCTTTTCCGCAACACGGCTGACGAACAGGAAAAGGCGCAGCTCACTGTCTTCAAGGCTCACCTGCAGGACAAACAGCCGTCTTTCTTCCATATAGTAGTACTGGTCATCTGTAAAAGACGGCAAATGCTGTAAAATCTTGCGAATGGTCTCGGACACCGGTATTTTTTCCGGATAGTATTCCCTGCCATCCCCCGTAACCAGCAGAAATGGTTTTTTTAGAATTTTCTTTAAATCATTTCCGAGTCCGTCAGCTCCCTGAGCGATACTCGTCTGCAGTAGTTCAAGTGACTTTTGTTCCAAAGTATCTTCACCCTTTTTCAAAACACCTTCTTTTCATTATAACACAGAGCTCCGCAGGCAAAAATATTCCAGAGATAAAAATAAGTGCAACTGGCCGCTTTTTCTGCGCGCTGCACTTATGGTTTATTTTGTTTTTCTATGAGGCAAATGCTGGTCAAAGAAACCGATGACGCGGTCAGAAGCCGGCGTCAGCAGCATCCATGCGAGGACAATGCTGCAGATGGAACCCGCGCCGACCACGACATCCGTCAGCCAATGAGCGCCCGACATGATGCGCGGCAGCGAGAAAATCACGACGACCAGCAGACTTGCTGCAAAGGCCTTTTTCCCGAAATAGCGCAGCATGTAAAACGTGAAGATGAGCAGCATCATGCCATGGTCTCCGGGGAAACTCGTGCTGGACCAATCCTTGGCCGGCCAGCCCGTAAGCTCCGAGACACGCAGCACGGGGATGCCCTGCAGCGTAAAGAATTTCGTGGCACTCGGGCGCTCAAAGCCCAGCAGCATGTCGAACTGCTTGGCAATCACCGCAGTGACCAGCATCGTCAGGCCAATGCAGACCATCCAGCGCCTGCCCTTCGCATCCTGCTGCCGGTAATAATGATAAAATATCCCGAGCATGAAGAGAAAAGCCACGGCATCAAAAGGACGCAGATTCGTGAAAGCTACGAGATAGAGGAATGCCTTGCTCTCGCCGAGCAGATGATTGAAAAAGAAAAATACATTGGCATCAATCGTGAACCAAAAACCATTTTGTCCCGGAATCAGCCAGCTCGCAAAGAGCACTGTGCCGAAAACCGTAAAGCCCAATACACTGAGCCATCGCTTTGTAGTCAAGAGATCATCCTTCTTTCTTATTCCTAAAATTTCTCGAATGAACTCTTATTATACCACACACCGGCTAAAAAGTACGTCAAGACTGCTTCTGCGCCTTTTTCTGCTTTTCCCGCACATAGCGCAGAGCGGAAAGTCCCGCGACAGAGCCTTCATAGACTGCCTTTGACACCTGCAGGAGTCCTCCCGTGCAGTCGCCGGCCGCAAAAAGGCCGGGCACATTTGTCGCCTGTTTGGCATCGGTCTTGATATTCGAACCTTCAAGCAAAGCTCCGATTTTACGGGCGAGCTCCGTGCTGCCAGCCGTGCCAATGGCCAGAAAAACACCGTCCACAGGAAGCTCACTGCCGTCTGCCAGACGTACGCGCTCAACACGGTCTTGGCCTTCAACGGCTGCCAGTTTTTCGGTGTGCAGCTCGATAGTCTCCGGAAGCCGAACAGCCGGCTTTTCCCCATTGGTCAGCAGCAGGACTTTTTTCGCATGAGGCAGCAGGACCTGCGCCTCATGCAGGGCATATTCTCCGGAACCGATGACGGCAACGGTCTTCCCGCGGAAAAAGAACGCATCACAGATGGCACAGTAGCTCACGCCTCTGCCCTCAAATTCACGGATGCCCGGAAGCGGCAAAGTCGCGCGGGCCGCGCCGGCCGCCAGTATGACAGCCGGCGCAGAAAAAGTATGCTCTCTGGCTTCCGCCTTAAACCCATCAAAAGTATCATTAAAGGCAAGTCCCAAAAGCTCATCTTCCACGATATGTACGCCAAGGCGTTTGACACCGGCAGCACCTCTCCGCAGGAGCTCTTTGCCCGCGATTGGCTCGGCAAAGCCATAATAATTCTCGATTTTATCCGTCTTTGCAAGCCCACCGGTCTCAATGCCCTTTGTCACGATGGTCACATCAAGGCCGCCGCGGCGCGCATAAAGAGCAGCCGACACGCCGGCCGGCCCTGCACCGATAATCAGAACATCCGTCTTCATAGGAATCCCTCCAAACATCACGATAACATCATGACTTTTATTATAATGAGGAATTTTGCATGCGTCCGTGAGCTAATCACATAGGCATCCGACCTGCCGTTTCCCGTTTTTATTTCGCCCTGACTGCCCAGCGCAGCTTTGTCGAATGTGCACGGCTGTTCTCATAACACTCTTCACGGCTCGGCCGGATGACGTCACGCGCGATATCTTCATAAATTCCCTGTTTATAAAAGGTCTTGAAGGCCTTCTTGACGATGCGGTCTTCACCGGAATGGAACGTCAGGATGGCTGCACGGCCGCCCGGAGCGAGAGCTGCCGGCAGCTTTTCCATGAATTCATAAAGGACTTCGTATTCATGGTTGATGTCAATGCGCAAAGCCTGGAAGACGCGCGCACTGCTCCTGCGGATGAGGTCGCGCCGCTCCGGCAGTCTGCCCTTTTCGTCGCGCTGCAGCCTGACTTTCTGCAGTGCTTTTTCAATGACTTCATATAATTCCCGTGTCGTCCGGATTGCACGATGGCGCTCCGTGCGGATAATCTGTCTGGCAATTTCTTCAGCATACGGTTCATCGGCATTCTCCTGCAGCATGCCGATGAGCTCATCCAAGCTCACTTGCTGCAGCCTCTCCGCCGCGGAAATGCCCGCCTGCGGGTTCAGGCGCAAATCAAGCGGACCATCCGACTTGTATGTAAAACCACGCTCCGGATTGTCAATCTGCATGGAAGAAACGCCCAGGTCAGCCAGAACAAAATCAAACGGCCCGACTTCTTCCGCGAGCTTATCGATCTCGCAGAAATTCATTTGCCGCCTCTCCCAGATATCCGGGCCGTATCCCTTGGCGCGAATGCGCGCTTCCGTCTTTTTTGACTCAATGGGGTCGACATCGCCGCCATAGAGATGACCTTTGCCCTGCAGCTTCGCAAGCATCGCAAGGGTATGGCCGCCATACCCCAGTGTCGCGTCAAAGCCCCGTTCCCCCGGCTTGATGGCCAGAATATCGAGGATTTCCTTTACCATGATGGGAATATGTGTGCCCGCCGGTGTATTTCCCTTTGCCAGCACATGACGGATTTCATCCTGATATTTTTCCGGATTGAGCTCCTTGTATTTCTCCGCAAAATGGCGCGGATATTTGCCGCTGTAATGAATTCTGCGTTTATGGACAGGCTGCTCCTGACCTGATTTCATTTCTTCTGTCATCATGCGATTCGCCTTTCTTCTATATAAATAGTACAATAAGAAACATATACTGCACGTCGCTTTCCAGTATAGCAACGCTTTTTTATCGCTGTCAAAAAAATAAATGTGATATTTATCTCTTGACAGATACTGAGAAGCATCTTATAATGAATGACATATTAATCATATATGCTTTTCATAATTTATTTCATCATGTAGAAAGAAGGTATATTATGTCTGACCAGAACAATAAATCGGTCGACTCCATCAAAGATGAAGTTCTGCGTAAACGCCAAGGCGGCCAGGCCAAACAGATGATTCTGTGGTTCGGTGCCCTGATTCTCGGTGCCATCCTCGGCTGGCTGCAGATTCCTGCGCTCAACGACCTCTTCAACTTCGTGGCTACGGTATTTACCCGCCTGTTCCAGTTCATCGCCGTACCGACGATCGCGCTGGCCGTCATTACGACGCTCTCCGCACTCGGTGCCAAGAAGGATACGGGCCGCATCTTCGCCCATGCCGTGACGTACACGCTGCTGACGACCATTGCTGCTGCTTCCATCGGGCTGATTCTCTATCTCTGGATTGCTCCTGGCAATCTGCCGGCCGATATCATCGGTGCCGGTGCGTCGGATGTGCCGATGCAGAAACTTGGCTCTCTCTCCTATTACGACCACTTCCTCTCGGTCATCCCGAATAACATTTTGCAGCCGTTCCTCGCCGGCAATGTCCTTTCGGTCATGCTGATTGCAGCTTCCGTTGGCCTTGCCCTCGCCTTCATGCCGAAGACGGAAAACCGCGAAATCCTTTTAAAAGGTCTTTATGGCCTGCAGGAACTCCTGTTCACGCTGATCCGTGCCCTGCTCTGGGCTCTGCCGGCCGGCATCCTCGCCTTTGCCGCACAGCTCTCCTCGCAGATTGAAGCTGGCGTCATCGTCGGCGCACTCGGCAAATACACGCTCGTCGTGCTCGGCGGCAATTTCATCCAGTTCTTCCTTGTCATTCCGCTTTTCCTGCTGGCCCGCGGTCTCAATCCGCTCTACGTTTTCCGCAAAATGGCTCCGGCCATTGCCGTTGCCCTCTTCACGAAGAGCTCGGCCGGCACGCTGCCTGTCACGCTGGCTTCTGCTGAAGCACGCCTCAAGGTCAATCCGCGCGTCTCGCGTTTCGTCCTGCCAATCTGCACGACCATCAACATGAACGGCTGCGCGGCCTTCATTCTCGTCACCTCTTTGTTTGTCATGCAGAATGCCGGTTTTGACCTTTCTCTCGGCACCATGATCACTTGGCTCTTCGTCGCCGTGCTCGCTGCCATCGGCAATGCCGGCGTCCCGATGGGCTGCTACTTCCTGACGCTTTCCCTCATGAGCTCTCTGGGCGCACCGCTTGGCCTCATGGGTGTCATCCTGCCGATCTACACGATCATTGATATGATTGAAACAGCAGAAAACGTCTGGTCCGACTCCGCCGTCTGCGCTATGACGGATCACGACCTGAAGGGCAAGATTGAAGATTCCCGTCAGGAACCAGTCGAAGCCTGATACAGCGCACCGATACAAACAGCATATCAAAAAAACCAGCCATACGGCTGGTTTTTTTATGCCTGAAACAAGCATTCACATTTTCATAACGCTGATCAGTAACGCTGACGGTCCTTGAGAGCCCGTTCAATTTCGCGTTTGGCGGCCTTCTCATGAAGGTCCTGACGCTTGTCGTAATTGTGCTTGCCCGATGCAAGCGCAATTTCCATTTTCGCGCGGCCATGCTTGAAGTAAATCTTGAGCGGCACGAGCGTAAATCCCTTTTCGCGCGTCTTGGCAAAAAGCTTGATGATCTCTGCTTTGTGCATCAGGAGTTTTCTGCGGCGCAAAGGATCATGATTGAAGATATTGCCCTGATCATACGGACTGATATGCATATTTTCTACAAAAATCTCGTTGTTCTGGATGCTCGCATAGCTGTCCTTGAGATTCGCACGGCCAGCCCGCAGGGATTTGACTTCCGTTCCCTGCAGGGCAATGCCGGCCTCGTACGTTTCATGTATGAAATAATCATGACGGGCCTTGCGATTTTCACAGACCGTCTTGATACCTGCATTCTTTCTTCCCATTTATCTCACCTGAGTGACACTTTTTATTTATTTGCAGCCGTACCGCCCTCTGTCTTGCGATGCGGACGCGGGCGATGCTTCGGCGCATTTTTTGCTTTTTCGGCTTTCGTCTCTTCACGCAGTTTCTGTTCGTGATAGCCCGGCGGATCCGGCCAGACGGCATTGTTGAGCCCCGTGACAGTCACGCGGTGATAATCGCGGTCACGGCCATTTTCACGGTCGCGCCGCTCCTGACGATTCAGGGCACGGCTGCCGTGTTCATCACGTTTTTGACGGCCATTGCGGTCATCCTTATGCCTGTGTTCTGACTGACTGCAGTGCTGGCTTTCATGCAAAGAGAGCTTTTCGCCGGAAGCACCGCGGTTCTTTTTGCCATGACCGCGTTTTTTCTTCGACTTTTTCTCATCGGAACCATCCGAGGGCAGTTCTGCAATGATGTCGTCGACAGGACGGCGCGGCGGACGTTTTTTGCCCGTCTGCGGCCCATTTGCTCTTCCCACCGTCTTTGTTCCAGACTGCTTTTTATCATCGCGCGCAGGCTTCGCACCCTTGCTGCGTCCGCCGCGCACGGCATTTTTCATGGCCAGCGGGTCATAAGCGCCATTATCCTTGAGCACGAAGTCAAGATTGCGCTCTTCGACATTGGCGCGGACCAGCAGGACTTCGACTTCATCGCCAAGGCGATACGTCTTGTTCGTGCGCTCACCGACCATCGCAAACTGCTCCTCGCGGTATTCGTAATAATCGTTGACCATCGTCGAGACATGTACGAGCCCCTCGACGCCATTATCGAGCTCAACAAAGATGCCGAAGGCCGTAACACCGCTGATGATGCCGGAGAATTCCTCGCCGACAAACTGAGCCATGTACTCGATTTTCTTCATATCCGTCGTCTCACGCTCGGCTTCAATGGCCACGCGCTCACGCTCTGAGGCATGATCGGCGATTTCCGGCAGCATCGTGCGGAGCTTGGCCTGACGTTCAGCCGGAATTGTCCCCGTCGCAAACGTCTCACGCAGCAAACGGTGCACGATGAGGTCCGGATAACGGCGGATTGGCGAGGTGAAATGCGTATAATAGCGTGCAGCCAGGCCAAAATGACCGAGACTCATGTCGCTGTAACGGGCCTGCTGCATCGAACGCAGGGCTACCGTGCTGATGATGCGTTCCTCCGGTCTGCCCTTGACTTTCTCGAGCACCTGCTGGACGTCCATGGGCTTAATGTCACCCGTTTCCGACGGATGGATGAACAGGCCAAAAGCTCCCAACAGGTTATTGAGGCGTTCAATTTTCTCATCCGAGGGCTGCTCATGCACGCGGTACATGAAGGGCTGGTGTTTCGTATCCATATGACGCGCTACTGTCTCATTGGCAATCAGCATGCATTCCTCGATGATGGATTCAGCAAGAGACCCCTCACGCTTGATGAGCGCGACCGGATGACCCTGCTCATCGAGCTTGACTTTGACTTCCGGGACGTCGAAATCAATCGAGCCGCGGCGATGGCGCTTGGCCTTCAAGACATTGCGCAGATCCTCGAGCGTCATGAGCATTTCCCGGATATCCTGATTATCCGAATAGAACGGCTCTTCCTTCGTGACGAGCACTTTGTTGACAATATTGTACGTCAGACGGCGATAGACATGGATGACAGTCGGGATGATTTCATAGCTCGTGACCTCGCCCTCCGGTGAAATCTGCATCTCACAGGCCATTGACAGGCGGTCAACGCCGGCATTGAGACTGCAGATGCCGTTGCTGAGCTCCTTGGGCAGCATCGGAATGACGCGGTCGACGAGGTAAACACTCGTGCCGCGCTCACGTGCCTCGCGGTCAAGCGGCTGATTTTCGCGCACATACCAGCTGACATCCGCGATGTACACACCGAGAAAGAAGGAACCATCCGGGTTGCGGCGTGCAAAGACACCATCATCGAGGTCCTTTGAGTCCTCACCGTCGACCGTGACAATGGGCAGGTCGCGGCGGTCGCGGCGGCCGCGGTATTCCTCAGGCGATGGCTCCTGCTCCATATGGTCGGCAGCTTCCTGAACATCCTCCGGGAATGTCTCCGAGAGGTCATACTGACGCATGACGGACAGAACATCGACACCCGGATCACCGACTTTGCCGAGCACCTCGATGACCTTGCCCTCCGCATTGCGGCGGCGGTCCGGCCACTTCGTGATCTCGACGACGACCTTGCTGCCCGTCTTCGCACCGTGAAAGGCCTTCTTCGGCACAAAGATATCCTGACTGAGCTTCGTATTGTCCGGTGTCACAAAGCCAAAGGTCTTGCTGCTCTCAAATGTGCCGACAATTTTTTCATTGGCACGTTCAAGGATGCGGATGATCTCGCCCTCACGCGAACGCCCTTCTTCTGCAGCCGGCGTCACGCGGGCCACAACGCGGTCGCCATGCATAGCCGTATTGAGGTCTGTACCGGGAACAAAGACGTCTGTCTCCTCTTCCGAATCGCGCACATCCGGAATGATAAAGCCGAAGCCCTTGGCCGTCATCGACAAGCGGCCTACGACGAGGTGCATGCGGCTCGGGATGCCATAAAGGTCACTGCGGTTCTTGATGACAGCTCCTTCTTTTTCCAGTTCCTCCAAAGCCCGGTCAAACTCCACGAGCTCTTCTGTCGTCAGGTGCATGCCTTCAGCCAGATCCTCTGCCAAAAGCGGACGATATGCCTCCTCATGCATATACGCTAAAATACGTTCTTTTAAATCCATATTTTTTCTCCAATATATTCGTTATAATCCGTTTCTCTTTTTCATCCTGATTATTTTTACGACAAAATTCATCTCTGATGAAAATTGCCGGAAGCTGTCACCCGCTCGATAAAGCCTGCTGACTCCCGGAAAACAATGTCCCGTTCTTCCCCAACCGGAATCAGATGGCCCGATATTTTAAGCCAGACAAGCGATTTTTCACTGCTGCCCAGATTTTCGCGGATATACAGTGCGCTTTCCGCATCGGCCGTCCTGTCATTGAGACTGTGCAGGATAAGGGCCGGCACTTTAATCGATGGCAAAAGTTTTTTGGCGCGTTCAATGAGGTCGAGCATCTCATAGACCCCCATGAGCGGCATACAGCGATAGGTCTGATTCACAGCTGGCGGCACATCGCGGAGTCTGCGCCTTGCCTTGGGGACAAACCGGTTCAAGCAGGCTTCACGCGGCGGCAGCATGGAGATGCCGCGCTCTTCCGCGATATAGATAGGAGCTGACATCGAGATGACCCCAGCCGTTTCTTTTTCAGCCGCCAGCAGCAGCGCCAAAATACCGCCCATCGAATGACCTGCTGCGATGATGTGGTCACAGCAGCCGCGCAGAAGCGCATAGCCGTCACGCGCAGAATCCAGCCAGTCCTCGCCTGTCATATGGCTCATATCCTTGACCGTTGTACCGTGGCCGGCCAGCCTTACACCAAGTACACTGAATCCTTTTGCCTGCAGGTATCTGCCCATCAGCAAAAGTTCAGCCGGAACACCGGTAAAGCCATGAATGAGCAGAACGCCCGTCCTGCCTCCGGGCAGGAAAAAAGGCTCTGCTCCCTCCGTGATCATCTCTTACACCCCCTCTGCAAGAAAATTTCCCCTGCTCAAAAGCAGGGGATTTTCCTCAATCAATTCGTCATACGTGCAATCACAATCGTGATGACAGCAAACAGGATGGCAAAGATTACGGTCACGCGTGCTAAAAGTGCGTCCATACCGCGAGCCTTGCTCGAGAATACGGTATCGGCACCGCCGCCCATGCCGCCCATACCAGCGGATTTTGCCTCCTGACCGAGAATCGACGCAATCAGGATGATGCAGACGATGGCATCCAATATCATCAAAATGGTAAGCAAAAGATTGGCCCCCTTAAAATTACATACAAATTACTCTTCTAATCATACCATACAACCCATTCTTTCCGCAATAAAAATGGCTGAAACCTTTTCCTTGAAAGGTTCCAGCCATTCCATGCAAATCGTTGTACGTCGTGTGCTGCATTGTCTGCTTTGTTCATCTTTCGGTTGCCATCAATTCTCCCGCATTGCTGCTGAATCATTTTCAGTCTTCTGTCTCGAAAGAGGAATGCCATTATAGCATTTACTAGAATATTTTGCGGAAAAATAAACGGTATTGTTCTCTGCCTTAGCTACGGTATATGAGCCATGCACCATGTACATATAATCATCACTGCTGTGACGGCTGCGGTCCGGCTTCGGCGTCATCGTATCCAGCCAACCCATAGATACTCCTCCTTTTATTTATTCCAACTCTATTTACATCATATCACATCGTAACATATTTCTCAATAATTTTTAGAAAAAAATTTCGATTTATATATTTATAACATTTATATATGTTCAAAAAATACATTTGTCCATTTATAAAAGAAAAGCCACCGGAGAAAATCTCCGATGGCTTTGCCAAAAGTCAAGACAAACGTTCTGCCAAGACAGAATCCTGTCAGATCTTGTAAACGCGAATCATGTTCGTGTTATTGCCGACACTCGTCTTGCTCTGGAGCTTGATGCCGGACGTGATGATCGTCGTATCGCCGCGTTTAACGAAACCGTCTTTGACGGCTGCGGAAACAGCATTCGTGATCATCTCATCGACATCATGCCACTGCGTGCCGAGAATCGGATATACGCCCCAGCGCAGGTTGAGCTGACGGACGACCTTCTCATGCGGCGTATAAGCAACGATAGCTGCTTTCGGACGGTAGCGGGAAACGATTTTCGTCGTGTAGCCGCTGTCGGTCGGCGTGATGATAGCCGGAACTTCCAGTTCATAAGCCATCTGTACCGTAGCATGAGCAACGGCACGCGTACGGCTCTGGCTGTGCTCGAAGCCGCGCTCAACAAAGAGGTTCTTGTATTCCAGGGATTCTTCCATGCGCAGAGCGATGCGGTTCATCGTCGAAACAGCCTCAATCGGATAGTCACCGGAAGCCGTCTCACCGGAAAGCATGATAGCATCCGTACCATCGAGGATGGCATTGCCGACATCAGAAACTTCTGCACGCGTCGGACGCGGGTTGCGCTCCATGGAATCGAGCATCTGCGTAGCGACGATAACCGGCTTGCCGGCCTTGTTGCACTTGCGGATGATGGATTTCTGAATCAGAGGAACGTCCTCTGCCGGAACCTCTACGCCAAGGTCGCCGCGAGCAACCATGATGCCGTCCGAAACCTCGAGGATGGCATCGAAGTTCTTAACGCCTTCGAGGTTCTCGATCTTCGGCAGAATCTCCATGTGGCCGCCGTGCTCTTCGATAAGTTTGCGGATAGCGAGAACGTCCTCAGGACGCTGGATGAAGGAAGCAGCGACAAAGTCCATGTCCTGCTCGCAGCCAAAGACGATATCCTTCGCATCCTGCTCGGAGATTGGCGGCAGGCCGAGGGAGACGCCCGGAGCAGCAACGCGTTTCTTCGTGCTCATCTTGCCGCTGTTCTGAATCGTCGTGATGATGTCCTTGCCACGGATCTCGTCAACCTTCAGTGCGACGAGGCCGTCGGAGAGGAGCAGCGTATCGCCCGGCTTTACTTCCGTGTAAAGGCCCTTATGGTTGACCGATACATGCGTCTCATCGCCCGGGATATCCTCATACGTCAGCGTGAACTTGTTGCCCTTTTCGAGCATAACCTTGCCATCTTTGAACTCGCCAAGACGCATCTCTGGTCCCTTCGTGTCGAGGATCAGGGAAATGACTTTGCCAGCTTTCTTAGCCGCTTCACGTACCATGTTGATGCGGTTCAGATGCTCTGCATGGTCACCATGGGAGAAGTTGAAACGTGCACAGTTCATACCATTTGCGATCAAGGCATCAACTACGCCCGGTCTCTCCGTAGCAGGACCCTGCGTGCAGATAATTTTCGTCTTCTTTAACATGTGTTAATCCCCACCTATTCTTTTTACATTACCCTACTATATTTAGACGGATACAGCCGCGCACCGATTCGCAGCGGCATCCTGTCCCGGCCTGAACAAAACGAGGAAAATTCCTCTGTACAGTTTTATTCTACACTGTTTAGGCGGATAAGTAAAACCATTTCCACCAAATTCTCCTAAAATAAATTTATTCTGAAAAGTCATCGTCATAATCACAATTTATTAATCAGAGTTGGCTCTTTCCTGTCTGTCATCTGTACGAATTCGAAAGAAAAAAGAACTGCCGCAAAGCAGCAGTTCTTCTCAGCAAGCGGCCTCTCAGCCTCTTGGATTCTTCTTAATATAGTCGATGATGAGATCCGCAGCATCTTCGAGGGACAGATGCGACGTATTGATCATGAGATCATAGTGCTGCGGAGCACCCCAGGTCTGGCCCGTGTAGAACTCATAATACTGTTTGCGGCGTTTCTCTTCCTTGTTGAGGTCTTCAAGCGATGCGCCGTTGTAATCCGTCTTAGCACGCTCTTTGCGGAATTCATCGTCTGCATAGATGAAGAACGAATAGCAGTCCGGATTGTCTCTGAGGATATAGTCTGCGCAGCGGCCGAGGAAAACGGCGCTTTCTTTTTTGGCAACACCGAGGATGACCTTTGCCTGCTCGATGTACATGCGGTTGTGGCGCGAAACACGCTCGTAGCCGTAATCACCGAGATTGCCCATGCAGTTGGACGGCGTGTTGTAAGAAAGCTCTACGGCTTCCTCTGGGTCCATGCCGCCATCGATGTTGTCAGCAGCCATCTCGACAACCTTCTTGTCATAACGGCGTACACCGAGTTTCTCTGCGACGATTTTGGAGACCTCACGGCCGCCGCTGCCGAACTGACGCGAAATTGCAATCAACGTATGTTTTTCCATATAGCGTTCCTCCATATACACAATGAATATACTATCAAAATTTCCCTGATTTCCTTATTTCATACTTACAATATACTACACTGTTTCCAAAAATTCCACTGCCTTCTAGCCCAAAATCAGCAGATTTGTTAAAATAGAAGTAAGAAATTCACAACACGCAGAAAATCCGCCCATTGCGGCAATATGCTGACAAATTCAGCAGGCCTGGCCTGCAGGCGGGGTCTGCCGCCAATGAACCACCGATAATTAGAAAGGAAGGGGTTTCATGGCCTTCATTCCAGAAAAATATACTTCTGTATTCACAAAAGAAAACATGCCGCGGCTTGTGACATTTTACCATGCCAAAACACCGTATACTTCCATGCCGCGCACCATGCACCGCCATCAGGATGTAGCCGAATTCATCCTGATTACGGAAGGCAGCGGCATTCACATCATCGATGGACAGCGCTACTTCACAGAAAAAGGCGACCTGCTGCTGATTGGCGAAAATGTCATGCACGATGAATCTTCACCGGCCAACCGCAATCTTTCGATTTATTCCGGTGCTGTCCGCGGCCTGCAGCTCCCGCCCCTGCCTGCAGGACAGTTCCTAAAAAAAGGCATGCTGCCTGTACAAAAAACAGATTGCCTCTTTCCTTATTTCTGCCAGCTGCTCGAGCTCATGCAGCGCTGTGCTTTGGGAAAAGGTTTTCATCCGGAAGAAAGCATCAATCACCTGCTCTGTTCGTTCCTGCTGCTTATTATGGAGCTCACGAAGCAAAGCGTTGTACTGCCGCCCGAGGAACATAATCTCATGGACGCTGTGCGCAGTCATCTCGATGCACATTACGATGAAAACATCTCACTCGACGAGCTCGCCCGCAAGTTTCACATCAGCACCTATCATCTTGCCCATGCCTTCAAGGCATCCAGCGGCTACGCGCCGCTGCAGTACATCACGCGCCGACGCATCGGCGAAGCCCAGACTCTCCTCATCGATACCTCGCTGCCAATTACGGAAATCGCCATCCGCACGGGCTATAACAGCTCCAGTTATTTCAACAAAGCCTTCCATAAAATCACGAACATGTCACCGCGCGATTACCGCAAGGCCTATCGCAAAATCTGATTTTCAGTCAACTAATCAAAAAAATGCCGTTCTAAAAAGAGCGGCATTTTCTGTACAGCAGTCAGGATATTTTTGGGTTTGCAGGGTATAACTTAGTACTTGACCCAGACGGAGCCTTTCTTTGCGGATTCTACGCACTTTTCAACCCACTTGACGCCTTCGGCACCGGCATGGACATCCGGATACCAGAAGTCGACTTTCTCTCCCTTATTGGCCTTTTCCATGGCGATGGCAAAGCGGCGGTAGAGATTCGACCATGCATCGAACAGACCTTCCGTGTGGCCGCCGCTGATGCGGTCTTCTGCTCGTGCCGACGGATAGAGGTAAGCACCGCCGCGCTCGAGAATGCGGACAGGCTCGCCCTCAATCTCATACGTCAGCTGATTCGGGCGTTCATCGTACCATTCGACAGAAGCCTTCGAGCCGACGATGCGGACTTTCTGGCCGTGCAGCGCGCCGCAGTTGATGGCAGAAGCCCAGCAGGTGGCCTGTGCGCCGCCCTTGAGGTTCATGATAACAAAGGCATTGTCCTCGAGTTTGCGCGTCGGGATAAAGGATTTCGTCGTGCACATGAGGTTCTCGATTTCAAAATCCGGTACCATCGTCTCAGCAAGGAACAGCGGATGCGTGCCAACGTCACCGAGGACAAAGGATGGGCCGGCCTTAGCAGGGTCCATGCGCCAGCGGGCTGCGGAGTTCGTCTCCTCGACCGGCGTGTTGTAAGCGCCAAACGGGAACTGCATCTTGATGAGGCGGATTTCACCGAGGTCGCCGTGAATGACCATCTGGCGGGCCTGCTCGATAAGCTGATGGCCGGAATAGCCATACGTTACGCCGACAACGAGGCCTTTGCTGTCAGCGAGGTGAACGAGCTCTTCAGCCTGCTCCGTCGTGAAGCACAGCGGTTTTTCACAAACAGCATGGAAGCCGGCTTCGAGTACAGCCTTGCAGACTTCATAATGCAGGCCGTTCGGTACGGCAATCGTCACAGCTTCAATGCGGTCATCGGCGCTGCGTTTTGCTTCTTCTGCCAGCATCGTCTTGTAATCCGGATAGCAGCGTTCCGGAGCCACACCAAGCTGAATGCCGAAATCTTTGCCGCGTTCCGGATTGATATCGAAAGCACCGGCAACGAGCTCAAACGAACGGTCACGCAGGGCGGCACTTCTGTGGATATAGCCGATCTGGCTGCCGCGGCCGCCGCCAACCATAGCCCAACGAATCGGATGATCGAGTACTTTTTCACCGTTAATCATGATAAACGCTCCTTTTTCTTTTATCTTTGTCTTTTCTAAAACCCATCCCAAATGATTTGTATATTTTATGGATATTTCTGAACTTCTTTATTCAAAGCCGAGACTGTGCAGGTAGTCGCAGCTGGCCTTGACATCACGCAGGCTCGTCGCCACGTTGCGCGGGTCGCGCTCCTGCTCGACCGTGATATAACCGTTGTAATGAATCTCTTCGGTCAGTACCTTGTAAATGGCCGGATAATCGAGTATGCCCGTGCCGATTGGACACATCGAACCTTTGCCGCAGCCCTCGAAGAAACGGATGTGCTCGGAGAGGACCTCTTTATAAACCTTCTCGTTGATATCCTTGAAATGAACGTAATCGAGACGGTCTGCGTACTTGCGCAGCCATTCTACAGGGTCCATGCCCGAATAGCGCAGATGGCCTGTGTCAAGGCAAAGCCCCGCCGTTTCCTTCGGGATATCGCGCATTAATTTGTCGATCTCGTCGGCAAATTCAATGTAGCCGCCGGCATGCGGATGAACGACAGCGCGGACGCCCCACGAAGCGGCCTTTTCGGCAATGCCCTTGATGTGGTTCATCATGCGCGCCCAGTCTTCATCGCTGAGGCGCGGTGCCCTGTCGCTGTGACCGGCATTGTAGTCGCGCTCATCGTGGCCCCAGTCCATGACAGTGAGATACGGTGCCGGATAACGCTGGCCGGGTTCCGTTGGCAGCTTTGGCAGCTTCGTGATGATGCCGCAGATATCATCGACCTGATGCAGGACATTCTCATAATTGTTTTCGTCCAGCAGATTATCGAAGATCGTGCCAGCCACAATGCCGATGTGATTCTTCTCGAGCTCTTTGCTCACGACATCGATATCGAGCGGCAGATAGCCATACGGCCCAAGCTCAATGGCCTTATAGCCGGCCTGTCCTGCTTCGTAGAGGACCTTCTGCCAGGGCGGCAGATAAGGATTCTTGACGTCATCGACGCCCCAGCAGCACGGAGCACCTGTAATATGGATTGCCATGAAAAATTCCTCCCCTGATCTTTTTATTTGCTTCCCAAGTTTTGCTTGACCTTGTTTGTTCGTCTTGCTTGACCTTACGCTGTCATTATACGTCGAAATATGCCTGATTAATTCCACCATGTTGTCTTTCTTTCTGGCAAAACAGGCCTGTCCACATGAAGAAATGGTACAATCTTGTCCAGCTTCCTTATTATTCTTTTTTATTATTTCTCGTCAAAAAAATTTTTAAAAATTTTTTTCAGAGCAAACTTGCACAATCCTGCTGTTTCCGCTTCTTTTGTCAGCCACTGCTGAAAAATACTTGTACAATCCTGCTAAAACCGCGCCATTTCTAGGGTCACAGCATAGTCTGAACATTCTTGACAACGCCTTTTTATCATGGTATTTTATAAGCACAGCAAGAAAACAGCGCTGAACAAAAAATAATCACGCTGTCCGTACATATTGTTTCTTATCGTTTACAATCTGGAGGGTTTATCATGAAAATTGCATTTGATGTCGACGTACTGTCCAAACAGATGAGCATCAACGATCTCGTTCATCAGGTTGCCGACTGGGGCTATAAATACATCGAGCAGTCCCCGCATCCGCGCATCAATCCGTTCTATAAACACCCGCTGTTCTCCAAGGAATGCGAGGAAGAATACCGCAAGGCCCTCAAGGAGACGGGCGTCGAGATTTCCTCGTTCATCTGCGTTTACCGCTGGTCCGGTCCGACCGAAGAGCAGCGCAAGATGGCCGTTGCCAACTGGAAAAAGATGATTGAGATTGCCGTCAACATGGGCGTGCCGGTCATCAACACGGAGCTCTCGGGCGACCCGAATCAGCAGGAAATCTGCAACGGCATGTGGTTCCGCTCCATGGAAGAGCTGCTGCCAATCATCGAGCGCGAAGGCCTGCGCGTCGAGATTCAGTCGCATCCATATGACTTCTGCGAGCTCAACGACGAGACCTGCGACATGGTCAAGTCCTTCCGCTCCAAGAACCTCGGCTACGTTTACTCCTCCCCGCACGGCTTCTTCTACGACCAGGGCAAAGGCGATGTCCGCCACATGCTCAAATACGCCGGCGACGAACTCACGCACGTACTCTTTGCCGATACGTACAACCAGACGCTCGACTGCCGCTACATCCTGAACCCGCCGTCCCTGAACCAGCGCGGCCGCGAGGATGTTTCCGTCCATCAGCATCTGAACCTCGGCATGGGCGATGTCGACTTTGACGGCATCTTCGAGACCCTGCGCGAGATGGATTTTGCCAACAAGCAGCTCAAACCGGACGCTCCGAAAGTCGGCGGCGACAACATCGCCTGCGTCTCCATCTTCGGTTTCCCGGAGAAGATGAATGAATGGGCACCGCAGGCCCGCGAGCGCATCGAAAACGAACTGCTCAAAAAATAAAACCTTACCTTTATTCCTATATTCCTATCACTTCACTGTTCCAGCGAATCCCCATATGTGCAAAAAAATTCCAGCCTGAAAAGGCTGGAATTTTTTGCTTATATCCCACTTATATTTTATTTTAGAAGGAAACTTACATTCTGTGTCTGCGGTACTGGCAATAGCCGAACCAAAGCACCAACAGCCAGATGGGCAGGAACAGCACGGCGAGCTGCATGTCAGGAATCTGCGTCATAAAGAAGATGACGCCGGCCAGGAACACGAGAGACAGATAATTCGCCCATGGATAGAGGATGGCCTTGAACTTCGTATCTTTGTGATGCAGGCGGCAGTAAGCGCGGAACTTCAAATGCGTCACGCAGATGACGACCCAGCTGATGACAGCGGCACACGTCGCAATCATCATGAGGTACATGAAGACATGGCCCTGCAGGAAATAATTGAGCGCGACGACGATGAGCGTGATGCCCGAGGAAACGAGGATGCCGCGCACCGGCACGCCGTGTTTCGAGAGCTTGCGGAAAAAGGCCGGGGCCTCGCCCGTGCCCGCAAGGCCGTAGAGCATGCGGCTGTTGCTGTAAATCGCGGAATTGTAGACCGATACGGCTGCCGTCAGCACGACAAAATTGAGGATATGCGCAGCCGCCGGAATGCCGACATTATTGAAGATCTGCACGAAGGGGCTGGCCTCCATGCCGACCTTGTTCCACGGCCAGAGGGCCATGAGCACGACCATCGTGCCGACGTAGAAAATCAGGATGCGCCAAATGACCTGATTGATAGCGCGCGGAATCGTGCGGTCAGGGTCCTCTGCCTCACCAGCCGTGATGCCGATGAGCTCAATGCCGCCAAACGAGAACATGACGACGGCAATCGAAAGCGCGAGGCCCCAGAGGCCATTCGGCATAAAGCCGCCATTTGACCAGATGTTGCTGAAATTCTCCGGAAACGGCTGCCCGTTCGTGAAGAGCAGGCCGAGGCCTAAGAGAATCATGCTGACAATCGCGGCAATCTTGATGAGAGCCATCCAAAATTCCGCTTCGCCGTACGCCTTGACGTTGACGAGATTGAGCGCCGTGATGGCCACGAGGCAGACGAGCGACGAAATCCACTGCGGCAGGTCAGGAAACCAGAAATTCATATAAATGCCGACGGCCGTAAGCTCTGCCATAGAGACGAGCACGTAATTGAACCAATAATTCCAGCCCGAGAGAAATCCCGGGAAACGCCCCCAGTACTTTGTCGCATAATGACTGAACGAGCCCGATACCGGCTCATCGACGGCCATCTCTCCGAGCATGCGCATAATGAGAAAAATCACGATGCCGCCAATCAGATACGCGAGCATGACGGCAGGACCCGCGAGAGCAATCGTCGAAGCCGAGCCGTAAAAGAGCCCCGTACCGATGGCGCCGCCCAAGGCAATCATCTGCAGATGACGGTTCTTGAGGCCGCGCTTCATCTTTGTATTTTCCATTTTTATCATCTCCCAGAAAAACAAATATGTTCTCATTATACCATCATCTGTACTGGATTGACAGGTTTACAAAAAATAAGCGAAGCCCTGTGTAGACTTCGCTTATTTGCATTACGTATATGAACTTATGTCGTTACGATGTTCTCATTTGCGGCGATAGACGATATTGCTGCGCATGAGGTATTCAAACGGCAGGCTCAAACAGTGAACAAGACGCGAGAACGGGAAGACAATGGCCACCATCATCCACGTGAACATGTGGAACTGGAAGATAGCCGGCACGTCCTTCATCAGGCTCACATCAGGAGACAGCATGAGCACGGAGCGGAACCACGGCGAGATACTCTCGCGGTAGTCAAAGCCCGCTGAAATGTTCATGACCGTAGCCGTCGTGCCCGAAACGATGGCAAGCAGCAGCAAAAGATAAAGCAGCTTGTCTGTCGCGCTCGTATTGACCTGCATACGGGCACTGCCAAAGAAGCGGCGCTTCATGAGCCAGAGGAAGCCGCCGAGGAACAGAATGGCCGCAGGAATACCGCCGGCCAGTGAAATCATGTGATACGTCGCTTCGTCCGTACCAGCTGCTTCCGTGACAAATTTCGGTACGAGAATACCGATGAAATGGCCGCCAAACGCCATCAAGAGGCCCAGATGAAAAATCGGGTTCGCCCACTTCAGGCTCTTTTTATCGAGAAATTCACTTGATTTTGTCGTCCAATTGCGCTCCGATACCGTATAGCGGACAATCGTGCCGCCAATCAGTATCGTCAGGGCGATATACGGCAGGACGCCGTAGAAAAATTCATGCATGATATGCCTCCAATCCTGCCGTTTCCGTCAACACGAGGTCCAGAAGAAACGCATGCGGCAGCTTTGCCTCGATGAAACGCGAGCGCAGAAGCTCGACGCGCGGCTTGATTTTTTCAAGCACGTGGGAAGCCTTTTCTGCCGGCAGTGAAGCTGCGAGCTCCAAAAGGGCCGGCAGATAATCCGGCAGCTGCTTTTCGACATCGAGACCGTTCATCAGGAACAATTCTTTATAATGATGCATTTCTTCCGACTGCTTGCCAAAGTCCGTGCGTTCCTGCGTCGTCAGATAGAGATTCGTATTCTGCGAGAAATCAAAGGAACGCACATAAAGGTCTTCGTATTCCTTGGCTCCGTCCTTTTCCACGAAGTCGAGGAAGTCCGAAAATACGGAAACGGGCTGTTTGGCTTCAATTTCCTGCAAAGCCTTATGGCAGTCAGGGAGTTCCTGCCACCACGCAGCATCGGGATACTCAAAGAGATGGGATGTGAGCATCAGGACTTTCTGATAGTCTTCCATCTTTTTTTCCTTTGCATCGGCCATATCAGCACCCCCCGCCCGGGCAGGTGTAGCAGCCGCCGCCCTGATCTTTGCGCATTTCGCCATGGCTCTTGCCCTGAATGCCTGCAGGGATGTTGAAGCGGTCCTTGTACTTGGCAATACCGAGCAGGCGGAACATCTTTTCGTAGACCTCCGGGGTGAACTCGAGATGTGACGGCAGATCGTCATCCGTCGTCTTGGCACGCATGACATAACGCATATCGAGCAGGCGCTGCAGCGTGCGCGTCATGACAGCCGTATTGCCGGCTGCGAAAATCTCGGCGAGATAGGCAATCGGAATGCGCATCTCATCGGCCTCCGGCAGGTAGCAGTCTGCCTCGACGCGCCGCGTAATCGGCGAAAGGGGCGGTACGTACCAGACCATCGGCAGCGTGCGGAATTCCGGATGCAGAGGCAGGCCAAGCTGCCATTCTTTGACAATCTTATAAACCGGCGAATTCTGCGCAGCCTGCAGCCACTGCTCCGAAATGCCCTCTTTGCGGGCCGAGGCAATGACATCGGGGTCATTCGGGTCCGCGATGACATCGAGCACCTGATGATAAATCTCGCCCTTGTCGCGCGTCGAAGCCGCAGCCACGACCTTATCCATATCGTAGAGCAGCACGCCCATGTAGCGCATACGGCCGACACAGGTATCCGAGCAAATCGTCGGCAGGCCGTTCTCAAGGCGCGGGAAGCAGAAAATGCATTTCTCGGCCTTATTCGTCTTCCAATTGAAATAAACCTTCTTGTACGGGCAGGCCGGTACACAGTGACGCCAGCCGCGGCAGCCGTCCTGCGAGACGAGCACGACACCGTCTTCTTCGCGCTTGTAGATGGCGCCGGATGGGCAGGCAGCGACGCAGGCCGGATTCAGGCAGTGGTTGCAGAGACGCGGCAGATATTTCATGAAGAGGTCGTGGAACTCCAGCATGACATCGCCGGCCATATTCTTGAGGTTGACGTCCTTGCGGGCCGATTCGCCATTGGCAAGGTCGTCTTCCCAGTTCGGGCCCCATTTGATTTCCATGCGCTTGTTCGTAATCAGCGAACGCGGGCGCGCAATCGGCTGATGGTTGCGGCGCTTCGAATGAATCAGCGTCTCGTAATCATACGTCCAGGGCTCATAGTAATCGTCCATCTCCGGCTGATCCGGATGATAGAAGAGCTTCAGGAGACGTTCCGGCTTCGAGCCCGTGCGCAGCGAAAGCTTGCCGTCCTTGCCGAGTTTCCAGCCGCCCTTCCATTTTTCCTGGTCTTCCCAGTTTTTCGGATAGCCGATGCCCGGCTTCGTCTCTACATTATTGAAATACATGTATTCCGCGCCTTCGCGGTTGGTCCAGACATTCTTGCAAGTGATGGAGCACGTATGGCAGCCAAGACACTTATCAAGATTTAAGACCATGGAAACTTGTGCTTTAATCTTCAAGCCAGTCAACCTCCCCCTGCATCTTGCGCACGACAACGTACATATCGCGCTGGTTGCCCGTTGGTCCGTAATAATTGAAGCCATAGCTGAGCTGGCCATAGCCGCCGATCATATGTGTCGGTTTCATGTGGATGCGCGTCGGCGTATTGTGCGTGCCGCTGCGCGTGCCCGTGATCTTCGAGGCCGGCACATTGATGTGGCGGTCCTGGGCATGGTGCATGAAGACCGTGCCCTGCGGGATGCGCGGCGAAACAGCGACACGCGACGTGACAACGCCGTTATGGTTGTAAAGTTCAATCCAGTCATTGTCGCGCACGCCGATTTCCTGTGCATCCTTCTCGCTCATCCAGACCGTCTGGCCGCCGCGGAACAGCGTCAAAAGCTGCTGGCTGTCAAAGTACATGGAATGCGTCGACCATTTGTTATGCGGCGTCAAATACTTCAGCGTGATTTCCTTCGCGCCGCCCAAAAGATTCTTAATCGGACGGTAGTCGAGGATCGGCTTAAACGTCGCCATGGTCTCGCCGTATTCGCGAATCATCTGATGGTCGAGATAGAAGGACTGACGGCCCGTGACCGTGCGGAACGGTACGAGTTCTTCGATATTCGTCGTAAACGGCGTATAGCGGCGGCCCTGATTGCTGCCCGTGAACGTCGGCGACGTGATTGTCTCCTTCGGCTGTGCGGCAATCTCGTCGAACGTAAAACGCTCGCTCTCGCGGTCCTTGGCAAGATGCTCGAGATTGGTAAGGCCTGTTTTTTCATCAAGACTCTTGAAAGCCTTGACTGCGACCTTGCCGTTCGTTGTCGTCGAAAGACCCATAACGGCCTCAACGGCCTGACGTGCGTCGTAAATCGACGGCATGCCGTAGGAAATGTAGTCCTTGTTCTCGATGACACCGTTGCGGCGGCGAATTTCCTCGTATTCAGCCGAAGAATCCCAGGTCATCGCAAGCGAGCCCATCTTCTTCGAGACATTCGGTCCGAGGGCAATCCACTTCTCATACGTCTTCGTGTAGTCGCGCGTTACGGGTACGAGGCCCGGCATCGTCTTGCCCGGAATTGGCTCACATTCGCCCTTGCTCCAGTCGCGAATGATGCCCTCAGGCTGTGCCGTCTCGCCCTCGCTGTCGTGGCCGATTGGCACGGCGACGATATCTTCATACGGCTTGAGATTGGCCTCTTTTGCTACTTTTGAGACAGCTCCCGCGAGCGTGCGGAACACATCCCAGTCGCTCTTGGCTTCCCAGAGCGGATTGACTGCCGCTTGGAACGGATGCACAAACGGATGCATATCCGTCGAGGAGATATCATCTTTCTCGTACCATGTAGCCGTTGGCAGCACAACGTCGGAGTAAAGAGCCGTGCCTGCCATGCGGAAGTCGATGTCGATGAGCAGGTCAAGCTTGCCCTCGGCAGCGCCGCCCGGCTTTTTGAGTTCTTCCTGTTCACGCCATTTGATTTCCGTCGGACGCGTCGGGCCTTCCTCTTCGGCAAACACCGTATGCTCTGTACCGAGCAGATATTTATTGAAGAAATCGTTGCCCTTCGCGGAAGAGCCTAAGAGATTGGCCGTCCAAACAAAGAGATTGCGCGGGAAATTCTCCGGTGCATCCGGGTCCTCCGCCGCAAAGTGCAGGCTCTTGTCCTTGAGGGACTGTACGACGTACTTCTTAACGTCCATCCCCTGTTTCTTTGCCTCATCCGTCAGCTGCTGGCCGCCCTTATGGAAGGTCGGGTACGATGGCAGCCAGCCGAGGCGGGCAGCCATGACGTTGTAGTCAGCCGCATGGCGGTAGCGCGGTTTTTCCATCGGCGAAACGAGATCCTGCATATCGATCTCGTCGCTGCGCCACTGGTCCGTCGCAAAATAATAGAAGGAAGTCGAATTCTGCAGACGCGGCGAAGCCTGCCAGTCCGTAGCCGTCATGACGCGGGCCCAGCCCTCTGCCGGACGCAGTTTTTCCTGGCCGACATAATGAGCCCAGCCGCCGCCGTTGCGGCCCTCAGAACCCGTAAAGAGCAGCAGGTTCAAAATGGTGCGGTAGACGATATCGGCATGGAACCAGTGGTTAATGCCGCCGCCCATGATGACCATCGTTTTGCCCTTTGTCTTGATAGCATTGTCGGCAAATTCACGGGCCGTATGGATGCAGGTCTCAGCCGGCACACCCGTGTATTTTTCCTGCCATTTCGGCGTATACGGCACATCGTCTTCATAAGAGGATGCGCATTCGCCGCCGAGGCCGCGGTCAATGGCGTAATTGGCAAGCGTCAGATCGTAAACCGTCGTGACGAGGACTTCGCCATCCTTCGTCTTGATGCGTTTTGCCGGCACACTGCGGTGGATGATGCGCTCCTCGCGCTCATTGCCGAAATACGGGAACTCGACTTCGACGATTTCATCGAATTTGCCGAATACCGAAAGCTGCGGCACGATTTTCTCGCCCGTATCGCGGTCTTCCTCGCGCAGATTCCATTTCTTGTTGTTGTCCCAGCGGTCGCCCATCGTGCCGTTCGGAACGACGAGTTTGCCCGTGAGCTCATCGATGACATAGTGCTTGAATTCCGCGTGTTTGTCATCGCGGCCCATGTCTTTGCCGTTAAGGAAACGGCCCGACTCATAGCTGCCGTCCTTGCGCGCGTCAAGGCGTACGAGGAACGGGAAATCCGTGTAATGGCGCGTGTATTCCGTGAAGAACTCGGCAGGCTCGCCCCAATAATACTCGTTGAGGATGACATGGCCCATAGCCATGGCAAACGCTGCATCGCTGCCGACTTTCAAAGAAATCCACGTATCCGCCACGGTCGTCGATTCGGCATAGTCCGGTGCAATCGAGACGACC
Organism: Mitsuokella apri; assembly: GCF_047974105.1. NCBI lineage: Bacteria > Bacillati > Bacillota > Negativicutes > Selenomonadales > Selenomonadaceae > Mitsuokella > Mitsuokella apri. The sequence goes on from NZ_JBHYRS010000001.1 coordinate 624,763, forward strand.
TTCGTGCCCTTATAGCGTGCTTCCGTAAGGAAATGGGCGTCCGGCGTACGCGTCAGCGGCACGTTCGAACCCCACGTGATGATGTAGCCGGCATTGAACCAGTCCGAGGATTCCGGCACATCCGTCTGGTCGCCCCAAATCTGCGGGCTTGCCGGCGGCAGGTCGGCATACCAGTCGTAGAAAGACAGAGCTGCGCCGCCCATGAGCTGCATGAAGCGCGCACCGGCCGCATACGACATCATCGACTTGGCCGGAATGACGGCAAACGCAAAGTTGCGGTCCGGGCCGTATTTCGTAGCCGTGTGCAGCAGCGAAGAAGCGACGAGTTCCGATACTTCATCCCAGCTCGAGCGCACAAAGCCGCCCTTGCCGCGTGCTTCCTTATACTGCTTCGTCTTGGCGGGGTCATTGGCGATGCTCTGCCAGGCTTCAAGAGCCGTCTTGTGCTCCTTGCGGGCCTTGCGCCAGAGATTTGCCAGCTCGCCGCGCAGATACGGATACTTGATGCGGTGCGGGCTGTAGAGATACCACGAGAACGTCGAACCGCGGGGGCAGCCGCGCGGCTCAAAGTCCGGCATGTCAGGACCCGTCTCCGGGTAATTGTGTTCCTGATTTTCCCAAGCTACGAGACCGTTCTTGACATAAATATTCCAGCAGCACGAACCCGTGCAGTTGACGCCATGCGTCGAATGCACGCATTTGTCAAAAGACCAGCGGTTGCGGTAGGTATCTTCCCATTCGCGGCCGCCTTCAAAAAATTCCTGATGTCCCGTCGCCGATTTTTCCACCGGGATGAGATGCTTCCATTTTTTAAAGATATTGCTCACGTCATCACCCTCCTGTTGTATCTCATTTTATCTTATTCTTTCTCCCACTCATGTGATAAACATCACTGTATCTACTTTTCAGCAAAAAAATATCTGCTGAGGTGATTTTCAGCAGATATTTCTTCGTGTTTCAGTTTATTTTACTCGATGTTGCAGATTTCCCTGCCGCAATTCTCACACTGAATGGCCTGTTTGAGATAATCGATGTCCTTGATGAAGATCAGATGACCGCGGTATTCAATGATATCGGCTCGCCGCAGCTCGCTGAGCATGCGGTTGAGGCTTTCGCGGGCCGTGGCGGAGTAATTGGCAAGTTCCTGATTCGTCAGCGGCACGGAAATGAGGATGCCGCCGTCCGTCTCCTTGCCATAGCTGTTTGCCAGGCGGATGAGCGTGGAGTAGAGAGCTCCTTTCTTGCCGTAGAGCAGCAGGTCACGGAATTTCGAATGCTGCTTGCGCATATGCGCCCCCATGACCTTCAGAAGATTGATCGCCAAAGCCGGTTTCTTCTCGAGATAGCTCTGCAGCACAGGGAATTCAATGGCATAGACCTCGGCGGCACTCTGCGCCACGGCATTGAAGATGTACACCGGCTTTTTCTCGTAAAGCGGCAGTTCGCCAATGAGACTGCCGCGCGACGCAAGGCGCAGCGACAGCACGCGGCCCGACATCGCGTATTTCGTGATGAAAATCTGTCCTGACCGCACAATATAGAAATAACACGCCGTATCGCCCTCATGAAAGAGGTACTCGCCATCGTGCAGCATGATGACCTTGCCCGGAATCTCATAAAAATGGCGCACCAATGACTCCATCTTTTCCTGATTTTTTGTCTTGCTTTCTTCCATACCAACGACAGCCCCTTTTCTTCAAATGATATAAATCAACGCTACAATCTGCACTTTCTGATGCTGTAATCCATCTGTTGTATATCTTTCATACAACACTAGTTATATATATTCTTGTTAAAATACAACGTTCCTGCTTAGCATACGGTAAAGTTTTAATCCATGCCGTGATATTTGTTACAAACGGCGTGATTTTTTTTACAGATTATTTGAGGTATCTCCTCTATAATGTGACAAAGAGCTTATCGTTTTTTATTGCTTATTTGTGATGTTTATGATTCGATACTAAAGGAGAGTTAACATGGCAGAAACATCCGTACTCAAGAAACTGGGTCCCAATCCCACGCGCAAAGAAATTCTGGCGAACTGGCAGCCGGAGGACACGGCCTTCTGGGAAAAGTTTGGCAAGAAGATTGCCAAGGAAAACCTCTATACCTCGACCTGGGCACTCGTCCTTTCCTTCGTAGTCTGGACGCTCTGGGCCACGATTGCCGCGAAGCTCAACGCCGTCGGCTTCAATTTCTCGGCTGACCAGCTCTTCACGCTTGCAGCCCTGCCGGGCCTTGTCGGTGCAACGGGCCGCCTTTTCTACACGTATCTGCCGGGCCTCATCGGCGGCCGCAACTCGGCTTTCATCACGACGGCCCTGCTGCTCTTCCCGCTCTTCGGTCTCGGCCGTGCCCTGCAGGACCCGACGACGTCCTATGATACGTTCGTCATCCTCGTCTCGTTCATCGGCATCGCCGGCGCCAACTTCTCCGCTTCGATGGCCAACATCGGCTTTTTCTTCCCGATGCGTGAAAAAGGCCTGGCCCTCGGCATCAATGCCGGCGTCGGCAACCTCGGTGTTTCGCTGATTTACCTCACGGCTCCGCTGCTGCTCGGCTGGAACCTTTCCGGTCTCTTCGGCCCCGGCGTCAACGGCCTTTACGTGCAGAACGTCTGCTACTTCTGGATCATCCCAACGGCTTTGACGCTCGTACTCATCTGGAAATTCATGGATAACCTGCCGATGCCAAAGCCGAACCCGAAAGCCATGTTCTCGATTTTCGGCAATAAGCACACGTGGCTCATGTGCTGGATTTACACCTGCGGCTTCGGTTCCTTCATCGGCTTCTCGGCAGCCCTTGGCCTGCTCGTTTCCAAAGAATTCCCGGAAGTCTCGTTCTCGATGGCTGCCTTCCTCGGACCGTTCATCGGCGCCGGCATCCGTCCGGTCGGCGGCTGGCTCTCCGATAAAATCAACTGCGGCTCCCGCGTCACGCTTATTTCCCTCGTTATCATGGTCATCGCGGCTGTCGTCAGCCTGCTCGGCCTGCAGGCCCACAATTTCGTCATGTTCTTTGCTTCGTTCCTGCTGCTGTTCCTGACGACGGGCTTTGTCAACGGCGCCTCGTTCCGCATGATTCCGTACATCTTCAAGGATGGCGGCAAGTCTTCGCTCGTCACGGGCTTCACGGCTGCCATTGCCGCTTACGGCGCTTTCCTGATTCCGAAACTCTTCGGCTGGTCGTATGCTGCTTACGGCAATGTTTACATGGCGTTCTACATCCTGATTGCCTTCATGGTCAGCACGATTGTCATCACGTGGTACTTCTACGACCGCAAAGGCTCGGGCATCAAGTGCTGATTGCCACATATTTATCCCCTAAAATATGATAAAATAAAGTCAGGCCGCTTGGCCTGACTTTTTCATAATGATGATACAAACGAAAAGGATGATTTTATGACATATACAAACGGACTCACGCATTTTGACCAGCACGGACAGGCCATCATGGTCGATGTCAGCGAAAAGAAAGAGACAAGCCGCACGGCTGTCGCTTCTGGGCGCATCCGCGTCAATGAAGCCGTTTATAAGGCCATCGAAGAAGGCACGGCCAAGAAGGGCGATGTACTCGGCACGGCACGCATCGCCGGCATCATGGCCGCTAAAAATACAAGCTCGGTCATTCCGCTCTGCCACCCCCTGCCGATTGCAAAATGCAGCGTCGATTTCACCATGCTGCCGGAAGAATCCGCCGTTGAAGCACGTGCGACGGTCAAAGTCACGGGGCAGACAGGTGTTGAGATGGAAGCGCTCCATGCCGTCAGCGTAGCTTTGCTGACCGTTTACGACATGTGCAAAGCCCTTGACAAAGGCATGGAAATCGAGTACATCCATCTCGAAAAGAAATCCGGCGGCAAAAGCGGCACCTACATTCGCCCGGAAGAAGCAGCGAAAAAATAAAAGAACAACCCAACAAATGGAGTGATTCTTCCAACAAGATTGGATTGCCCTTTCGTTCAAAACGCTATATGATTAAAGACAGATGGATTGATTGAGTTGACACGTCAACTCCCCCCTCATCCATCTCCCCTTATATTTTTCCCTCATTCGAGTCGGCATGCGATGTGCAGGCTCTCTTTTTTTACCCATTTTTCGGCTGCTGACGTTTCTGGCGCTGGCTCTCAAGGAAATGCTTGCGGTAATCGGCAGGGCCCATGCCATATGCCTTGCGAAAAATGCGGTTCAGCGAGTCGCTTTTTTCGTAGCCGCACGAAGCCGCGATGCTTGCAATCGAAAGTTTTGTGCTCTCAAGCAGGTATTTGGCCCGCGTCATGCGGCAGGTCTGGATATAATTCTGCAGCGTCATGCCCGTCTTGCTGCGGAACAGGCTGCTTAAATAACTGCGGTTTAGGTTCATCGTTGCGGCGATATCAGCCGTATTCATATGCTCATGCAGATGATGACGCACATATTCCATGACGTGGACAACATACGAATTGCCGCTTACAGGCAGCTGATGGGCCTGCCCTTCCTCACTCAATATGGCAATAAAGCGGTAAAGGCTGCTCAAACGGTAATAATGATCCGACGAGGTCTGCTGGCGGTGATTCAGCATTTCGTGAACACAGTCCACGAGCAGCTCCGGCCGGCTGCATTCAAAAATCGGATTCTTCTGCGAAAGCCCGAGTTCGCTGAGAAGATACTCCATCTCCTCTCCGGCTGCGCCGACCCAGATATAGCTCCAGGGCTCCTCTTCATCACTGCAGTAAGTTGTCTCATAGTCCGGTGCAATCAAAAAGCCCTGCCCTGCATGCAGCTCGTACGTCATGCCATTGACCTGAAATGTTCCCCTGCCTTTGAGGATGTAATGCAAAAGATAATACGACCGCACGCCGGGTCCATAAGTTTGTCCAGGCTCCGTTTCCAATTCGCCAATAGTCGTCAGATAAAGCCGGCTGGCCTCTTCATCCGGCACATCCATAAATTTGACTTTTTCCATACACTTCATCTCTAAAAACATAATTCATAACGATTCTATATATAGATTTAATTCTACCATAACAGAAAACCTCCTGCAAAACGCCATAGTATATATACACCGCAACAGAACATAAATATGCAAAGAAAACCCTCAACAGGAACTACCTTTGTTGAGAGCTTTGCATATCTATGAACTAAAAAGTCAGCTCACATAAATGAGCTGACTTTTTATGGTATCTATGGGTTGACTTAATTGGGAAAACCAGATTTTAGAGACTGCCTTTCATGACGGCGTTCGTCTTCTCGATGCACTGATGTGCTTTGTCAATCGAGAGTCCGAGCGTGCGCATGATCTTATCTGGGTTATGGAAGCCCATGCTGTTCTCGGCAGCGACCCAATCCCAGTACCACTGGGCTTCGCGGACGAGCTGGCGGGATTCTGTGAGCTGTTCATCCGTAGCGCCGGCATCCATAGCAGCCTTGATGGTCTTATGGGCCTGAGCGACGGTCTGTCCGGCAATGCGCTGGAGCTTGAACGTGTTGTCGCCAATCGTCTGAACGCGGGCCTTGAGGGTCTCAGCGCTCTCGTCATGGCATTTGAGGCAGGACTCTTCCGGAGTCTTGAGCGGGTTCGTCATCCAGTGCGACGTGTATTTCTGGCCGTTCTCTCTCATGTACGGCATATGGCAGTCAACGCAGGTGACACCGGCATCGGCATGGACACTCGTTGCCCACGCCTCAAAGTCCGGATGCTGTGCTTTGAGCATCGGTGCCTTGGAGTCGGCATGAATCCAGTCCTGCGTGAAGCCGCCGGCCTGACCGGACTGATAGAACTGATACTCGGATTCGGCATCGAGGCCATTGTCGAACGGATGGTTGACGCGGCCGTCTTCCTTCGTGAAGTAGTACTCATTGTGGCACTGTGCGCAGACATAAGCGCGCTTGTCATTGTGCGAAGCGTTGTTCACATCAATGCCGCGGCGGGCCATCGAGTCGATGAAGCCCTGCTGATAGACGCGCAGTTCCATGGTCTCAGGGTCATGGCAGGTCGAGCAGCCGAACCACTGGTCATCTTCAATCGGAGCCATGACTTCTTCGACAGGCTTCGAAGCGTAATCCCAGCCGCTCTGTTTGTAGTAGACATCATACATGTACGAGCTCTTGCAGGTGATGCAGTTGCCCTTCTGGCCCGGCAGGCGTTTCGTGTTCTTGAAATCCTCGCCGGCATACGTATGGCCGCGGTCATCATCGTACTGCAGGGCGAATTTGTAGCCCTTGAAGTTCTCAAGCATCTCCGGCTGCTCGGTCAGGTGAGAATTGCCTTCCTGTGCACCGCCGTATCCGGTCGGCGACGGCGAGGTATCATTGTTCTTCATGAACGAATTGTACTCAAGCGGATAGGCATCCTTGTACGCTTCCTTGCCGAGCTGTTTTTCCTGGGGAATCTTAGCGAGCTTGACACTGTTGTCGTTCGGCGCCGCGACGATGCGGACGACGACAAAGCCAAAGAATACAACGCAGACAGCTATGATTCCCGTCAATATCTTCTGTAGCTTACTCAACTTTTATCCCCCCTTCGAGATGATTCGAACCATGTGCGATACTGCTGTGGCACTTGAGACAGTCACCGCCCGTGTCGAGATTTACCCCGACATCGGCATGGACATTGCCCATCGTCGTCGAATGGCAGCGCAGGCAGTTGTCATTGACGGTCTGTCTGCCCTGAGCCGAAATCTTGATGTGGGCAGGATAGTCACGCAGCACTTCATGATACGTATCGATCATGCCCGTGCGCCCCTTCTCAAACATGTAATGTACGGCGTTGTCGTGCGGCAGGTGGCAGTCCGTGCATTCCAGTGAACGGTGCGAAGACATCGCAAAGGTCGCCTGCTCGCTCTTCATCGCGTGGCATGCACCGCAGAAAGCCGGCGAGCCCGAAAATGCCATGGCAGCTGAGCCTATGCCGCAGACGGCGACGCCAATGACGAAACCGCCGGCCAGGCAGGCCAAGGTATGTTTCTGAAATAATTCCTTGAACTCCACTCTGGTCCCCCTCCTCTCTCTTACTACGCCTTATTTGCTATTATTATATCATCATTAAAACAAAGAAGGCGTTGCCTCAGCAACGCCTTTGTAAATATTATTTATCGTTTCATAAATTTCTGTGAATATTGGCAGATGGTATCGCCGCAAAGCAGCCAAGCGCTGCCGCTACAGCGCCAATCCAGAGCAGATAGATGAACGGCTTCGTGCTGACCGCTGCCGTCACGGCAGTCTGGGATTCTTCCTCAACAGACGGCAGGATCTCGAGACGTGCCTGCGAGTCGTTGCCCGATATGCCCGTCAGGCGGATGCGCTTTTTCCCGTCAAAAATCGGAATCGGCTCAGAAGTGCCGCCATCCGCCGTGGCCAGAATAGTCGGCTGGACATGCTCGACTTTTTCGCCATCCGTGACGGCAATCGACGCCGTCACCAAAAGTTTGCCATCGGGCTGATTCTCCATCGTGACATCGTCATAGCGATAAGCGAAGATATCGCCCATTTCCATGCGCCCTTTCTTGAGAATGAGCTCCATGCGCCCCGTATTTTTAGGCGGCGTCGGCGCGATGTAAATATCGCCCGTGATGGTATGGGCAATGGCCGGCTCGCGCGCGGCGTCCTCGCCGTTTTTATGAAGTTTCGTCAGGGCCTGCACTTCGCTGCCATCGACGAGGTAGCGGTAATACTTGGCCGTGCCGTCATCCGCAAAGGACTGTCCTTCATACTGCACGGTGTAGCCGGCGATGTTTACAGAATCACCAGGCTTGAATTCCTGCGAAAGCGACTGACTGGCGCCGCCCGAGAGCACCATGGCAAAAAGAGCCAGTCCGACGCCTGCATGCGCGATCAGAGCGCCGCCGCGCAGCATCCCTCTCTTCCAGCTGGCAAACGAGGCCCCGAACAGGAACGCCGCAAAGGCAGAGAGGAGCAGCAGGCCGATGCTGCGCACGCCGGCGAGAAACGCCGCAGCCAGGCCGAGTACCAGCAAAATGAGGGCCGGAATCGATTTGGCGCAGGTTTCCTGCCCTCCGTAGCGCCAAAGCCCCGCCACGCCCATAACAAGGCACATGACAATTGCGAGCGGCAGCGTCGTGCGCACGTAAAAATTCGTATCGACCGCTGCCGGACTGCCGACAAGCTGCGTTAAGAGCGGCATCGACATGCCGATAAAGATGATTGCGGCGATAAACGTCAAAATGAGGGCGCCTAAGAGCAGCAGAAATTCGCGGCTCTTATAACTCGTATACATCTGTCCCTGCGGCAGGCTGCCGACTTTCAGGACGAGCAGCAAGAGACCGCCAATGAGCACGATGGCATTGACCACGGCTAAGGTCATGCCGATGCTCGCACCGCTGAAGGAATGCACGGAAAAATCTCCAAGGATGCCGCTGCGCGTCAAAAATGTACCGTAGATGACCAGCGAGAACGTGAAAATCACAGAGAGATGCAGGACGGAAAGCGCTGCCGGACGCTTCTTTGCGACATGCAGCACATGGACAAAGACACCGGCGAGCAGCCACGGCACAAGCGAAGAATTCTCAACAGGGTCCCAGCCCCAATAGCCGCCCCAGCCGAGCACCTTATACGCCCAGTAGCCGCCGACAAAGACACCGGCACCGAGAAAGCCCCAGGCAAGAAGCGCCCATCTGCGGGCCGACTCGAGCCAGACATGCAGGCCGGACTTTTCTAAAAGCGATCCCATGCAGTAAGCAAAAGGCACAGCCAAAAGCGCATAGCCGATAAAGATGATCGGCGGATGTACGGCCATCCACGGGTCCTGCAGCAGAGGATTGAGTCCCACGCCATCCTGCGCCAGTGTTGCCGCGTGTACAAAGGGGCTCTTGGCCAAAACGAGGATGGCCAAAAGAGACTCCAAAATGGCATAAACCATGAGTCCTGCTTTCTGCATCCGGCCCCGGAAACAGAGATAAAGGGAAGCCATGGCATGAATCAGCAGCCACAAGAGCAGGGAACCCTGCTGCCCGGCCCAGAACGCCGAAATCTTATACATCAGCGGCAGTTCCTTGGAAGAGTAGCTCGCGACATAGGAAAACTCAAAGTGATCGCCGAGAATCAGCACCCAGAGAAAGATGGAGGCAATGGCCGCAGCCAGAAAAGACAGGGAAAAACAGATGCGGCCATAACGTACCGCTGTCTTATCTTCCGTGTCCTTCATGGCATAGCCATAGGCCAGCGCCGCCAATAGGGAAAAGAATAACGATGTTGCCAGTGAAATTGTTCCAATCATAGTCTTGACCTCATATACATCCCATATTGTTCCTATTTCTGCTGTTCATACTTCGATGGACATTTGATGAGCAGTTTATCCGACGTGAAAATACCGTCCTGCATTTTGCCGATGGCCACAATGTGATAAGCTTCGTCAAACTGGTCCGGCTTCGTGCCGTGATAACGAACAGGCAAAGTCTCCCCCGTCTCCTCATCCTGCAGGGTAAAGACAAAATCATTGCCCTCCATATGCGGTGCCGGGGCATTTTTGTCGAGCAGCCCCTTGACCTGCACATTCGATGAAGTCGCGGCCTTAGCTTCTTTAATGCCGACGTACGGCGTGACCGAATCGGCAAAGCTCCAGCCGGCGTAGCCGACAAAGGCCAGCAGCAGTACGATGAGAAAAATTTTACGTTTCATGATGCACCTCTTTGGCTTTCACGCATTGACGCAGCGCAGCGATGTAGATAAGCGTCATATCGAGAAGGGAAACCACCAGGACTTTGAACATGATGGGATCCATATCAAGAGAACCGCTGCCATTGATGACAGGCGATGGATGCAGGGAAAAATAAAATCTGGGAATGATGAATACGAGAAAAGGCACGGTCAAAAAGGAAAACAGAGCATAAATTGCCGAAACGCGCGCCCGCCTTTTTTCTTCGGGAACAGCTGCGCGCAGCGTCAGATACGCTGCGTAGATGAGCAGCAGCACGAAAATCGTCGTCTGCCTCGGATCCCAGTTCCAATATGCCCCCCAAGTCAGTTTCGAGAAAAAGGCGCCGCTGACCGTTGCCAGTATGACAAAGATGAGTCCGAGTTTTGCCGATGCCGCACTGACGAGATCGCGGTGCGGGCTTGGCTGCCTCAAATACCCGATTGCGTAGACCGCACTGACGAAAAAGGCCAGCACCGAAATCCAGGCCACCGGAATGTGGAAAAAGGCGATGCGTACGAGTTTGCCAAGCCCCATGGCCGGCGGTACGACGAAAAATACGGCATAGACTGTTCCCGCTGTCAGCAGCAAAATAAACAGCCAGAGCCCCTTCTCATATCCCTTCATCCTCTCAACTCCCTTCCTATATATACCCTATTCATTCCATCTCGATGGATTCAGTCTTTGGATTCAGTCTTCATACCAGAGGAAATCAAACAGCAGCGATGCAGCCACCGTCAAGATGGCATCGTACAGAAGCATGCCCCAAAGATATGAAAGACTTGTCAAACTCCCTGAAAAACATCCTGACGTCAGCACGATGGCCGGCAGAAGAACCGGCAGCATAATGGGCAGCATCAGGATGGATAAAAGGCCATTCTGCACCTTAGCTCCGGTCATCAGGGCCGAGAGCAGCGTACCGGCTATGGCCATACCGTAAGTACCGGCCAGCAGTGTCAGGATGAGAAGAAACGGCGAATAGACATCGCAGTCCATGAGGATGAGGTAAGCAGGCAGAATGAGCAGTCCCAAAACGAACAGCAAAAGTGCCATGAATATGCCCTTGCCAAAGAGCACGGCCTGTGAACTGCCGTAAATCTGCAGGGCCAAAAGCGTCCCCGACTGCTCTTCATCGGCAAAGCCGCGGCCGGCACCGGCGAGCAGCGAAAAGAACAGGATGACCCAGAGCAGCGCAGCCAGAAGACGCGGCGAAAGCCTGTCGCCCTGCAGAAGCAGACTGACACAGGCCAGCGTCGTCAAAGCAAACATCATGACGACAAGCCATGATGACCTCGAACGCAGGCAGAGACGGAATTCCTTCCGAAAAACCGTTTTAATTTCCTGATAAAGCGATGCATGCATCGGCCTGTGCCTCCTCTTCCGGATCATTTGTTGCCCAGAGCACCAGTTTGCCTGCGTCAGCCGCCAGGCGCGCTTCCCTGCGCACCATTGTCCTTCCCTCAGCGTCGAGATTGGCCCCCGGTTCATCGAGCAGCCAGATATCGGCCCCTGAGCCAAGCAGGATAGCCAGATGAAGCCTTTTTTTCATGCCGGTGGAGAAATGCTCCGCGTATTTTCCCGCAATGACGGTCCCAGACAGACCCACTCTTGCCAGCAGGCTGCGGTATTCCTCATCCGACAGCGGCTTTTTGCGCCGAAGCCCCAGAAAAAAGTCAAGATTTTCTCGGGCCGTGAGCTTGGGATAAACGTGAAAATCCGGCGTGACCAGGGCAAGGCGGCGGCGGTAGACCTCTTTGCAAAGTTCCTGTTCCCCATCCTTGGCAATGACTTTGCCGGCATCGGGCAAAAGAAGTTTGGCCGCCATTTTGAGAAGCGTCGATTTGCCGCTGCCATTTGTGCCTGTGACAGCGGTAATACAGCCGCCCTGCACCTCAGCATCCAATTGCGCGATGACTTTTTTGCCGGCAAACTGCTTTGTCACATGTGAGAAGACCAGTTTCAGCATAAGCTCACCTCGCTTCCCGAAGTTTTTCTTCATCAAGCCGCATCCAGTCGGGACCGCAGCTCAAAAGGCCCTCATCTTTCATCAGGCCGATTTCGCGCGTCAGGGCGCTGCGGTTGCACTCGAGTTCCTTGGCAAGCTGCACGCGGCCCGGCACTTTTACGCAGTCCGACTGCTGGCAGCCGCGTTTCTGCAGCAGATAAAGAATCAAGCGCTCCCGCAGGGTTTTCTGCGAGAGCAGTTCGAGCTTCTGCATCATCAGGACATTTTTGCGACAGAAGGCAATGAGCAGGTTGCGCATGACAATGCCATGAATGCGGCCGAGCTTTGGTCCTGCGACAATCAGATTCATATAGGGGACCCAGAGCACGAGGACATCCGTGACCGTATCGACGGCTGTCGGATTGCTGTATCCGGGCAGGATGGCCGTCGTGCTGCCAAAAATGGCGCCGCGCTCCAAACGGTGTCCGACGCTCTCATTGCCCAAACGGTCTTCCGCGATGACCAGCGCCGTGCCTTCTGCAATGATGCCGATTTTATCATTTTTTTCATACGTCTTGAGGATCCGTGTCTCCCTGCCATAACGCTTGACTTTAGCGTCTGTGGCCTGGATGAACTGGTCGACCTCTTCCGCCTTGAGCCCGTCAAAAAGCGGCAATTCCTGTAAATCCAGATCGTAGATTCCCATAATCTTCCTCCGAATTGTAGAAATCATTTCATTTATCTGTATTATAGCAATAAAGGAGCTGCTATGACGTTGCAGAAGCAACATTATGATGTATTTTATCATTCATGAAAATTATCCCCGGTTCTGTGAAACAGGCAACAGAAAAAGCCGCTGCGATAAACGCAGCAGCTTTTTGCAGGTGTATGGTGTTATGAGATATGTATGGATTTGAGAGAAGTAAGGAACAAACGTCAATCAGCCGATCATCGTCTTGATGTCGCTTTCCACCGTCGTGATGCCGCCGATGCCGAAATTCTCGACGAGAACTTTCGCGACATTCGGGGAAAGGAAAGCCGGCAGCGTCGGTCCAAGATGGATGTTCTTGACACCGAGGTGCAGCAGAGCCAGGAGGACGATGACAGCCTTCTGCTCGTACCAGGCAATGTTGTAGACAATCGGCAGTTTGTTGACATCGTCAAGGCCGAAGGCATCCTTGAGTGCGAGGGCAATCAGGGCAAGGCTGTAGGAGTCGTTGCACTGGCCGGCATCGAGGACGCGCGGAATGCCGCCGATATCGCCGAGTTCCTGCTGGAGTTTGATGTATTTGTATTTTGCGCAGCCAGCCGTCAGGATGATCGTGTCCTTCGGCAGAGCCTTGGCAAATTCCGTGTAGTATTCACGGCTCTTCATGCGGCCGTCGCAGCCTGCCATGACGACAAACTTCTTGATGGCACCGGCCTTGACAGCCTCAATGACCTTATCGGCTACAGCCATGACCTGTGCATGAGCGAAACCACCGACAATCTGGCCTTTTTCGAGTTCCGTCGGAGCAGCGCATTGCTTAGCCATCTCGATGACAGCACTGAAATCCTTCGTGCCGTCTGCCTTTGCTTCGATATGCGGGCAGCCCGGGAAACCAACGGCACCCGTCGTGAAGACGCGGCTCTTATAAGAATCTTTCGGCGGTACGAGGCAGTTCGTCGTCAGGATGACCGGACCGTTGAAAGCCTCGAACTCTTCCTTCTGCTTCCACCATGCATTGCCGTAGTTGCCAGCGAAGTTCTTGTAATGCTTGAACTTCGGATAGTAATGAGCTGGCAGCATCTCGCCGTGCGTGTAAACATCGACGCCCGTGCCTTCCGTCTGCTCGAGAAGCATCTCGAGGTCGCGGAGGTCATGACCGGAAATCAGGATGCCCGGGTTCTTGCGGACACCGAGGTCAACCGTCGTGACTTCCGGATTGCCATAGGCCGTCGTGTTGGCCTTGTCGAGCAGAGCCATGCCGTCAACGCCGAACTTGCCCGTCTCCAGAGCAAGGGCCGTGAGCTGCTCGCCCGTCTGGCTGTCATCGAGCAGGCGTGCAAGCGCCGACTGCAGGAACGCATCGATGGCTTCGTTTTCCTGCTTCAGGACATTGGCGTGCTTGACATAAGCAGCGAGGCCCTTGAGGCCGTACGTGATGAGCTCGCGCAGGCTGCGGATGTCTTCATTCTCCGTAGCGAGGACGCCGACTTTCTTGGCCTTCTCGTCAAAACCATCGCGGCCGTCGTTGTAGAGAGCTGCTTCCGGCAGATTTTCGCGGCTCGTGAGACCTGCGAGCATTTCCGACTTGACCTGCAGCGTCTTCTCGATGGCTTCGATGATGGCCTCGCGGTCAAAGTTCGCATTCGTAATCGTGATGAAGAGGTTCTTCGTTACGAGATGGTTGACATCTGCCGATACTTTCTTGCCCTCAGCGCGCAGGCGCGTCGTGACAGCGGCAAGACCTTTCGTCACATAGATCAGAAGGTCCTGCATGGCAGCGACTTCCGGCTTCTTGCCGCAGACACCGACCTGCGTGCAGCCCTTGCAGCCTGCTGTTTCCTGGCACTGGAAGCAAAACATCTTATTTTCCATCGTAAGCTCTCCTTTTATATAACATAGAACACATAAGTTTTTCTTGATTCATTGTCTATATCATAGCAGGATATAGGCCGTCATTCTGTAACGATTGTTACAAACCGACTGTTACAGCAGAATTTCCAAACAAAAAAGCTTTGCCAAAAACTACGAAGTCTGACAAAGCCTTTCAATTCCTAAGAATGGTGCGATTGGTGAGAGTCGAACTCACGACCTGCCGCTTAGGAGGCGGACGCTCTATCCAACTGAGCTACAACCGCACAACAAGTTTATTGTAGCAGACAGGCGCGGAATGTGCAAGTCATGTGTGTACGCAGAAGCTCAATTCCTCCGGCGGCGCTTTTGACGGCGTTCCGTCTTTTGCTGCTGATGCAGGCGGTCCTGTGCAATATGATAGATGTTTTCGGTCGAGACACCCTTTTCCCTTGAATGCGCAATCGCATACCGGAAGACCAGTGTCACTGGATTGCCGGCAATCTCATGAATGGCATTGAGTGCCCGCAGAACATCAGAAGCACGTTTTCTCGCTTCATCTTCATCCTTATCGTAGGCCAGCAGGGCAAATGTTGCCTGGCCCGTGCGCGCAATTGTCGCCCTGCGGCCAGCCACCTTCCGGATTTCATCGGCTTCGCGCTGCAGGAGCTGCCGCGCGATATCCATGCCATAGGCACTGACCACCGAATCATAGGAGGCATTTTCAATGAGCAGCACGCTGTACTGGCGTTTCTGCAGGGTCCGCTGCTCATCATAGCTGAACATCGCATCGGCCCAGCCGCGCGCATTCATAAGGCCCGTCACGGGGTCGTCATAAGACGTTTCCGAAATATCCCGAATGCGTTTTCTCATCTTATCGGCATCGAAGAACACGCCCATGAGCCCGACAATCCTGCCCTGATTGTAAAGCGGCCATTTATAGCAGGTAATGTGATGCAGGACACCTCGAATGATGCACTGCCCCGGCTGATTTTGAATCACTCTGCCCTTCTGCAGGACCTCGAGCTCGGCATCGCGGTAAGGCCCATCGTCAACGTGCCAGCCCATATCTTCATCCGTCCTGCCGAGTACGTCCTGCGCAGAATCAAAGCCATAATACCGCAGGAACGAATGCGAGACGCCGAGGAAACGGCGCTTTGTATCCTTCCAGAAATAACAGAACTCCGAATTTCGCTGCTGACTGTCCCAAAGCATGGCCTTATAGGCATCGTTTAACTGTCCCGGTGCGAGAGACAGATGCGTCCCCTTCTGCGCTGCATCGCTTTTAACCATGGACTGTACCATAAAGGCGATATTATCTGCCCGGTCATCAAACGAGCGCGCAGTATAGGCCACCTTCCTGCTCCCCGCCTCCGGAATCAGCAGAATCGAACACCCCATCCAATTGTAGCTGCCGTGCCGGTCTTTCAGGCGCAGGCAGCAGTTCAGGATGCCATCGGGGCTGTCATGCAGGCGCTGAAGAATGGTTTCCGGCGCGACATAACGCTGGTATGCCTCAAGGTCATCTTCATAAACGAGGGCCCTGCCGTATGCTTCTGTCATCTTCCGAATACCATTTTCGCATCCCTGTTCCAGCAGATTAAATGCAGACTTCTCGCGAATCTGATTCACCGTATCCGCGTCAAAGTCGACGATGTAAATGCTGTCAAACATCATATAAAGATAACGCAGATTGTCATCGAACTTCTGATTTTCCATATGACTGCTGTCCTGCGTGATATTCCAGGAACTCATACAGAACAGAGTATGGCCGTCCGTATGTGCAACAACATGCATGACAGTGCGGATATAATTGTTGGCAATCGTACAGAAGTACGTCTCGCGCCTGCCGCTTTCTTCTGTGGCATGAACGAGACTGCGGATATCCCGGTACAGCGGAGCATTTACATTGTCATTGAAGCTTGCTTCGATATCCCGAACAGTATAATGGATGCTTTTTACCTGTTCCCGGTAACCTGCATTCGTGTAAAGGAAATGGAACTTGCCTCCTGCAAATTCCAGCAGAGTCAGTGGCTCATCCGTCTCGTGAATCGCGCTGGCCGCCATATCGTAATAATGATGCCAGAGTCTTGTCTCGATCCCTGCTCCAGCCGCTTTCATATGAGAAAAAGCTCCCTCAAGCGGCTGCGGCTTGCCAAAGAAATAGCCCTGCAGTCTGCCGCAGCCAATCGAGGCCAGAAAATCGGCCTGCTCGGAGGTCTCCACACCTTCCATGAGCGTCTTAATGCCGAGTTTCTTCGCCATGCTGATGGTCGAAGCGATGATTTGGCGCGATTTTTCGGTAAACGTGCGCAAAAAGCCCATATCGAGCTTGATGAGGTCGCAGTTGACATCCTTCAGGAGATTCAGCGAAGAATACCCGCTGCCAAAATCATCAATCCAGACTTCATAGCCCTCATCGCGCAGACGGTCCATCGTCGCACGGATATGGCCGGGATCCTCTGCCACGACGCTTTCCGTAACTTCGATATGTAAGAGATCGCGCGGCAGGCGGAATTCCGTCATCGTGCTCTCAATCATGTCAAAGACATCGAGCAGCATGAAGTCAACGCGCGAAAGATTGAACGAGACCGGCACCGTAGGCAGTCCTTTATCCATACGCGACCGTATCGTCCGGCAGGTTTCCTTCAATATATAAGTATCGAGCTTGTGAATCTGACGTGTCTGTTCCAGTGCCGGAATAAACATGCCGGGTGACAGAAAGCCGATTTTCGGGTCGATCCAGCGTGACAGCACCTCAAAGCCGCAAAGGTCCCCCGTCAGTGTGCGGACGACCGGTTGATAGTAAAGATGAATCCAGCCGCGGCTTAAAGCCGTATCGATATTTTCAATAACGTACTCGCGGATATCCTTATCGATCTGATAGTCCGACGCCCTGTTGCCCGTTTCGAGCATCAGGCAGTAGAGAAGGTCCCCTTCCTCAAGGGAATGAACCACGCAGCCGGAAATATCCACATAGCGGGGCCTGCCCGTATGCGTGACAATGCGGGCACAGATATGCTCAAAACGTGTGCCCTTCGCAGAGAGCTGCCGCTCGATCTGACTATGAACCTGTTTGATGTCTTCCGGCATCAGCATGTTTTCCACATTATTCTGGATGTGGACAGTCAGTTCACCAAAATCATGGCAGTCAAAAAGACGCAGGACTTCTGCATTGGCAAAAAGAAGCCTGCGCGGCCTGCTGAGCGTGCAGACGTAGAAGCCCCCCGGAAATTCATTTGGCAAATTAACCGGCTGATAATTTTTTTGCATGCAATTGTTTCCTCATAAGACGTTTTTCGTCTAGAACATTTCGCTTTATTTCATATCTTTATTTTATCACACTCATGCTCAAAAAACATATACAGGCAAAATTAATTTTCCATACGAAATTAATCTGCTCCCCCCTGCTCGACCTGACGAATCTCTTCTTTGGAAGCATTCTCAAGGTCCGCGTGCTGAAAAGCCTGATTGCTCGGCAAATCGAGGATAAAGCGGTCCGTCTTATTGAGCGTAGCCGTGCCGTGTACCATATCGACGTCAAAGACATGGCCGCCAAATGTGCGCGCATCGTTGATAAAATGGAAATGCCAGCCCGGCGTATTGACACCATCCATGAATTTTGGGAAATAGAAACAAACGAGCGAACCATCGACATTTTCAAAGGCAAAGCGCCGTTCATCCGTCTCAAGCACCTTGGCAAACGGCTTGTACGGTTCATGCTGATAAAGTTCTGTGCGCGCTGCCACGCGGTTGAAACGCCCATCAATGCGCACAACGTACATACTGTTCGGTCCTAAAAGGTCAATGCTGTCATCAAGTGCTGCGCGCAAATCCGCAATTGACGCCATCTCGCCAAATTTTATCGTATGGCCCTCCTCAAGATACGCAATGCTGGCAAACGACGTCGTGTCAAGGGGCTGTGCCTCAATGACCGAACCGTCTGCCAGAATGCGGTAGCAGTGGCCGTCAATGACGATGAGCTCACCGGCTACGGCATGAAAGGTCCCGATGCCCGTATCCCCGTGTTTCAAGAAGTCTTCGATGTAAAGGCAGCCATAATAATTGCCGAGAATCAGGGACTGCAGGGTTGAAATCTGGTAAACAGGGTCGCGTTTTTCTTTGATGCCGCTGATGTCGCGCGGACGCAGGACAGGATTTGTCATATAGTCTCCTTATATCATATATAAATATTTATAATATTTTTCTTTATTACAGGTAAAATGAATACAATTTCGTTATGACCATTATATCATAGCCGCGCGCAGACTTTCTATGATATGCGTCCGCCTGCAAAAGATTCCCGAAAAAAATCTGCCGCCAAAAGCGGCAGACTGCCCGTCAAACACTTTTCAAAACTCAGGGTCATCCCGCATAATGACGGATGATGCGCGTAACGGCACCGAGATAGGCGCGGCCGAAAAGATGAAGATGATTTAGGAGATGATACAGATTGTAAAGGTCCAGGCGCTCACCAAAGCCGGCTTCAAGAGGTGCCGCTTCGTTGTAGGCATCGTAGAATTCCGGCTCGAAGCCGCCAAAAAGCCGCGTGAGCGCGATGTCGAACTCACGGTTGCCGACGCAGACGGCGGGGTCGATGAGCACAGCCTCGCCGTCGCTGCCCAGCATGACATTGCCGCACCAAAGGTCGCCATGAAGAAGAGACGGGTACTCCGGCTCCACAAAATAATCCTCAAGATGGTCGAGAAGGTGTCTTGCCCGCCGGCGGTCGTCAGGCGTAAAGTAGGATTTTGTCAGCTGCAGCCGCGGCAAAAGGCGCTGCGTGCGGAAAAAATCCACCCAGCTGTCATTGACCTGATTCTTCTGGCGGATGGAACCGCTGTAATTGTTCTCGTAAAAGCCAAAGCGCCTGCCCTTTGTCAAAGACGTCGTATCGGCCTGATGCATGGCCGCGAGCATATGGCCGAGATTTTCCCAGTAATCACGCCGTGGGCGCGACGGACGCACATAGGTCAGCAGCAAAAAGGATTTGCCGTCGGGATTTTTGCCATAGGCGAGGACCTCCGGCGTCCTTGCCCCGGCTTCTTTCATCGCTTTGAGACCATCTGCTTCCACGGCAAAAAAATCATCGGCCACATTTTTATGGCATTTCATGAAAAGGTCCTGTCCGCTACGTAATACCAGATGATAGGCTTCATTAATATCTCCGCCCGAGACCGGCTCTTCTGCCACGATATCTGCCTCGCTGCCAAATAAACGCGTCAGGCAGCTCATCAAATCTTCCTGCATAAAAACATCCCTTTTCCAGAACACAAAAATCTGCCTTTGCTTTTATCATACTTCAAACAGCATCCGGCAACAAGGAAAAGATTGGCATATCGCCCCTGCCTGCTGTAAAATAAAGGAAAATGAAAACCTTACGAGGAGAATCATCATGAAAAAAATCTTACTCTCTTTAACGGCAGCTCTTTGCCTGAGCCTTACAGGCATCACTCCTGCACCATCTGTCAGTGCCGCTGCAGCAGAAGGCAGCATCACGGGAGCAGTCTACACGCATGGCTCCGAGCGCGGCATGAAGATTGCCTCAAATCCCGATGCCTCTGCCGGCGGCATCAGCTGGGACCTCGCCGCCCCCAAGCGGAAATTTCACGATAAAGAGGCCGACGTCTGGCTGATTGGCAGGGATTTCACCTATGATAAACTGAGTGAACAGGAAATAAAAGACTGGTACCGCCATAATACGGTACCAAAGGATGCCCCCGTGTACCATACGGAGACAGACAAAAAAACGGGGGAATATGCTTTTCAGAATATCCCCGAAGGCACGTATTTCCTCGTCATCCTCGACAGTTACGGCCGCGATTCCGCCCAAAACCTCACGGAGCTCGACGACAAGCAGCAGCTCATGAAAAAACTCCCCGACTGGGATTCCTTCGAGCTCTTCAACGTCGGGCCGCGCAGCTGCCTTGTGCAGATGGTCACGGTCAAAGCCGGTGAAACCATCCATATCAAGCCCGGCGTCCTTTAAAATTCATTTATGCATTTTATGCTTATATTCATGCATGCCTGCATTGTCTTTTGAAAAGCCCCTATGCTATAATATCAGTATGTTTTAGCACAAGCGATAATCTGACAAATTATTTCGTCAGAAAGGGGTCAAAAATATTTTGGGGAAGTTATACGGGCGGCTCATCCTGCTGCTCTTTCTAGTCTGCAGCCTGCTTCTTTGCTCACAGGCAGCAGCCAGGCCGCTGCTGCGCGTCGGCGTCCACGAACTCGGCACGGACATCACCGAAGATGAGTACGGGAATTTCTACGGCATGGACACGGACTTCATGCAGGCACTGGGCAGCTATGCCGGCCGTCAGGTCATTTTTATTCCCGGCAGCTGGCAGGAAAATCAGGCACGGCTGGCTTCCGGTGAAATTGATGTTGTGGCCGGCATCATCAAGACGCCGGAACGTCAGCAGACAATGCTGTTTTCCCATCTGATGATGGGGCGCATCAAACAGGAACAGGATTCCCGTATCAGTTCTTCTCCTTTTTGGGTCGAACCGCTCTATTTCGCTGTACGCAGGGATAACACCGCGCTGATGAATGAACTGGAACTGGCCAATGAACAGCTCATTGGCAACCGGCCGTATTTTGTCAGTTACCTTTACCGCCTGTATTACGGCCAGCAAAGTTCCCACAAACTGCAGCTTGCACCGCAGGAAGCCTCCTTTTTAAAAATGCATCCCGTCATTTCGGCAGCAGTCATTGCGGACGAACGGCCTTTTGCCTATGTCGATGAACACGGAGAGCTGCAGGGCACGATGCGCAGGCTCACAGACCGTATCGAACAGGACCTCGGCATCAAGCTCAGCCTTATCATCGAGACCAATTACGAAAAGGCTTACGAAGACTTAAACTCCGGCAAAGCCCAAATTCTTCTGAATACAGACGGTGATATCAGCTGGGCCGCAGCGCATGGCCTGGATCTCACCACATCGTATCTGACTTCTTACTATACAGCCGTAACCCGCCGCGAGGGCATTCCTGATAATCCCCGCATCGCCTGCTTTTGCCCGCATATCGCGGAACGTTTTCTGCGCCAGCGCTACAGTGAAAAACAACTGCGCCTGCATGACAGCGTGGAGAGCTGCCTTCAGGCCGTGCAGACAAAACAGGCTGATATGACGTTTCTGCGTCTGGAAACGGCTCAGTACAACATCTGGCAGGGGAATTTCCCTGACTTGAAAACAGACGGCAGCATCGCTTTTTCCCGCGACATCGCCATTGGCGTTTCCAATCAGATGGAGCCGGAGCTCCTGCCGATCCTCGATAAGGAGATTGGCTTCATCGGCCGCGATGCCCTGCTGGACCAGTCTTCCTTTTACAATCCCAAAACCGAAGCCCAGCGCAGCTTTAAGTCGCTTTTCTTCGCCTATCCGCAGTATTTCGTCACGGGACTTTCGCTGCTGCTGCTCATTCTTCTGCTGCTCTTCTGGCGTCAGATGAAAATGCGCCGCCAGCATACAGACGAGCTGCAGAAGATGCTCGATACGGACCATTATACAGGGCTTCATAACCGCGGCTGGTTTGAACGTAAGGCAGGCCGGTATCTCGCCGCGCAGCCGGAGAATCGGGACTTTGCCATCATCAAATTCGGCATCAGCCGGCCGGATATTCTCGTCAACACCTATGGAGCCGAAGTGATCTTTCATCTGCTGCAGCGCTTTACGGACAATCTGCAGCAGGCTGCCTGGGCAAAATTCCCCGCTGTCCATACCAGTGTCGGCAAGTTATTCTTTCTCGCTGACCTTCGGCATTTCCAAAATCAGGAAGAACTGGAACAGGCGCTGCGTTATCTTCTGCATCAGAATGAATATATCAATGTTGGCCATATGGTCGTCCACGTCGACTTCAAGATTGGCATCTGCAGTCTTTCTTCCCACAACGTTTCCATGGCTAAAGCGATGAATCAGGCAGACTTTGCCTTACATGAGGCACAGCCCATCTGCTTCTACAATGCCGAAATCCAGCAGAAAACCGAACTACTGAACCGCATTGAAGGCCTGCAGCAGAAGGCCATGGCCAATAAAGAATTTAAGGTCTGGTATCAGCCCAAATACGACCTCAAAACGCGCCGCTGTGTCGGTGCCGAAGCTCTCGTGCGCTGGCAGAGCCGGGAACTCGGCTTTCTGCCGCCCGGACAGTTCATCCCGCTCTTCGAGCGAAACGGCTTCATCACACAGCTCGATTTTTTCATGCTCGGTCAGGTCATGACCTGGCAGAAAAAACGCCGACTGGCAGGTCTGCCCGTCGTGCCGGTCTCCGTCAATCAGTCGCGCCTCCATTTGCAGGAAAAGAATTATCTCACTTATATGCAGCGCCTCGTCACCTATTATTCTGCTAAAGATATCGAATTGGAACTCACCGAAACGGCGTTTTCTCTTCAGGAACCAAAAATGCAGCAGCAGGCACTGAATGTCGGCCGGCGTTTGCAGGAAATGGGCTTCTGTCTTGATATCGATGATTTTGGCAGTGGCTACTCGAATCTCACCCTGCTCAATGCCATGCCTTTCCGCGTCATCAAGATCGACCGCTCGCTGCTGCTCGCAGCCGAAGACGCCCCGCGCATGCAGACGGTTCTTGCCCATACCTGCAAACTGGGCCACGACCTCGGCATGACCATCATCTGCGAAGGCATCGAAACACCGGAGCAGGAAGAAATCCTGCTCCGCTGCGGCTGCGACCAGGGACAGGGCTATCTCTACGGCAAACCGATGAAAGAAGCGGACTTTGAAGCCTTTCTTGCCGCCCATATCTGACGGCAGTGAGGATGGCAGCATAAAAAAACTCTGGCACATCTATTTTGTGTCAGAGTTTTTTCTATATCTCAGCCAAAATTTACGCCCGCGTGCAGGCGAGCTGCTCAGCCATTGAGCAGACCGGCAGCCTGCTGCATGGCCTCGCTGTTCTCGGCAGCATCTTTCTCCGGGTCAAACGCCTTGATGGCCTTGGCCTGCTGCATCTTGTCCTGACAGAGGACGAGCTCTACGCGGCTGCCGAGCAGGCGTTTTGCCTGACGGAAGGCCAGGCGGAAATCGCGGCTCCACGAAATCATAACGTATGACGAAGCGAGGTCACTGTGGGCTGCATTGACGAGCTCACCGACAGAAGGACAATTATCTTCCCCGCCATTGACAATGATATGTACGCCGGCATCCTGCAGCTCACGTGCCTGCACCTTGTTCTCGGCCACGGCCAGCAGGGCCACGCGCATCAGGGCGCCATGCGCATTCAGGACATGGCTCTCGCTCATATTCGTGATGTGCAGATTCTTGATGGGCCCCCAGCCGATGGCCTGCTCTATGACCTTGCCGACATGGTCGGTATGCAGATGGACCTCAACACCCTTTTCATGGCGCTCGACGAGTGCAAAACTCGAGTATTCGCGCAGGTGGCGCTCGAACTCCGGCACGTCGACACGCGTGTTGAGAATCGTAAAGCGCACACAGTATGGGCGCACGAGGTCTTCTCGCGGATCCGGCATGCCCGGCTGGCCTGCCTCCAGTCCCAGTGAGAGGCTGACGCTCGGCGAAACAAAGTTGCCGTCAAGGCCCTTGAGGCAGCCAGAAAGGAACGTGAACATGATGCGCGCGCCCGCATCTTCATGGTCCATCTTTGCCAGTGCCTGTTTGCCCGCTTCAATGGCTGCCTGCAGGATTTCCGAAATCGGCAGGTTGGCACGCACAGCGTGATAAGCGCCCTTTGCCACGGCCTTGGCCACCATGATGATTGGCTGCTCCGGCTCCTCCGGCACAGCGCGCTGCGCATAGAGAATGCCATACTGGAAGGCCTTGCCAAACTCCGACGAAGTGGCATTGTACTTGCCCGAAAGCCCTTTACCAAGGCCGCGGAACATCTGCGCGAGCACGATGCCGGCGCTGCCGCGCGCCCCGAAGACAGCTGCCGTCGCCACGCGGCGTGCGAGCCCGCCTATGCTGTCATCCTTTGTCTCCGACAGCGGCATGACAGCAGCCCCCATCGTACGCAGGATATGCGTGCCGGGCATATGCCCGGCCCCTTTCAGTGCATTGATTTGTTCATATTCAAGCAGAAATTCGCTGTACGCGCCGGATACCATGCGCTTGAAATCACTGCCAGTAATTACTTCTCTATTTCCTGTCATATTCCATCACACCCGTTTCTTTTTACCGCCCTGCGCTCATACCGAACTTTTTAAAACAGGAAGGTTACTTTCTATTATAATTCGCGACGAAAAAGAAAACACCTCTATTTTGCAAAAATTCTTCAAGATATTTCTAAAAACAGCTGGAATATCCCCTCGTCCTGAAAAAAATTGCCATAACTTGCCCGAAAAGAAAAATTTCCCTTGCAACTGACCGCAAAAACAGCTATCATAGATATATGTGTCAAATCACATACTCACGTGAAATGAATCCATCCAGCATCAACCCATTGCATGGATTTCACTGAAGGAACACGTACCTCGGAGGTGAAAATCAAATGGCAGTACCAAAGCGCAAAACTTCTAAGGCACGCCGCGACCAGCGCCGTGCTAACTGGAAGCTCGAAGCTCCCGGCTTCGTTGCCTGCCCGCAGTGCCACGAACCGAAAATGCCGCATCACGTTTGCCCGGAATGCGGTTACTATGACGGCAAAGAAGTCGTCAAAGCAGCAGAATAATGCTTGCAAAGGGTCAGGTCTTTCCCTTAGGGAAAGGCCTGATTTTTTATTTCCTATTATATAGGATACAGACAATAAAAAAGTCCCTGCAGCGCTGCAGGGACTGATTTGCAAATGGCAGAGAGGGTGGGATTCGAACCCACGGTGGCTATTAACCACACTTGATTTCGAGTCAAGCACCTTCGACCACTCGGACACCTCTCCGTGTTCGTTGAAGAACATATAATATATTAGCATATCTTCTCGCCAATGTAAAGCCCTTTTTTCGCTCTGTTTTTCTCTTTTAAAGTCAAACCATAAAAAGAATGGTTACTAGTTGACAATTTGGCAAATAACACGTAGAATAACCTTATAAAATATTTATTCTCCGTTAGTGTACCCTTGAGACAATCTAAGGAAAAATATGAGGTGATATCATGCTGACTCCGACCGAACTGACCAGCCGCCTGCGCGAAGCGGGCTTCAAAGTAACGCCGCAGCGTCTCGCAGTTTACAACATGCTTTCCCATACGAAAGCACATCCAAATGCCGATATGATTTACCGTGAGCTCCAGCCGCTCTATCCGACGATGAGCCTGGCTACGGTCTACAAGGCTCTGGCCATCCTCTGTGACCTCGGTCTTGCCCAGGAACTCAACGTCGGCGAAGAGGCGTTCCGCTATGACGCAGATACGAGCCATCATCCGCATATCCGCTGCACCTGCTGCGGCCGCGTCGATGATGTGCCGGTGCTCAACACGAATGGCGTTTACGAGCAGGTTAAGGATGAGACAGGCTATGAGCTCTCCGACCATCAGCTTTATTTCTTCGGCGTCTGCCCGGAATGCCAGAAAAAGCAGAAGAAAAATCTTCACTAAGCTAAAAACACTCTCTTTACCAAAAATGCTGACACGATTGTGTCAGCATTTTTGGTTTATAGAATTGTTTGAGGAGAGACAAAAAGGAATCAATCAGGCAGCTGCCATCTTCTTGCGGCGTTTGAGCTGCAGGAAGAGAATGACGGCAAACAGGATGAAACCTGCAATATCTGTCATGAAGCCCGGCTTGATCATCATGAGGCCGCCGGCGATGAGCACGAGACGCTCAAAGGCATTGCAGTCATCGGCAAGATAGCCGATGAGGGCCGAAGAAAGGGCCACCATGCCGATAAGGGCCGTGAGCGTCGTCAGGAACAGGTCAAAGGCTGTACCCTCCAGCATCAAAAGGACCGGTGACAGCACGAACATATACGGAATAATGAACGCCGCAATGGCCAGTTTCGAGGCATTTATCCCTGTCCTTAAAGGATTGCCTCCGGAGATGCCGGACCCCGCAAAGGCTGCGAGCGCGACCGGCGGCGTGACATCGGCGATAATGCCGAAGTAGAACACGAACATATGCGCACAGAGAACAGGTACACCCATCTGCACGAGAGCCGGTGCAGCAATCGTCGACGTGATGACGTAGTTTGCCGTCGTCGGCACGCCCATGCCGAGTACGATGGCCGTAATCATCGTGAAGAACATCGTCGGCAGCAGCAGTCCGCCCGAAAGGTCCAAAAGGCCCGAAGCGAGCTTGAGGCCGACGCCCGTCTTCGTGACGACGCCGATGATGATGCCGGCAGAAGCACAGGCCACGAGGACGGACAGCACGTTGCGTGCGCCGCGGTCAAGACCGCGGACAATCTCAATCGGCTTCATACGCGTCGCTTTGCGCAGGGCCGAACAAAGGATAGAAAGCACAATGGCGACCAGAGCGGCGCGCATCGGCGTGTAGCCGGCGACGAGCAGATAAACGATGACAATGAGCGGCAGAGCGAGGTGGCCGCGCTCCCGCAGGATATTGCCGATTTTCGGCAGCTGGCTCCGCGGGATGCCCTTGAGATTGCCGCGCTTCGCTTCGAAATGAACGCCGAGCCAGATACCGGCAAAATAGAGGAAGGCCGGCACAATAGCAGCTTTGACAATGTCGATGTACGGCACGCCGACAAATTCAGCCATGAGGAACGCCGCAGCGCCCATGACCGGCGGCATGAGCTGACCGCCCGTCGAAGCTGCCGCCTCAACGGCGCCGGCAAAATCCTTATGATAGCCGAGTTTCTTCATCATCGGAATCGTAAGAGAGCCCGTGCCGACGACGTTGGCTACCGAACTGCCCGAAACCGTACCCATGAGGCCCGAAGACAGGACGGCGACTTTTGCCGGACCGCCGCTGGCCCAGCCGGCAATGGCATTGGCGAGGTCGATGAAAAATTTGCCAAGGCCCGTGGACTCCAAGTAAGCGCCGAACAGAATGAACAGGAAAATGAACGTCGAAGAAACGCCCAGCGGAATGCCGAAGATACCTTCTGTCGTGAAGTACAGATGGCCGACGAGCTGCTCAATGGTCAGCCCGCGGTGGGCAAGCACACCCGGCATATAAGGACCGGCAAAGGCATAAGCGAGGAACGCCAGCACGACACAGACCATCGGCAGACCGACGATGCGGCGCGTGGCCTCAATGACGAGCAGGATGCCGACAAGGCCCACGGCAAGGTCGACGCCCGAGACCGTACCCGAACGCAGCACAAGGTGCTGATACTCGATGACGATGTACGCCGGTGTTGCCGCGCCGAGGATGGCCAACAGCACATCAAAGGGATGCACCTTATAGCGCGACCACGACTTGCGCGTCGGATACAGGAGATACACGAGCGCGAGGCCAAAGCCAAGATGGACGGCACGCTGCAGCTGGGCATCGAGCACGCCGAATGTCGCCGTGTAGAGCTGGAAGATGGAGAATGTGATGGCAATGGCCGAGACAATCTTGGCCATGATGCCCTTGTACACCATCGTATCGGATTCTTTATCGTATTTTTTTAGAATATCATCTGCGGATTTTGGATCCAGCTTTTCAGTCATAAAAAACATCCTCTCTGCTTCTCATCCCCGTAGATCCATATACCATATAATAATGGATGGGAAGTAAAAGTATCATTTACCAAGGAGTCCCCGGTAAAGCGGCATAATCGCTAAATCGATGCGCGTGCCAGGCGCATAGCGTTCATAGAGCCGGTATGTACGGCCATTCAGCGTCAGGGTAAGCTTGGTGCCCACACCCGTGCGCAGGGATAAATCCCTGAAATGCCGGTCCATATGGTCAAACACATAATAATTGCCCTCTTCGCGAAAATCGCCTTCTTCCTCCAGGAAGGGCAGTCCCACGCCAAACGACTGGTATTTTGTCGAAAGCAGCGTAAAACCATCGCGGGCATCATTGACTTCAAGATTCTCAAGAACCGGCGTCTTCTGCACCGAATGAATAAAATGAATGGAAAATGGCAGTCCCGGCCTTGCCTCGACTACAGCCACCCGCTCGCCCGCTGCCCGTACCACAAGGCACGGGGTCAAAAAGACATTGAGCAGGCCAAAGATGACAGCTAAGGCAGTTAGACCGGCACAAATTGAATAACGACGCATCGTAAAATCACCAGGTCAAAAGCAAAAAGGCCTCTCCATCACCATCATCGTCATGCCTTTCCAGCACATGAACGGACGAAAGAGACCTTTTGCTTATTCTTTACTCTTCTTACTCTTTAAAGAACTTCTCAGCACCGGCATTCATCGGCAGCGACATGCCCTTCATGGCACCTTCCTTCGTGATGAGCTTGCCTACAGAATGAGCGGCCTGCAGACGGTCGAGATTCGAGAAGATTGCCTTGGCAATATCATAGCCCATCTTGTCGTCGACTTTATCCGTAGCGACGAGCATAGCCATAACGGAGATCGTCGGGACTTCCTCATCAAAGCCGGCATACGTACCAGCCGGAATGGTCGTCTTCGTGTAGAACGGATACTTGGCAATCAGAGCATCGGCCTTATCCGCATCGATTGGCAGCAGGCGGACCTTATTCTGCGAAGCGATATCCTGTACCGAGGACGTCGGGTAGCCGGCCGTCAGGAACGCTGCATCGACATTGCCGTCCTTGAGGGCGCTGGCGCCTTCAGCAAAGGAGAGGTACTGGACGTCGATATCATCGTACGTGATGCCATAAGCCTCGAGAATCTGGCGGGCATTGGCCTCAGCGCCCGAGCCTGCAGCACCGACGGCGACGCGCTTGCCCTTGAGGTCCTTGATGCTCTTGATGCCGGCCTTATCGAGCGTGACGAACTGGCACGTCTCCGGATAAAGCGAAGCGATGCCGCGGATGTTGTCAACTTTCTTGTCCTTGAACATCTCCGTGCCGTTGACAGCGTAATACGTGATATCGTTCTGGACAATGGCGAGGTCAACCGAATTGTCCTTGAGCATGTTGATATTGGCGACCGTAGCACCCGTTGACTGTGCACTCGCATTCATGCCGGGGATTTCCTTATTGAGGATTTCGGCCATGGCACCGCCGATTGGATAGTACGTACCAGCCGTACCGCCCGTCGCGATGTTAAGGAATTTTTTCTGACTGCTTTCACTGCCGCAGCCGGCTAAAAGCACGGCTGTCATAACCGCTATAAGTCCCACGGTCAGCATTTTGGTCAAGGAATGAAACTTCATGTTGAACGCCTCCCACATTTATATCTGTAAATCATATTATGTATAAAATTATAACATAGCGTATATACACTGACAAGGTTAAAAGTGAAAAATACATGTAAATTTGTAATGTTTATATGTATACAAGAAACAAAAAGAGCCCTTTCCACGTCACATACCATAGCTGTGAGGGAAAAGAGCTCTTCGTTGAGCTTATTCTATGCGATTTTACAGGGATGTATCCTGTCTTATCCGTCAGCCAATGCGGGCTGTATGGATGATCTCATACCCCTTGGCTTTGATCTTCGCGGAGATTTCCTCGACGTTGGGGATATCGCCGCGCACGACAATCTCGTATTTGCCGTACGGCTGTCGGCAGGTCACGAGGCTGTCGATGGACAGGCCGCACTCCGTGAAAATGCCGGCAATGTCGTAAACAACACCGACTTTATTATCGACGAGCAGCGTCAGGCGTGTCTTGCCTTCCTGCAGGCCCATGACATCGACAAATGTCTTGAAGATATCCGTCTCCGTGATGACGCCGACAACAGCACCGACACTCGAGACGACCGGCAGGCCGCCAATCTTGTGATTGTACATGATGAGCGCGGCTTCTTCAATCGTCGCATCCTCATTGACGGAAATGACTTCCTTATTCATGATATCGCCAATCTTGAGCTTGGCGAGAAGCGAACGCGCTTCATAACGCGAAAGCGTCGTTGCCGGCGACGGTGCGACGCGCATGATGTCCTTATCCGACAAAAAGCCAACGAGCTTGCCTTCTTCCACGACCGGCAGGCGGCGGAAATGGCCCTTCTTCATGGCCGAAGCCGCTTCATCGACGGGTGTATCCGGTGAAACCGTCACTGGATTTTTTGCCATGCGATTTGCTACAAACATCTAAAATCCCCCTCTGCAATTTACTGCTGTTAAGAGAATTCGCCATCTGCCGGCAGTTTCCTGCCAGCAGGCAGTACTATTTATCCCATGATTTCGTTCCAATATCCTGAAACATCCTCAGCACACGCGATGCGCGGGGCATCAGCCGCCAAGATAGGCCTTGCGGACATCCTCGCTGGCCGCGAGCTCCTGTGCACTGCCAGAGAGCGTGATGCGGCCCGTCTCAAGGACATAAGCGCGGTTCGCGATGGAAAGGGCCATATTGGCGTTCTGCTCGACAAGCAGGACCGTCGTGCCGCTCTTGTTGATGTCGACAATGATATTGAAGATTTCCTTGATAAGAAGCGGCGCGAGGCCCATCGACGGCTCATCGAGCAGCAAAAGCTTCGGCCGGCTCATGAGCGCGCGCCCCATGGCCAGCATCTGCTGTTCACCGCCTGAAAGCGTGCCGGCCGACTGATTTTTGCGTTCTTCAAGGCGCGGGAAGAGTTCAAAGACCTTCTTAAGGTCCTGACGGATACCCTCTTTGTCCTTGCGCACAAAGGCACCGAGGTCCAGATTTTCCATGACGGTCATTTCGGCAAAAACGCGGCGTCCCTCAGGGACCTGAGAAATGCCCTTCTTGACGATTTCATGCGCGCGAACGCCTGCAATATTCTCTCCCTGAAACGTGATGCCGCCGTTTTTCGGCTTCAAAAGGCCTGAAATCGTGCGCAGCGTCGTCGACTTGCCGGCACCATTGGCACCAATCAGCGTGACAATCTCACCCTCATTGACTTCGAGGCTGATGCCCTTAAGCGCATGGATGGCACCGTAATATACGTCAATATTATCGATTTTCAGCATCGGTTCTGCCATATACATACCTGCTTTCCGTACATCCTGTATATTCTATAATTTGCCCAAATCCAGCATCAGTTCTCAGCGCCAAGGTAAGCGCGGATGACTTCCGGATTTTCCTTGATTTCAGCTGGCGTACCCTGCGCGATGATTTCGCCGTACTCGAGTACATAGATGCGTTCGCAGATACCCATGACGAGGCTCATATCGTGTTCGATGAGCAGGATGGTCAGGCCGAATTCCTTACGGATCCAGCGGATCATCTCCATGAGTTCCTTCGTCTCCTGCGGGTTCATGCCGGCAGCCGGCTCGTCGAGCAGCAGGAGTTTTGGCTTGGCCGCAAGGGCGCGGGCAATCTCAAGGCGGCGCTGGGCACCGTACGGCAGATTCTTGGCAACTTCATTGGCCTTATCATCCAGATGGAAAATCTTGAGGAGTTTATGGGCTTCTTCCTCAATCCGCTCTTCCTCTTTGAAATAACGGCCCACGCGGAAAACGGCCTCAAGCACGCTGTACTTGACGTGATAATGGAAGGCAATCTTGACATTCTCGAGGACCGTGAGTTCCGAGAACAAGCGGATATTCTGGAATGTGCGCGCGATGCCGCGCTGCGTGACTTCATAGGGCTTGAGGCCGACGATGCTCTTGCCCTCAAATGTGATGCTGCCCGTCGTCGGCTGATAAACACCGGTCAGCATATTGAAGGCCGTTGTCTTGCCGGCACCGTTCGGGCCGATGAGGCCGACGAGCTCGCCGCGGTCAAGATGAATATTGAAGTCCGTGACAGCCTTGAGGCCGCCGAATACCTCCGAGACATTCTCGGTGCGTAAAAGCTCACTCATGAGACGTCTCCCCTTTCTTGAAAATGCGGCGGAAAATGCCCATATTCGTGATTTCCATGTAGCCGAACAGGCCCTGCGGACGGTAGAACATCAGGAGAATCAGCGTGATGGCATAAATAATCATGCGGAATTCCGGCCAGCTGGCGAGAGCTGCCGAAATGAACGTGACGACAAAAGCACCGGCAATCGAGCCCGTGATGGAGCCGAGACCGCCCATGACGACCATGATGAGATAATTGAATGTCTGCATAAACGTGAACGAAGCCGGACTGATTAAATAGAAGCAATGTGCGAAAAGTCCGCCTGCGACACCGGCAAACGCCGCGCCAATCGTAAAGGCCATGACCTTGTACTTCGTCGTGTTGACGCCCATCGACTCGGCCGCAATCTCATTCTCGCGGATGGCAAGGCAGGCACGGCCGTGATTCGAATTGACGAAGTTCTTGATGAAGAACAGCGTAAACAGCATGATGAAGAAGACCCAGGCAAACGTCGTGTGATGCGGGATGCCCTTGAAACCGGCCGCACCGCCGACATACTGGATGTTCATGATGACGATGCGGATGATTTCGCCGAGGCCCAGTGTGGCGATGGCGAGATAATCGCCGCGCAGGCGCAGTGTCGGAATGCCGACGAGGAAGCCGAGGAAACCGGCCGCAATGCCGCCCGCAATCAGGGCGACGGCAAACGGCATGTGGAAATTAGCCGTCAAGACGACGCCGACATAAGCGCCGACCGCCATAAAGCCGGCATGGCCGAGTGAAAACTGCCCTGTATAGCCGTTGATGAGGTTCAGGCTCGCAGCCAGAATGATGTTAATACCGATAATCAGCAGATTAAGCTGCCAGAATGAACTCAGGATGCGCTCCGATATCAAAAACTGCAGAACTGCAAACAGAACGACGGCGAAGACGAGCATGATGCAGTCATTTTTTCGTAAGTATTTCATATGCTCCCCTCCTTAAACCTTTTCTTTCGTATTCTTGCCAAAGATGCCGGCCGGACGGATGAGCAGCACGAGAATCAGGATGGCAAAAGCCGCAGCATCGCGGAACGTCGAGGAAATGAAGCCCGAAACAAAGGCCTCAACGACGCCGAGAATCAGGCCGCCGACGACAGCGCCCGGCAGAATGCCGATGCCGCCGAGTACGGCTGCGACGAAGGCCTTGAGGCCCGGCATGATGCCCATGAGCGGGTCGATGGAATTGTAGTAAATGCCGACGAGCACACCGGCGACAGCGGCAAGGGCCGAGCCAATGCCGAACGTAATCGAAATGATGCGGTCGGAGTTGATGCCCATGAGCTCAGCCGTCTCCGTATCAAACGAAGCAGCGCGCATGGCCTTGCCCGTCTTCGTCTTCTGGACAATATAAGTCAGGATGACCATGAGTACGGCCGTAATGCCGAGAATCAGCATCTGCTGACCGTTAATGACAATGCCGCCAATCGTCACGGCGACATCACCGAACATCGCCGGGAACGTGCGCGGTGTCGGCGAGACGAAATACATCGTCGTATATTCGAGGAAAAACGATACGCCGATAGCCGTAATCAGCACGGAGATACGCGGTGCATGACGCAGCGGCTTATAAGCGAGACGCTCGACAAGCATACCGAGAAAGCCCGTGACGACGAGTGAAATGAGCAAGGACGGCACAATGGAAAGATGTGCCTGCGTGATGGAGAAAAAACCGATATAGGCGCCCACCATGTAGATATCGCCGTGCGCGAAGTTGATGAGCTTAATGATGCCATATATCATCGTGTAGCCTAACGCTATGAGTGCATAAATACTGCCCAGCGATATGCCATTGATGAACTGCTGCAGAATTTGATGCAGGATTTCCATAGGATTAACTCCCTTCTGAAAATGACAAAATGACAGGAATGACAAAATAAAACTTACATATTATAAAGACATATAAAAGAGAAAAGCCCTCCCTCAAAGAGAGGTGAAGGCTTTTCCGTATAGGACTATGGATCAGTCCTCAGAATCCGGCATGATCTTAGCTACCATTACGCGGTCGCCATCTTTGTTCTGCAGGATAACGGCCTGCTTGATCGGATTATGGTTCTTATCCATCGTGATGGTACCCGTGCCGACCTGAAGGTCTTTCGTCTCCTCAAGAGCCTTCTGGATCTTCTCAGGATCGCTGCTGCCAGCGCGTTTGATGGCATCGGCAAGCATCTTGCCGGCATCGTAGCCAAGGGCTGCGAATACGTTCGGCATATGGC
Source organism: Mitsuokella apri (assembly GCF_047974105.1). Taxonomy (NCBI): domain Bacteria; kingdom Bacillati; phylum Bacillota; class Negativicutes; order Selenomonadales; family Selenomonadaceae; genus Mitsuokella; species Mitsuokella apri. Next base: position 658,856 of record NZ_JBHYRS010000001.1, read on the forward strand.
CGTACTTATTCTTGAAAGCTTCAACGAACGGTTTTACGGATTCATCCTTATCGGAATAATGCGTGCAGAAGTACGTGTTGTTCAGGGCATCTGCACCGGCGATATCGGCAACTTTCGAATCATCCCAGCCATCCGTACCGAGGATTGGGCAGGTGATGCCGAGCTCGCGGGCCTGCTTGACAATCTTGCCGACTTCTTCATAATAAGCCGGAACGAAGATGACATCGGCATTGGCCGTCTTGAGCTTCGTCAGCGTAGCCTTGAAGTCCTGATCCTTCGCAAGGAAGGCTTCTTCCATGACGACTTTGCCGCCGGCAGCTTCAAATTTCTCCTTGAATACCTTGCCAAGGCTCTTGGAATAGTCCGTACTGTTATCGACATAGATGACAGCCGTCTTAGCCTTGAGGTTCTCACTGGCGAATTTTGCCATAACCGTGCCCTGCTGCGGGTCGATGAAGCAGCTGCGGAAGACGAACGGCTTTACTTTGCCATTTTCAACCGTAACATCCGGGCTCGTGGCATCCGGTGCAATGATTGGCACTTTGTTGTCCGTAGCGACCTGCGACTCTGCAATGACGTTTGCCGTTACAGCAGGACCGACGAGGACGGAAACCTTATCGTCCGAGATGAGCTTCGTAGCAGCATTGACTGCCTCAGAAGCCTCGGATTTATTATCGGCCGTGACAAGCGTGATCTTTTTGCCGTCAATGCCGCCGGCATCGTTGATCTCATCGACTGCGAGCTTGAGGCCGTCGAGCGATGCCGAACCATAGTTCGCAACGTTGCCGGTCATCTCGAAGTTCGCGCCGACCTTGATCTCGTTGCTGTCGGACTGGCTGCCGCAGCCAGCGAGCACGCCGCCCATGAGCATCGTGCCCACGAGGACGCTGGCGAGTTTCAGACCTTTCTTGCTGAAATTCATATGAATTCCTCCCTTTTCTCTCCCTTGCAATTCTCTTATTGCGATTGCGATGAATTTATTATAGTTTACAGCTTTACATTAGTCAATACTTTTGTGCTAAAAAAATGTACTAATCAGCCGTTTTTGTTTTTCTGAAATGAACTTTTACTGTTTTCTATCACTCCATGTATCGTTGTCGCGGAATTTATATTAGGAAAGTTCACAGCAGGAATGTATGGGTTTACACTTTCACTGTATACAAAAAACGCAGCCGAAAGCTGCGTTTTCTCATGTATCTTTTTCGATTTTTAATCTTTGATGTAAATTTCAATGTCCTGACGGCCAAAAGCCAGTGCCTCTGCACGCGTGTCAAATGCGACATCGATGCGGTGTCCGTGAATCGCGCCGCCGATATCCTCGGCCACGGCATCACCGTAACCGGGAATATAGACATGTGTGCCGAGCGGGATGACATTCGGGTCTACGGCAATAATGCCATGACGCACGTGCGTTCCCATAGCTGTATACGCACAGTTGCCCGGGTCGTAGGCACTGTATCCCGTCGCATTGACATACATGGCCGTGCCGTCATCGTCCGACGATTCATATTCCTGACCGCCCGACAGCACTGCATATGTGCCATTGCCGCAGATGCCGTCTACCGTAAGGCCCTTCGCCTTCTGGAAGGATTTTATGGCATTCACCGTCTGATTGCCGCAGATGCCATCGGCTGTTCCCTGAAGCCAGCCCTGCTCAATGAGCAGGCTCTGGACCTGACGCACAGCCTGACCGCGAGATCCCTGCCGGACCAGGATGGATGATGCCATCGCGTCCGTCGAAAAGGAGAGCAGGAGGAACGCCGCTGCCAAAGGAATCACAAAATGAAATGGATTTCGCAAACGCAAACACCTCTCTCAAAAGCACCCGTACCATAATCGATATAGTCTATAATCCCTATTTTAACACATTGCGCATAAATCGGTCAAAACAAGTATCATTTGACAAGGTGCAGAGGCGGTGCCACGGGCTCTTTTGCCTCTGCCGGCGGTGTCTGCGGCAAATCCGACTCATGGTTTGTCTGGAAACCGTGATGGCAGATATTCAGCAAAATTCCCATGGATGCCATCGTAACGAGCAGTGATGAACCGCCATAACTGATAAACGGCAGCGGGATGCCGACGACAGGGAACGTGCCGCTGACCATAAAGAGATTGCCTGCGGCCTGTCCGACGACGAGCAGCATGATGCCGAGTGTCAAAATCTGGCCGTAGATATCGCGGGCACGGGCCGAGATGTAATAGCAGCAGACGGCCAGCATGAAGAACAGCAGAATGACAAGCAGGACACCGAGATAGCCGTGTTCCTGCGCGAAAATAGCAAAGGCAAAGTCCGTATGAGCCTCTGGCAGATATTCGTACTTGCTGACGCCCTCGCCGAGGCCCATGCCCCAGAGGCCGCCCGAACCGATGGTCGACATCGACTGTACGGCCTGATAGCCGACTCCCTGTGCATCGCTCCACGGATCATACGTGATGAGCACGCGCTTTAAGCGGTACGGCTGCAGGATGATGAGTCCCCCGATACTGCCAATGACGACAAAAAACAAGACCTTGACCTGTTTCCAGGGGATGCCGACGAGAAAGGCCATGAGCAGAGGCACGCCCAAAACGATGCAGGCCGTGCCCATATCCGGTTCCAATTCGACGAGACCTGCCATGACAATAATGATCCAGTACGGCGGTGCTTTGAGCAGATTGATTTTCTTCTCCATCTTCATCATGACCGTCAGAAATTTCGCCGCAATCAGGATGGCCGTAAGCTTGGCAAATTCGGCCGGCTGCACGCTGAAGCCCGCAAAGGACAGCCAGCGTCTCGCGCCATTGACAACCGTGCCGACGCCGAGGACCAGCACGAGGGCCCCTATCGTGATAATCAGCAGCCACTGCGTGATGCTCTGCCAGCGGTGATAATTAATGCGGCTGCAGGCAAAGCACACGGCAATGCCCAAGATCAGCCAGACGACATGGCGGATCAGGAAATAATACGGATTGTTGAAGCTCGTCGTAGCGAGGACGAAGCTCGAGCTGAAGACATTGATGGTGCCCAGCAGGAGCAGGACCGCCATGATGACAATGACGGGTTCTGATTCATTACGCCACGGCGTTTTGCGAATCAGCATCAAAATGCCCCCTTAATCCTCTTTCTGAGCCGTATGCTCATCCTGTTCTGCAGCGGCGCCCTCGGCCGGAGCCTCGAAAATAACCTCGCAGCGGTTGATTTTCTCACCAAAACCGCTGAATTTGCGCTCGTACTCCGTCATGATATTGTCCGGGCGGTTCTCCGCGTGCAGGTCATACGAAACATCCTGCACCTTGAGTCCGGCCTCGGCAAACTGCTCAAGCGAAAAGTCAAACAAGGGACGGTTATCCGTCTTGAAGTGGAGCTCGCCGGGCTTTTTGAGCAGACGGCGGTACTTTTCAAGGAAGCCCACATGCGTCAGACGGCGTTTGGCATGACGCTTTTTCGGCCATGGGTCGCAGAAGTTGATGTAGAAGCGGTCAACTTCGCCCTCGGCGAAAATATCTTCAATATGGTTGATGTCAAAGACGAGCAGACGCACATTCTTGAGTTCTTTCTCCGCAATCTTTTTGGCAGCGGAATACAGCACATCCTGCTGCATCTCAATGCCGATAAAATTGATTTCCGGATGGCGCTCCGCCATCTGACTGATGAAATCGCCCTTGCCCGTGCCGAGCTCAACATGAAGAGGGGCCTGACGGCCAAAGATTTCCGCCCATTTGCCCTTCTTCTCCTCGCCGATTTCCTGGTCACGGCTCACGACAAAATCATCAAATTCGTGAATGGCTTCATCCACCCACGGTTTTCTTCTTAAACGCACAGTTTTCCTTATCCTTTCGCGATGATTTGATTATCCCTTATGTTCTAGTGTACCCTGTTTCATTTTTTCTCAAGGTTGTACTTCTTGAGATAGCGGTAAAGCGTCACGCGGCTGACATTCAGGAGATTTGCGAGACGGCTGACATTGCCGCCGGCTGCCTGCCAGGCCTTGACGAAGACCTCTTTGTCTTCCTTCCATTTGTTGTCCGGCTTGACGTCGCCCATAAGGCTGATATCCTCCGGTGCAATCGTGTTTTTCGGCGTATTAAAGAACGCATATTCCAGCACACTCTGCAGCTGCTTGATGTTGCCCGGCCAGTCGTATTCTTCCAGTACCTCAGCCGTCTCCGGCAGAATGCGCTTTGGTCTCATCTGATGCTGTTCCGCAAGTTCTGCCACAATGTGGTCCGCGAGTTTCGGAATATCCTCGCGGCGGCTCCGAAGCGGCGGTACGCGCACGACGCTCTTCGAGACGATTTCATAGAGCTCCGGGGAAAAGAGGCCGCGTTCCGTCAGGCGCTTGAGGTCGCTGTCACAGGCAGCGATGATGCGCACATCGATGTCGCGTTCGACATTTTCGCCGATGCGGTGAGTCTTACCCGTCTTGAGAGCATGAGCAAGCTCGACAGCAATCGTGCGCGGCAGTTTCTCGATTTCATCGAGGAAGAGCGTACCGCCGGAGGCGAGCTCCAGCCGGCCCTGATGGCTGACATCCGGCCCCATGACAATGCCGAAGAGTTCCTGCTCGAGGATTTCCGGCGTCGCATCGCCGCAGCGCAGCGTGATGAGCGGCCCCGCAGCGCGCGGGCTGGCCTGATGGATGCCATGTGCCATGCGCTGCTTGCCAGTGCCGGCCTCACCCTGAATCAGGATATGATGCTTGTTCTTGGCCACGCGTGCCGCCTTGGCGCGGACACTCGCGAAAGTCGTACCCTCGCCGACCATCGAATTGAGGCTGTATTTTGCCGTATAGCCGGCAGCGTGCGCGACGAGTGTGCGCAAATCCTCAATGGGCATCGAAACGACGACGACGGATTCCACAGCGCGGTCCGCATCGCGTTCGAGCGGCACGACCGTCGTGATATCCTCATACGTCTTCTTCGGCGTAATCCAGGTGACTTCCTTATTATAGGAGGGAACACCGTTAAAGCCTTTGTAAATCGGCGTATGCTGGTAGTTCATGATGACATCGTTGAGATTCGACGTGTACTTCCTGTCCTCGCCTTTCTTCGCGCCGATGCCCTCAAGGCGCGTATGGCCGAGCTTGTTCGCATAGGCGACTTCGCCGCCCGGCATGACATGATACACGGCAAACGGCGTCGCATCGAGGATGGCCTCCTCCGCCTTGATGCGCACGGCCTCCGTCAGATGCGCCTCCAAGGCATTTTTCATCGTCAGCAGCAGGGAGATGATGGCATCCTGCGGCATCGGTACCTGCTCCATGGAAACCAGCGTGATGATGTAATGGAATTCCCCGTTGACCTTGATTGGTGCCGAGCAGGCATCGCCGAGCTGGCATTCCTTGACCCACATCTCCGGCCCGAACAGCCAAAACGGCGTCTGATGGGCATAGGCCACACTGATGCTCGATGTGCCAACATCCTCGATGCCGACGCGCACGCCTTCAATCTCACCCGGCGTCATCTGGTAGAACGGCAGCGAATAACTCTTTAATACGCGGCAGTCCGAATCGATGAGCAGCAGCGACAGATTGTACTCCTGAAAGAACTCGCGGATATCTTCGCTGAGTCCGCTCAAGTAGTCGATGGCATCCTTATGCTTGGCCTGCAGCTTGGCAAACTGCTCTTTTGACATCTTGCGCGAAACATCCATCGTCTCGGTGCCGATGCCGAGTTCCCGGCTCTTCAGCCAAGATTCCGCCACCCAAGGATGAACATTCGGATCAATGACGCCATCCTCGACAAACTTGCGGTAGTAGCCCTCAAGTTTTCCCCTGCTGCGATGTTCTCGTATCATAAAAATCCCCCCTGCATCATATTAGAGCCCTGCGGCTCTGCATATGACAGAAATTATTGGAAAGTTTACAGTTTTACATAAATCAGCATATATAGAAAAGCTGTACCTTATATTTTAACAATCATCGCCCTCACCTGCAATTCTTTTTGCAAAAAAGTTTACAAAACGGTATAATATGGAGTGATTCAATGTAAATGCAAAGGCAGGGAAAATTCCATGGCAAATCAGTATAAGAAGCTCCAGAAGAAGCTTTACGACAAGAAAAAACCGGATGACAAGAAAAAAGAGCCGAAAATCGGCAAGGATTATCCAATCATTGCCCTGATTGTGCTGACCGTCATCGTCAGCATCTTAGGCTGGGCGAACTTCGACAATATGAACCGCGCGATGTACGTCCTTTTAGCGGCCTCTCTGATTCTGACGTATGTACGCCGTCATGCAAAACTCACGGAAGTACAGGCCGTCTTCGTCGAACGCGCCAGTGCCGTCAGCATCGGCTTCGCGATTGCGCTGTTCTTCATCGTCCTCTATTATCAGATTTTCGCTTAATCACTCCTATAAAAATAACCCATCAGGTCAAAGCCCGATGGGTTATTTTTATGCATGAAGCATGAGGGATTATTTATGCTCCCAGATATCGACACGGCGGTTGTCAGCCTTGCCCTGCTCCGTTGCGTTGGAAGCAACCGGATTGTTCTCGCCCTTGTAGTTGAGGTTCAGGCGGCTGCTGCTTACGCCGTTATCCTCAGCGTATTTGGCAACGTTATCGACACGGCGTTTCGAGAGGTCTTCGTTATATTCCTGCGAAGCATCGGAATCCGTGTTGCCGATGAGCTTAAACGTGGAATCCGGATGAGCCTTAGCGACAGCGACGAAGTTAGCAAGTTTCTGAGACTCAGAAGCCAGCGGCGTATCTACGTCAGATGCGAAATGAATCGTATCGAGATAATAGTCATTGTAGACGTGCTGCGGTACGACCGGCGTCTCTACGACCGGAGCAACTGGCTCAGGCTCTGTAATCGGTGCTGGAGCCGGAGCTGCCTTGTGGCCGCCGAAGCGATAGCTCAGGCCAACGAGGAAGCCGCGGTACTTGATGTTGTTGTCTTCATCAAGCTTCGTATCGAGGTAACGATAGCCGGCATTGAGGTCCCAATCGTTGTTGATCGTGTAAGCAAGACCCGTTTCCCAGAGGGACGTCTTCTTCGTGCCGACAGCACCGTCAGCATAGAAAGCCAGATTCTTGGCAATGTCAAACTTCGTAGCGAGACCGAGCTGGGCAACGTTGTTCGTCGTATCCTTGAAGCCTTTCAGGGAGTTGTCGAACTTGTTGCTGATGCGGTTCCAGCCGGCAAAAACAGCTGCGTTCTTGCCGAGGCTGTAAGCGAGGTTGACTTCGTGCTCATCGCCCGTCGTCTTGAAGTCATTCATCTTCGTGTTGAGATCATGGTAGTCATAGCGCAGAGCCCATTTGTCGGACAGAGCATAGCCGAGGCCGCCATTGAAATTCCATTTCGAGCTGCTGTCAAGACCAGCCGTCTTTGCTTTTGGTGCCCAGGCACCGAGATCGAGCTGCCACTCGCCCTGCTGCCACTGCGTCTGCGGAGCAGCACTTGCCATCGTAGCCATCGTGGCCATTGCAGCAAGAGTTGCTACAAGTGCTTTTTTCTTCATAAAGAACCCCTCTTCTCTTTACTAGAATTACTAGAGATGATATCAAAGGGATATAACATACACCCTTCGATTCCCTAGTATAGCACTAATATATGCGTTGGAAAGACTATTTGAGTATTTTTCTCAAAAGTTTAATCTTTGCTTCTCTTTGTTTTTATGTTGCCGAATCTTTATTTTAAGATAACGGCTGTATATATTAAAATCTTAAAATACAGCTGTAACCTCGACTTCGCAGAGAGCACCTGCCGGCAGGTCCTTGACCGCTACGCAGCTTCTGGCCGGTTTCGAGATGAAATGCTTGGCATAGACTTCATTGAAGGCCTTGAAATCCGCAATTTCTGCGAGGAAACACGTCGTCTTGACGACATGACTCATATCCGTGCCTGCTTCCTTGAGCACGGCCTCAACATTTTTGCAGCACTGCTCAGCCTGTTCCTCAATCGTCGTGGCGACAATCTTTCCCTCCGCCGGATTGATGGCAATCTGCCCTGAGCAGTAAAGGACGCCGTTTGCCTCAATGGCCTGACTGTAGGGACCGACAGCTGCCGGAGCCTGATTCGTGTGGATGACTTTCATCGTGATTCCTCCTTATGACAAATGCTTAACAATATAACAAAACCGCAGGCGAACCTGCGGTTTCGAGCTTCTATTTTATTTTACAACATCAGGCGTTATGTTACAAGTTTACAACTTGTCTCTCTTATGCCCTTAAGCCTTCATGCGCGGCACGACCATGTGGCCGCGCTCAATTTCCTTGCGGTGGCAGTGCGGGCATTCGTTCTCGATGATGCCCGTGTAGCCGCAGACAGGGTCGCGGTCCACCGGATGATTGATGGAGAAATAGCCCATGTTGGCATCGTGCATGGCGCGTACGACGGCTTCAAAGGCCTTGACATTCTTCGACGGGTCGCCGTCCATCTCGATGTAGGCGATGTGGCCGGCATTCTCGAGCGCGTGATACGGCGCCTCGATGCGGATTTTGTCGATGGCCTTGATGGGGTAGTAGACCGGCACATGCGAGGAATTCGTCATGTACTCGCGGTCCGTGACGCCCGGGATAATACCATATTTTTTGCGGTTCGCACGCTGGAACTGACCTGCCGTCGATTCTGCCGGTGTGCCAAACGTCGACCAATTGCGGTGTTCCGCTTCCGTATAAGCATCCGTGCGCTCACGCAGATGACCGACAATTTTGAGTCCGAGCTCCTGTGCTTCCTCACTCTCGCCATGATGCTTGCCGATGAGGGCCTTGAGGCATTCGGCAAGGCCGCAGAAACCGATGGAATACGAAGCATGCTTCAGGACTTCCTTGATGGAATCCGTTGGCTTCAGTTTCTCACTGTCCATCCAGACGCCCTGTCCCATGAGGAACGGATAGTTGTAGACGTGCTTCTGCTCGATGATGGCAAGGCGTGAGAGCAGGTAATCGTGGCTGATGTCAATATAATGGTCGTAGAGCTCCCAGAATTTCTTGAGATCGCCCTTGGCCTCGAGTGCGAGCTTTGGCAGATTGATCGTCGTGAACGAGAAATTGCCGCGGCTGCCCGATTCCTCCGGACCATTGACATTGCTCATGACGCGCGTGCGGCAGCCCATCGTCGCCACGACGCTGTTGTAATCGCCCGGTTTGTAGTACTGCAGGTTGTACGGCGCGTCGATGTTGACGAAGTTCGGGAACAGGCGCTTCGCGCTGACCTTGCAGGCCTTGAGGAACAGGTCGTAGTTCGGGTCGCCCGGGTTGTAGTTGACACCGGCCTTGAGCTGGAAGACCGAAATCGGGAAAATCGGCGTCTCGCCGTAGCCGAGGCCCGCCCAGATGGCATTGAGGACCTCGCTGATGACGAGGCGGCCTTCAGGCGACGTATCCATGCCGTAGTTGATGGACGAGAACGGCACCTGTGCGCCGGCGCGGCTGTGCAGCGTGTTGAAGTTGTGAATCAGGGCCTCCATAGCCTGATGCGTCTCTTCAATGACATCGGCGCAGGCCAGATGGTAGATGTTGTTCGCATCAATGACGACATCCGTCGTCGGCTTGTGATATTCATCGGCCAGAATCTCTTCGAGTGCCTTCATGATGGCCGCGATGCTCTCCTTGGCCTTCGGGTCGTCATCACTCTCCGTGAAATGGCATTTCGTGAGGTCGAGATGTTCCTTGAAAATCTTCTTGAACGCAGTAAAATCGCGGAACGGGTCCATGCCGAAACGATAAATCAGAGCCTTGTGTGCCTCATCGTAAACGGCCTTCTTGAAGGATTTGCGCACGCCCTCAGCCATCGCGTAGTCAAAGGCATTGATGCTCTGACCGCCGAACATATCATTCTGGTTCGACTGAATGGCGATGCACGCCAGCGATGCATAGGCGCGAATTGAATTCGGCTCACGCAGGAAGCCGTGGCCCGTGGAAAAACCGCCGTGGAAGAGCTTCAAAAGGTCAATCTGGCAGCAGTTGAAGGTAATCAGCGAGAAATCCTTATCGTGAATATGGATGTAATTCTCGCGGTCGGCCTCGGCGTATTCCTCATCGAGCACGTAATTGTCGACAAAGTGCTTGGCTCCCTCGGCACCGAGCTTGAGCATGATGCCCATCGAAGCATCCGTATTGATGTTCGCATTATCGCGCTTGAGGTCAGAGTCGACGGAATCCGCAAAGAAGATATCGCGGTACGACTCCATCAGATGTTTCTGTGCTGCGCGGCGTTCCGCATGCTTCTGACGGTATGTGATGTACTTTTTGGCGATATCGTAAAAATCGTACTTCATGAGCTCCTGCTCGACGATATCCTGAATTTCCTCGACGCTGACATTGTCGCGGTCCTGAATATCCCATTCGACCTGGCTCGTCACCTCGTCGATATCTTTTTCGGACATCGTATTGCCGCCATCGTTATTTGCCCCAGCGATGGCATGATAAATTTTTTCACGGTTATATGGCACAGTGTGCCCGGAGCGTTTGGTTACGGTCTTCAGATTCATAGCTAACGACACTGCTTAATCCGGCTCATATTGTGCAGTGTCTTTCCGCCTCCCCCTAGATATTGTGGTTTATTTGCTTGTGACAGGTATATATTGTAGCAGAGAACGGCCTGTCTGGCAATCATGAAAATCACCGTGACAAACCAAAAACACCGGCTTTGTGCTCCGCTATACAGATTACGGCGGATTTTACGAGCCATTATCAAATTGACGAACGACACGATTTCAGGTAAAATGTATCGGGATTTCTTATCAATCGACAAACAACTAATTAATTAAAGAAGCTGGATTTTTATTCTGAAGCGCTGTCCGTGAAAAGCCGCGGCAGCCGCTGGAACCGAGGTCAAAGACACAATGCATATTTCTACAGAGGGACAAGACCGTCTCATCCGCTGGCTGACGGCAGCAGCAATCTACTACATCTGCCTAATCGCCTTTTACATTGATATTGGACAGGATATGGGTGCGGACTATTTCATCCCGGTTTTCCTGCCCGTCATGCTCGGGCTCGTACTCGTGCAGTACGGTACACGCGTTCCGTTATTTTCCTGGGCAACTCTGCCAAATCTCATTACAGGGCTTGCCTGGTGCAGCGCCTTTCCACTGCTCTACACCTGGACGTATCATCAGGACTGGTATATGTCAAAAATTTGTTTCGACTTTCTCGTCGGCACATCTGAATTTTTGCTGCTCACCTCTCTTGAGGGTGCACTTTTCCGCCTCGGCCACGAAAAAATCATCGCGGGGCTCATGGCCCTTTTAAATCTCTTCGGCATCGTGATCCCGTTCATCCAATATGCATATTACTGCATTGTCTGGCACTGCCTGTCACCGGCCTCGCTCATGGCCCTGTACCTGACGAACTGGCGCGAGAGCATTGACTTCATCGAATCGAATGTCGGCGTCGTGCCGGCCATCATCATCATCGCGGGGCTCCTGCTGTTTCTCTATGCCTGCTGGCGCGGCCACATGGCCTTTGCCCGCCGCCTCGAAGAGGAAGATTCCACGGCCGGACGCATGGGCGCTCTGTTCCTGCTCGTCGTCGCCACGATTGCTTCGCTCTGGTGGTACGTGCCGCAGACCTCGATTGCCGACCTCTGGAATGATGTCGATACCTATGTCAAACAGACGCAGACCTACAGCCTGAACTACGAGGAACGTTTCGCGAGCCTTTCGATTGAAGGCACGCAGACGCTTGCTGCCAAATCTCCCGGCACGGTCATCGTCGTCATCGGCGAATCCGCTTCGCGCAATTATATGAAGGCCTTCACGCCAGACTATGCCTACGACGATACGCCCTGGCAGAGCCAGCAGCTCACGAATCCTGATTTCCTGTTCTTCCAGAACGCCTACTCCTCATGGTCACAGACCGTCCCCGTCCTGCAGCGCGCGCTGACAGAACAGAGTCAGTACAATGACAAAGAGTTCTTCAATTCGGCTTCGATCATCGATGTTGCGAAAAAGTCGGGCTATAAGACCTACTGGTTCAGCAATCAGGGCCGCTACGGCCAGTACGACAGCGCCATCACGCTCGTCGCCAAGACAGCCGACCACTCCGAATGGACAGACGACTCCTACAACTTCTCGGATAAATACGATGAGACGCTGCTGCCTTACCTCTCGCAGGTTGACCCGAGCCAGAACAACTTCATCGTGCTTCACATCATGGGCAGCCACATTTACTACAACAACCGCTATCCGGAAGAATTCAACAAATTCCAGGGCGAAGAAGGCTCCTCGACGATGACTTCAGAAGCTTCGTATGCCAACAGCATCCTCTACACCGACTACATCCTCTCGCAGATTTTCGATTACGCAAAGAAAAACCTCAACCTGCAGGCCATGGTCTACTTCTCCGACCACGGCGAGAACCTGACCATCTCGCATAATCCGGATGTCTTCAGCTTTGATATGGTCCGCATCCCGATGTGGATATACCTCTCGCCTTCTTACCAGCAGGCTCTGCCAACCCGCACAAACGTGCTGCGCAGCCATGAGAGCCGCTATTTCACGAACGATATGCTCTATGACACAATTGCCGGTATTCTCAATGCTCCATCCCAGCGCTACGACCCGGGTCAGGACCTCTCGAGCAACGGCTACCGCTTCAACCGCGACAACCTCACGACCATGCTCGGTCAGTATCAGCTGAACACGGACCCTGACGGCAATCCTGAAAAATAATATTTCCTTTCTTTAAATAAGAAGCAAAGACAGGCCCCGCTGCACAATGTGCGGCGGGGCCTGTCTTTTTGAGTAATTCTCTATCGTCACGTTAGGGAACGAAGAGGGGCTTATTTTGCCTGTTTCTGGGCTGCCATGGCCTGAAGTTCCGGTTTGAATTCCTCGACCAGTTTCTTCTCGGCCTTAGCGCCTTTCGACAGGGCGTTGTAGATGATCTCCGCCATCTCGTAGCGGGTCATCGTGCGCTCACCATGGAATTTGCCATCGGCATAGCCCTGAACGATGTCATTGCCAGCGAGGCGCGACACTGCTTCATATGCCCAGTGGTTGGCCGGAACATCCGGGAAATCCTTGGACATGCTCGGATTGAGGACCGAGAGCAGGGCATCCATGCGAGCCGTGAGGTTATCCACCTTGGAACGAAGGTCATTGTTCTCCGCAAGAGCTGCCTTGAGTTTCTTATCCTTCTCATGGTTGCCGCCCTTGCCGAGGCGGAGAGATACACCGCCGCCGACCATATTTTCATCGTTGCCGAAGGTCGTCGAGAGGTTGAACATGACATCCTCATTCGGGCGATAGAACGCGCCGACTGCTGCTGCTGTCTCCCCTTTATAGTTGCCGACTGCGGCCGCTACATTCCACTTCGAATCCTCATCGAACTCCAGCGGATGCAGGTTGGCCATAGCGGCTGCATTCGCACCGACTTTGTCGATACGGCTGTCCATCTTATCGACGCGGTTTTCAACATTCGTGACGCGGTTCTCGACGCCATCCACACGGTTCTCCACAGTCGAAACCCTCTGGTTCGTGCTATAGAGCTGGCTGCCATTGACAGCATCCGTGCTCGCCGCGGAAAGATCGCCGGCGGCGACATTCGTGACTTTCTGGTTATTGGCGTTAATGCCATTCGCATCGATGTAAGTCGTGTCACCGACTTTGTAGGAACTTGCCGTGACAGAGCCAGTCACCGCAGCATTGCCGCCAACCGTGAGGTCTTTCTCCATCGTGACAATATCCTTGAAGGTTGCAGGACCGTCGAACGTAGACGTGCTCGTAACATAGAGCGTATCCGTCTTCGTGCCGCCCGTGACATCAAGACCGCCCTTCGTGACCGTCACCTTGTCGTTAAAGGTCGAAGTGCCGTCAACCTCCAGCGTCTTCTCCATCTTGACCGTGTCTTTGAACGTCGATTTGCTGTTGACTGTCAAAGTCGTGTCTGCGCCTTCCTTACCAAGCGTCGTGTTGCCATCGACCGCAGCATTGCCGTGGACACCGAGGTCCTTGAGAACATCTGCATAATCCATCGTGGCCTGACCGGTCGTCAGCGTATTGCCGGAAATTACCGTATTCGAAGCCGAACCTTCTTTAACAGCTGTGTTGTGATCCGTGTTCTCGAAGGTCGTGCCGCTGTCATTGGTAGTAATCGTGGTCTTGCCTACGATATCTTTGATGCTAGTCGTAGCTGTATTTTCGATTTCAGCCGCGCTGTTGGAGAGTTTCTCCGTTGCCGTATTGCTGATATTCTTAGCACTCAGGCTGCTGTCGCCAGTAACCGACGTGCTCTGGTCGCCACCGATAGTGTTGACTTGATTGCCCGTGACTGCGTGGTTTTCGCTGCCGCCAACTTTCGTGCTCAGATCGGACTTGTAATCTTCCGTAACTTTACCTGTAACGGTGGTCTTCATTTCACCGCCGACAGTCGTAGTCAGGTCCTTACCGACTGTGTTGGTCATATTTTCCGCAGCTTTGTTGACAATATTCTTGGCATCATTGGCAATCGTACCATTCTTAGCCGTATTGGTGATATCCGTAGAAGTCTGCTTCACGCTGGTGCTGTTATCACCTTTAGAAACATTCGACTGAACAAAACCATTGTCAGCATCTTTAAGGATATTGACGATGCTGTCACCACTGACCAAGGTATCGTTAAAGGCTCCGGCCGTCTTAGTCGAGGCGCTGAACTTCGTGTCGCTGGCTTTGATGACCTGTACACTCTGGTCGACCGTATTGTTCGTATTGTTGGCCTTCGTGCCATCCGTGATGGAAGAAGCAAGGCTCTTCGCGTCCTGATTGACAACAGTCGTATTTGTGCCATCCGTTACCGACGAAGCAATCTGAGCTGCTTTCTGCAGATTGTTGGACGTATTCGTACCATCCGTGATATTGGTGTTCGTCTGACCCGCGATTGTGTCAATCGTGGTCTTCGTATCACCATTTGTGAGCTGCGATTTCTCCTCACCTGCACCGCGCAGATACGAAGCGGTCTTACCATCTTCCTGACTCATTTCTTCCTGAGTCTGGCTGGAAGTCTGAGTTGAGGTGTTCGTTCCATAATCATTGGAAACTTTGTTGACGATGGAGCTCGCTGCCTCCGTCTCAACATCGAGGGCCTTATTCGTAATCTTGTTCTTCGCCGTATTATTGATGTTTTCAGCGGTCAGGCTGCTGTCGCCGGTGACATTCGTCGTCTGGCTGCCGCCAACCGTCGTACTCATATTGCCCGTCGTGCTGTTCACGATACCGCTTGCATCCCAAGTCGTGTACGTGTCATCACCATAAGCCGTTTCGACTTTATCGTTATTGACGAGAACTTTGTTCGTGCCAACCTGGTTCGTGACGCTGTTCGTACCCGTATTGGTAATGTCCGCGGCGTCATTTGTGATGGCCTTGTCCGCAGCCGTGTTGGCAATGCCATTTTCATTCATGACCGACTTCACAACCGAGCCATCGCCAATCTGCATCGTGACAGACTCACTGGCCGTATTCGTGATAGTCTTCGCGTCATTAGTCAGAGCTTCTGCAGCCTTATTGGAAATATTCTTAGCTTCATTAGTGATAGTACCATTTGCTGCAATGTTGCTGATATTACCATTCGTCGACGTATTCGTGATATTCTCAGAAGCCGTGTTCGTCAGGTTCTTGGCATTGTTGGAAATCGTACCATGCTCAGCCGTATTGACAATATCCGTAGCAGTCTGCGTCGTCGAAGTGGAGTTGTCGCCATTCTTGACTTCACTCGTGATATTATCGACTTTCTGATCGACCTTGGCATATTCCGTATCCGACTTATTGATCTGATTGAGGATTTCGCTGACATTCTGCTTGAACGTGGAGCTCAGACCCTCTTTGTTTGCCAAAATGCTGCTGGATTCCGTAGCCGACTGCGTGGCCGTATTGGTATTTTTATCGGCATCCGTCAGCGTGCTCTGAGACTGCGTTGCGGTCTGCGTGGAGAGATTGCTATTTTTCTCGGAATCAATGGCCTTGGAAGTTACGCCGCTGCCTTCCACAAACATTGTGCTCTTCTTCCAGTTCTTATCTGCATCCGTAGTCGTTGCCCAAGTGGAAGTACCGTTTTCGTCATAGTCGAAGGCACTTTCTTTCTCGCTGCCATCTTTGGTGCTGGTAGCTTTCTTGTAGCCCGTGATTTCACCGGCTGTCACTTTCGTGCTGGCCGTAACGTTGTTATCACCTACGATACCGTTCTTCGTCATGTCGATTTCATCGACGTTGAGTTTTCCTTTAACCGTGAGGTCACCGCCCACTTCAGCGTCACCCGTGGTTTTTAAAGTACCCGTTTCAACACTGCCGGAGGTAATCTTACCGCTGGCAGTAATATCTTTAGCACCCATCAAGCTGCCATTTTTCATGGTCGCTGTGCCATCAGTTACTTCGGCCCCTTTCAGGGTTCCCGTGGCAGTTACGTCTTTTGCCGACACATCGCCGGAGAAAGTACCATCTTTGGCACTGAGGTCGCCGGAGAAAGTGCCGTCCTTGGCACTGAGGTCACCGGAGAGCGTTGCATCTTTCGCCGTGATATCCCCACTAAAGGTTGCGTCTTTGGCGTAAAGATCGCCCTTCGTCTGGATGGTGCCGGTCCCGGCATCCAGGCTGGTTACGGTGGTATTGCCACTGGCGTCTACCGTGAATTTGCCGTTGGCCCCTTTAATTCGACCGTCAGAGCTCATAGCTGCCTTGGCTGCATCAAAGTCATCCCCGCCGGTGTAAACGCCGTTGGCATCCATTACACTGCTGTTGGTACCGACCTTGATGCCCTTTTCGTTCAGGGTAACCTGGTTGTCCTTGCCCTTGTTCAGAATCATTTCACTGGCATCGGTCTTGGACGTCGTGATCGTACCATTCTCATCGATGGTCGTCGTGTTCTTCTGCAGAACGTTTTCGTCATTCAGGCTCAGACCATTATTGACAGCTTCCGTCAGCTTCGTGTCCGCCTCCACGCGGGCTTTCTTTTCCGCAGCGTCAGCAGCATTCAAAGCATTAAAACCATTGGCCATATTGGTATTGATGGTATTGAAGCCATCTGCCATATTCTGATTGACCTGTGCAATAACTTTATCCTGAGCCTTATCCGCACCGATGCGGGCTGCCGTTTCCTTGGCAAGAGCCGTATCGAGCGCCTGTACATTCTGACCTACTTTATTGTTGGCTTTTACAACAGCGCCGTCCTGTACTGAAGCATCATCTTTGCTGACGTAGGTAGCTGCGGCATCCTGCTGCAAATAGTTCTTCACTTCCGTGATACGGTTGTCCAGAGCCGTATCGCTGGCTTTGATTTCATCATGGATAGCATTGGCTTCGTTCGTGATCCGTTCGTTCAGTTCATTGTCTTTCGCTTCACGAGTCTGAGCTTCCGTAGTAAGGTCACCCTGCAGTTTGTTCGTGGTTTCATGGATAGCATTAGCTTCATTCGTGATTTGTTCACTCAAAGCCTTATCCCCATCTTCACGAGCCTTAACTTCCGTATTCAGACCTTCCTGCAATTTGTTTGTAGTTTCATGGATAGCATTGGCCTCATTCGTGATGCGCTCATTCAGCTCATTATCGGCAGCTTTCCGTGCCGTTTCTTCGGATGCTACTTTACGGTAGGTATAAGTTTTCGCTTCATTTACTTTATTGTCCGTTTCAGTCTTGGTATAAACATCAGAAGCATTGGCTTTTGCTGCTACTGCATCTGCATTGGCTTTGACCTGCGTATCGAGAGCGGAAAGGTTAGACCCAACGCTGTTAGTCTGAACTACGTAGTTTTCGGTCTTCGTAGTATCATCATAAACAGCTTCTGCTTCTACTTTCCCTGCTACCGACACATCACCGGTAGAAGTGATATTCCCCGTAGAGATTGAACCGGAAGTCAATTGGCCACGAATTTTCACATCTTTGACGGTCTGGTTTTCATTGGTCCCTACAATCAGGTTCCCATCTTTGGAAACATGCAGGGCCGTGCTGGTCTTCTGATCCGTCATGGCCTGCCTGATGGCATTATCGCCATCTTCACGAGCGGTTGCTTCAGCGGCAAGGCTATGCTGCAGCTGATTTGCGGTTTCAGCATTGGTTTTCACCTGTTCATCGAGAGCATTGATGTTCTGGCCTGCCGTATTACCGGCCGTTACATAGGTGCCGCTGGTCAGGGTATTATCGACGACGCCCTGCATGCCGACGACTTTATTCTTGGCCGTAATATTGGTCTGAGAAACAATTTCCTTACCATTGATAGTGGACTGGGAAGTCAAGGTGCCTTTGACCAGGGCATTGCCATCGACGTTCAGGTTGCCACGACTGTTAAGATTGCCGGCATTGACGGCTCCGCCAATATTGGCATTATTGCCTACTGCAATGGATTTCGTGATTTGCGCGGAATCAGCAGCAAGTTTGTCGTTAACCGTAGTGGTTTTCGTTTTTTTGTCGTAGCTGAGATCAGTAGTCTTGCTTTCCACTGTCGTTACGCGATTACTCAATTCTGTATCAGCCTGTTCACGGGCCGCTGCTTCATTGGCATCGGCCTGATTCAGAGCAGTAAAACCATCCGACACATTCTGATTGATGGCAGCAACCGCAGTCACGAGGTTGGTGTTGACCGTGGCAATGGCTTCGTTCTGTGTCTTTTCAGAGGTCACACGAGCTGCCGTTTCTTTTGCCAGTGCTGTATCCAGATTCTGGAGATTCTGACCTACCTTGTTAGAGGCTTTTACCTGCGCACCATCCTGTACGGCAGCATCATCTTTGCTGACATACGTATCAGCAGCTTCTTTCTGCAGGCTTTCCTTGACATTCGTGATACGGTCATTCAGTTCATTTGTCGTTTTATGAATATCATTCGCTTCGTTTGTGATGCGTTCATTCAGCTCATTGTCTTTCTCTGCACGAGCTTTTTCTTCTGCTGCCACTTTACGATACGTATAGGTCTCTGCTTCTTTTACTTTGCTGTCCGTTTCAGATTTGGTATAAACATCAGAAGCATTGGCCTTTTTTGCAACATCTTCCTTGATTTCGTTATCTGCTGCTTCACGAGCGGCGGTTTCCTGTTGAACGTCAGTCTTGTCGGCTTTATTCTTGACTTCATCCCAAGTAGCAAATTTACTATCTGCACCGTCTTTTGTATAAACATCTGTTTTTGTATTACCGTCTGTCGAAGCTACTTCTATGGTTGCTGTTTGTGCCCAAACGGTGCTGTAGTCCACAGGCGCGAGCAGCACGGCGGCGGCCGCGAGGGCGGCGGCGGTTACGCGCACGCCGGTGTGAGCAGCCTTGGTGTTGGCCTTGGCATACTCAGAGACGACGACGTAGCAGTGCTTGGTCTTGCTCCAGATGACTTTAAAGATTCTGTTCATAAATTGCATCCCCTTTCGAATTACTCTTGTCTCGCTATTTAGAAAACACACGTGATTCATAATCGTGCATTAATGGGAAGCGTTGTATTTCCTGCTTCCCGCTTAGGACACTTTAAAAATAGCATAAGAAAAGGCCCCTTGGGGGCCGAGTAACACGAAATGGCGGTTTTTTGTCTTAAAATATCATTAAAACATAATGTTTTAACTTGCTTATGACAAAAAACCGCCCCTTTAGGATGATTTTATTCTTTATCAGCAAAATACGGGATTATCATATTAAGTTTAAATTAAAACAATTCGTTCTAAAGCATTCATGCCAAAAAACCGCCCTTTCAGGACAGTTTGCTCTTCTGCCTCGGAAAAGACGGTATAATGGAATTAAATCAAAACAACGAAACAAGTTGAAAGGTGTGAATGCCATGCTGCATGTTGCGATCTGCGACGACCAGCAGGATCAAATCAAGAAGATCCGCGCGGCGTCCGAAAAATATTTTGCTACAAAAAACGAGACGGTCTCTTATCAGGCCTTTGACAATGCCTCTGCTTTTGTCGATGCCATCGACCAGGGGGCTCTCTTTGATATTGTACTGCTCGATGTCTGCATGCCGGGCCTGCTCGGCACGGAGGTTGCGCGCGAGCTGCGCAGCCATCACAGCCGCGCCGAAATCATCTTCCTGACGACGAGTGATGAATTTGCCGTGGATGCCTTTGCCGTGAAAGCGACGGATTACATTCTGAAGCCCTTTGCACAGAATCAGTTCAACAAGGCCATGGACCGGGCCCTTTCCTTTATCCGGCAGCGCAACAGTGCCAAGGTCATTTTCCGACTGGTCGGCGGCGGCGTGCGCGTCGAGGAAATCGCCAATATCCTCTACTTTGAGAGCCACGGCCATATCCTCAAGACGTATCTCGCCGACGGCTCGACGCTCGAGACGCGCAAGTCGAGTCAGGAGATGAAGGAATACCTCGACAAGATTGCCCCCGGTCAGTTCGCCTCACCGAACAAAGGGTATCTCGTCAATCTCGGTGCCATCCACCTCATCAAGGCCGACTATGTGGAGCTTGCCGGCCACCAAATCCCGCTTGGCAAGCGCAAGTACCGCGACTTTCAGGAGCTTTACTTCCAATTTATGTTTGCCCCGACGATGGACAGCTGACCCCATTCAGCCTTCTTCCTGAACTTCCAGGCTGCTGAGCGGCACCTGCATGTACGTCATGAAAAAGCCGCCCTGCTGCCGGCAGAGAACGCTTGCATCGTATTTATCGCGGAAACGCGCAAGCGACTGCATGCCGATGCCATGCCCCTTGACGTGCGTGACGGGCAGGCCCTCTTCATTCAGGGGCACGGGCGCATCAAAGCGATTTTTTACGAGGATGTTCAGAGACGGCCCCTGACGCAGAGCCAGTACTGTGATGCTGCGCTCCGTTGGTTTCTGTTTCTGGCTTGCAATCAGGGCGTTTTCCACGAGATTTGACAGCACAATGGAGAGATCGCCGCTCGCGGGCAGGTCCTGCGGCAGGTCCACAGAGGCCGTCACGGGAATGCCGAGCTCGCGGGCACGCGAGAGATAGACCGTCAGGGCTGCGTTAATCAGGGTGTTCTGACAGTACTGCGGCAGCTTTGTCTGATTGAATTTTGCGCCGAGCTGCTCGATGTAGTCTGCAAAGCCATCCTGGTCCTTACTGCGGACAAACTGCAGCAGCGTATCGATATGCTGCCTTTTCTCCCGATAAATCACGTCCATTCTCTCTTTGGCTTCTTTTGACATCTTCACATAATGTGCCGCTGACACGAGCTGCTGCTGCAGCTCGTGTTCTTTTTCGTAGAGCTGCAGTTCCTTGTAGACCTCCGTCTGACTGCTGTAGACGCTCACGAGCAGCAGGATGACGACGATAAGCAGGATAAAACGCGGCAGCAGCAGACTAAAGATCATTTCCTGCGAATCAAAAATCGTCAAATACAGGCTTTCGCCGGCAATCAGGACGGGAATGATTGTGACATAACGCCAATACCGGCGTGTTGAGGCTTCTTCGAAATGCTCGAAGAAGTGATTGAAGAAATAGAGCAAAAACGGGAAAAAGATCAAGATTCCTATCCCATAACACACGATATGCCAGAAAAAATAGTCCGAAATCGGCTGGCCCGGGAAAACGGTCAGGAGAAAGGCTCGTGAAAACGTGTAGACAATGCCCGCAATCATGGCGCGGAAGGCCAGAATGAAGATATGGGCACTCCAGAATTTCTTCGTGTAATACAGGCAGAGTAAGAGCTGCGGAACCCAGGAGAGATATCCCAGCGAAAAATACGCGGCAGCCAGCGAAGAAAACGGCTTGTTCATCAGCACGAGCGTAAAAGTGCCGACTTCCAGAATCAGAAGAATCCCCCAGATGACGGTGATCTTTTTCTGCTGTTTTGTGCTCAGGAATCTGCGAAAAGGCAGAAAATGCAGCAGGGCCAGAGGCTGCAGCACGGCAATAAAGAGAATATTTGTTCCGATAAGGGCCCAGATATCATTTATGGCATTCACGCTTTTCTACCTCTTTTCGCATCATCAAAAGATGTTTCTCCGCATCCTCATAATGGCCGCTCTCGACGAGCTCAGCGAGAAGGCGCAACTGATGGCGGCTGTCATGGCGGAGAATGGAAAGTTTCTGCTGCTCATCACGCAGGGCCGTGGCATAATTATTGATATTCTCCAGCTCGTCCTGCATCTTCACCGTCCGCTCTTTCGTCCACATCATCAGCTTAATCTGACGAAAACCGCTCTGAATGACGATAATCAGGAAGATGCCGACAATCACGAGCATGCTGCGGCTCAGCAGCGTGTAAATATGAATAGCCGGCAGATAGAGCAGCTGCGGGTCCAGATTGAAGTAGCCCATACTGCCATGATAATACGTGAGCAGCAGCGGCACGGGGCCAAGATAATTCCAGAAGGCCATTTTCGGCTGACGCAGCTGCTCACGCGTAAAGATCCTGCCAAAAACACGCAGGATGAACGGCATGCCGATGAGAAACAGCAGCAGGTAAAGGGCAAAATACGGCAGCCAGCGGTCGTAATACCAATTCTCCGGCCAGGAAAGCTTGAAAATCTCTATGGTCAGGGTGTGGATGAAGAGCATGTAGATGGACTGCAGCCCGAGTACAAAGATATGGCGGAACCAGTATGGCCGTATCGTGAACATCAGCAATAGGACATAAGGAAGATAAAGAAATTGATAGAGTCCCTGAAACGTCCCTTTCTTAAAAAGGAGCGTTTCTGTGGCAAACAGCGTGCCCAGTATACCGAACTCCAAAAGGAAGATGGCAAGATGCCCTGCAAGCAGGATGCGGCGCTGCTTTTTCGTCACAATCGGACGAAACGGATAATAACGCAGATAGGCCGACGGCAGCAGCGAAATACAGAATAAGAATATCGTAGCTAGAATATAAGACGTCGAGCCGTGCAAAGCAATTCACCTTCTCTGTCATCAATGTCATCAATCGGATAATATCGTGCACGAATTTTCGCGGCACAATTTAAATTACAGTCTGTTTCGGTAATTATTATCGCTAATTTTCGCTGTGTTGTCAATTTTATGCATCATTTACCCGGGATTCATGCAAAATACACCAAGAACAAAAAAATCGCTGCCACATTTTGTGACAGCGATTTTTTTAAGCATTCTTTGGGCGTTCCACCCCCGTGCCATCGAAATGCGGCACAAATTTCGTATCCGCCGTGCGGCCCTGCTGAACGTAGCAGCGCGTGATGCCAAGGTCAATGGCATGGTCGACAACGGACTGATACTCAAACGTCGTCAGCCGGCGGTTCATGCCTTTATGCTCTTTGGCCTTGTACATCGGCGTGTACTGGTTCATCAGGGAAATCTGCACCTGATCGCCAAATGTTTCATGAATCCAGTCGAGCACTTTCATGCTCTCATAGCGGTGATTCGGCAGGACAAGATGGCGGATGATGACGCCCTTTTGCAGCTGACCGTCCTCCGCAAACTGCAGAGGGCCGGCAATATCGTACATTCTCTTGATGGCCTTCGTGGCCACGGCGAAGTAATCGGGCGCAAGAGAATACTCGCGCGCGCTTTCTTCATCGGCATATTTGAGGTCGGGCAGGAAAATAGCGACCGAGCCGCGCAGTGCCTCGATGGTCTCTTCCGTCTCATAAGCTCCGGAGTTATAGACCACGGGCAGATGAAAGCCCTTGGCCTTCGCGAGCTTCAAGGCGTGCAGGATTTCCGGCACGTAATGCGTCGGCGTCACGAGGTCAAGCGTCGCGGCCCCTCTTGCCTGCTGTTCGAGAAAAATCTCCGCGAGGCGCTCGTCCGTGACTTCATAGCCAAAACCTTCATGCGAAATCTCGTGATTCTGGCAGAAACAGCAGCGCAGATTGCAGTACGAGAAAAAGACCGTACCGGCACCGCGGCCGTCAGAGCCCGTCAGGCACGGCTCCTCCCACTTGTGCAGTGAGACGAGCGCGATACGGGCCTTCGCCCCTGCCCCGCAGAAGCCCGTTTTCTGCGTGCGGTCCACGCCGCAGTGGCGCGGACAGAGCCGGCAGTCCTGCAGGGCCTGTAATTCCTGTAAATCCTTTACGGAAGTCGAATTCATAGTTTCTGCTTCATCCACCTTTGTTTCTGTTTCCTACTATAATATATCAGCGGTTCTCCAACTTCGTCTCATCAAGCATGGGCCCGTATTTTGGCCGCCACCACGAGACGCTGCGCACGCCGTTGATATAATCTTCCATGGCCTGCTGGTCAATTTCCGGTGCCGCGCCGCCGTCAAGGCTCTCCGGCACGAGGGGCACGGTGTCGGCCTTGCCGATGGCCTGGCGCGTGATGAAGAAGCCGTAGTTGACACCCTGACGGTTCGTACGCGTCAGGCTCGAGCCCACGGACATATACGAAAAGCCCTTCGGCGCAATAAGCTCGTAAATCGTCGGCATAATGTCAATCTGGCTGCCGGCAGAATCCTTCAGCAGCGTGCCCTTGTGAATGCCTTTGCCCGTGATGATGAACGGAATGCCGTAGCGTTCATACGTCGTCGGGGTCTTGTCGATGTTGTAGCGGTCGGCATGGTCGCCGACAATCACGATGAGGCTGTCGGGGCATTTTTCCTTGACTTCCTTGACGAATTTCGCGAGCTCGCGGTCAGCATACCAGTAATGGCCAAGTTCCTTTAAGAGCTCTTCGTCCTGCTGATGGTCCTCAGGCAGGGCCTCGCGGACAGATTCGCGGTCAAAGCCCTTGGCATCGAGGTCGAGGTCATACGGCGAATGGTTCGAAGCATTCAATATGACATCGAAACTCGGTGTGTCGGCATCGAGGCCCGCGAGTACCTTTTCGTAAAGGACTTCATCCTCGCAGCCCCAGACGCTGCCGGGCACATCGCCGAAATCGCCGCGGCTGTAGAAGTGCTCAAAGCCCTGTGCCTGCGTGAACGCGCCGATGCGCTCCCAGGTCGACGGGCCCGCATACCAGAAATTCGTATCGTAGCCGAGTTTCTGCATCTGCGGGGCACTGGCCGTCGGATACGGCTCCTTGAAGGACTCCGGCATCGTCGTCAAGTAGAGGTTCGCATCGGCAAAGCCCGTGACGACACCCGTGACGGCCGAGACCGTGCTCGCGCCGTTTGGCAGGAACGTCGGACAGTAATCCGTATCATCCTCGGCAATGAGGCTGCGCATGCCATGAGAAATCGGGATATCTTTGTATTTGTCGAGCAGCGGCCAGTTGGCGAAGCTCTCAGAGATAATCACGATGACCTGTTTTGGCTTTTCGACCTGCGCGCCCTGGGCCTCTTTTGTCAGATAGACATCAAGGTCATCGGTATCGGCAGGCTTGTTCGCGAGCTTCGCCGCGAGTACCCGAATGTCATCTGTCGTGAAATCGAGCCCATTGCAGGCCAGCATGCGTTCATTGAGATTGTAGGCGCGGTAAATGGCCTGCACGTTGTCAAGGATGGCTTCATTGAGGAAATCATCCTTCGTCACGCCGGCATTTTCCCAGTTGACCGCAGTCTGCCAGCCGAGGCTGCCGCCAAAAATGCCGAGCAGCACGACGATGTATGTGAAATACAGAAAGGCCAGACGGCCGAGCCAGCGCACAAGGCGCGGCATATGCACGGAGTCAAAGAGATTTTCAAGAAAATCCCATTTGAGGAAGGCCCGGAGCAGCCACAAAAGCCCCAAGGCCAGCACGATGGCCCCGGCGAGGCGCACGGGCAGATCATACTGCTGCACCATCGTGACGAAGAGTGCGTAGAGGTCGTCATTGGCCCCTGTGAACAGCATCTGATTGAAGTTCGCGTGGAACTGGCGGTAAAACGGAAAACTCGCGACATAGAAGATGGAAAGTGCGAGCAGCAGGACGCCATTCAGCGCGAGCACACATTTTCTCTCCCAGCGCGGCCAAACATAATGGAGCACAAAACCCGGCACAAAGCTCACGAGCGTCAAGGCTCCTGCCGTCTGCATCGAAAGACGCGTGCCGCGCCAGATGGCCTTCAGAATATCATGGCTGCCGACGCCTGCCCCCATATACGAGGACATCCAGAAGATAAAAAATATCCGGAAAAGGGAAAGGACTGCGAGGTAAAATGCAAATACCTTCAGTCCTTCCAGAATGCCCGTATATAGATTTTTCCAGGAAAACCGCTTTGGCCCTGCGGGCATGGAGAGCATCATGGCAGGATGATCTCCACACCGTACGAGTCAGCTGCTGCGCGGATATCCGGCGCCGGCTCGGAATCCGTGATGAGACCCGAGAGCGTATCGAGCGTCGTGTAGTTGTAGTTGCCATCCGTGCTGAGCTTGCGCGCTTCGGCCACGACATAAGCCTTCTTGCTGTGACGGATGATCGCGGCCTTGTTGATGCCGTCATCAATATCGTAAGTCGAGACGCTGTTTTCCTTGACATCGACGCCAACGGCACCGACAAAGGCGATATCCGGTTTGAGACGCGAAATGAAGTCGAGCGTCATGCCGCCCCAGAAGCCGTCGCGGCTCTTGTTGATCTTGCCGCCGGCAAAGATCACGCGGATTTTCGGGTTGCGGGCGAGCACAACGAGGATATCGATCATGTTCGTGACAACCGTGACTTCCAGCTCCATCTTGACGAGAAGTTCCGCAATGGCGAGGTTGCTCGTCGAGATATCGAGGAAGACCATGTCCTTCTCGTGAATGAGCTTGACAGCTGCCTGCGCAATGCGCTGCTTGGCCTCAACATCGGTATTGCGATGCTTGCTGACTTCGACCATATGGCTGTTCTCGCGGATGCGGACAGCGCCGCCATACGTGCGTTTGAGTTTGCCGCGTTTTTCAAGGGCACCGAGGTCCTTGCGGATGCAGTCTTCCGTTACTTTAAATTTCTCGCTGAGATCACGTACACGGACCTTGCCGTCACGTGCCAGCATGCTCAGGATGATATCCTGACGTTCTTCCAAAAACATATCTCTCACTCCTATAACACCAGCTTAACTTTCAAATTTATTGTTTGTTCTTGTTGTACGATTATTGTACTAGATATGACAAGAATTATCAAGCCTTTTTGCAAAGAATCTCTCAAACATACAAAGAACTCATGAAAAAGTGCAGGATTTTGCACCTTTCGTTCTTTTTTCTCTATTATTCCGGATGCTCAGCCGCCAGATTCTGCAGGGCTGCAGTATCGCCGGTATCGGTCAGGATAAAGAGATTGTCCCCAGCCTGCAGGCGCAGGTCCTCTTTGGGCGGGAGTTCTTCCGCACCGCGGCGCACATTGACGATGACGGCTGCCGACGGCCAGCTGATTTCCGCAATCGTGGCATCCGCGAGCGCCGAATTCACGCCGACGGAAAGTTCCATGAGGATGCGGCGGTGGCGGATGCGGCTTGCAATCTTCTTGCGCACGGCGAGACTGCGCGAGAGAAGCATATCGTAAACAGGCTCCCCGCCCGTGAGGTCCGCGACGAGATACGCCGTCATCGAAACGATGATGAGAGCGAGCATGTGCTCAAACGACCCCGTCATCTCCATGATCAGGACACTGCCGGTAATCGGCGACTTGACGACAGCCGAAAAATACGCGGCCATGCCAAAGACAATGCAGTTGACGGCAAAAAGCTCCGGCATGATGCCGAGGAAAATCACGATTTTCGCGAAAATCGCGCCGCCGACCGAGCCGAGCACGAGCATGGGCAAAAAGATGCCGCCGGGCACGCCCGAGCCGAAGCAGATCATCGTGAAGAAGAATTTGCCGAGAAGCAGTACGATCAGGAAAAGCAGCGTATAGTTCGTCACGACTAAGGAATCGACGAGCCGGCTGCCGCCGCCTAAAATCTGCGGCAGGATGAAGCCGACGAGTCCCGCACAGAAAAGAGGCAGCAAGGGGCGGGCTTTAGCCGGCAGCTTCTTGTAAAAATCCTGCGAACGCGTGAGCATCGGGTTGAAGGCCAGACCTAAAAGGCCGACAAAAGCGCCGAGGGCGATGAGCTGCAGATACATATGGCCCGTGTCAAAGACCGGCACCACGCCCATATGGAAGACCGGCTCCATGCCAAAAAAATACTGCGTAACCGTCGTGGCCGTCACGGCCGCCGAGATGGCGCCCATGAGCACAAAAGACGAGAAATTTTTCGTGAGCTCCTCCAGACAGAAAATCACGCCGGCCAGAGGAGCATTGAAGGCCGCGGCAAGACCGGCACCGGCACCGGCCGTCAAAAGATAGTGGCTTTCCGCATAAGAGCGGTGCGTGAGGCGGCCGAGGCCCTGCCCGAGACAGGCACCGAGCTGGACACTCGGGCCCTCGCGTCCCAGCGACATGCCCGCGCCGATGCCGAGCACGGCACCCGTGAACTTCAGGACGAGCACGCGCGCCCAGCTCATATCCATCTCCCCGAGCAGAATGCCTTTAATCTGCGGAATGCCCGAGCCCGACGTCATGCCATCCTTCTTTACAATGCGGTAGAGGATATAGGCACAGACAGAGAGCACGGCAAACCACACGGGAATCCAGATGATATGCTCCGGCAGCCAGCGGTAAAGGACAGGCAGTGCCTCTTCGGAGAGCTCCAGCAGATAGCGGAACAGGGCAATAACAAGGCCCGTCGCCACGCCGATGATGTTTCCTTCAATAAATAAGCGCAGTTTAAAATGACGCGGCTCCGTCAGCATCGTCATGGCACTTTCAATGCGCCTGTGCATGATGACACCTCTTTCTCGAAATCTTTTATGAAAACACAAAAAGCGCTGTACCGAAGTACAGCGCCCTCATATCATTATTCTGCAGTAAACGGCAGCAGTGCGATATTGCGTGCGCGTTTGATTGCAACCGTCACCTGACGCTGATGCTTAGCGCAGTTGCCGGAGATACGACGCGGTAAAATCTTGCCACGCTCCGTAACGAAGCGGCGCAGTTTTGCAACGTCTTTATAGTCGATATGGTCGACCTTGTCTACGCAGAACGAGCAGACCTTTCTGCGAGGTCTTCTGCCTCTGTCACGTCTCATCAAAGTAATTCCCCTCCAGTCTTAAAATGGGATTTCTTCATCAGGGATAGACGGACCAAAATTGCCAGCATCATTTGGTTTCTGCTGCGGAGCTGCCGGAGCCGGAACACCAGCACCAGCAAAGCTGCCGTCATGCGGGACCGAATTCTTAGAATCGAGGAATTCAATCTCATCGGCTACGATTTCCGTCACATAACGTCTCGAACCGTCCTGTGCCTCGTAGCTTCTTACCTGGATGCGGCCTTCTACCGAAATACGGCGGCCCTTGATCAGATTGTTACCACAGATCTCAGCAAGTTTGCGCCATGCCACAATAGGAATGAAATCCGCTGTGGGCTGGCCATCATTGGCATCCTTGCGAGCGAAACGACGGTCAACAGCCAGCGTGAATGTGCAGACAGCCACACCAGACTGCGTATACCGGACTTCAGGATCACGAGTCAGACGTCCAATCAATATTGCCTTATTCATGAGGTATACCTCCCTGACACCCATATGGTGTAGTACATCTTAAAAGAATACTTGCTTCTTACTCTTCGTCGGATTTGACGATCATGTGCTTCAGGAGCTCGTCCGTAATCTTCATGACACGGTCGCACTCAGCAACGCAAGCCGGCTCGCACGTGATGTCGAACAGGCAGTAGTAGCCTTCCGTGCAGTCCTTGATCTCATAAGCAAGACGCTTCTTGCCCCAACGATCTTCTTTATCGATAGTACCACCGTTGTTCTGGATCAGGTTGCTGAACTTTTCGATGACAGCGTTCGTTGCATCCTCTTCCATCGGTTTCACGATAAATATGACTTCGTACTTTCTCACGAAATCACCTCCCTCTTTGGTCTTTGGCTCCCCTACGATGAGGAGCAGAGTTAATCTTCGCTTTTTCAGCGACTAAATCAGTATACCACGAACCAGACTTGAATGCAAGAAAAATCTTATGCTCCAAAGGCTCAGGCCGTATGGCTGTGCGCGAGTTTTTCTGCCGCCGTCGTGTTGCCGCCGCGCAGCGCAAGCACGACGCCCGCGGCAATCAGCGTAAAGCCGAGCCAGAAATAGATCGTCACGGGCTCAGAAAGCAGCAGCCAGCCGAGGAACGTCCCGACAATCGGCTGGAAAAACATGAAAAGGCCGGCAAGTGAGGCATCCATATAAAGAAGGCCTTTATTCCAAAGGCAAAAGCCCGCCGTCGTCGAGATGAAGCCAAGGTAGAGCACGGAGCCCCAGACTGTCGGTGCGGCCATGGCCTCGTAGTCGGCGGCCGTCGCGAGCCAGTACGCTCCGTATGGCGTCAGGACGAGGAAGGCGATGAGCACGGAATAGAACGTGATGGTGATGACCGAGTATTTGGAAAGGAATTTCAAGAGCACCGACATCAGGGCCCACGTAAGGGCTGCGACGGTCAGCGAAAGTCCGCCAAGCGCGTTGACCTGAAAATTATCAGGGTCAAAGACGATAAAGAGCACACCAATTGTCGCGAGCACGACGGACAAGATGCGCCCGGCCGTCAGTTTTTCCTGCAGGAGAGCGCAGCCGAAAACGACCATAAAGGCAGGTGTCGCCGCCGTGATGACCGAGCCCGTCTGCGCCGAGGTCAGCATCGTACCCGTTTCCTGCGTGACAATCGAAGCAACCTGTCCCGTCAGGGCGGAAGCCAGCAGCAGTTTCCAGTCTTTCCGCTCAATACGCCATGACGTATGCGTCACGAGCATCAGAAAAATCAAAGCCAGCAGAGCCGTGCCATAGCGCATCCAGACAAGCGGCACGGGTGGAATCGTGAAAATCGAGAGACGCACCGCGATGAACATACCGCCCCAGATACTGCCAGCCAGTGACAAAAAAAATGAGCCAAGCAGAAGATTGCGCAAGGATACCCTTCCTTTCCTTTATTATTATGGTATTTATAGACTACTGCTATCGATCTTGAAAGTGACTATGATAATCTTGTCAATTTACATCAACCTGTAAAAGTGTTACGATGAAATCATCCGCACGCATAAGTAATATATCCCTTTTATCTGTTTTATGCAATAAATTTTGGAAAGAAGTGACCGGTATCTCATGGATAACACCAATCTGCGGCTGCTCTTCGTGCTAACCGACCTCATCGCACCGCTGGCCGTCGGCTATTACCTGCATCAGCGCAGCCTCGTTTCGGGAGAAGCCATCAACAAACTCATCCGCTTCAATGTCATCTGCATCTACACCGTACTCTCTGTGCTGAGTTTCTGGGTCCTGCCGATTTCCTGGAGTCTCGTAATCGTCCCGATTTTTGGCTTTCTGCTGATTCTTCTGCCTGGCGCGATTGGCACGGCACTCTTCATCCGCAAATTTCCGAGCTGGCTTGACCGGGGCTCCTATATCGCGAGTGCCATGCTCGCCAATATCGGCACGCTCGGCGGCGTCTGTGCCTTCATCCTTTACGATGAGCAGGGCTTCGCCTACACACAGATCATCGGCACCTGCCAGAACATCCTGCTCGTGCTCGTCATTTTCCCGATGGCTCAGTACTGCTATATGAAACACACCCATGCCATCCGCAAGACGAACCGGCTGCGCAGTTTCTGCGATATGTTCTTCTCCTGGAATCAGCTGAGCCTCGTGGGCATGGCCGCAGGCCTTTTGCTGAATGCCTTTGGCATAGAGCGTCCTGCTGTGCTCGCACCGGTCTTTCAGGGACTCGTCCACATCGCCGCGTGGATTGCCATGCTGCCCGTCGGCTTCCTCATCGATTTTCATCAGGTCCGCCGCTACGCCAAAAGGGTTCGCTCACTGACGCTTCTGCGCTTCGTGATCACGCCGGTGATTTTCGGTATCCTCATTCACTTCTTTGTCAGCGACCCAGTCGTACAGGGAACACTTTTAATCTCCGCGTTCTGTCCGACGGCCATCAACGCCGTACTGACCTCGAGACTTTATCATCTCACAACGGACCTTGCCGTCTCTTCGTTTGTCATCACGACAGGGGCCTTCCTGCCCATCATCTTCCCGGCGCTTTTCTTCTTCCTGCGCTAAAAATATATCGCGCTGCATTCGCGTGAAAAAGCCATCTCCCACAAACATTCATGGGAGATGGCTTTTTTACATCATGATTTTGACTCGTACCAGCTGTCAGTCCGCGTCAATGCTTTCCTGCGCGTTTTTTCTGCGTCTGTAGCGGATGTAGAGCACACCGATGACAACAGCAGCGACGGCGACAAAGACGATGCTGGCCTCATGACCAATCTGCGTGAGGATTTTCCAGCTTTCGCCGAGCATCATGCCGGCATAGAGAATCAGAGCCGTCCAGGGCAGTGCACCGGCAAACGTCAGCAGCAGGAATTTCTTCATATCGACATGGGCAAAACCAGCCGGCAGCGAAATGAACGTGCGCACGACCGGCAGCATACGGCTGAAGAATACAGCCTTGAGGCCGTATTTGTCGAACCAGTTCTGCGCGACATCGACATGTGACTTCTTGATAAAGAAATAATGGCCATAGCGGTCAACGAACGTGCGGCCGCCGTAGTGACCGACGAGATAAGCAAAAATCGAGCCCGCCATACCGCCGATCATACCGGCTGTCAGAGCCCCCGTAAAAGTCAGCTGGTCGGAAAAAATCAGATAACCTGCAAAGCCGAGGATGAGTTCACTTGGAATTGGAATGCAGGCATTTTCCGCTGCCATCAGGATCGCAATGGCGAAATAGCCCCAAGAAGCAATGAATTCCAAGAACATCGTCGAAAACTGTTCCATACTTGCAAGTCTTCCTTTCTAATCTGCTAGAATACGAAAAATCGTTTACAAAAGCATGGCCTGTGACCATGCTTCTTACTAACCCTCATTATACAACACAATCTGGAAAATTCAAGGAAAAGTATGAGGAAGACTCTCAAGAAAATGCGGCTTCGAGCAGGCCGGCACAGCCGAAAAACAGGAAGATCCCGGCCGAAAGATAGCGCATTTTCTGTGCCGGCAATTTGCGATGCAGCAGAGTCCCCGCAATAATGCCGAGACTATCCGCGATCACCATGCCGATGACAGCGCCGAGCAGGACGAGAAGCCAGGAATTGTACTGCGCCGCCATTGTCATGGCAGCAAACTGCGTCTTGTCGCCCATCTCACCGACGATAAACGTCATGGCCACAGTCAGGAGCGGGCCAAAGCGCGAGGGCTTCGTCTGCTCTTCCTCTTCTTCCTCATCATCGCCGCGCAGCGTCCAGACGCCAAAACCGATGAAGAGGCACGAGGCAATGACCGTCATGAGATGCACGGGAATAATCTCCCCTGCCAGCGAACCCACGGCCACGGCCAGCGAATGCACGACAAAAATACCCAATGTCATGCCAAAGAACACGGACTTCCAGTTGTACTTGACCGCAAAGGCCATGACAATAAGCTGAGTCTTGTCGCCAAGCTCTGCCAGGAAAACAACAAGAAATGATGCCCAAAAAGCTTCCATAATAGAATAATGCTCTCCTATATACAAATTCATATACGAAAAAAGCCCGCGAAGCGGGCATAATCTCAAATGGTGCCTCAGAGCGGAATCGAACCACTGACACGGGGATTTTCAGTCCCCTGCTCTACCGACTGAGCTACCGAGGCAAGTTGGCGACCCGAATGGGACTTGAACCCATGACCTCCGCCGTGACAGGGCGGCATTCTAACCAACTAAACTACCGGGCCATAAAACAATAATTGGTGGCTCACCCGGGATTCGAACCCGGGACACCCTGATTAAAAGTCAGGTGCTCTGCCAACTGAGCTAGTGAACCAAAACGTGAGCATCAAATTCACTGCTGCAATTAAAGTATGTATTCTGGTGTATCACTCACAGGATATTATTATACAGATACTCAGGCACTCTGTCAAGGAAAATCCGAAAACTTTTTTAAGAAAAATAAAAAATAACAAGAATTCCTTCGTACGTGCGTACGCGCAGTCCTGACACGAAAAAAGCCCCGCCGCAGCGGAGCCCTTGCTTAACCGGCAACTTCCTATCCTCCCAGTCCGTCTCCAGACAAGTACTTTCGGCCTCTGAATGCTTAACTACTGTGTTCGGTATGGGAACAGGTGGAACCATTCAGGCATCATCACCGGATATTCTATTTCTGAGTGTATGCACACTCAAAACTATACAGAAGAAATTCTTTGCACTGACATTTTAGCTTTTCTAGTTAAGCCCTCGACATATTAGTAGTAGTCAGCTTCATCCCTTGCAGGACTTCCACATCTACCCTATCAACCTTGTCTTCTTCAAGGTGTCTTACTAGCTTACGCTATGAGATACTTCATCTCGGGACGGGCTTCACGCTTAGATGCTTTCAGCGTTTATCCCTTCCGGACGCAGCTACCCAGCTGTGCTTCTGGCGAAACAACTGGTACACCGGCGGTCCGTCCACTCCGGTCCTCTCGTACTAGGAGCAGTCTCCCTCATGTATCTTTCGCCCGCGATGGATATGGACCGAACTGTCTCACGACGTTCTGAACCCAGCTCACGTACCACTTTAATGGGCGAACAG